>CADECM010000018.1:0-49296 GCA_902825845.1 uncultured beta proteobacterium
ACTGGCCAAGAACCTAAAACCAGGAAATCCGCATGCCCCCCAATAACTACTCCCGTCTCATCGTAGAACGCAAACCACCCATTGCCGTGGTGACTTTGCACGAGCCCGACAAACGTAACCCTTTCAGCCCGACGCTGGTACATGAGATGACCGAGGCGCTCACGGGCTTGGCCAAAGATGATGAGATCGTCGTCATTATCTTTACGGGCTCTGGTAATGCGTTTTCGGGCGGCGCGGATCTGCGCGAGATGCGCAAGGCCACGGCGCTGGAAGATCGTGGCGAGTATGAGCACATCCTCGCGCTCAACAAGCTGGTGTGGAATTACCCCAAGGTCACGATCTCCGCCATCAACGGCCCGGCGCTGGGGCTGGGCGCGAATCTGGTGGGTTGGTCTGATCTCGCCATCGCGGAAGAACGCGCAACCCTCGGCTATCCCGAAGTGCGGGCGGGCATTGCGTCCGCCACGGTGATTCCGGTGCTGTTGCGGGTGATGGGCCGCAAGGCCATGAATGAAATGTTATTCACGGGGCGCGCGATCGATGCCGCCGAAGCGCACCGGCTGGGGCTGGTCAATCGCGTGGTGCCGGATGGCACATCGGTTGCCGCCGCCACCGAACTCGCCATGGAGATCGCGCGCAATGAGCCGCATGGCCTTGCCTTCACCAAGGAGGTGGTGCGCACGGTCACGGACATGGAATACAACAAGTCGATTGAGTATGCGCGAGATATCCGCGTGATTTCGCGCCTGCATCCGCGTTTTCAGGCGCGCATCGACAAGTATTTGTCGAGCCGCGAGGCGCGGAAAGACCCCAAATGATTATGCCGCTGGAAGGAATCCGCGTCGTTGATCTCACCGCCGTGCTGTCGGGGCCGTTGTGCACCATGATGCTGGGCGACGCGGGCGCTGATGTGATCAAGGTAGAGCCGCCCAGTGGCGACCAGGTCCGCACTTGGGGGCCGCCGTTCTGGGGCGATCAGGGCACGGAGTTTCTTGCGGTCAATCGCAACAAGCGCTCCATCGTGCTCGATCTCAAAACACCCGAAGGCAAACAAACGTTGTTCCGCATGTGTGAACAGGCCGATGTGCTGGTGGAAAACTACCGGCGTGGCGTGCCCGAACGTCTGGGCATCGATTACGAGACGATGCGCAAGGTGAATCCGCGCCTGGTGTATTGCTCGATCTCCGGCTTTGGCGACAGCGGCCCGCGCCGCGATCAGGCCGCTTACGATTCGGTGATGCAGGCCTTTGTCGGCATCATGCATATGACGGGCACGCCGGGCGGGCCGCCGGTGCGCGCCAGCGTATCGGTGTGCGATGTCAGCGCCGCGCTGTACGCCAATCAGGGCATACTGCTGGCGCTGGCCGCACGCGAGCGCACCGGGCGCGGGCAGCGCGTGGAAGCGTCATTGTTTGAATCGCAAATCGCGCTGATGTTGTTTCGCGCCGTGGGTTATTTCGCCACCGGCAAGGCGCCCTCCGGCAAGATGGGTTCTGCGTCGCCGCATCTGGCGCCCTATGAGGTGTACCCGACCGCCGACGGCGACATCATGATCGCCGCGTTGAATGACGGCCTCTACCACAAGCTCGCACAGGCGCTGGGCCTGCCGGCGCTGGCAAGCGACCCGCGCTTCACCACCAACGCGCTGCGCGTCAAGAACCGCGATGAACTGAACGTCCAGCTCAAGGCGCGCCTGGCCGAACGCACGACGCGCGAGTGGTCGCAGGTCATCACCGATGCCGGCGTGCCGTGCAGCGGCATCAACACCATCGCCGATGCGCTGAACGATCCGCAAACCGCCGCGCGCGACATGATCATGACGCTGCAACACACGAGCCTGGGCGAGATCAAGGTGCCGGGCATTCCGATCAAGCTGAGCGACACGCCAGGCAGCGGGCGCCGCGCGCCGCCGCTGTTGGGGCAACATCAGGCAGAGGTGCTCAAGGAATTCGGGCTGTCTGCGCAGGAGATTGAGGCTGTTACGCCCGAGATACGGCAGCCCAGGCCGGGGCACTGACGTGAAGGCTGTGCGATGCTGTCAGGTGGTGATGGCGGGTCTTTTCTTTGCCTATGCTTTGCAAGCCCACGCGCAGGGAACCCCCGCCAAACCGGTGCGCGTGGTCGTGCCATTCGGCCCCGGCGGCGGCGCCAGCGTGCAGGCACGTCTGATCACCGATGCCATGCGTGAGGACGGCGGCCGGGGCTTTGTCATCGATAACCGGCCTGGTGCCGGCGGTTTGATCGGCGCGCAAATCGTCGCCGACGCGGCACACGACGGTACCACGGTGCTCTTCACGACCTCTACACTGGCGGTAAACACGACGTTGTTCGCCGGAACAATGCGCTTTGATCCACGCCGCGATCTCACCCCCGTGAGCCTGATCTCCGCCGGACCGCTGGTACTGTGCGTGCATCCCAGCGTGCCGGCACAATCAGTGAAGGAATTGATAGCGCTCGCGCGCCGGCATCCGGGCAAGCTCGCCGCAGGCATTAACGAATACGGCAGCACGGGCCATCTCGCGGCTGAAATGCTCAATCAACTCGCCGGGATCAACACCACGATCGTACCGTACAAGGGCGGGGGCCCGGCGTTGATGGGTTTACTCACCGGCGATGTGGCGTTGCTGTTTGTGGTGGCGCCTGTGGCAATGTCCCAACTCAAAGCAAGGCGCATCCGCGGACTTGCTGTCACCACGCCGCAGCGCTCGGTAGCGTTTCCCGGTCTGCCTGCGATCAAGGAAATCGTGCCGGGCCTGGAGACTGATGTGTGGTATGCGGTGTTTTTTCCGCGAGCGACACCCGATCCGATAGTCACGCGCTTCAATGCGGAAATGTTGACGGCGCTTGGCAGCGAAGCGGTCAAGGGTTTCTACAAACGCGAAGGACTGGACCCAGTGGGCAGCACGCCTGAAGCTTTGCGTGCGCATCTGGCCACTGAAATTGCGAAATACTCGAAGGTGATTCGGCAGGCAAACATCAAGGCGCAGTGATAAAAGGGCCGTCCACAGACCGAACGCAACGTCATCCGGCAGACACCTGACGGGCGGCTGCTGGATGCGATACACCAAGGTTGTGCTGAAGCCAGACGCCCACATGCGCTTGGCTTTTCAGTGCATCACCCATCACTCGTTCAATCGGGTCGATGTAGCGCTGCCGTGAAGGTCATGGACGTCCTCCCAACACGAAAGCAGCCTTCAGGTCGCCGCCCAATCTGCCCCCCATTGCGTCAACGGGGCCGTCTTCGTGCAATTACGATTTTCGCGCTGCCGCTGCCGCTGGCGTTGGAGTGGGATGCCAATTGCAGTCACGGCCGTGAACAACCTACGATAGACGCGTCAGTGTTATCAGGGTCGCGATAACCAGTGCGAAGAATCGTGGACCTGCCGTTCGAGCACCTTGAACGCCATGCGGCAAGCAGGCGTAACGTTCCTGCCTGTCACCTGTCCGAAGGGGAGCGGCTGCTGAGGCCGAGGTGCTAAAGTATGTATTCCGGCAGGTTTCAGATCAAACCGGTTATGGGAATGAAACCTGTGAAGAACAACGGTATGCCGGCAGTTGGCCGAACCCACGCCGTCAAGACAATCCCGGAGCCTGTCCGCGGCTTGCCTTGGAGGCCGTCAGGATGACCCCATAAACGGAGCATTGGGAACGCTCAACAAGGCCGCTTGCTTTGGTACGTCGGCTGTCCTTGCGTGCGGGCGTGGATGCACCAGCAGCAATGTCAGTCGAGGGACGAATCGATCGGCGACGAGAGTGGGCGATACGCGCCTGCCGCCACGCCAACGCGTCTTTGTGGCGTTAGATGACTGCTGGAACCCGTCATGCCGTAGCCGCCTCTGCAAATGCGCCCCGGGCGGCGTGCCTTTTCGGCCATTGATAGGCGCGGCGAAACCCTGCTACAGTCGTGGCTGCGGACGCTTCGCGCCCGCCCTGTTCAACAAGGGACCGCACCTCATGACCCCCGCGTATAAATCCTTTCTGACCGACGACGTCAAGGCCCTCATCGGCGTGGAAACTGAATGGAGTGCCTATTCCGACCCCATCTCGCCCTCTGAAGTCCGCCGCTTCGTCCACGCCATTATGGATGACAACCCCCTGTACTACGACGAGGCGTACGCGCGCGGCACCAAGTACGGGGCTGCGGTCTGCCCGCCTCTGTATTTTTCGTTCGCCTTCCGGCGCGCGCATGGCACCCCCGACCCGCTCGATCGTCTCAAGGCCGACCGCGACTGGGATGCCTACGGCGGCGGCGGCGCCAATCGGCAGGCCCTGCCTCGCGTGCCGCACGGCTTCCAGCGCATGGTCAACGGGGGCGCGGAAATCGATCTCTACCAGCGCATCCGGCCGGGCAAGCGCGTGCGTACGAAGGCGCGTTACCATGATATCCGGGAACGCATCGGCAGCACCGGCCCGATGGCCATCGTCATCACCGAGACGATCTTCCAGGACGACGACGGCGGTCTCGTCGCGCGCGCACGGCAGACCGCCATTTTCCGCTAACGTTGCCCACGTTTACTTACGTTCACGCACTTTCACTCACGCCGACAACGCACGGAGTCACATTAAATGGGATATGCAACGCAGCGCTACTTCGACGACGTCAAGGTCGGGGATGAGCTTGCCCCCGTGGCGAAGGGGCCGATGAGTCCGGCGCACATCATGCGCTGGTCGGCGTCGTCCGAGAATTGGCACCGCATCCACTATGACCACCCCTTTACCACCGGCCATGACAAGAACCCCGGCCTGCTGATCAACGGGTCGTGGAAGCAGCATGTCCTCGCCCAGATGCTCGACGAATGGGCCGGCCTCGAAGGCTGGGTGGCGAAGATTGCCTTTCAGTACCGCGCCATGAACATCGAATGGGAAACCCTCACCGCGTGGGGGCGGGTGACCAAACTTTATGTGAGGGATGGGCTCGGCATCGTCGAGTGCGAGACCGGCATTCGCAACAATAACGGCCTCGAAAGCACGCCCGGCTCTGCGGTCATCGTGCTGCCGCTGCGCAACGGCAAAGCGGTGCCGTACCCGTTCCCCGCACTCGAAAGCTGAGCAGCCCGGCCTCCGTCGTTCGGGTTGCTCCCCGGTGACGGTCAACCGCAAGCCGCGGATGCCCGGGCGGTTTCGCCGATGTCCGGCTGCCCGGCGGCCGCTTGGTCCACAAGCCATACACCCTGATTCGAGGATACCCGCGATGTGCCTGCTGACTGTGCATGGAAAGCGTTGTCATGGGACGGCCGGTGCCGCTGCATTGCTGATGATCGGTATGGTCGCGCTCACGCAAGCAGCCGAGACGCCGTACCCGAACCGTCCCATTCGCGTCATCGTCGCGACGGCAACCGGCGGCGGCCTCGATGCTGTAACACGCATCGTGGCACCGAAGCTGACGGAGAGCATGGGCCAGACCTGGGTCGTGGACAATCGTCCCGGCGCCAGCGGCAACCTGGGCGCGGAAATGGTTGCCCGCGCGAATGCAGACGGCCATACCGTGCTCACATCAACGAGCACTTTGCTTACGGTGAATCCCAGCCTGTATCGCATGCCGTTCAGCATCGACAAGGACTTGCAACCAGTCACGGTGCTTGCCATGGGCGCGCAGGTGATCGTTGTGCACCCCAGCGTGCCGGCCAAAACGCTGGCGGAACTCATCGCATTGGCCAAACAGAAACCCGGCGTTCTCAATTATGCTTCCGCCGGCCAAGGCACCGCGATACATCTGGGCGCGGAACTGCTGAAGTCGCGCGCGGGAATCGATATGACGCAGGTCCGCTACAAGGGAGGCGGTCCAGCCGCTGTTGCCGTGCTGGGCGGCGAGGTGCAGGTATTGGTGGGTACTGTCGCATCCACCATATCGTTCATCCAGGCCGGGCGGCTGCGCGCGCTGGCCGCTACCGGGGCAAAGCGTTCCCGCCTGATGCCGGATCTGCCGACGGTTGCCGAATCGGGTTACCCCGGGTTTGACGCCGGGCTGTGGTTCGCGATGTCGGTGCCGGGCGCCACCCCGAAAGCGATTGCGGCGCGCATCCACGGCGAGACGCTGAAGGCACTGCGCGATAACGATGTGCAGACCGCCATGGCGCGCCAGGGCCTGGAACCCAATCCGGGCAGCCCGGCGGATTTAACGGCACGCATCCGCACGGAGACGGCCATCTGGGCGGCACTGATCAGGAAACTCGGCATCCGCGCCGATTAGGCCTTGCGGCAGCCTTTTTAAATAATTGTTTAAAATCCAATAGTTACGTAATAACCGTCTCGCCTTCATGCCCGCGCTTCCCCCCGGCGAGCAGGCATATCCATGCCTCTCTTTGTGTTCGATCCCTTCGCCGCGCACCGACCTGATACAGGAGATAAGTGAAATGAAAATCTGGTTCCAGACCTTCAGTCCCGATTCCCATGTCGATGCGAAATGGCGCTATTTCGATGAACAATGCCGCAGACATCTCCCGCGCGTCGCGCGCCCGGACACCGAGTTTCACATCACGACTGTGGAAAAGCGCGGCCCGAAGATGATCTTCTCCGAATACGTTCAATACATGCATATCGGGCAGGTCATCGAGAACGCATTGCGGGCAGAGCGCGAAGGGTTCGATGCCTTCGTTCTCGCCGGCCTGCGCGATCTGGGGCATGCCGAACTGCGCGAGGCGGTGGATATTCCGGTGGTATTTGCCGGCGAGGCGTCATATCACTTCGCCAGCCTTGTCGCGCGCAAGTTCGCCGTCATTGCCTACGATGAATGGTCGGTGATCACCACCCGGGCCATTGTCGAACGGTACGGCATGGGGCATCTGTGTCTGCCAGGCGCCCACATGGGCCACCTCGGCTACAGCATGACCGACTTGCTCACGCTGTTCGAACAGGATCCGCGGCACGTCATCGATGAATTCAAGACCGCCGCACGCGTGGCGATCGATCAGGGCGCGGAAATACTTATCACCGATTTCGCCGCCACCAGCATTTTCCTGCAGGAACACGACGTGAAGCATGTCGACGGGGTGCCCGTTCTGGACACCCACGCGGCGCTGATCAAGACCGCCGAAATGCAGGTGGATTTCAGACGGCTGGGCATGCCCAAGGCGAGCCGCGGGCCGCGATTCAGCGCAACCCGGCAGGACATACTGGCCGCACGCAAAGTGTATGGCTTCGAGTGACAACGATGCAGGATGCGCATGATGGCCGGCCACCAATACGGCAAGGCCAGCAGCACGATGCCTACATAGTGCCGCGAAACCAGCGCTGAATCACCGCACCCTGCACCAGTAGCGGCGTGGCGGCGGCAAACTGCGTGGCCGCCGTGCTTACGCCCGCGCGCCAGCCCTTGACGGTACGGCTACCCGGGCTGCAATGAATAAAAAATATTTCAATAAAATCAATAACTTAAATTATAACGATCGCCATCAAATGCGGCACACCTCGTCCCCGCAACCGAGATCGCGATCCGCCTCAACCAGCAATTGCTCGAAGCTTTCCGGCACGCGGATTGGCTTGCCGATGACGCGCGGGCTGTAGCCCTGCAGCCAGAAGCTGTTGGTCGGGTGTCCGCCGCCGCACACCAGCACGATGAAGTTTTCCGGCTTTGCAGTGATCGGCCATGGATCGAGTTTGGCGCTGTCGCGCGTCAGCGGGTTCGAGTCGATTTCGATCCACGCGCTGCCGCCGTTGCGCTTGATCTCCGATTGCGGAATGCGCGAGTGTTCATAAAAGAATTCGCGCATCTTCGGCTTGGTCCAGCCGAGCTTGGCCATGTTGTTGGCCACCACGCCCGGTATCAGGATCGCGCCCGGCGTGCCTTTTTCATAGCCCGACAGGTTGGTGTAGTTGGGCACGCGCATGAACTCGGCCATGCGATACATGCCTTGTGTTGCGTCTTCTTCAGGCGTTTCCTTCTTGGCACCGCGCCGCCGCGCATTGGTCGCGCCGTTGCAGAAGAACACCGACACGGTATTGGCATCGCGTGCAAAGCCGTGGCGCTCGGTGGCGTGCGTGGGCCAGCCTTCGGGCAGGTTGTCTTCGTCTTCGGCAAACACCATGTTGACGTTGCGCATGCCGCCGTAGTTGGCCATGGCGCCGATGCCGGGCATCGCGCCGCCGACGTTCTGCTGGATCAGCCGCAGCGCGCGGCCGATGGAAGCGCCCGCGGGCCGCTGCGGGTCGGGGCCAAGGCAGCCGAAGCCTGAGTTAAGACGAATCTGTTTCGCGATCGGCCCGTTCACCACCACCACTGGAAACGCGCTGCCCGACGCGGCCTGCAGTTGCTCGGCATTGGTCTCGGGATGAAGAAACGCTTCAACGGCAGCGATCAGCACCGGCAGATATTCGGCACGCCCGCCCGCCATCGCCAGCGCCACCGCGCAGGTTTCCACGGTGGTGATGCCACCGCGCGGCGGGAATTTGCCGATTATCTGCGTGCGCGGCAGCGGCGTGCCGCGCAGCATGCGGTTCACCCGCTCGCGCGTGGCAGGCCACAGCGGCAGGCCGTCGCCCCACAGATTGGTGATGGCAAGATCGTTGGCACGCTGCAGCGCATCTTCGTAGGTCTCGCCCTCGACCTTGAGCATCGGCACTTCGCCCGCCGCGGCCTTGGCGAACGCCGACTGCCAGCCGGTCAGCGCCTCGTAAAACTCGTTCTTGCGCGCTTCGAGGGCGGAAATATCGCTGCCCGGCAGAAACATGTCGATCGGAAAAGTAATCATCGCCGCGTCGGGCGCCAGGCCCAGACCGGAGATGGCATTGGTCATCACCCCCTTGAAATCCGCCCGCGTCAGGGTGACGGTGGGGATACCCAGTGTTTCGATTCTGGCGGCAGCACGGCCGCACGCAGTGGCGCAGGAGCCTCAGGCCGCGTTGCCGATGATCACCGCATCGACGCCGCTGTCCTTCACCATCTGCGCCGTCTTTTCCTCGCCGATCAGCGCATTGCCTTGCGGATAGGCGTCGATGGGCAGGATTTCCACGCCGGGAAAATCTTTTTCAAACAGGGATTTGATCAGCGGCAGCGTGCGGTACGCCTGCCATTGCTCGTTGGTGACGATGCCGATTTTTTTGCCGGCAATGGTGTCCAGACGCGGCGCATGGGGTTGAGTGATTTCGAGTGCGCCAGCGGGATCGTGGAATTCGAGTTGGACCATAAGTTGTCTCCGAAAAATCAAATCTGCGCCGATCGTAGCATGCAAGCGATGTTCCGGGACCGTGATACGCTTTGCATCACCAGAATCGTCATTCCGGCGCAGGCCGGAATCCAGGTTGTAACTCGATGCGAAGCATCTGTATGAGGCCCTTCGGGCCGGGCTGCGCCACTGGGTTCCGACCTGCGCCGGAACGACGAGTGTAGTGACGTAGTCCGTGTTCATCCGCGTTCATCTGCGGCCATAAGGGACTTTAACGATGGATCACCTGCTCAACGACACCCAGCGCCAGTGGCAACTCAAAGCGCGCGCATTCGCGGAAAGCGAGATCCGCCCGCGCTCGCTGGTACGCGACCAGATCCCGCAACCCGGCGACACCTTCGACTGGAGCCTGATTCAGACAGGCTCGCGGCTCGGCATCCGCACCGCCGCCGTGCCCATCGAATACGGCGGCCATGGCATCGATTTCACCACGCAGGCGCTGATGATCACCGAAATGGCCCGCGCCGACAGCGCGATGGCCAAGACCTTCAGCCAGAGCTGGAAGTGGAGCCACCTGATTATCGATCACGGCAATGACGACCAGAAAAAGCGCTTCTTTGACGCCTTCGTCAACGACGACCAGTTCGTGATGGGCGGCGGCATCACCGAACCCAACGCCGGCTCTGACAACCGCCTGCCGCCCGCGGATGATCCAAAATCCGGCCTGCAGCTGCGCGCACAACTGGATGGCGACACCTGGGTGTTGAATGGTTCCAAGTGTTACATCGCCAATGCCAACATCGGCAAACTCATTTTTGCGTTTGCGCGCACCGATCCCGGCGCGCCGGTGCACGAGGGGACCACCATTTTCGCGGTGCAGCCCGGCACGCCGGGCCTCAAGGTGGGCAAGGTGTTCAACAAGCACGGCTGGCGCTTTTACCAGAACGCCGAATTGTTTTTTGAAAATGTGCGCGTGCCCGACAGCAACCGCCTTGGCGCGATCAACGGCGCCCACAAAAAACACGGCGGCAGAAACAGCAAATTCGGCGACATGGAATATGCCGCCAACGCGCTGGGCCTCTGTGAAGCGGCGATTGACACGGCCACGCTGCACGGGCGCACGCACCGTCAAGCCGGGAAACGCCTGAACGAACACCAGTTGTTCCAGCTGAAGCTGTCGGAAATGCACATGCTGACCGAGGCGCTGCGCTCGTTCGTCATGCGCGTGGCGATGGAAGCCGACGTCACTGTCCCGATTTCGCGTAAGCACAACGGACTGCTGATGAATTTTTCCACCGACGCCATGCAGCGCGTGTGCTACCTCAATCTGGACATCCACCGCGGCGCCAATCGGGGCGAAATCAGCGCGCGCGCCGACAAGCTGGTTCGCGACGCAATCATCTGGACCCACATTGCGGGCGATTCGGTGCAGCGCATGAAAGCGGTAAAAGCCATGCTATAGCCACGGCCGGCCAAAAGATTTACGCTGTGGTTTGCGCCGGGGAGGGCGCAACGCCATGACTCGAACCGGCGTTCAACTTCAATCAGGAGAGGCCAGATGAAAACCACTGCCGGTATGCGCTCGAAACTGCTGCTGTTTGCCGCATTGCTCGTGCCCTTGTTGCTCGTGCCCGCCCATGCCCAGCAAACCTGGAAGCAGCTGCCCGCGCAGGAAAAGTATGTGAAGCCCTATGAGCCGTTTCGCGTGGTGGGCAACCTGTATTATGTGGGCACCTACGATCTGGCGGTATACCTGATCACCACCCCGCAGGGGCATATGCTGATCAACACCGGCGTCAACGATTCCGCGCCGTATATCCGCGCCAACATTGAAAAGCTCGGCTTCAAGTACAGCGACATCAAGCTGCTGCTGGCCACGCACGGCCACTGGGATCACGTCGCCGCGATGGCGCAGATGAAGCGCGAGACCGGCGCGCGCATGCTGATGCACGAAGACGACGCTGCCTTGGTCGAAAGCGGCGGCAACGTGGATTATCGCTTTCCGGACAAGGGCCGCGGCGTGGTTTACGAGCCGGTCAAGGTTGACCAGCGCCTGAAGGAAGGCGACAAGGTGCGTCTGGGGGGAACCGAACTCACCGTGATGCATCATCCTGGACACACCAAGGGCGCCAGCAGCTTTACCTTCAAGACACGCGATGCCGGCCGCGATTACAACGTGCTGATCGTCAACATGGGATCGATCAATCCGGGTGTGAACGTCAACTTCATGCCGGGATTCACCAACATCAACGAAGCGTATCTCGGCACGCTGCAGCGCCAAAAGCAATTGAAGCCCGATGTATGGGTGGCCTCGCATGCCGCGCAGTTCAACATGCACCAGAAGCGCAACCCGGGCGACACCTATGACCCGAACCGCTTCGTCGACCCGGATGGCTACGGCGCCAAAATACAGTTCTACGAAAAACTGGTGCGCGCGGGCATGGCGCGCGATCAGGCGGCCAAAAAAGCCAAAGACATGTAGATAAAATAATTGTTTAAAATCAAATAGTTATGATATGACCGCCATCGCACTGCGCACCTCGAACAGTTCTCGTCCCGTGCTCGACTTGCTGTTGCCTGCGTTCGAAAAGGAAAGCGGCCACACGGTTGAGCTGATTCTCGACACAGCAAAAAACTCGCTCGCACGCATTGAAGCGGGCGAGCGCGGGGATGCCGCTGTGCTGTTGGGCACTTCAATCGACAAGCTCGCCGCACGCGGCATTCTCACCGCAACAAGCGCACAGCCGTTTGCACGTTCGATCATCGGCATCGCCGTGCTGAAAGGCGCGCCGAAGCCTGACATCAGCACTGTCGATGCCTTCAAGCGCACGCTGCTCAACGCTCAATCGATTGCGCACACCGTGCACGGTCCCAGCGGCGCGTATTTTCCCGGGCTGATGGAACGGCTGGGCATCGCCGCTCAGATCAGGCCCAAGGAAGTCACCCGCCCCGGCGGCTACATCGGCGTGGTGGTCACCGCCGGCGAGGCGGAGATGGCGTTTCAGCAGATGGTCGAACTGATGGCAGTACCGGGACTGGACGTCATCGGCCCGATTCCGCCGGAACTGCAATTCAACTTTGATTCCAAGGCGGCGCTCTTTGCGGAATCCAGGAATCAGGTGGCGGCGCGCGAGCTACTGGTCTTTTTTGCGCGGACGGAAAATGCGCCGGTATTCAGGGACGCGGGGCTGGAACAATTGTCGCCCTGATTCTGCGCTGAGTGCCAGTCACGAACTTGCGATATTTCAAAAACGGCATTTACCCGCATCCCGACCCTTGTTCCGCGCGGGAAGCGCAGCGGCGAGGGTAAACGTGCCCACACCGCAAGCGGTGGCGGTTTTTGAGACGTTTGAAGTTCATGGCAGGCGTCAGATCCTTGCCAGCACCACCGCCACGACATAACACGCAAACGAGACGGCAATTCCGCGTAAGGGGGCGCTGAACCAGTAACGTTTGCCGACGATCAGCCATCCACCGAGCATCACCAAGCCGGTCAACTGCAAGAACACGGACTCAAACAACAGCGCGCCGTGCATCAGCGCGAGATAGCCGTAGATCAGTCCGAACAATATCGCGCCCATGCCGTGGCTGGCGTTGAAACCGATCCATGCTTTCCACATCGTCGTCCGGCGCGTGAGCACGGGTGAGATCTCGCGCATGCGCGCCTGCAATGCGGCATCGCGCGGAGTGAGTTTGTTGCCGCGAAAGGTAAACCACACATGCATCACGCCCAGCGCCAGGATCACGCCTGCGCTGGCCAGCATGAACAACGTTGCGCCGACGCTAGGCAAACACGCCTGCCCACGCGATCAGCAGCACCTCGAGGTTGAGCGCGCCCGCCACGCCGGGCAGTGCACCCTTCATCACGCGCCCCACTCGGCCGTGGCCACCGCGAAGGGGATTGGGCCGGTGAAAATCCATGCCAGCGCAAAGGCCACCAACGGCAACAGCCGTGCGCCAAGCGCCGGCACGAAGGCGCTGGGCGGGGCGACCAGCGCAGCCTGCAGGGGCATGTCGGTGGCAGTGTCCTTCTGCGTTTGGCGTAACGATTCAGGCATCGCGTAAAAATGAAAGTGACGTTCCGTGTGTCCTGTCCGGTCAGCAGCTGCCCTCGACGGGTGCCGCGCTTGGTCCCTATTATCGGTGATTTCAATGGCACGTTCGATGCGATCAATGCTGCGGTCGCGGTTCGTGCTGGCGGTGGCCGCACGGCATGCCGTGCACGATTGCTGCCGCCCGCCTCCAGCGCACCGTCGCTTTGCCGTTATCCGCCACGGATTCGTCATACGCTTTAAGGCACTTGCGCCTGCCCGCGGTACATGCGCATCATCATTCCGCAACAATGATCTGATACCGTCGATTCAGTGCTGGTGCACCCGACCGCAGTTTCGCCTCGCGGCGCTGTAGCCGGCACTGCAACCGCATCACTCAATCATTGACTCAGGGGATACCCGTTACCATGAAACTGAAAACACTCGCCGCGGCAGTGGCTCTCGCGGCGGCAGCGATGGCGGCATCTGCCGCCGACACCTCGTTTCAAAATTTCACACCCATGATCGGCGACGTCGGTGCCGGCACGCTGCCGGAAGCAGCACCCTTCCGCCTGTCCTCGCCCAACTTCAGCCAGATGAACCTCGTGGTGCGCGATCCGGCGCAGACCAGCCGTTTCGACAGCGGCAACTACGACATGCACACCCTGAACGAAACCGGCGCCGAAGCCGGCCGCTACTTGTTCACCGTGTATGAGACCGGACAGGCCGGCATCCAGCGCACCGATCTGCGCACCATGCTCACCACCACCATCTGGTCGAGCCCGGCCCCCGCGCCCGCGCTGAACAGCTACGTCGCGTTCGACGCATCGCGCTGGACGCCGTGGGGCACCTTCCTCACGGCGGAAGAATCCTGGAACGACGTCGGCCAGGCTGTCAGCATCTACGGCCGCCTGTTTGAAGTGACCAATCCGCTGGCGGCGCCCGCCGACATCAAGATCGTTCACCGCAACATCATCCCGCGCGTGTCGCACGAGGGGCTGGCGTTCGACAGCAAGCGCAACCTGTACTTCATCGACGAGCGCAACGGCGGCAATATCTACAAGTACGTCTCCCGCAATCGCTGGGCCAAGACCGGCGACGACTATTTCGCCGCCGGCCAGACCTTCGTGCTGCGCGTGGGCGACGGCACGGTGAAGGAAGCCACCGGCGCCGCCACCTGGGTGCCGATCACCGACGCCAACGGTGTAGCGCTACCGGGCGCGGTCACGGTGACCGACGCCAATGGCGTGAGCTCGATCGATGGACGCGCGACGGTGAATCTACCGGCATTTCTGGGCACCGACTATGATCGTCCCGAAGACATCGAAATCAAGACGCTGAAGAACGGCAAGCAGTTCCTGTACGTCGCCACCACCACCAACCACAAGGTGTTTTCGATTGATCTCGATCGCGACATGGTCAAGCTCTTTGTGAGCCGCGACACCATCGATATCGCCACCGGCCTGCCTGTCGGCAACGCGTTCTCCAACCCCGACAATGTGGCGATCGATTCGAACGGCAATATGTACATCGTCGAAGATCAGCCAGGCGGCGTGCAGGACACATGGTTCGCGTTTGACCGCAACAATGACGGTGTGGCCGAGTCCGTCGGACGCTGGGCCAGCCTGTCCACCGTGGGCGCGGAAGCGACTGGTCTGTATTTCGATCCGTTCCGCCCGAACGTGGCGTACGTGAACGTTCAGCATCCGTCGAGCAGGGTTGACCGCACCATCATGATCAGCACCCCGTGTCCTTGCTTCAAGAACGACAAGGACGACGAACGGCGCGACGACAAGGATGACGATCGGCGCGGCCACGACTGACCCTGGCTGCACGGCGGCTCTGGCGGTTGCCTCGCACGCCGTGAATTAGCCGTTGAGCGCCGTTGCACGACGCAGCCCCGCAGGCGCAAGCCGCGGGGCTTTTTATTGGCGCGCAAACCCGCCGGGCGTGCGCGTGTCCCGGGCGCGGCCACTCAGATGCGTGTTCGGCTTCACTGAAAAAAAGCGCGGCGGAGGGTCCGTTTCAGCCTGGAAACGGCAGTGGGACTGGGTGCAGCGTGCGGTTTTGGCCGTGCGGGTCAAGGTGCGACGACGTAAACGTTGCGCAACAGAATAAAATCGCTTAGTTTGCGTCGCGGCCTTTCTCTGCCGCCTCGCCGCGATGTGGCGAACCTTGAATCCCAACCAACCCGATCATCATGAACCCATATAAGTATCTGATTTTATTCGCCTTTATTTTTTCAACGGCAATACCCTCACACGCGCAGAATTTCCCCCAGAAAGCCGTGCGCCTGGTGGTGCCGTTTGCCGCCGGCGGCAGCACCGATATCGTCGCGCGCACGCTCGCTCCGCGGCTTTCCGAAATCTGGGGGCAACCCGTGCTCGTCGACAACCGGCCCGGTGGCAGCACGGTCATCGGCACCGAGATCGTCGCCAAATCGCCGCCCGATGGCCACACGCTTTTTATTACGCCGGCACCATTCACCATCGTACCGAGCCTGATGAAAAGGCTGCCTTACGATCCGCAAAAGGATTTCGAACCGGTGACCCTGATCAACACCACGCCGCTGGTGACGGCGGTCAACCCTGGCGTGCCGGCGAAGAATGTCCGTGAGTTGATCGCGCTCGCCAAATCAAAACCCGGCGCACTGAATTTCGGCTCTTCGGGAAGCGGCGGGTCCAATCACCTTGCAGGCGAACTGTTCAACGCCATGGCCGGCGTGAAATTGGTGCACATTCCTTACAAAGGCAACGCGCCCGCGCTCGCCGATCTCGTGGGCGGGCATGTCGATATCGTGTTCAACGGTTTAACCTCGGCGATTCCGCTGATTCGCAGCGGCAGGCTGCGCGCGCTGGGCGTCACCAGCCTGAAGCGCTCGAGCGCACTGCCCGAGGTGGCGACCCTCGACGAACAGGGCCTTAAGGGATTTCTCGCGGTAGCGTGGAACGGTGTCACCGCGCCCGCACGCACGCCCAAGGCCGTGATCGACAAAATAAACACTGATGTCGTGAAACTGGTAAAGACGCCGGAGCTGGTAGAGCGGCTGAAGGCAGATGGCTCGGAACCGGCTGGTTACACGATTGAGCAGTACCAGAAATTTCTGCGTGACGAAACCGCGAAGTGGGCGAAGATCATTGCAGCGGCAGGCGTGAAAGGGCTGTGAGCAATCGCTCATGAGCGAGGCATGGCACGTATCCGTGGACAGAGTGCAGGATCGTTTCCCTGCAGTACGATAGAGGCGATATCGTCCTCACGCGGACCCGCGCTGCTGCAACGCCTGGGTTTGCCATGCGACTTTCCCGCAGCCACGCTGTGGGCATCTCGCTGAATCTTGCATATCAGCGGCTCAGGGCCGTGCCGTTGCAAAATACCGACAATGCACGGGATGCAGCGCCAAGCCGCGCGACGTAAAGTCGGCCGGCAACAGCGGCGGCTCAGCCAGGTGCAGAAAATGGGCGATCCCGCGGCTGGACGCAAGGACGCGTCAGAATGGCGCCAATTTGGAAAAACTGCCGCTGCCACGGAGAATCTGCGCGAAAACAGGGTGCCATCTTGCGCAGCTGGCCAGCTTTTTCCGGCTCGGTCACGGCAATGCGCATGCCGTGCGCGCACAGAAGCGCTAGGGCGCGCGGGCCGCAGCCCGTGCGGGGCACAAGTTGCCGCCGTGTCACCGTTGCCGGATCGTGTGCAGCGCGCGTCCGCGGGCCGGTCACGTCATCACGTGTGGGAAATCAGGGTAATGGAGTAGAGCGCGGACGAGCCAACGTTAATCGAAAAACTCATTTAAAAACAATAACTTACATATATTATGCCGAGACCTCACGCACGCCGCGTCACAATCGACACTTCCGAATGCAGCGTGCGATGCACCGGGCACTTGTCGGCGATCTCCATCAGGCGCGCGCGTTGCGACTCGTCGAGTTCGCCGGTGATCTCGATCTCGCGCTCGATACGGTCCACCTTGCCGTCGCGGGTTTCGCATTCGGCGCAATCGGTGGCGTGAATTTTCTGATGTGACAGGCGCACACTGACCTGCTCCAGCGGCCATTTTTTCTGATCCGCGTACATGCGCATCGTCATCGACGTGCACGCGCCGAGGCCTGCCAACAACAGATCGTAGGGGGTGAATCCGGAATCATCGCCACCCACGCTCACGGGTTCGTCGGCCCGTGCGCGATGCGCGCCTGCTGTGATTGCCTGCGTGAATTTGCCCTCGCGCGTCTCGCTGACGGTGACCACGCCGGGCGCGGCTGCGGCTTTCCCGGCGCCGGCAACCTCGATGTAGCGGCTCGCCCACGCCGCAAGCACCTCGGCCACATACACCGCATCCGCCTTGCCTGTAAGCAAGTGGTCGGCGGTGTCCAGTGACACGAAGCTTTTCGGGTGCTTCGCCGCCATGAAAATACGCGCGGCATTGTCGATATTCACATACGTGTCGCGCGGCGAATGCAGTACCAGCAGCGCCTTGTGCAACTCGCCCAGCCGCTGCTGGCTGTTTTGGCTCGCAAGATCGTCGAGAAACTGCTTGCGGATATTGAACTTGCGGCCCGCGAGGGTGACTTCCGCTTCGCCGTTGGCGTTGATGGCGGGCGCGGCATCAGCAAACAGGTGCTGCACATGGCCCGGTTCGTACGGCGCACCGATGGTGGCCACCGCCACCGCCTCGGGAATCTCGTGTGCCGCCGCCAGCACTGCAGCGCCGCCAAGGCTGTGGCCGATCAGTATCGCCGGCGCCTGATGCGCGCCGCGCAGCCAGTTGGCAGCCGCCACCAGATCAGCAACGTTCGACGAGAAGTTGGTGTTGGCGAAATCACCGCCGCTGCCGCCCAATCCTGTGAAGTCGAAGCGCAACACGCCGAAGCCGCGCGCAGTGAGCGCCGCCCCGATGCGCGTGGCCGCCAGCGATTCCTTGGAGCAGGTAAAGCAATGCGCAAACAACGCGTACGCCCGCGGCGCCTCGGCCGGCAGGTCCAGCCGCGCCGCCAGCGGCATGCCCAATGCACCGGGAAAACGGATGAGGGATCGGGGCGTCGCCATGGTATTGCCTCCTTTCAGCCTACTTGACCCACCAGTGCATGGAATCCTGATCCTCGCCCTGCTTACCGTTCGGGCCGCCGCCGCCGCTGCGCAGGTACATCTTGCGCGCATGGCCCGCCTTGTACTTGCCGGCGAGCGCGTCGACGATCCAGTCCATGCCCATCGAGTGGCAATCCATGCGCTGGCCCTGCGCCGGAAACACCGTGGTCTGGTGGTAGCTGTCCTCGTACACCCAAAGCTCCTTCGGCGCTTTTATACGGTCATAGAACGAATAGACCAGCTCGACCGGGCTGCGTGCGTCGTATTCGCCGGTGGTGAGCAGTGTCGGCGCGGTGATGCCGCCTTCTTTGCCTTCGATGGACATCTGGCTGACGATTTTGTCGAGTTCCTCCTCGCTTTTCGCACCGGTGAGATAGCCGAACAGCTGCTTGTAGCGTGGCGAAAACGTATCGAGGATGTAGTACTTGTCGAGATACGACGCCCATACACCGACATTGGCCTTGATGATGGGATCGCCCATCGCCGCCACGCCAAGGCCCCAGTGCGAGCCCATCGATTGCGAAAATACGGTGATCTTGTCGCCATCGACTTCCTTGCGGCCCTGCAGCCATTGGGCCACCGCAAGCACCGAACGCTCGTAGTTGTCGGCGGTCAATTTGGTGCCGCGCAGATTGCTGGTGCCCTGCCCCGGGCCATCCATCACCAGCAAATGCATGCCGCGGTCGAGCGCATGATTCACCTGTGGATCGGGATACATTTCCTTGGTCATGTCACAGCCGGGAATGAAAATCACACACGGCGCTTTCGGCCGGCCCTTGAGCATGTGGAAATTGCACTGCAGCTCCGCGCCCTCGAACGGGATCTCGACGCGCTCCATGGGATAGGGCGACAGCTCCATCACCTTTTCGTAGTTGGCGATGCAGCGTCCGTGCAGGTAGCGCTTCTCGTCGTTGGTCTCCAGCACCGGATGTTGCGCGGCGCCAAACTGCGCCGACGCCTTGTAGTACAGCTCGAACGCCGTCATGCGGTGGCCGGCGGCTTCCTCCTCCTGCGCCACGCGCTCCATGCGCTGCGCGATGCGGCCGACATGCTTGGAAATCTGCGCATGGCTCTTGACGCTCGCCGGGAAATTGCGGCCGTCGGCGTCCCAGTGAAAGACACGTCCGGTTTCCTTGACCAGGTAATCAAATATCCACTGCTGGCGATCGCGGTCGAGACGGGGAGTACGCATGGTAGCTGGCCCTCCTTGATAGGGGTTTGTCGGTTGTTGTGGATGCCCGTGAATATTACATGCTCGGTCCAAGGATATATAGACAATAACTACGGCCGGCGTATCTTGGCCCACAAGCCGTGCCACGCGCGATCACGATATGCGCCGCCGCACACATCTTCATTAACCATGTTCCATGGAGGAGGTATCATGAAAAATCCGGCAAGCGTGTTACTGGCGAGCCTGGCATTGACGGGATGCTCGTATCTTACCAAGCCGATGGAGCATCCGATTATCGAGCAGCACGCTCAGAGTCGGGTAAATACATTTGCTGTTATACCGTCTCGACGCATGATGATTGTGAAATCGCAGGAAAATCCTGATCCTGCCAGGGAAAAGTTGATTCACATTTGCGCTGAGGCGCCGGCGGACGTTACAGACAATTTAGCGAGCACCTTGGCAGCATCGTTGGCAGTGTCAGGGAAAGCAGCGGAGGCCAGTATTGGGGTTGCGACCACCCTCGCGACGGTAGGTCAGAATCTTTTCAAACGCACCCAGGGCATTCAGCTTTTCCGGGACCGTTCGTATCATCTGTGTCAGGCGCGGATAAATGGCTTCATGAACGATGCGCAATACCTCGCCGGCATCACGGACGCATTCGACAAGACTATCGACTTGATCAAGGAAGAGTTGAAGTTGCTCCCGCAAGCTCAAGCGGCATCCACATCTGTCCCCGCAACACCCGTGCCGCCACCCAAACTGGACGTTAAAGCAGGTGGCGCCACGACCCGTATAGACGATGGCGGAATCAAGTCGGAGGCGGCCGCGCGCGCGCCGACCAAGTAACCCGCCGGCCAATGCGACAGGCGCTGTGCAGGCACCCGCCGCCAAGTCCCGATGCGCGAGCCTGATCGCAAACTCCAGCCTTGTTGCATTTGCCTGACTGGTTGGCGAAACCTGACAGGCAACGCGGCGCACACCGCTAGAGTGGCACCCTCACGCCATGGCGATCAATGATCGCCTGATCGAGCTGGATGCGAAAGCCCGGACCCTCCACCGGCAATTGCCCGGAAGCATCCGGGCCGGCGAGAGGATGAAACGCCGGATTGGTCCAGTCGAGCATCTCGATCGGCAGACTGCGCGGCAGGCTGGCCAACAGATGCATCGAATAGTGCGAAAAACGGTGGGCGCCGACGGTGGCGCCCAGTGCGTTCAGCGTCCTTGCGGCTTCGAGAAAGCGTAGCGGCCCGCCCACATACTGCACGTCGATGATCAGCTTGCGCAGCCGGCCTCGGGTAAACAGATCGTAGAGCTCGGACGCGCGGGTGGCTTTCTCGCCCGCTGCGATGGTGTTGAGCGGATGTTCGCGGACCAGATGGATGTTGTCGTGCGATTCGGGATCCTCGATCCACATCAGCGGCGCTGTGCAGGCATCGAGAAATTCGTTGGCGATCGACGCCGTCCATTCGGAACCGGTTTCCAGTGCAATGGTTGCAGGTTCGGAATACACCTGCCGCACGGCGGCAATGCGCTCAAGGTTCTCCTGCAGCGAACGGCTCACCCGCATTTTCACCATACGATAGTTATTGCGCCGGTGCAGCCTCGCCTCGTCAACCAGTTCGGCGGGCGATTTGTCGAGCCACAGCGCGCTGGCGTAACAGTCGAGTTTGGCGCGTCCCGCGGGGCGGCCCCACAGGTCGGCGCAGGCAACGCCCGCCTGTTTGCCGGCGAGATCCCAGGCCGCGAGGCTCACGGCACTGGCCGCGGACCGGCTGGCGGCATTGTCTTCACCGGTTGCCGTCTGCTGGCGTTCGACGTTGAGCAGCCCCGCCAGACCGGGTGCCGCTTCGTTCACGAGCTTCCTGGCCGCCGCTGTCGCCGCGTCGGTGTCCGACGGTCGCCTGAAAGATGCATAGCCGACACCCAGGTTGCCGTTGTCGTCCAGCACGAACACCAGCAGCAGGCAGGTTTCGGTAACCGCACCACGAGGAGAGTGTATGGGCGGTATCAGCGGCACACGCAGATTCCACAATGCTACTTGGATATTTTGGCCGGACACCGCGGTGCTCTCCCGGTTTACTGGCGTAACCCGTCGCGACGACTTTAATTGGACTTCAGGCCGATCTGCTTCATCACTTTCGCAAAGGCCTCGATATCGGCACGCAGCTTGCGTTCGTGCTCTTCGGGTGTCGTTGTCGCCACATGAATGCCCACGGAATCCAGACGTTCCTTGAGATCGGGAAGCCGCAAAACGCGCGCAATATCCTTGCTGATTTGCTGCCGCAGCGGCAGCGGCGTGCCCGCGGGCGCGTATACCGAACTCGCGCCGACCAGCGTCCATTCGGGCAGAACATCGGCGATCAGCGGCACGCCCGGCAGCACCGGATACCGCTGCATGAGCGGCACCACTTTGCCGTCCTTGATCAGCGATTGCGCAACCAGCACGGAGACCACCGTAAAGTGCGCGCGGCCCGCTGCAACTTCGATCAGCGCCTCGCCCGACCCCTTGTAACTCACATGCTGCGCCTTGACGCCGGCGGCAATGCGAAAGC
Organism: uncultured beta proteobacterium; assembly: GCA_902825845.1. Lineage (GTDB taxonomy): Bacteria > Pseudomonadota > Gammaproteobacteria > Burkholderiales > SG8-41 > UBA5216. The sequence continues at coordinate 21,935 of CADECM010000018.1, forward strand.
GCTCCGAGTTCATGTGATCCATGCCGCCCGCGACGGGAGAGGCAAAAAAGATCTTGCCGGGCCGCGCCTGCGCATACGCCACCAGGTCCTTCACCGTTTTTACGCCCATCGCCGGCCCCACCACCACCACGGAATTGGCGCTGTAAAGTTCGGTGACGCCGGCGAAATCCTTGAGGGTGTCGTAGGGTAGATTGGGAAACATCACGTGGCGCACGGCGATGGAGCCCGAGACAAACAACAGCGTGTGGCCGTCGGGCGTCGCCTTGGCGACAGTGCTGTTGGCGATGATGCCCTGCCGGTTGTCGATCACCAGCGGCTGTTTCCAGTAATCGCTCAACTTGGGCGCGATCAGCCGCGTGGTGGCATCGAGCCCGGTTCCGGCGGCAGCAGAAACCACGATGCGAACCGGCTTGACGGGAAACGCCTTCTGCGCGGGCGCGGTCGGCGCGAAGCCGGTTGCCGCCGCGAAAGCGCTTAGCGCGACTGCGCGCCGCAGACGGCGCGGGAGACCGGTGGTGACCATGCCTTCCTCCTTTTGATGATGGCTTGACGGCTTGTACGGACGCAGTGCTTGCAAACCCTTACCTGACCTGCGGCCCCTGCAGCCGGGGGCGTGGGGCAAACAGTTACTGTTTCACCAACTTTTGCACCCGCCAGTTTAATGTATCGGCGACAAAAATTTCTTCGTTGCGGTCGAGCGCTATGTAGTGCGCTTCACCATATTGATTCGGCCCTTTGCCCTGACTGCCGGTAATGCCAAGCACCTTGCCGTTCTCGTCGAGCTTCATGATTTTGCCCGCGTGCCCATGCGCCATCATCATGTGGCTTTGGTCGTTGCACAGCGCGAGGCCGCAGGGCGTGCCGGGATGGCTGCTCTCGCGGACGTAGTTGCCGTCGGCGTCGAACACCTGAATACGCTGATTGGAACGGTCGGCAACATAGATCAGGCCTTTGCCGTTGATGACGATCGAGTGCGGCTGATTGAACTTGCCGGTTTCCTTGCCGTTGCCGCCCCAGGTCTTGACGTGATCGCCGTTGGCGGTGAACTTGTGCACCAGATTCTCGCCTTTGCCGTGTCCCTGCGTGACGTAGATTTCGCCATTCGGCCCGAACGCCACATCGTTGGGTTCATCAAAGCCCCTGAGATGTCCGGCATGATGCCAATCACACGCGCGCCCCGCCACGCCCAGCACCATCAGGATGCGGCCATCGGCATTCAGCTTCGCCACGAAATGCGCGCCGGTGTCGGTGCACCAGATGTTGCCCTCGCGATCGATGCGCAGCCCGTGCGGCAGCGTGAAAATGCCGCGCGCCATGGTGCGCACCCAGTCACCGTTCGGCGTGAACTCCATCAGCGCGTGTTCGCTGCGGTTGAACACCAGAATGTTATTGCTCGCGTTCACTGCCACGCCCGAGCACGGGCCAAAATTGACGCCGGCAGGCAGTTTGAAAATGTCGGGAACGGGTTTGTAGCCGAGATCGGGAATGGCTTGGGTCATGGCGGCTTTGCTGGGCGGTTGGAGTGATGCGGCGAGCGTATCCAAATGTGCCACAATACACAATACGCGCCTGCCGGCGCAGCCGCTGTGATGGGCCGCCAATCATCAGTAAACATTGCATCAGCAGATTCCGCGCAGGCAGTGACGAGGCCTGCACGCGCGAAATCCATCGCTCGCGATTCGGCCGACAAGCGACGGAAGATGTGTCCGGTGTTTCCAGAATTTTTGCGGGAGGTGCATTGCGCACAGCGCTTCTGATGGTATCCGCCTGCCTCGCGGTTGCTGCGTGCGCCGGCGTATCGACGCCGCGTCCGATGACGTCTTTGGCGGGCACGGTGTGGCAGTTGCACGCGGTGCAATCCATGGATGATGCGCAAGGCATCATGCGCGTTGCCGATCCGCGGCGCTTTACGATTCACTTCGAGTCCGGCGGCCGCGCGAACCTGACACTCGATTGCAACCGTGGAGGCGGGCGGTGGGAGTCAACACCTGCCGGCGAAGGCTCGGGCACGTTGCGCTTTGGCCCGATCGCGGCTACCCGCGCGCGGTGCCCGCCGCCGCATCTGGACGAGCGCATCGCGCGCGATATGGCGTGGGTGCGCAGCTATCGCCTGCAGGACGGAAAGTTGTTCATGTCACTGCTGGCCGATGGCGGCATTTACGAGTGGCATCCACACCGCAAGTAGCGGGGGATGTTTCTTGTCAGCGATACGAATCATCGTTTTACTGTCGCACGTCATGGGAGGCATTGCCATGTTGAAATTCGTTGTAGCGCTGGTTACGGTGTGGACGATGCTCGGTGCGCCGGCGTTCAGCGCCGCAGCAACTGCAGATCGCACCGTCAGGGATGTCCAGTTTGCCAAGGGTGGTACTACGGCTGTGCTGAAAGGCACCATCACGGGCTACAACTCTATGGATTACCGCCTGCGGGCCGGTGCGGGACAAATACTGCAGGTGAGCATGCACGGCAGCAACGGTGCCAACTATTTTAATGTGCTGCCGCCGGATTCCCAGGACGCCGCCATGTTTGTAAGCGGCGCCGGCAAGCGCGTATTCGACAGCCTGTTGCCGGCTGACGGCACCTACACGCTGCGCGTCTATCTCATGCGTTCAGCGGCACGGCGGGGCGAAAGCAGCCACTTCACGCTTTCAGTTTCAATCAACGGCATGCCGCTTTTACCGTTGTCGCCGCGAACGGATGCGCTGATTCCCGGCACACCTTTTCACGCGCAAACCACGGTGACGTGTGAGCCCGCCTACTCAAAGCAGCGGAATTGCGAGGCGCTGGTTACCCGGCGCGGCACCGATGGCACTGCGACTGTAGAATTGCGCTGGGACAAGGGTCAGAAGCGCCGAATCCTGTTCGTGAAGGGCAGACCCGAAGTGGCCGACGTGCCGCAACCCTTCACGTTTACCCGGGACGCCAAGGGATATGTCGTCAACTTCGGCGGTGAAGAACGCTTTGAAATTCCGGAAGCACTGGTGTTTGGCGGGTGAAGCGCAGGGTGCGCTTCGTTGTGGCCGCCATCTCAAGATCCCTTGTAAATATTGTTTATAATCATATACTTATGAATAACTCGTCGATCCGGAACATGCCCTTGCCGCTGCTGCTTGCGGCAGCCTGCGGGCAAGCCGTGTCGCCCGCGCAAGGCGCTGTCGATACGGCAAGCGGATATCCGTCGCGGCCGGTTCGCATCGTCATCGGTTTCACGCCCGGCGGACAGCCGGACATCGTTGCGCGCATGATCGCGCCCAGGCTGGGTGAAGCGCTGGGCCAGCAGATTGTGATCGACAACCGTCCCGGCGCCGGTGGCACGCTCGGAACCAAGATCGTGGTGGACGCTGCGCCGGACGGGCACACGCTGCTCGTCTCATCATCGTCGCATGCGATTGCACCGGTGATTTACGCCAAACTGCCGTACGATCCGCTGAAGGACCTCGCGGGTATCACCACCCATTACACCGCGGCGTATGTGCTGGTCGCCTCGCCACCCCTCAACGTCAAATCCGTAGCGGAGCTGGTGGCACTGGCCAAGGCCAGTCCGGGCAAGATCAATTATTCGTCGGCGGGCACGGGTAGCGGCACGCATTTCGCCGCCGAAGTTTTCAAGCAGGCAACGCACATCGATGCAGTGCACATCCCGTACAAGGGCATTCCGGAAGCGCTGACCGATGTCGTCGCCGGACGGGTGCAGTTCACCATAGCGCCGCTGGGCTCCTCGCTGAGCATGATCCGGGAAGGCCGGCTGCGCAGCATCGCCGTGACGTCATTGAAACGACTGGCGGTGCATCCCGCCGTGCCGACCGTTGCGGAATCGGGCTATCCCGGATTCCACTGGAACGCGTGGAGCGCCGTGTTCGCGCCGGCAAAAACCCGGCGCGCCACTATCGACAAGCTCAATCGTGAAATCGTGCGCCAGCTCGATGATGCGGACATCCGGCAACGCATGACCGCTCTGGGCATCGAGGCGGCGCCTGTCACGCCGGCACAAACCGACCAGTTTGTGGCGTCACAAATCGCGCTGGTGAAGCAGTTGGCGCACAAGGCGGGAATTCAGGCGCGATAGCGAATCGCGCCGTTGTTACTTGTTCGCGCGCAGCCCCGCGGCCTTGATAATCGGCCACCATTTGTCGATTTCGGCCTTGTGGTGCCGGGACAGCGCCTGCTGACTCAATCCTTCGCCCGCGGGAATATCCTGCCCCAGATCAGCAAAGCGCTTGCGCACGTTGGAATCCTTCATCGCCTCCACCAGCGCCGCATTGAGCTTCATATTGGTGTCCTTCGGCGTGCCCCGCGGCACCCACAGCGCGTGCCACACCGAGGTGTAAAGCCCGGGCATGCCCGCCTCATCGGCGGTGGGAATATCCGGGGCGGCGGACTGGCGTTTCGCGGCGGTCACCATGTAGCCGCGGATTTTTCCCGGCCGCAACTGCGGCACCGCGCTCGCCACTTGCGTGACATACACATTGACTTCACCGCCCAGCAACGCCGCCATCGCCGGCGCGCCGCCGCGATAGGCGATATATTCGGTTTTCATGCCGAGGCGGTTCATGAAGTAGATCCCCGACATGTGCGACGCGCCACCAATGCCGCCGGTGCCGAATTTGAGCTTGTCCGGATTGCCCTTGATCCATGTCACCAGTTCTTTCAGGTTTTTCGCGGGAACGGCGTTGTTCGACACCACCACCTGCGGGTTGTCGGCGAACATGCCTACCGGCTCGAAATCCTTCAGCAGATCGTAGTTAAGATCATAGTAAGCGCCGTTCACCACATGCGTGCCCCAGTGGCCGACGCTTACCGTGTAGCCATCGGGCGCGGCGCGCGCCACGCGGCCGACACCGATCGTGCCGCCGGCGCCGGTGACGTTATCCACGACCACCGTCTGTCCGAGGAAGCGCCGCATCGGCTCGCTGATGATGCGCGCCAGCGTATCCGTGGGCCCGCCGGCCGAAAACGGCACCACGATCGAAATCGATTTTGTGGGCCAGGGCTGCGCCACGCTGATGGAACTGAAACCACAGGCTACCGCACAGATACCCACCATAAACTGCACTTTCATATCGATCTCCTCAACGATTGATGGTGCAACGCAAATGCGATCGGCCGGCCAAACAGTGACGGCCTGGTCCTCGCACAGACACAGAATAACGGTATTGCGCAGCGGCGCGTTGACTATTTCACGTCTATCCCGCGCTCCTGTACCACGCGCCGCCATTTGGCGATTTCCCCGCTGACGTGGCGCGTCATGTCTTCCGGCGTGCCGGGCTTCATGTCGCCGCCGGCGTCGGTAAACAGCTTGATCACGTCAGTGCCGCCCATAATCGCGTTCAACTCGCGATTGAGTCGGGCAATGACGGGTTTGGGCGTGCCCGCGGTGGCGCCGATGCCGGTGAAGGACGTCACGTCAAAGCCGGGCAACACCTGCGATACCGGCGGCAATTCGGGCATGCGCGGCGAGACGTCCATGGAGGTGATCGCCATCGCGCGGATGCGCCTGGCACGCAAGTGCGGCGTGGCGCCGGTCAGCGTCATGAACATGAGGTCCAGCCGGCCGCCGATCATGTCCGACAGTGGTTCCGAACTGCCTTTGTACGGTACGTGCAGCATGGTGCTGCCTGCCATCGAATCGAACAGCTCGGCGGCCAGATGAAATACCGAACCCACGCCCACGGAACCGTATTTCACTTTGCCGGGGCTCTTCCTCGCCAGCACGGCCAGTTCGGCAACCGTGCGCGGGGCAAAATCGTTGCGCACGACCAACACCATCGGATAGGTGACGATAAGCGTGATCCAGTTGAAATCCTTCAGCGGATCATAGGGCGTCTTCACTGTCGCCGCATTGGCCGTGAAGGCGCCGCTGATAAACAGCAGCGTATGGCCGTCAGGCGTCGCCCTGGCGACGTAACTGGCGCCGATCGCGCCACCTGCGCCTGGACGGTTTTCCACGATGAAGTTCTGCCCCAGTCGCGCGGACAGGCGGGGCGCCAGCACGCGTGCCAGAAAATCCGAACTGCCGCCGGCAGGAAACCCCGACACGATGCGCACCGGACGCAGCGGGTAGTCCCGCACGGCGTCAGCCGCATGGGCTGCCAGCGGCATGAGCGCCAGCAGCGAACACAGTCTGTGTACCCGCCTGTACGCGTTGCGCAATATCGCCTGCCGCATTCAGCGTCCGGCAATGGGCATTGCGATCGGGCCAGGCCTGACGCCGTCCGGCGGGCTAGATCCCGGCGTCGGCTTTCAACACTGCAGCCTTGTCCGTGGCTTCCCACGAGAACTCCGGCTCTTCGCGGCCGAAGTGGCCATAGGCGGCAGTCTTTTCGTAGATCGGGCGCAGCAGGTTGAGTGACTGGATAATGCCCTTGGGACGCAGATCGAAGTGCTTTTCGACCAGCTTGCCGATTTTATCGTCGGCAATTTTGCCGGTGCCGAAGGTTTCGACCAGCACGCTCACCGGCTTGGCAACGCCAATCGCGTACGCGACCTGGATTTCGCACTTGCTGGCGAGGCCCGCAGCGACGATGTTTTTGGCCACATAGCGCGCGGCATAGGCCGCCGAACGATCCACTTTGGACGGATCCTTGCCAGAAAACGCGCCGCCGCCATGGCGCGAGTACCCGCCGTAGGTGTCGACAATGATTTTGCGCCCGGTTAGACCGCAGTCACCCTTGGGCCCGCCGATTTCGAAGGTGCCGGTGGGGTTGATGTGGTAGGCAATCTTGCCACTGGCGAGGTTCTTGGGGAGCACCGGCATCACCACCTGTTCGATCACAGCCATGCGGATTTCTTCATGCGACATGCCCGGCGCGTGCTGCGTCGACAGCACCACGGCATCGATGCCGACGGCCTTGCCGTTCGTGTAACGCACGGTGACCTGCGATTTGGCATCCGGCCGCAGCCACGGCAGTCGGCCATCGCGGCGCAACTCCGATTGGCGCTCGACCAGACGATGCGAGAGATATATCGGCAACGGCATCAGTTGCGGGGTTTCGTCGCAGGCAAAGCCGAACATCAGCCCCTGGTCGCCCGCGCCCTGATCCAGATCGAGGCCACGGCCTTCGTCCACGCCCTGCGCAATGTTCTGCGACTGCTGGCCATACTGCACGAGCACCGTGCAGGTGTCCGCGTCAAACCCGAGCGACGGGTCGTTGTAGCCAATACGGCGTATTGTATTGCGCGCGATCGCGGCATAGTCAACCTTGGCGCCGGTGGTGATTTCGCCGGCCAGCACGACAAGATTGTCTTTTACCAGCGTTTCCGCCGCCACGCGCGAACGCTTGTCTTGCGCAATCAGCGCGTCCAGCACGGCATCGGAGATGGCATCGGCAACCTTGTCGGGATGCCCTTCGGAAACGGATTCGGAGGTAAACAGGAAATCGCTCATGGGATGGGGATGGTTTCGTGAGTTTAGGAAAAACGCATAGAATACCATGAAGTTATTGATGCTTTGAGACAAACAATGCTTCGCACGTTGCTGCGTCTGGCCGCGCGCCTGCCGCTGTCCGGCCTGCACGGCATCGGCGCTGCGCTGGGGTGGCTGGTTTACCTCTGTTCACCAACGTATGCCTTGCGCCTGCGCGAGAATCTGCAGTCAAGCGGCATTGCTCCCGCGGGCGGCGCTACGCGTTTGCAGCGTCAGGTGGCGGCCGAAACCGGCAAGGGCGCGGTGGAACTGGCCGCACTGTGGTTCGCGCCCGACGCCGCGCTACGGCGCTGGGCGCATTGCGATTCCTGGCCGGTGGTGGAACAGTCCCGCAAACCGGGACAGGGCATCATTTTTCTGACGCCGCACCTGGGTGGATTCGAAATCTGCGCGCAGTATATTTCGCAACGCATGCCGATTACCGTGCTGTATCGCCCGCCCAAACTGCGCTGGCTGGAACCGCTGATGATCGAAGGCCGCAGCCGCTGGCAAACCCGGGTTGCGCCGGCCAATCTGCGCGGCGTGCGGCTGTTCATCAAGGCACTGCGCAACGGCGAAGCGGTGGGCTTGCTGCCCGATCAGACGCCCGGCATGGGTGAAGGCGCGTGGGCCGATTTCTTCGGCCGCCCCGCCTACACCATGACGCTGGTGAGCCGGCTGCAGCAATCGACCCATGCCCTGCTGGTGATGGTGCATGCGCAGCGCCTGCCGTATGGACGGGGCTATCAATTGATTTTTGAGGTCCTGCCGGCCGCGGGCTTCGACGAGCGCGCGCTCAACCACGCGGTGGAGTCCGTGGTGCGGCGCTGCCCGGCGCAATATCTGTGGGGCTACAACCGCTACAAAGTGCCCGCCGGTGCCGTGCCGCCTCCAGTAGCCGGAAGCGCCGCCTCATGACGCGACTGGGACTGTTGGTGGTATGGCTGCTGCATCTGCTGCCGCTGGCGCTGCTCGCGCCGCTCGGACGCGGGGTCGGCCTGTTGCTCTATCCGCTGGCGCGCGAGCGACGCCATGTGACGCTGACCAATTTGCGCCTGTGTTTTCCGCAGTGGAGCGAGGCGGAGCGCAAGCACGTTGCGCGCCGCCATTTTCAGGCGGTGGCGCGCGCCTTTCTGGAACACGGCATTTTGTGGTGGTCGTCGCGCGAACGCATACAAACGTTGGTACGCGTCGAGGGACTGGAACACTGGCAGGCGGTGGCCGGCAAGCCGGTGATCTGGCTGGCACCGCATTTTGTAGGACTCGACATGGGCGGCACGCGCATCATTTCCGAGTGGAAAGGTGTGTCGGTTTACAGCAGGCAAAAGAATCCGGTGTTTGACCGTGTGCTGCTGCGCGGCCGCACACGCTTTGTGACGCCGGTGTTGTTTTCGCGGCAGGACGGCATTCGGCCGGTGGTGAAAGCCATGCGCACGGGTTTGCCGCTGTATTACCTGCCCGACATGGATTTCGGTCCGCGCGACGCGGTGTTCGTGCCGTTTTTCGACGTGCCCGCGGCAACCATCACCGGCCTCGCGCGCATGGCGCGGCTGGCGCGCGCGGTGGTGGTGCCCGCGGTGACGCGGCAGCTGCCGGGGGCGCGAGGTTATGTGCTGCAGTTCTATCCGGCATGGGAGAATTATCCGACCGACGACGTGCAGGCCGATACGCGGCGCATGAACGCGTTTATCGAGGACAGGGTGCGCGAAACGCCGGAACAGTACTACTGGCTGCATAAACGCTTCAAGACCCGCCCGCCGGGGGAGGCAAGTCCTTATGGTTAACAAGGTTGATGGGGTTGAAATTCGCGCACTGCAAGAAGACGAAATCGCCGAACTGGGTGCGCTCGCGCGCGACATCTGGCGCGCGCATTATCCAGGCATTATCAGCGCGGCACAGATAGAATACATGCTCAATGAGCGCTACGATGAAGCAGTGATTCGCGCGGAACTTCAGCGGCAGGATGTGTGGTGGGATGTATTGCTGCTCGACGGCAAAATGCGCGGCTTTACCGCCTATTTCTGGACGGATACGCCCGCGACCATCAAGATCGACAAACTCTATCTGCATGCGGCCACGCAGCGCCTGGGGTATGGCGGCAGGCTGGTGGATCATGTGGCGCGCCGCATGGCGGACGCGGGCTGCAAGCGCCTGACCCTCGCGGTCAACCGCAACAACACATCCGCGATTGCGGCGTATCTCAAAAACGGTTTTCAGATTGCCGAGACCTCGCTCAAGCAGATCGGCGGCGGATTCTGGATGGATGATTACATCATGGTCAAGAGCGTAAATCCGTGAACGGCAAAACCACGGCGCGCGGGTGCCGCATATGCGCCTGAAATTCACCAAGATGCAGGGGCTGGGCAACGACTTTGTGGTGATTGATGCCACCGCCGCGCCGATCGAACTGACATCCGGCCAGTTGCGCGCTCTTTCCGACCGGCATTTCGGCATTGGCTGCGATCAACTGCTACTGGTGGAACAGCCGCGCGCGCCCGACACCGACTTTTACTACCGCATTTTCAACGCCGACGGCGGCGAGGTGGAGCAATGCGGCAATGGCGCGCGCTGCTTTGTGCGCTTTGTCCACGACAAGGGCCTCACGCACAAAAAGCAGATCCGCGTCGGCACGCTAGGCGGCGTGATCACGCCCACACTGGAAGCCGACGGCGAGGTGACGGTGGATATGGGCGTGCCCGTGTTCGAACCGGCACGCATACCCTTCGACGCGCCGCAGCGGGCGCCGCTCTACGAGCTGGCGGCAAATAAAAAATTGTTTAAAATCAATGTGTTATCCATGGGTAACCCGCACGCCGTGCAGGTGGTCGAGGATGTGGATCACGCGCCGGTGGCGAGCGACGGCCCAGCCATCGAATCACATCCACGCTTTGCGCGGCGGGTCAACGCGGGCTTTATGCAAGTGCTGAATCGCGGGCACATCAAGCTGCGCGTTTACGAACGCGGCGCCGGCGAAACCCTGGCCTGCGGCAGCGGCGCTTGCGCTGCCGTGGTCGCAGGCGTACAACGCGGATTGCTCGACGCGCGCGTGCGCGTCACCACGCGTGGCGGTGACCTTAACATTGTGTGGGCAGGCGAAGGCAAGGCGGTGCTGATGACCGGGCCTGCCGTCACCGTGTTTGAGGGGGAAGTAGAGATTTAACGGAAAGAAAACGAAACCATGAATTCAGAAGACATCGCGCTCTATTTGAAAACCCATCCGGAGTTTTTCGAGGAGCATGCCGACATGATCGCCGGGATCAATATCCCGCATCCGCACGGCGGGCGCACCATACCCATCAGCGAGCGCCAGATACTGAGCCTGCGCGAAAAGGGCAAACAGCTGGAAACCAAACTGCGCGAAGTGATCCAGTACGGGGAGGAAAATGATCTGGTCAGCCGGAAAATTCACGACCTGTCGCTTGCGCTGCTGCGCGCGCGCGACGCCGGCACCGTGGCACAAGTCGCGTTAAATCACCTGCGCGAGAATTTTGGCGTGCCGCGGGCGGTGTTGCGCGTATGGCGGGGCGCGGCCGGCGCGGCCGCCGAATTTCAGCCGGTCAGTGACGCCACACGCGCGTTCGCGGCCAGCCTTGATGAACCCCGTTGCGGCGCGGAACCCGCGGCAGATACCGCCGCACTGTTCGGCGACGGCGCGCCCGCGCAAGGCTCCTATGCCTGCGTACCGTTGCGCGATGGCGATGCCTTCGGACTGCTGGTGCTGGCGAGTGACGACCCCAAACGTTACTACGCCGGGATGGGCACCCTGTACTTGTCGCGGCTGGGCGACCTGATCGGCAGCGCGCTCGCGGCGCATTTGCCGCCATCCTGACGCAATCCGGGCAGCGCCGATGACGCAGTCTCAGGCGCAGCCCGCGGCGGGCGCAGGCAACGCGCAAGCGCTCCTGCACCGCGACGCGTTTCTCGCCCACCTCACGCACGAGCGGCGCCTCGCCGCCAACACCACGGCCGGCTATCGTCGCGACATCGACGAACTGATCCGCCTGGCGGAGAGCAGCGGCCTTGACGACCTGCAGGTGCACCAGATTCGGCGCTTTGTGGCGCAACTGCACGGGCGCGGTCTGGACGGCCGCTCCATCGCGCGCATGCTGTCGGCGTGGCGCGGGCTGTACCGCTTTCTGGTGCGTGACCGTGGTTTTAAAACCAACCCCTGCATGGGCATCCGCGCGCCCAGGGTCGCGCGCCGTCTGCCGCAGGCGCAATCGCCGGACGAGGCGGCACGGCTGATGCATGTGGACGGGGACGGCATCCTCGCATTGCGCGATAAGGCGATGTTCGAACTGTTTTATTCGTCAGGGTTGCGGCTGTCCGAACTGACCGCACTCGCGCTCGGCGACATTGATGCCGACGACGCCACCGTGCGCGTCACCGGCAAGGGTGGCAAAACGCGCGTGGTGCCGGTGGGCCGGCCCGCGCTGGCGGCACTGAATGCCTGGCTCACGCAGCGGACGTTGCTCGCACGCGGCGATGAAACAGCGCTGTTTCTCGGTCAGGGCGGCGCGCGCCTTGGCCCGCGCGCGGTGCAACTGCGCTTCAAGCACTGGGCGGCGAAACTGGGTCTGGATGCGTCGCTTCACCCGCACATGCTGCGCCATTCGTTCGCGTCGCACGTGCTGCAATCGAGCGGCGACCTGCGCGCAGTGCAGGAAATGCTGGGCCACGCCAGTATATCGACCACGCAGGTTTACACGCGGCTCGATTTCCAGCACCTGGCGAAGGTGTACGACGCGGCGCACCCGCGCGCGCGCCGCAGGACGAAATAACGCACGCGAAGCGGCACTGGCCTGTGCAGCCCGCCTCGCGTAAACTCATCATCCCATTCCAACCACGGAGATTCTCATGCTACGTCTCTACGGCTCTGCCCGCTCGCGCGGAATACGCGTATTGTGGATGCTCAACGAACTGGGGGTCGCCTACGAACACAAGGACTGGCTGCCGCGCTCGCCTGAAACCAAGACGGCCGAGTACCGCGCCTTGAACGCCAACAGCCGCGTGCCGACAATCGATGACGACGGCTTTGTGCTGTCCGAATCGATGGCCATCAACATGTATCTCGCCAAGAAGAACAAGAGCCCGCTGTATCCCTCGGATCCGAAAAACGAAGCACTGGCGTGGCAGTGGTGCCTGTGGGAAACCGACCGCCTCGACCGGCAGATTGTCGATCACGCGCGCCACACCAAGGATCTGCCGGAGAACGAGCGCGATCCGAAAGTCGCGGCGGCCATGTGGGACCAGTGTGTGCAATCATTCGGCGTGCTGGAGCAGGCGCTGGGCAAAAACGAATGGCTTGCCGGACCGGCATTCTCGGTGGGTGACCTGAATGTCGCGGGGGCGCTGTTTCGCGCGCTGGCACTCGACATGAGCAAGTGGCCCAGGACGCAGGCGTGGTTAAAGCGCTGCTATGATCGGCCCGCGGCGAAAAAAGCGGTTGCGATGCGCGGTTAGCGCGTTGTCCGGCTGGGCGGAAAGCATGATGCCTTCCGCCCCTCCCATGGTTTACAGGTAGCGCGTTGGCCAGTTGATCGTGCGCCACATGTGCGCCGTCGGGCTGTCGTCAAAGCCCAGGCCCTCTTCCGGCTGGCGGAAATTGCGGCCGATGACATCGGTGAATTCTTCCAGTTCCACATGCACGTTCGGATCGAACGCGTAAAGATCGTTCACCGTTAGCAAGCGCGCCGCCTCGTAGTACTTGTGCTTTTTGGCGTATTCATGCGCGCGATGGATGTGCTTGCCCGGGTCAAAATCCCTGCCGAACATACGCGCGTAGGATTCTGGATAGACATAGCCGTATTTCTCGTCAGGGAAGAAACGCAGCGCCTGGTGATAACGAATGGCGAAGGTGACCTCCTCATCCACATAAGGCTCGACCAGCTGTGCGCCCCAGTAGCCGTGATCGGCGCGAATGAAGCCATTGTTGCCGACATCGTGCAGCAGGCAGGCCAGCACGATTTTTTCGCTACAGCCGTTTTTCTGCGCCAGCCGCGCGCTTTGCAGCATGTGCACGCAGGGACCGAAGCGCAGCTTGAAAAAATCGATCAGCGTGGGCTTTTCCGGCATCTTCGGCAGGCGCGGGTCATGCCCCATCAGCCGCAGCCTGCCCTTCGCGTCGTCGCGCGGCTGCGGCTGGGTGTGATCGATTTCGCCCGAGGTATACAAATGCGATTTCACGATCGCGTAGCGATCCATCTCGCGGGCGGCGGCAAGGTCGGCGGCTTCGGCTTTTTCCAGAACGGCGGCTGCGGGTGACATGGCGAGCTCCTTTTCAGGTGACGGGTTGGGCAGACTGGCGTGCGTATCATGGCACAGAAGGGGGCCGGGGGCACACGTGTACTGGGGTGAACTTGCGATCACCGAAGGTCAGATTAAACCCCGGCCGCAATGGGGGGCCATGCCCGCGAATTGCCCGCGAATTGCCCGCGAATAACGCCATATTGCGGCATGGGTGCGGTGCAATATCCATTGCGTTGCCGGGCGTGAACACCGTGGCCCGCATTGCGGCAAATCATCGACGGAAATTCGCGGGACGACTGAAGGACAGCTTCAAGATTCAGCGCCTGCCTGGCGCGAACGGCGGCATGGCCATCGCGGCGGGAACGACTCAGAACCGCTCCACCCATGGCCGCACTTCGATCTCCCACGTCCACGCGCTGCGCTGCTGTTTAAACAAATCCACATACGTTTGCGCGATGGCATCGGGATTCAGCAAGCTGTCCGGTTTGTCAGCTGGCACGGGACGCGCCACCGAGCTGATGCCGCCATCGATCACCACATGCGCAACGTGAACATTCTGCGGTGCAAGCTCACGCGCCATGCTCTGCGCAAGCCCGCGCAGCGCGAACTTGCCCATGGCAAAGGCCGACGACTGCGCAAAGCCTTTGACGCTGGCCGACGCGCCGGTGAAAATGATCGTGCCCGATCCTTTTTTCAGCATGCGCCGGGCCGCTGCCTGCCCGACCAGAAATCCGCCATAGCCGGAAACCGCGATGGCATCCGCCACGCCCTTCGCATCGAGGTCAACCACCGGTCCGCGCACGCGACCGCTGGCGTTGTAGACCACCACTTTGGGTGCATCGCACAAGGCATCGATTTGCGCAAACAAGGCGCTGACCTGTTCCGGCTGGGTACTGTCGCAGGCAACAGCGGTGGCACCGGTTTCATCGCACAGCGCTTTCAGCTTGTCGGCGCGGCGCGCGGCCAGCACGCACTTCAAGCCTTCGCGCGTGAACGCTCTGGCGAGCGCGGCGCTCAAGCCGCTGCCGGCACCGACAATGACTGCAATGTCGCCGCTCATCGCGCGATCTGCGTTTCGATTTTCGGCAAAGCATCGATCTGCTTCGTCCACGCCATCGCCGAGCGGTGCCAGCCCTGCCGCTTTGGCGGCAACTGCGCGCGCTGGCGCGCGGTACCGACGCGCAAGCCATAGGTCTGCGGGTCGGCATCGGTGGAGGTCGAGTACAGCGGTGTGCCGCATTCCGGGCAGAAGGCGTGCGCGCGCTGGTTGCCGCTTTCCGCGGTCTTGACGTAGATCTTCGGTTTGCCACCGTGCATTTTCAGGTCTTCCTTGCGCACGCGAACATTCACCCGATACGCCGTGCCCGTGAGATGCTGGCAATCGGTGCAATGGCAAATGCTCACCGCTTCGGGGTCGATCTCCGCTTCGTAGGTGATGTTGCCGCAATGGCAGCCGCCGTCGATGTGCATGACAGTCTCCCGCAGATGAAATGTTGAGTGAATGCTACTTCGTCGCCCCCGCAAGGCGCGCCGCGTTGTCCTTGGTGTCGTAGAGATTGATGGCCTGTTTGCCTTCGGCCGCCTTGGCCATGCGCTCGCGTATCTCGGCGGCCATCTTGTTGTTGCGCTGCACGGCCGGGCGCGCCTCCATCGCCTTGTACCAGCGCATGAAGTTCGGATACTCGGCTTCGGTGATGCCGCGATCCTTGTGCATCTTGGTCCACGGGTAGATTGCCATGTCGGCAACCGTGTATTCGTCACAGCCCATCCACGCGCTTTCCTTGGCCCGATTGTCGAGCACGCGGTACAGGCGGATCGATTCGTTGTTGTAGCGATTCTGTCCGTAGGTCTGTGGCTCTTTGGTATTTTCCTTGACGTAATTGTTGAAGTGATTGGCCTGGCCGAACATCGGGCCGACATGCGCCATCTGGAAGATCAGCCACTGCAGGGTGTCGTAGCGTTTGCGCGCGTCCTTCGGCAGGAACTTGCCGGTTTTCTCGGCGAGGTACCACAGGATCGCGCCCGATTCCATCATGGTGTAGCGTCCACCGCCGGGACCGTCGGTATCGATGATGGTCGGAATGCGGTTGTTGGGGCTGAGCTTGAGATATTCCGGCGTAAACTGCTCGCCAAGCCGGATATTGACGTCGAAGTGCTTCCACTCGATGCCAAGTTCTTCCAACATAATCATGACCTTCTGGCCATTGGGCGTGGGGGATGAGTGCAGTTCGATCATGGTGTTCTCCGGTAAAGGACGGTTGCACGGTGCTGACGAAGATCAGGCGGTACCGCCGAGGGTGGCGCAAATTTTGATCTGGATCAATAGTCTGACGGCGCTGCGCCGGAAACTTATTGGTCGTATACGATAACAGGAGTCCCCATGAGTGAAAAGGCAAACAAAAGTAAGCGCCTGAACGGGTCGGGAGCAGGCCGTACCACGAGGAAATCCGCAGGGCATATGTCCGCGCAGCCCGCGCCACGGCAGGCCGCCGCCGGAGACGTTGCGCCGGCGAATAACCGATCCGCCATCGAGGCCTATGTCGTCGGGCAGGCCACAGCGGCGGCCATGGGGGCAAAACGGACCGCGGTTCGAGACATCCTCGCGCATCCCCGCAAGCGCAATGGCAAGGACGACCTGATTGCCGCCGGCAAGACGCTGCGCACCATTCTGGAAGGGGCGGCGCCCGACGATGCAGCGGCCATTCGCCAGATGCTTGAAAGCGATGCCGACGTGCTGACAAAGTCCGCGCCCGGCCCCGACGAAGAACTGGCTGACGATTGGCGCACCGGCGGCTACCCCTACAAGAACCTGATGCTGCGCAGAAACTATGAAAAGCAGAAATACGGGCTTCAGGTCGAGTTGCTCAAACTGCAGGCGTGGGTGAAGGAAACCCGCCAGCGGGTGGTGATCCTGTTCGAAGGGCGCGACGCGGCGGGCAAGGGCGGCGCCATCAAGCGCTTCATGGAACACCTGAATCCGCGCGGCGCGCGCGTGGTGGCCCTGGAAAAGCCGACGGAGACCGAACGCGGCCAGTGGTATTTTCAGCGCTACGTGAGTGAACTGCCGACTGCCGGCGAAATCGTGCTGTTCGACCGCTCGTGGTACAACCGCGCCGGTGTCGAAAATGTGATGGGCTTTTGCACGCGCAAGGAGTACGACGAGTTCATGCGCCAGGCGCCGCAGTTCGAATCGCACCTGGTGCGCAGCGGCGTGCATCTGATCAAATTCTGGTTCTCGGTCAGCCGCGAGGAGCAGCGCCGCCGCTTCAAGGAGCGCAAGGCGCATCCACTCAAGCAGTGGAAACTGTCGCCCGTGGACCTGGCGTCACTCGACAAATGGGATGATTACACCAAGGCCAAGGAGGCGATGTTCTTCGACACCGATACCGCCGACGCGCCGTGGACCGTCATCAAGTCGGACTGCAAAAAGCGCGCGCGGCTGAATGCCATGCGCTATGTGCTGCACAAACTGCCGTACACCCGGCGCGATATCCAGGCCATCGGCAAACTGGACCCGTTGTTGGTGGGCCGCGCGCATGTGGTCTACGAGCGCGGCGAACATGCGGACAGCGCTATTTTGTAGCCCCGCAGGAAAGCGACGCGCAGCCGGGCACAGGCCTAAAACGCAAACTCCGGACCGTCAACGTACTTGAAGCGCTCCAGCGCTTCGGGCCGCAGGGTAAAGCCCAGACCCGGCTGCGTCGGCGCGTGCACGTAACCGTCGCGAATGTCATACGGCTCATTGAACAGTTCGTTCATCATCGGCATATAGCCCTGACTCACCTCCAGAATGTGGCAGTTGGGCGACGACAACGCGACGTGAATGCTGGCGGCAAACAGTACCCCGGCGCCCCATGCATGTGGCGCGAGCCGCAGGTCATGCGCGTGGGTAAGCGCGGCGATGCGGCGGATCTCGGTCAGACCACCCGCCCGCGCCACATCCGGCTGCGCGACATCAATCGCCTTGTGATCGAGCATGCTCTTGAAACCGTAGCGCGAAAATTCGCGCTCGCCCGAAGCGATGGGGATGCGCGTCGACGCGCGCACTTCCGCCATGCCGGCATGGTTGTCGGGTGACACCGGCTCCTCGAACCAGGCAATGTTGTACGGCTCCAGCGCTTTTGCGAGGCGGATTGCCACCGGCGTTTCCAGCGAAGCGTGCGCATCCACCATCAGCTCGACGTTCGGCCCGATGCCGCGCCGCGCCGCTTCCACGCGCCGCACACAGTTCTCGATCGAAAAGCCGTCGCGCCCCACCACCCGCATTTTCACCGCGGTGAAGCCCTTGGCGGCGTAGCCACCCATTTCCGCCTCGGCTTCGTTGCCCGGCGCCCAGCCGCCGCTGCCGTAGGCACGCACCTTGTCACGCGCGGCACCCAGCGCCTGATACACCGGAATCCCCAGCGCCTTGGCCTTGACGTCCCACACCGCGATGTCCACGCCCGAAATCGCCTCCATCACCATGCCATTGCGGCGGCTGGTCTCGGCCTGCGCCACGCCGCGCTCCAGCGCCGGCCCAACGCGCGATCCGTTGTACATTTTTTCGAAAATGCGCTCGGAGAACATCGGATCTTCGCCCACCACTTCCGGCGCAAGCTCATGCTCGACGATGGCGGCCACCACCGGTGGCGTGCCCAGCGCCGCGCCCATGCCGGTCAGGCCGGTGTCAGTTTCGACCAGGATCAGCGTGGCATCGCTTTTCATCTTGGTACCGGAGTCGGTGCGATGACGGCGTTCCGGCGGCACGGGGTCGGACATGGGGATGGCACGGACTCTGATAATTTTCATCTCGGCTCCATTTGAACGTCAACAAATTTTCCGACACAGATTGACGCAGATGAACGCAGATTGTTTCGCGGGTAATCTGCGTTCATCTGCGTCAATCTGTGTCCAAAGATTTCAAGCGAATTTCTTACCGTTTTGGCGCCATCGTCGATTTATTCAACGACCGCGGATCGCGCCCGCGCCAGCGGCCGCTGTCGACCTGCGCCAGAAACTCCGCGACCATGCTGTTGAACAGCACCGGTTCTTCGAGGTTGACGGCGTGACCGGTGTTGGGCACCACGGTCAGCATGGCCGACGGACACACGCGCTTGATGAACAGGCCGGGGTCGAGGCAGTTGTCGTCTTCGTCGCCGCTCATGATGTGCAGCGGCACGCGGCATTTGCGCAGCGCGGATTCGAGGCTGTAAATCGTCGGACGCCTGCCCTGCACGCCCCGCAGCGTGTTGGCCGAGCCGAGCGCGGAGTGCCTGGCAAACTCGGCGCAAAAGTGCGCGAAGCCGCGCGGATTCTTGTTCTGGAACTGTACCCGCGCCGGACCGATCTGATAGGGCTTGACGGCCTCGGCGGTGCCCAGCGACTCAAAGCGTTTGATCATCACGGCGTTGTCGGCGAGAAACTGCTTGCGCTTGTCGGGATCGGAGCCATAGCCCGCGCCGATCACCGTGCTGGAAATCGCCATGCGCGGATAGCGCAGCGCGAAGTGCAGCGCGGCGAACGCACCCATCGAACAGCCGATGATGTGCGCCTTGCGTATTTTCAGGTGCCGCATGACGTTGGCGATATCGTCGGCGGCGATGGCTTGCGAATACTTCGACGCGGCCTTCGGCACATCCGACGGCGGATAGCCGCGCGCGTTGTAGGCGATGCAACGATAGCGCCGGCTGAAAAATTGCATTTGCGCTTCCCAGCCGTGCAGGTCATCGGCGAACTCGTGCACCCACACGATGGGGATGCCCTTGCCGGCTTCTTCGTAGTAGAGCTTGACGTCACCTGCGTTTGCGTAAGGCATGAATTATCCTAAGTATTTGTTTTTAAACAATATTTTATTATCCGCTTGGGTCGCGATGCGAATCCCGGCCAGAATCAGCACCGCGCCAGCCATGGCTGCAATGCCTAGTGTCTCACCCAACAGCAACCATGCAAACAGGCTCGCCATCATCGGCTGCAACAGCAGTCCCACCGACGACTGCGTGGCAGGCAGATGCGCCATGGCGTAGGCGATCAGGCTTTGTCCGGCGACGTGTGCAACCAGCGCCAGGCCCAGCAGCTTGGCCCAGCCCACGCCGCTGGCCGGGAAAAAAACTTCGCCCGACAACAGCGCGATCGGCAGCAGCAGTGCGGCGGTCACCGCCCTACTCGTCGCCGTGATGCGCGCAGTGCCGATGCTGCCGCGCAACTGCTTCACCGTCAGCTGGTACGCCGCGTAGAACATCGCCGTCACCACGCCCAGCGCGTCGCCCAGCAGCGCGCGCCCGTCCGTGTGCGAGAAATCGCCGCCGATCATCAGCATCACGCCGCTCAGCGCGGCCACCAGCCCGGCGAGAAACAGCAGCGTGGGCCGTCTGCGCCACACCAGCCACGCCGCCAGCGTGACAAAGATCGGCGCCAGATTCGCCAGCAACACCGCGTTGGCCACCGACGTCAGCACGATCGACCAGTGCCACACCGCCAGATCGCCCGCAAAAAAGAAACCCGCGGCGAACAACAGCCAGCGCGGCTGGATGGGTGCGGCGGGCACGCCGCGCCGATCCGTGGCGGCCCACACCCACAAAAACGGCAGTGCCAGAAACACGCGCCAGAACGCGGTGGACACGGGGCCCGCCTCGCTTACCTTGACGAACAGCGCAGAGGTGCCGATGCAGACCGCGCCGGCAAACAACGCCGCGAAGGCGAGCGAGCGAGCGCGCCCGTCGTCAGCCTGCATCGCCGGCCGTAATATGCTTCCAGTAGCTGTCCTTGCGCGCAATCTTGCCGTCGCGGATCACATACAGATCGCAGCCGCGGGCATCGATGCGCCGGCCGTCGGCGTAACGGCCGGTCACGCGATAGGTGCCGATCACGCGGTCGCCGGCGTAAATCAGATCGGTGTCGGAAAAGCGCAATTCCGGTATCGCTTTCGCGCGCGCCGCCATGGTGGCGGCCACGCCCTCCCGCCCATGCACGACCTTGCCATGCGGCGCGTCGGGGCCGTCCGCGAGTATCCACTCGAAATCGTCGGTCACGCAGTCGAGGATGGCGTCGACATCGCCGTTGTTGAAACCCTTACCCAGCTTCTTCAGCAGTGCCAGCGCCACGTCGTTGCTCATGTCATTTCCCTGTAAATTTGGGCGTGCGTTTTTCGATGAAGGCGGCCATGCCTTCCTTCTGATCCTGCGAGGCGAACAGCAATTGATTCGCCGTGACTTCGAGCGCGAGACCGGTGTCGAGCGGCGCGTCCAGCCCGCGCAGCACGCATTGCTTGATCTGCGCCACCGCCAGCGGCGCCAGCGCGGCGATCTGCCGCGCCACGGCGATAGCGCGCGTCTCGACCTCGGCATCGGCCACCACTTCGCTCACCAGTCCCATGTCAAACGCCTCCCGTGCCGAAAACAGGTCGCCGGTCAGCAGATAGCGCATGGCCCGGTACTTGCCCGCCGCGCGCGGCAGCCGTTGCGTGCCGCCGCCACCGGGAATGACACCGATTTTGACTTCCGGCTGGCCGAACTTCGCGCCTTCGCCGGCGATGATGATGTCGCAGGTCATCGCCAGTTCGCAGCCGCCGCCCAGCGCGTAACCGTTCACCGCAGCGATCACCGGTCTGGGACAGGCCGCGATGGTGCGCCACAACTGATGCGTGCCGCGCTGCAGAATGTCGATGGCGCCGGCACCCGCCATCTCCTTGATGTCGGCGCCGGCGGCAAAGGCAGTTTCATTGCCCGCGAGCACGATGCAGCGTAGCGACGGATCGCCACTCATTTCGGTCAGGTTATGCGCGAGCAGTCTGCGCACGTCGAGGTTCAATGCATTGCGCGCGTCGGGCCGATTGATGCGGATCAGGCCCACGCCATCGGCGGGTCGTTCCGTGATGACTACTGCAGGTGAAGAAACATCCATGGCGGTGCCTCGTGTGTGCCGGGAAATGCGGACGCGCCACAAGAATACCCGCTTGTGCGGCGGCGGCCAACCGCCGCGGCAACGTGCCGCCGCAACAGCGATCGACTACAATGCCGCATCCCAATCCGCACAGCAGGAGAAGCATGCATGACCCGCACGTACTGTAAGTTCATGAAGATTGTTTTGGCAGTTGCGGCGTGCCTGCCGCTGTTGTCGGCCGCTCAGACGTGGCCCGTCAAGCCGGTGCGCATCATCGTGCCGTTTGCACCGGGCGGCACGTCGGACGTGCAAAGCCGGCTGATTGGCAAGCGCGTTTCCGAAACCACCGGCCAGCCCTTCATCATTGAAAACCGTGCCGGCGCGGCCGGCATGATTGGCGCCGAAGCGACGGTGCGTTCGCCCGCCGACGGTTACACGCTGTTGTTCATGTCGGCAGCGCTGTCGGTCAATACCACGCTGTATGCCTCGCGCGCAAAGTTCGATCCGCTCAAGGACCTGGCGCCGATCATGCTGGTGTCTTCGGCGCCGATGCTGTTGCTGGTTCATCCCAGCGTGCCGGTGAAATCGGTACGGGAATTGCTCGCGCTCTCGAAACGCAACGCCGCGGGACTCAACGGCGGACACAACGGCGCCGGCACCACCAGCCATATCGCGCTCGAAATGCTCCGGCAGCAGGCGGGCGCCAATGTGACGCCGATTGCCTACAAGGGCGGCGGCCCGACGCTGGCGGCAATCGTTGCCGGCGAGGTCGATCTCACATTTGCGACTTTGACGACGTCCCGGCAGCAAATCTCCGCCGGCAGGCTGCGCCCGCTCGCGGTCACCGTGGCCAAGCCGGTTGCCGCCTATCCCGATCTGCCGACAATGAAATCGATGTATCCGGAGTTTGAATCCGACAACTGGTTTGGATTTCTGGCGCCGGCGCGGATTCCGCGTGACCTGCTCACGCGCATCCACGACGTTCTGGCCGATGCGATCAAAGCCCCGGAAGTCCGCGGCTTTATCGTCAAAGAAGGCGGTGAGCCGATCGGCAGTACGCCGGAGCAATTCGCCCAGCATTTTCGCAGTGAAGTGGCCCGTTACGCCAAAGTGATCAAGGCCGGCAATATCCGCGTGGACTGAGGCGCGGGGCTGCACGGCAGAATTGCCGTGCAGCGCCTTGACATTTTGAACACCCGCAACGCCGGAACAAAGGAACCGACCATGGTGAAAATCGAGTTTTTCGATCCCTCGGGAACACTGGAAAAAGCCAGACCGCACGCGCCGCGCCTCGATACGCTGAAGGGAAAACGCATCGGCTTTGTCTCCAACGAGCAATGGCAGGCGTATCGCATGCTGCCACTGGTCAAAGACATGCTGGAAAAGGATTTCCCCGGCATCGAGGTGCTGCCCATCGACCAGTATCCGCAGGGCAATACGCTGATCGGCAACGCGGAAACCGCGATGGCGGTGAAGCAAAGCGACGTCGATGCGGTGATCATCGGCAACGCCGCCTGAGGCGCGTGCTCCACTGCGTGCGGCCGTGCAGCCGCCCGAATCGAAGCGGAAGGCATTCCCACCGTCACCATCACGCGCAAGGATTTTGTCGGCGTGGTGAAGAATGCGGTGTCCGGGCTGAATGTTGCACCGGACGTGCCGATGGTGACTTTTCCGATTGAAACGTTCCTGCCGGACGCCGATCTTACGGCGCTGCAAGTGCGCAAGCAGGAGTTGTACGACGGCCTCACGCGCGCGGTTGCGGCGCCGCTCAAGACGGGAGACAGCGCGATGCTGTCGGTCGAGGGCGCAAGTTACGAAGACGCGCTCGCCAGGGCGAATCAGCTGTTCATCGCGAAACTGTGGGGCGATGGCCTGCCGCTGTGGCCGGCCACGCGCGAGCGCGTGGACTGGATACTGCGCGGCACGCCGCTGCAGCGCACGCACGTCATCGGCAAGTTTCCGCCGCGCGGCGGCATCGCCACAGTCGAGGCGTGCGCGATTGCGCTGGCGATGACCGGCGGCCGGCCGGAGTATCTGCCGGTGCTGATCGCCGCAGTCGATGCCTTTCTCGATCCGTCATTGCGCAGCGAGCTGGCGCAGGCGACTTCCGGCGCGCCGTTTCCGGTGGTGGCGGTCAATGGGCCGATCGCGAAACAGATCAAGCTCAATTCGGGCTTCGGCTGCCTCGGCCCCGACCCGCAGTTTCCGGCGGGCGCCAGCATCGGCCGCGCCTTGCGGCAGATGCAGCAGAACCTCGGCGGCGCGCTGCCCGGCACCGGCACCATGGCGCCATGGGGCAATAACCGCTACAACAACATTGTATTTGCCGAAGACGAAGACGGGCTGCCGCAGGGCTGGCTGCCCCACGCCACAGAGCGCCATGGTTTCGCACAGGGCAGCAACTCGGTATCGCTGTTTTTTGCGACCGGCGCGAACAACATCATTCGCCGCGGCGCGCAGAAGGAAACCAAGGAAGAAGATGTGGTGCAGGGCATGCACCGCATGGCGGGCTTTCTGGCGGTGCCGCACTTTCACTACCTCGCCGGTTACGAACAGGGCACGCCGGGCGCCATGCTGCTGACGCGTGTGGTGGCGGAATCGGCCGTTTCCCTGGGCTGGACCAAGCAGAAAATCCGCGAATTCCTCGTCGATAACTCGCGCATCCCGCAGGAGCAATTGAAGCGCACGGGCGGCCGCGCGTGGATCGAGATCGCGCACGATGAATCGGCGCGCAACAGCATCGACCTCGATCCGTGGCCGATCACCTCCAAGCCCGACAACCTGATACTGATCGTCGCCGGCGGCGGGCACCCCACACATTCGTTCTGGCTGCAGGGCAACAGCCCGGCGGTGGTGGGTCGCCAGATGCGCGTGCCGGAGACGTTTGACCGGCTGATCGAGGATGCGGAAAAAGATCTGGCGGGCGGGTAATTTGCGATGGCACAATCAATCCCTTTCACTTAAAGGAACAGCACCATGACCGAACCCGGCATGCACAAAGGCGATGAATTCACCGGCAAAGTGGCACTCGTCACCGGTGCCGCACGCAATATTGGACGCGCCATCGCGTTGTCGCTCGCGTCAGGCGGCGCCAAGGTGGCCGTGAACACACGCTCGAACCTGGAGCAGGCGCGCGGCGTGGTCGACGAGATCAAGGCGCTGGGCAGCGACGCCGAAGCGTTCGCCGCTGACGTTGCCGAACCCGCGCAGGTGCAGGCGATGGTCGACGCGGTGCTCAAACGCTTTGGGCGCCTAGACATACTGGTGCTCAATGCCGCAATCCGCGAACACGTGCACTTTGACGAAATCAGCTTTGACGACTGGCGCCGCATCCTGGCCACCAATCTCGACAGCGCCTTCGTGTTCACCAAGGCCTGCCTGCCCGCACTGAAACAGTCCGGCGACGGGCGCATCGTCAATTTTGCCGGCGTTACGGCTTTGCTGGGCCTGAAGGATCGCGCGCATGTCGCCGCCTCCAAACACGGCATTGTCGGACTGACCAAGGCACTGGCGCAGGATCTGGCGGAGTTCGGCATCCGCGTCAATTGCATATCACCGGGACAGATCGACACCACGCGCGCGCATGGCCGGGAGCTGAGCAACCGCTCGAACGATATTCCACTCGGGCGCAAGGGCACGTCGTTCGAAATAGCCGGCATGGTGCGCAGCCTGTGCGGCCCCGCCGGCGCCTACATGACCGGGCAGACGCTGCACATCAACGGCGGGTTGTCGAACTCGGGCGTATAGCGAAGCACCGCGCGCGCTGCGCAGCCGTTCAGGCGGATTACCGGCGCGGCGCGCGTTTGCTGCTGCGTGACGTCGCGGCGTTTGCTTTGCGCGCCGCCGGGGCCTTGCCGCCACTTTCGCCTGCCAGGCGGCTGCGCGTGCCGCCTTCGGACATGCAATGCCCGCCGCCCTGAAAAATGTCGGCCGGTGATTTGCCCGGCAGCCCCTCACGTTTCAGGATTGCCTTGGCATAGGGCTCACTGCGGTCCTTGGGCCGGTAACCGAGGCGCCGCGCGTTGGCGTTGTCGAACCATGCGCGCTTATTGTCGGAGATGCCGTACACCACTTCAAACTTGATTTTCGGACGCTCGATGCCGATGGTCACCAGCTGCGCCATGTCGCGCGGGCTGATCCAGATCCCCAGCCGCCGCCGGTCGATGGGCTCGCGATTGACGTTGCCGATGCGCATGCAGAACATCTCCATGCCGTAACGGTCGGCGTACAGGCTGGACAGCGCCTCGTTGAACACCTTGGACACGCCGTAGCGGCTGTCGGGCTTGGGATAGACACGATGGTCAATTTTCTGCTTGACCGGATAAAAGCCGACCGCGTGGTTGGAGGTGGCGACCAGAAAGCGCTTCACGCCGTTGCGGCGCGCCGCTTCCAGCATGTTATAAAACCCGACGATGTTGGCGGAATGAATGTGCTCCCAGTCATGCTCGCCCGACTGCCCGCCAAAGTGCACCACCGCATCCACGCCCTTGGTGATGCGCAGCGCATCCGGCATTTTGGAAATGTCCGCGCGCGTGAAGGTTTCACCCGGTTTGAGATCGCGAATGGGCTGAATGTCGGACAGGCGCAACTTGTATTTGCCCGGGAGTTCGGCACGCATGAAGGTGCCGATGCGGCCGGCGGCGCCTGTCATTAATATGGTTTTCATGGATAGCGCTTCCTTTGTTTGGATTAGGGTGACGAACGACCCCGACGATGCCTCACGATATCAAGAGCGTTGGAGCACCTGCGTCGAGCGGACCTGTCGATTATCGCT
The DNA here is from genome assembly GCA_902825845.1 of uncultured beta proteobacterium. Taxonomy (GTDB): domain Bacteria; phylum Pseudomonadota; class Gammaproteobacteria; order Burkholderiales; family SG8-41; genus UBA5216. The sequence continues at coordinate 48,217 of CADECM010000018.1, forward strand.
GTTGTGGCGGCGTTACTTCGCCAATCCCAAATCCACCAGCACCGCCTTCATGTCGTTGTAGTCCTTCTCCAGATCCTTGCGGAACTGCGCGCTGGTGACGAAATCATCCGACCAGTAGTTGCGTTCGAGTTCTTTTTTCCACTCGGCGCTTTGCGAGGCTTTTTTCAGCACGCCTTCCCAGTACGCGACCTGCGCGGCGGTGATGCCCTTGGGGCCCATGATCGAGCGCCAACCGCCGTACACCAGATTGACGCCCTGCTCCTGCCACGTCGGCACACTGGCATAGACGCCGGGCAAACGCTTGGGGGCGGAGACGCCCACCACGCGCAGCTTGCCGCTTTGCACATGGCCGGCCACGTTGCCGGCGGCGGTGGTGACCAGTTCGAGATGGTTGCCCAGCAGCGCGGTGATCGCTTCGGAGGAACCTTTGAAGGCAACCGGTTTGAGATCGCGCGGGCTGGCGCCCATCGCCTTCATCAGCATGCCCGCGGTGATATGGTTGTGGCTGCCGAGCGAGGTGGCGAAGCCGAGCGAGATCGACTTCGGCTCTTTTTTCAGGCGGTCCGCCAGTTCCCGGCCGGTTTTGATCGGCGACTGCGCGTTCACCGCAAACACCACGTAATCGTTGAACAGCGAGGCAATCGGCGTGAACTGCGAATAGTTGATTCTGCTGGTGCCGACGATGTGATTGGACAGCAGCACGGTGGTGCCCACCATCAGGTAATGCGGATCGCCGGCGTGCTGATTGACGTAGGTGAACATGATGTTGCCGCCGCCGCCGGGTTTGTTGAGCACGGTTATGGAGGTCGGCACGAGTTTGAGTTCACGCAGCATTTTCTCCACTGAACGCGCAGTCTTGTCGTTGCTGCCGCCGGGGGCGGAACCGACCACCAGTTCCACGTTCTTCTGCGGCACCCAACCCTGGGCAAACACGGCGGCTGTCGCCCATGCACAACAGAATCCTACTAAATATTTGATTTTAAACACTTTTTCCTCGAAAATTTATTGTTTTACCAGACCCACATCAATCAGCACTTTTTTGGTTTCGGCGTAATCCTTGTCCATCTCCTTTCTAAATTT
>CADECM010000018.1:49306-59082 GCA_902825845.1 uncultured beta proteobacterium
CGAGAAATCTTCCAGCCAGTAATTCCGCGCAAGGTCGGCTTTCCAGCCGGGGTTTTGCGACACTTGCCGCATCGCCTCTTGCCAGAAGGCAAGCTGCGCGGGCGGCAGGTTGCGCGGGCCGAACACGCCGCGCCAGCTGCCCGACACGACATCGACGCCGAGTTCCTTCCATGTCGGCACGTCCGCCAGCGCGCCGCCGAAACGCCGTGGCGTTGCCGCCGCCAGCACGCGCATGCGGCCGGTCGCGATGTGCGCCACGGCGTTGATCGCGCCAAGGATCGCCACCTCGATGTGGCCGCCCAGCAGCGCGCTGATGGCCTCGGCCGAGCCCTTGAACACCACCACTTTCAGATCACGCGGGCTGCCGCCGATGGCGCGGATCAGCATGCCCGCGCCGACATGGCGCGTGTTGCCGAAGGCGCTGGCGAAGCCGATCGACAGCGACTGCGGCTTGGTCTTCAGGCGTTCGAGCAAATCCTTGGGCGTTTTCAGCGGCGAGTCGGCGGCCACCGCGAACACAATGTAATCGTTCATCAGCGACGCGATCGGCGTGAAATCGGTGTAGCTCATCTTGGAAGAGCCGACGATGTGGTTGCTGATGATGGTCGAGCCGCCCAGCAGCAGATAGTGGCCGTCGCCGGCATGTTGGTTGGCGTAGGACATGGAAATGCTGCCGCCGCCGCCCGGCTTGCTGACCACGGTCATCGACGTCGGAATGAGCTTGGTCTGGGTCAGCGCCTTTTCGATTTCGCGCGCGGACTTGTCGTTGCTGCCGCCCGGCGCCGAACCGTGAATGATCTCGATGTTGCGCGTCGGCACCCATGACGGCCGTGCACCGCCGGTGGTTTGCGCGTGCGCGGCAATGGCCAAAAGCAAGCCACCACTCACAATAAATAACTTATTGATTTTAAACATATTTATTCCTCCCCCGGTGTTATGCAGCGCTGAGCGTTGGCCAGCACGCGTCGGCGCCCGCCTGCTGCATGGCGCGTCCCAACTGCGTGGCCCACCACGCCTCGTTGCCGAATTCCTCACGCCAGGACAACGCGCGCAGTGTGACATAGTGCAGCGCATATTCGTCGGTGACACCAATCGCGCCGTGAACCTGATGCGTGATTGCGACGGCTTCCCGCGCCGCGTCCGCCGCGCGAATCTTGGCCGCGGCAACAGCCAGCAACACTTGCTGCGTTGCTGCCGCGCCAGTTTCGCCCTCCAGCCGTTCGACCACACCCGCGGCCGACAGCGCGGCCGCTACCGCGGCAGCCACCTCACCACCGCAGCGCGCGAGCTCCTGCTGAATCGCCTGAAACTGCGCAATCTTGCGCCCGAACTGCACGCGCTGTCCGGCGTAGTCGCAGGCCAGTTGCAGCGCGCGTTCCAGCGCGCCGCCGATCTGGATGGCGCGTAGCAACGCACCGCGCGCGAACAACTGCTCGTGGGTGATGGTCGTCGGCGCGGCGGCGCGCGCCACCGCATGCTTGAGCGTAACCTCGTCGCGCGCTTCGCCGGCAAGATTGCGTCCCGGCGTCACGCGGTAATGCGCGGGCTCAAGCGAAAACACATGGCCGGCCGCCAACAACACCAGGTGCCGTGCCGCGCGCGCATACGGCACGCGCTTCAAGGTGCCGGTGACGCGCCAGGTCGCGCCCGCCTTCACCGCCGTGACCTGCTGGTCGCCATCCGGCGCCACCGTCAGCGCACCGTGCGGCGCCTTCAAGCCCGCGCCCGCCAGCAGCGCACCCGCGAGCAGTGTTTCGGCCAGCGGCACCGGCGCGGCATGACGCGCGGCAATGCGCAGCACCGCGGCCGCATCCGACAGTGTGCCACCCGCGCCGCCGGCGGCTTCGGGCACGCCGATCAGCGGCAGTTGCGCCCGTTCGAGTTCCTGCCACAGGGGCTCGGACCAGCCGCCGTCTCGCGCGGCCTCCAGCGTTTTTTGCGTGACATGCGCGGTAAACAGGCGCTGCGCCGTGTCGGCGAGCAGGGTTCTCACTTCCGTCGAGGCGCTCATGGCGCCTTCCTGCGTGAATGGATATCAGTCCATTCACGCCTCGAATCTCCCCTCGCCCTTCGGGAGAGGGGGCGGGGGTGAGGGTTCGTCCTGTCCGTGTTCATTTCAGTGCTCCAAGCAACCGTCGCGCGATCAACGTGCGCAGCACCTGCGTGGTGCCGCCGCGAATGGTGGACACCGGCGCGCACACAATGCATTCCGCGAGATAACGTTCGAACGTATCCGCCGCATCCAGCGCCGGCTCGGTCGCCACCAGCAGGCGCGCGGCATCGGTGATTTCGCGCTCGTAAAACGTGCCCATGTCCTTCACCAGCGCCGCCTCGGTGGCAAGATCGACGCCCGCATTACCCGACGCGGGATCGAGCGCCAGCGCAATCGCCAGCGACATGCGGCGCAGCGTCCACAAGCGCGCGGTGAGGCGGCCCACCATTTCGTGCGCGCGCACGTCATCGCTCGCCCCCAGTCTGCGAATCAGTTCCACCAGCAGCGGCAGCGTGGTCATGTAGCGCTCAGGGCCGCTGCGCTCCAGCGCGAGTTCCGAGGTGATCTGCTTCCAGCCCTGGCCGACTTCGCCCAGCACATGGTCGTCGGGCACGAACACGTTGTCGAGAAAGACTTCGTTGAAGTGATGTTCGCCATTCATGAAGCGTATCGGCCGCACCGTCACGCCGGGAGAGGTCTTGATATCGACGATGAGCTGCGACAGCCCCTGATGCCGGTCCTCGCCCTGCGGCGCGGTGCGGCACAATACAAAAAAAGCATCCGCCTTGTGCGCCCAACTGGTCCACACTTTTTGACCGCTGACGTGCCAGCCGCCCTCCACTTTCTCCGCCCGCGTGCGCACCGAGGCGAGATCGGAACCGGAGCCGGGCTCGCTCATGCCCAACGCGAACGCCATGTCGCCGCGCGCAATCGCCGGCAGGTATTTCTGCTTGAGCATTTCGCTGCCATGCCGCAGCAGGCTGGGGCCGGTCTGGCGGTCGCCGAACCAGTGCGCGGCACAGGGCGCTGCCGCAGCGAGCATTTCCTCGGTGATCACAAAGCGTTCGAGATACGAGCGTTCCTGCCCGCCGTACTGTTTGGGCCAGGTGACGCCGATCCAGCCGCGCGCCGCAACCTTGCGCGTAAATTCGAGATCGAATTCGGCGTGGCCGAGATGCGGCACATAGCTGCCGGCGACGATTTCGTGCTGCAGGAACGCGCGCACTTCGCCGCGCAATTCGAGGGCTGCTGGCGGCAGTTCCAGCGCGGAAAAATCGACGTTGTCGAAGAACACAGAGCCTCCACTGTTGGTTCGGCACCGGGTCTGGTTTTTGTCACCCCACCGCGACCACGGCCAACACCGGCGCATTTCCGAACGCGGGGTGCGCATCCCGCATGCCAGTGTTTACCTGCGACACGCCGCGGCAGGCAAAAGTTGCGCGCCGCGCACTAGTCCACGGGAATAAACAGGCTGCGCCGCAAATCGCCAAGCCCCTCCGACAAATGCCCCTTGCCCGAGACGTCCTCCACCAGCAGCACTTCGCCAACGCCGATGACACGGCTTTCGCCGTCGCTGGCGGTGATTTTGACGCCCGATTGCAGATTGACGATGTACTGGCGGCGCGGCGCGTTGTGCCAGTCCACCGTGTTCTCGGGCTTGGTCTCGCGAAAGATGATGCCGGTGGCGGGCAGGCGTTTGGAGAGTTTGCTGCCGCGGCGTTCCTCGGCCCACTCGACATCGATGTCGCGGAAATGGGATTCGCCCTTTTCGTCGGTATAGAGGTTGTGAATTTTCATCGGGTGTCCTCGCAGGTTGGCCGGAACGCTGTCACTCACAGCTTGGGAATATTCGCGACTTTCACCAGCCGCGTATAGAGGTCGATCTCTTTGCTGATCCATTTCGCAAAATCCGCGGGCGAACCGCCTTGCGGCTCGAGGCCTTCTATCTCGTAACGCTTGCGGATTTCAGCGCTGGCGAGCACCTTGTTGATCTCGGTATTCAGTTTGGCAATGATTACCGGCGGCATCTTTGCGGGCGCCATGAAGCCGAACCAGGTGGACGCCTCGTAGCCCTTGAGGCCCTGTTCGTCGAAGGTCGGCACCATCGGAATCGCCGCGAACCGCTTGGGGCTGCCGATCGCAACCGAGCGGATGCGGCCGCTCTTGATGTGCGGGATCAGCGCCGGCACGCCGCTGAACATCATCTCGATATGGCCGCCCACCAGATCGGTCAGCGCAGGTGCATTGCCCTTGTACGGCACGTGGTTGATATTGACGCCCGCCATGTGTTTGAACAATTCCCCGGCCATGTGGTTGGAGCTGGCCACGCCCGAGGTGGAGAAATTCAGTTGCCCCGGACGCGCCTTGGCTATGGCGATCACATCCTTGAGATTCTTCGCGGGCATTGAAGGATGGATCGACAGCACATTCGCGCCCTTCACCGCGAGGGCAATCGGCGCGAGATCGCGCTGCAGATCAAACGGCACTTTCGCCAGCGCCGCCACGTTGATGGCATTGGCGGCGCCGCCGAGCAGGATGTTGTAGCCGTCGGGGGCGGATCGCACAATCAGGTCGGAGCCGATGTTGGTGGACGCGCCGGGGCGGTTTTCGACCAGAAACTGCTGGCCGAGATTTTCGCTGAGCTTGGCGGCGATGGTGCGCGCGGTGAAATCCGTATTGCCGCCGGCGGCAAACGGCACCACGATGCGCACACTTTTCGCGGGATAATTCTGTGCCAGTGAAAACGTGCTGCCGCCAGTCAACAGGGAGAATATAAGTATTTGATTTAATTGCATTTTTATCCGGTTCGTAAAACTTCGTTGGTGAGTGGCGTTTTGTTGGCCCATTGTTCGAGAATCTGCACAAAGCAGTCGAACACGCGTTTTTCATTGCCGCTGGAGCTGGTGGAATTGTGCGGCGTGACGATCACATTCGGCAAATCCCACAACGGCGATTCGGCAGGCAGCGGCTCCTTCTCGAACACGTCCAGGTAGGCGCCGGCGAGATGTCCGCTTTGCAGCGCGGCGATCATCGCCGCTTCGTCGATCACCTCACCGCGTGACACATTCAGCACATAGGCGCCTTTCGGAAGCAGCGCCAGCCGCTGCGCCGACATCAGCTGGCGCGTTTCGGCTGTGAGCGGACTGCACAGCATAAGCCAGTCGGCGCGTGGCAACAGCTTGTCGATCTGGTCCGGCGCGTGCATTTCGTCGACCGGATCATCCGCCTTGCGCGGACTGCGGCGCACGCCGATCACGTGCATGCCCAGCGCCTTGGCCAGATGCGCGAATGCCGTGCCGATCGAGCCCATGCCATAGACCACCACGGTCTGCCCCGGCAGGTCGCGTGGCGAATCCTGCAGGCGCACCGGCGCCCAGCGGTGTTCGGCCTGCGCCTTGCTCCAGTGCGGAAAACCGCGCGCCAGCATCAGCATGGCGGTGATCGCGGTCTGCGAGATGGGTTGCCCGGTGGTGCCGGCGGAGGTCGTCACGCGCACGCCGCGTTCCAGCATCTCGGTGTAGATCGGGTGATCGACGCCGATGTTAAACACATGGATCCACTTGATGTTAGGTCCCTTGCGCACCGCCGAAAAAAACTGCCGCGCGTGCAACGGATTCAAATCCTGCGAAAAAAGGGCAATTTCGCCACGCGCCACGTCGGCGTCGGGCAGGCGCCCATCCTTGTCGGCGGGCAGCGCAACGACCTCATGCGGCAACTTCAGGCGGGCGACAGCGGCATTGAGTTCAGCACCGAATACGGCGTGGCAGCGGTGGGAAACGATCAGTGCGGGTTTGGTGGACATGGCGGTCGTTCAGGCACGTTGGTTGCGGATAGCTGCGGATTTTACCTGCTCTTTGATAAGATTCGCCGCTCATTCAGGAGAATTCGCCCGTGGAACTCACTACGCTGGAACTTACCCAACAACTGATTCGCCGCAATTCGGTGTCGCCCGAGGATGCCGGTTGCCTCGACATTATTACCGCCATTCTTGAGCCACTGGGTTTCAACTGTGAAAAAATCAGCATGGGCGGCGTGGACAATCTGTGGGCACGGCGCGGGACCGCGAAGCCGCTGGTGTGCTTCGCCGGCCACACCGACGTGGTGCCGACCGGCCCGCTCGATCAATGGCACACCGACCCGTTTACACCCACCATCAAGGACGGCTGGCTCTACGGGCGCGGCGCCGCCGACATGAAAACCTCGCTCGCCGCATTCGTGCTGGCGCTGCGCGACTTCGTGAGGGAACATCCCGATCATCCGGGTTCGCTGGCCGTGATGTTCACCTCGGATGAGGAAGGCCCCGCCATCGACGGCACGGTGCGCGTGGTGGAAGCGCTGGCCGCACGCGGCGAAAAACTCGATTACTGCATCGTCGGCGAGCCGACCAGTGTCAAGAAGCTCGGCGACATGATCAAGAATGGTCGCCGCGGCTCATTTACCGGCATCCTGACAGTGAAAGGCATCCAGGGCCACGTTGCCTATCCCGACATGGCGCGCAATCCGATTCACGAAGTGGCAGGCGCGATTGCGGAACTCGCGCAGACCAAATGGGACAACGGCAACGAATACTTTCCGCCGACCACCTGGCAGATTTCCAATTTCAATTCGGGAACCGGCGCCAACAATGTGATCCCCGGCGCGGCCACGGTACGCTTCAACTTTCGTCACTCCACCGCCAGCAACATCGAATCGCTGGAAACACGCGTGGTCAACATTCTGGATAGGCACGGCGTGCACTACGACATCGAGTGGCGCGTCGACGGCCGGCCGTTCCTCACGCCGCGCGGCGATCTGGTTGATGCCATCGCTAAGGCCATCAAGACGGTGACCGGCGTCGATACCGAACTATCGACCACGGGGGGCACCTCGGACGGCCGCTTCATCGCCGACATCTGCCCACAGGTGGTGGAGTTCGGACCGACCAATGCCACCATTCACAAACTAAATGAATGTATTGGCGTGGATGAAGTGGAGCCGCTGCAGAAAATTTACAAACTGGTGCTGGAGAATTTGCTCATTAAACAGCCGTAATCACGCCAGCCACGGCATTTTTTCATAGTGCCGTTTTTCAAACGCCTCAATCGCCGGCAGTTCCTGCAATACCAGCCCCACGTCATCCAGCCCCTTGAGCAGGCGCTCCTTGTAAATCGGCTCGATGTCAAAGCGATAAGTCTTGCCGTCCGGCCCGGTGATGGTTTGTGATTCGAGATCGATGGCGATCTGGGCGCCCGGCTGATCTTTCAGTTGTTGGCGCAGCACGGCGCAATGTTCCTCGGGCAGGATTGCCGGCAGCATGCCGTTCTGGATTTCGTTGGCGAAGTGGATGTCGCCAAATGACGGCGCAATCACCGCGCGGATACCCCAGTCGAGCATGGCATAGGCGGCGCCCTCGCGCGACGAGCCGCAACCGAAGTTGGGGCCGGCAACGATGATGCCGGTATTGCGCCAGGGCGTCTGGTTGAGAACGAATTCCGGGCGCTGGTTGCCGTCGGCGTCAAAACACAGATCGTAAAACAGCCACGGCCCGTAACCGGCTTCCGCGGTGCGCAGTTTGCGCAGGAAACGCGCGGGGATGATCTTGTCGGTGTCGATATTCGCCATGTCGAACGGCGCGGCGACGGCGGTGAGTTTCGTAAACGGTTCCATGGATACTCCTTAACAACAAGTCTTAGCCACAGATTTCACAGATTTTCACGGATTAAATTCAACGCTGCGGGAAAAATCTGTGTTCATCTGTGAAATCTGTGGCTAAGGTTTTTCAGATCAACGTCCGCACATCGGTCACATGCCCCGTCACCGCCGCTGCCGCCGCCATCGCCGGGCTCATCAGGTGGGTGCGTGCGCCCTTGCCCTGGCGGCCTTCGAAGTTGCGGTTTGAGGTCGATGCGGCGCGCATGCCCGCGGGCACCATGTCGCCGTTCATGGCGGCGCAACCGGAGCAGCCGGAGGCGCGCCATTCCAGACCTGCTTCTTCGAAGATACGGTGCAAACCCTCCGCTTCAGCATCGCGCTTGACGACCGTTGATCCGGGCGACACCCAGCCCTGCACTTTGACCTTGCGGCCCTTCAGCACCGCAGCCGCGGCGCGCAGATCTTCGATACGCCCGTTGGTGCAGGTGCCGATGAACACGCGGTCGATGTTGATTTCGGTGAGCGGTGTGCCCGGTTTCAGGTCCATGTAGCGCAGCGCCGATTCGGCGTGGGCTCGCTTGTTGGCATCAGTGAACGACGCGGGGTCGGGAATCACGGCACTCACCGGCAATGCCTCTTCGGGCGTCGTGCCCCAGGTGAGCGTCGGTTCGATGGCGCTGCCGTCTAGCGACACTTCGCGGTCGAATCGCGCGCCCGCATCGGTGGACAGGGCACGCCATTGCGTCAACGCAGTCTCCCAATGGCGGCCCTGCGGCGCGTACTCGCGGCCCGCGACGTACTGAAACGTCGTATCGTCCGGCGCGATCATGCCGGCGCGGGCACCCGCTTCGATCGACATATTGCACACCGTCATGCGGCCTTCCATGCGCATGGCGCGGAACACGCTGCCGGCGTATTCGATGACATGTCCCGTGCCGCCCGCGGTCCCAATCTTCGCGATGATGGCGAGGATCACATCCTTGCCGCTAACGCCCGCACCCAGCGTGCCGTCTACTGTGATGCGCATCATCTTCGGCTTTTTCTGCCACAGGCATTGTGTCGCCAGCACCTGCTTGAGGTTCGTCGCGCCGATGCCGAACGCGTACGCGCCGAGCGCGCCGTGGGTGGAGGTGTGCGAATCGCCGCAGGTCATGGTCAGCCCCGGCAGGGTGAAACCGGTTTCCGGGCCGATCACATGCACGATACCCTGCTGCGGGTCGTTCATGCCAAAACAGCGAATGCCGTGCTCCGCGCCGTTGATGTCGAACAGGCGGATCATTTCGCGCGCGTCCGCGTCATCAATGGCGGCGATGCCCTTGTCGCGTTCGCGCGTGGGCACATAGTGATCGGCGGTGGCAAGATGCTGGCGCGGTTTGCGCGTCTTGCGGCCTTCGCGGTTCAACGCGCCAAAGGCGTGAAACGCGCCGTCGTGCAGCAGATTGCGGTCGATATAGAGCAGCGCTTCGGCGCCCTTGTCGACCACCACATGCTGCTGCCAGATCTTTTCAAATAGCGTGGGCATGTTGTGTCCTCTCAGAACCCATAAAGCTGCGCCGGATTCGCGGCCAGTACCCTGTCGCGTATCGCGGCGTCCGGTATCCATTCCAGCAGACGATTGCACATTTCGCCATCATTGGGCATGTTGCCCTCGTGCTTCGGGTGCGGCCAGTCGGTGCCCCACACCACGCGCCCGGGGTTGGCCTCGATGATCGCGTGCGCCAGCGGCGTGACGTCCGGGTAGGGCATGTCATGCGCGGAAATCCGGTACGCACCGGTGAATTTGCACCAGCAGCGCCCGCCTTTCATCAGCCGCAAAAACGCCTGAAAGTTTTCGTTCTTTACACCCTTGGACGCCTTCATGTAGCCGAAGTGATCGACCACGATATCGGTCGGAAACCCGTCGAACATTCTTTCCAGATCAGGGTACTCATCGACGTGCATCAGAAACTGCACATGCCACCCCAGCGGCGCGATGCGTTGGGCCATGCCGCGCACCAAATGCATTGGCAGCACGCCTTTTGCAGTGGCGACATCCACCACGTTGAAGCGGATGCCGCGCACGCCCAGCGCGTGCATCGCTTCGAGTTCCTTGTCGCTGATGCCGTCCTCGACCACCACCACCGCGCGCCACTTGTTTTGCATCGCTTTCAAA
>CADECM010000018.1:59182-66277 GCA_902825845.1 uncultured beta proteobacterium
TGCAGCCGGTCGATCACGGCTTTTGGTGTTGCCGCGGGCGCGAGCAGGCCGGTAATGGTGGTGGCATCGAAGCCTTTCAAGCCCTGCTCGGACAAGGTGGGCACTTGCGGCAACAGTGGCGCGCGCTTGTCGGTGGTAACCGCGAGCGCGCGGATGCGCCCGGCGCGGATGTAGGCCATGGACGCGGACAGCTGGTCGATGTGCGAATCGACCTGCCCGCCGAGCAGATCGATCAGCGCCGGGCCGCTGCCTTTGTACGGCACGCCGGTCATGCGTATACCTGCGTTCATCTGGATCAGTTCACCCACCAGGTGATTGGATGTGCCGGTGCCCGCGGTCGCCATGGTCATTTGCCCCGGACGCGATTTCACCAGTGCCACGAACGCCTTGAAATCGCGCGCCGGTACCGAAGGATGTATCACCAGCACGAAGGGCACGTTGCTGATGCCGGAGATCGCCACGAAATCCCGCAGCGGATTGATCAGCGGCCTGGCGTACACGTTCGGCGACACGCTGTACACCGAGTTCGACGCCATCAGCAGCGTGTGCCCGTCGGGCGGCGACTTGGCGACAATCTCGCCGCCGATCATGCCGCCCGCGCCGGGGCGGTTGTCCACCACCACCGGCTGGCCCAGCAGCTCGCTCAGGCCGGGCGCCACGGCACGTGCATTGATATCGACATTGCCGCCGGGCGCGAACGGCACCACGATACGAATGGGCTTGACGGGAAAAGTTTGTGCGTGCGCGTGCACGCAGAGTGCCAGCGCGAACGCAGGCAAAAATATTCTCATGGGTTTGCTTCCTCCACGACCGATCTTAGCACCGCCAGCTTATGCGGGCAGCGCGACCGGCGTGTCGATAAAAATCTGATACTGCTGATTTTTGGGTTTATCGAGATCCTCGGGCTTGACGTAGGTGATCGACGACTGGCCGAGCAGTTCGCGCGGCAGAATCATCACGCGCACGAAGGCTGTGATCATCGCTGGGCACGCCTTGGCGTACACCGGCTGCGGCCCCGCCTCGTACCACGGCTCCAGCGGCGCGTAACGATGCACCGCGCCGCCGGTGTGGATGTCGATGCCGCCGGCGAGCAGGCAACGGATGCCGCCGCCTTTGTGCGTGTGCGTGAGCGCCTCGCCGTCCGGCGGAAATTCCACCCGGTCGCAGCGCAGCAGGTAATCGGCTGCGGGATCGAGCGCCATGGGTGCAGTGAGCAGCTTGCGGCTGGTGACGCCGTTACCCGTCGCCAGTGCGTCGCCGGCACCGGCACGCGTGAGTTCCCAGCGCAATATCCAGGTGACCAGATTTCCGGCGGCGAGGTGTGCCGCATCGGCAGCATGAAACGCGCTGTTGCCGCCGAGCGTGCCGCTGAAGTTGCCGCTGCGCACGCGCAGGCCGCCATGGATGACATACAGGGCGCGCGCGGCACTGGCGCCGCCGAGGAATACTTGCGCCTGCGGCGCAATCTCCTCCTTGTAGACGCTCAGTTGATAGTTCATAGTCCCGCGCGCTGGTCTTCCGGCAAGCCGTATCGCTCTTCAAGCGCCTGAATTTCGGGCAGCCCCGCAATTTCGGTGAAATCCTTGAAGGTCGCGGCCTGCCCGCGCAGATTCGCAATCGACCCACTCGCCTTCAATTCACGCAACGCGCCGCGCATCGCCGGAATGGCCGCCAGCAGCATCCAGTTCGGATAAATGGCCAGCCGGAAACCGAGCTTGCCGAGTTCATCGGCGGGCAGATCGGGCGTTTTGCCGCTGGCCGCCATGTTGTAGAGCAGCGGCACGCCGTTGAAGCGTCTGGAAACGATGTCCACCTGCTCGCGGCCCACCGGCGCTTCGATGAACAGCATGTCGGCGCCCGCTTCGCGGTAACGTTCGCCTCGCTCCAGCGCCGGCGCCAGCCCTTCGACGGCAATCGCGTCGCAACGCGCAATGATCACGAAATCGCGGTCACGGCGCGCGTCACACGCCGCCTTGATCTTGGCCACCATTTCCGCGGTGGGGATCACGCGCTTGCCCGCCAGATGCCCGCAACGCTTGGGCCACGCCTGATCTTCGATGTGCACACCGGCAACGCCCGCTTTCTCGTAGTCGCGAATGGTGCGGCGCGTGTTGATTGGATTGCCGTAGCCGGTGTCGGCATCGGCGATCAGTGGCAGCTCGCTGGCGTCGGCAATGCGGCTGGCGTTGTCGATCATTTCCGTCGCCGTGAGCAGCCCCACATCGGGCATGCCCAGCCGCGTCAGGCTGGTGCCGAAACCGGTCATGTAAATGGCTTCGAAACCTTCGAGCCTGACCAGCCGCGCGCCAAACGCATCAGCCACGCCCGGCGCGATTACGCACTTGGGTTGTGCCAGGAGATTTCGTAATTGAGTCGTGATGCGCTGGGACATGATTTCCTCGGGCTAAACGGGTGGGTGCGACAGAACCGGCTACAATTATAATCGTCGTGCTTCCCCCTTGTAGATTCCTGCCGGAGAACGCCATGCGTCGCGGATTGTGCGGTTTCGTCGTGTTGTTCTGCCTTGCCGTGCAGGCACATGGACAGGCGTTTCCCGAGCGGCCGCTGCGCATCATGGTGGCGTTCAGCACGGGCACGGCCGCGGACATCGTGGCGCGGCAGATGGCGATAAAGCTCACGGAGAGCCTCGGCAAGCAGGTGATCGTCGAAAACCGCGAGGGCGCCGCGGGCACCATCGGCGCGGGGCTCGCCGCGCGCGCCACGCCCGACGGACATACCATGCTGATCGCCTCGCCGTCGATTATCGTCAGCCCGCTGCTGATCAAGAACCTGCCCTACGATGTGGCGAACGATTTCTCGCCGGTGGCGCTGATGGCGATATTCCCGACGGTGCTGGTGGTCGGCGCGCAATCCAAGGCGGGTTCGGTCAAGGCGCTGCTCGAACTGGCCACGGCCGCGCCCGGCAAACTCAACTACGCCAACGCCGGCCGCGGTACCGCCAGCCATCTGAGCGCCGAACTGCTGAAAAAAATGACCGGGGTCAATATTGTTCCCGTTGCCTACCGCGCCACCGCGCAGGCGCTGAACGACACCATTTCCGGCGAAGTGGCGATGTATTTTCCCAATCTGGTGTCTGCACTGCCGCATATCAAAAGCGGCCGCCTGAAAGGCCTCGCCGTCACCGGCACCAAACGCTCGCAGGCCGCGCCCGACATTCCGGCGATGACAGAAACGCTCCCCGGCTACGAGGCCGCAAGCTGGTACGGCATTATTGTCCCGGCGCGCACGCCGCGGCCGGTAATCGCGAAATTGCATGGCGAGATCGCCAAGGTGCTGCAACTGCCCGACGTACGTCAGCGCTTTTTGAATCTGGGCGGCGACATCGTCTCCGGCGGGCCGGAGGATCTGGGCAGAACCATGCGCGGCGGCAGCGAAAAGTGGGGGGCGCTGGTGCGGGAAATTGATGCGCGGGGACGGTGAAGGACGTCAACGTCCCAATCATCAGCCACAGATTTACGCAGATTCACACAGATTACCTTTAACCACAAAACCTGCTGCGGTAATGGCTTTGACCTTAATCTGCGAAAATCTGTGTCAATCTGCGGCGAAACGGTTTTGACGTAAATTTTGTAACCAGCTGTTTTAAAGGGAAATTTGTTATGGCGCTCGGACCGCACAAAATCGAATACGAAGTCATCAAGGGCTGGGAGCAACTGCCCGAGGGTTATGCCTTTACCGAAGTCGCGGGCGTCGCCTGCGACTCGAAGGATCACGTTTATGTGTTCTGCCGCGGCAAGTACCCGATCATCATTTTCGACAAGGAAGGCAAATTTCTCAACGCGTGGGGCGAAGGCCAGTTCGTCGGCCCGCATGGCATCTTCATCGACCGCGAAGACAACCTGTGGCTCGCCGACGACAAGAACCATGTGGTGCACAAGTACAGCACCGACGGCAAAAAGCTGATGACGCTGGGCGAGCCCGGCAAGGCCGCTGATACCGGCTACAAAATAGGCGTGAGTCCGGTGCGGCGCGCGGCGGGGCCGTTTCACCGCGTCACCAACGTCGCGGTGTTGCCTAATGGCGACATGTATATCGCTGACGGTTACGGCAATTGCCGCGTGCACAAATATTCCAAGGACGGCAAGCTGCTGTTTTCGTGGGGCGAGCCGGGCAGCGGACCGGGGCAGTTCATCCTGCCGCACGGCATAGCGCTCGACAGCGCGGGCCTGGTGTACGTGGCCGACCGCGAGAATTCCCGCGTGCAGATTTTCAAACCGGATGGCGAATATCTGCGCGAGTGGGCATGGCTCAACCGCCCGTACGACATCTTCATCGACGATCAGGACATGCTGCACATCGCCGAAGGCGGCTTTCACAACTATATGATGAAGCGCTCCGAAGGCCCGCTGCCCGCGCACGATCAAACCATGATCTACCCGCCGTGCGGCCATTCGCCGATCGCGCGCGTCACCGTGTGCGATCCGGACGGCAAAATTGCCGCGCAGGTCGGCGGCGAAAACCCGGTGCTCCCCGGCAACTTCGTCGCGCCCCACGGCATCTGGGCCGACAAGCGCGGCGACTTTTACGTGGGCGAAGTGATCGTCAACGCCGGCGCCGTGAAGCGCATGGCACCGCTGCGGCCGGCGGGGTTTCAGAAGTTTCGGCGGCGCGCGGGATAAAGCGCGCGTTACGCACGCGCATCAGCTTGCCGGGCACGCGCCACTTGCGGTTTCGCTGGTGCCGGCATAACATGGCCATAAATCCGGCCAATATTTACCTGTATCTTGGCGAAATATTTTTATAATTTATTGTTTTTAATGAATATTTTTCACTAAAAACATGGTCAAAAATCCGGCCAAAAAAGTGGCCAAAGATGCCCGAAACGCCACGCTAAACGCCATGCCAAATGCAGCGCCGAAAGCGGCACTTAAGGGCGCGCGCCGGGCGGCCGCCAGCATGGCCATACCGGTAGACCGCGACGAGCCCATCAGCCGCATGGAGCCTTTGCTGATCGCCGAGGGCTCACGGCATCGCCAGGCCTTATCCGATCTTGCCGTGGAGTTGGCCGCAAAGTCGGCGGGCTTTAAACGCAGCCTGCCGCCGGGGCTGTTGACGGCCTTGGCTGATCTCGTGCGCGCCATGAATTGTTACTACAGCAATTTGATCGAGGGCCACGACACCCACCCCATCGATATCGAACGCGCACTGCACAACGACTACAGCAGTGACATCAAAAATCGCAACCTGCAGTTGGAGGCCAAAGCGCATATCGCTGTGCAACAATGGATAGACAGCGGTGCGCTGGGCAGTGATGCCGCGAGCGAAAAGTCGATACGCTCGCTTCACGAACGTTTTTGTCGCGAACTGCCCGATGAACTCTTGTGGGTGGATGACCCCGCCACGAATACGCGGCAGCGCGTCGAACCCGGCGCGCTGCGGCAGCGTGACGTCAAGGTGGGCAATCATGTGCCCGTCAGCCCCGGTGCGGTGCCGCGCTTTATGCATCGCTACGAGGACGTTTATTCCAAACTGGGCAAGGCGGAGGCCATACTCTGCACGGCCGCCATGCATCACCGGCTGGTGTGGATACACCCGTTTCTCGATGGCAATGGCCGCGTATCGCGCTTGGCATCGCATGCGCATTTGTTGAATTTGCTCGATACCGGCGGTGTTTGGTCCATCGCGCGCGGGCTGGCACACAATGTCGCGCGATACAAAGGGCTGCTGGCGAATTGCGATCTACAACGCCGCAATGATCTGGATGGGCGCGGCAATTTAAGCGAAGAGGCGCTGGTTGAGTTTAGCCGCTTCTTTCTGGAAACCTGTCTGGATCAGGTTGCGTTTATGGAAGCGCTCATGCAGCCCGATCGGCTGCGTGCCCGCGTACTGCTATGGGCCGAGGAAGAAATGCGGCTGCAAAACCTGCCGCCGCGCGCCGGGCAGGTGCTGGAAGCCATTTTGTATCGCGGCCAACTACCCAGGGCCGGGGTCGCTGGCTTGCTCGGCGTGCCCGAACGCAGCGCGCGCCGCGTGACGGCGGCACTACTGGAGAGCGGCGTGCTCGCTTCGGAAACCACCAAGACGCCGCTGCGGCTGGTGTTTCCTGCCAGATTGGCGGGCCGTTGGATGCCGGGGTTGTTCCCCGAGAAAACCATTTAAAATCGATTCACACTCAATCAAGGAGCGACAATGGGCAACATCGTACAAGACAAAGTAGTCGTGGTCACCGGCGCAGGCGGCGGCATCGGCCGTGAAATGGCACTGGCCATGGCCGCCAACGGCGCCAAGGTCGTGGTCAATGACATCGGCGCAGCGCTCTCCGGCGCAGCAGACGCCGCCATGGAAGGCGCCGCGCAAAAAGTGGTGAACGAGATCAAAGCCGCGGGCGGCACGGCGGTGGCGAATACCGACTCAGTGTCCACCTGGGCCTCGGCCGAGCACATCATCCAGTGCGCGCTCGACACCTACGGCCGTATCGACGGCGTGGTCAACAACGCCGGCATCCTGCGCGACCGCATTTTTCACAAAATGTCCGAGGACGACTGGAACTCGGTGATCGCGGTGCATCTCAATGGCGCGTTCTACGTGAGCCGTGCCGCCGCCAACCCCATGCGCGCGCAGAACAGCGGCGCATTTGTGCACATGACCTCCACCTCGGGGCTCATCGGCAACTTTGGCCAGGCCAATTACAGCGCGGCCAAGCTCGGCATCGCGGCACTGTCCAAAAGCATCGCGCTCGATCTGGGCCGCAACCGCGTGCGCTCCAACTGCATCGCCCCGTTTGCGTGGAGCCGCATGACCAGCTCCATCCCCACCAACACCCCCGAAGAAAAAGAACGCGCCGCGCAACTGCAAAAAATGGAAGCACGCAAAGTAGCGCCGATGGCGGTGTTTCTGGTGAGCGACGCGGCAGCCGAAGTCACCGGCCAGATCTTCGGCGTGCGCGCCAATGAAATCATGCTGTTCAGCCAGCCGCGGCCGATACGCTCGGTGCACCACACGCCGGAGTGGACGCCCGAGGCGATTGCCAAAGTCGCGATGCCGTCGATGCAGAAGCAGTTTTATCCACTGGATCGGTCGCCGGATGTGGTTTCCTGGGATCCGATTTAGCTTATAGACATGTTGAATAGGTGG
>CADECM010000019.1 GCA_902825845.1 uncultured beta proteobacterium
CCCGACGCCGCCCCGCGCATCGCGGCGGTCTACGTGGCGTACCCGCATCTGGGAACGGTGCTGCCGGCGATGGGCTATGGCGCTGCGCAACTGGCTGATCTCGCCAGGACCATCGACGCGACGCCGGCCGATGTGGTGGTCTCCGCGACGCCGATCGATCTGGCTGCACTGATTTCGGTGAACAAACGGATAGTGCGCGCGCGATACGAATTTGCTGAAGTCGAAGATCCGGGACTCACCGGCATTGTGGACGACTATCTGCAGCGCAGCGGCCTGGCGGTGCGGGAGGAATGAACGCCAGGCAATCGGGCGGCTGTAAAATAAGTTGAACTAAGTTATTGTTTTTATTGATATTTCTTATATTTGTTCGCAACAACATCAAAGGCCCTTCCAGCCACAGATCAATATAGCAGTCAGGATAGGTTATGAATTTTCGGGTATTAGCGGGGCCGCTGCGCTCGCGCATGATGCAGTTCTGCCTCCAGTTCCCGTATGCGGTCCAGCAGGCGCAGGGCCACGGCCAGGCCGTTCGCGTCGAGATCAAAATCATCGCGCAGGCGTGACGCGGCGCGGGCGAGCACGAGGCATTGCGCGCTGAAGCGTGGCGCTGAAATACTGCGACCGGCAGCTGGTTCAATCGTAGTTACCGGGGACAGCGCGTCGCATTCGACGAGTTGCTGCAACTCTGCCTCGGTCAAGCCCGACCACGCTTCCATTTCGGCAAGCGACAGTTCCCCGAATTCATCCAGCCATAGCCCTTCGGTGATTTCGATGTTCACGCCGCTGTCTCCGTGAAATGGCTGCGCGGATCAAACGTGGATTGCGCTTTCATTTGCCGCAACAGTTCGCGCTCCTGCTCGCTCAACTCGGCGGGGAGGACGATCTGTACCACGGCGTAAAGATCGCCGATGCCTTCGCGCGGATTGGGCAGGCCGCGCCGGGCCAGACGCAGTTTCTGGCCGCTGCGTGTTCCCGGCTGCACTTTCAGGTGCACCGGGCCATGCAGCGTCGGCACCTCCACGGTCGCGCCGAGCGCGGCTTCCCACGGCGCGAGCGGCAGATCGATATAGAGGTCGTGGCCGCTGGCGCGAAACAAAGGGTGCGGCAGCAGATGAATGATCAAATAGAGGTCGCCGTCGCGTCCGCCGTTAAGCCCTTTGCCCCCTTTGCCAGGCAGCCGCAGCCGCTGGCCCTCTGCGGCACCCTTGGCGATGCGCGCCGTGAACGTGCGCGGGACACGGCGCATGAAGCCATCAGCGCCGGCCTCCGGCACCGCAAGGTTGACCTCGAATTCGGTGCCGCGCGCAGCCTGTTCCAGCGTGATTTGCGCGGCGACTTCAAAATCCTGGCCGGGAATCGGAAACGCGCCGCCGTGCGCATGGCCGCGGTGCCGCCCGCCAGACAGGCTGGCGAACAGGTCGGCAAGATCCATGTCGTCGAAAACCCCGCGCCCCTCGCCGTGCGCCTCGCCCCACTCGGGCGGGGGACGGAAATCCTGCCCCGGCCGAAAACTGCCGAGCTCGTCATAGGCAGCGCGTTTTTCAGGATCCTTCAGTGTTTCGTAAGCCTCGCCAATTTCCTGGAATGCTTCCTTGGCGTTTTTTTCCTTCGAAATGTCCGGATGAAACTTGTGCGCGAGCCGGCGATAGGCCTTCTTGATGGCGTCGGCGCCGGCTGTGCGCTCCACGCCCAGAATTTTGTAATAGTCCTTGTATTTCATTGGGGTTGTTTCCGGTGCCGTCGCGCACCGGCGCGGGACATCACCGCGCCGCCGACACAACGATAGCGCGGGCGGCTGCAGCAATGTTGATCTGGATCAACAGCCGCGCCTGCGGTGAGCGCTTGGGTTGCAACGGAACCGTTTCTTCGACAGTCAAACAAGCCCATTCACCTGTCCGGCACAAGCCGCGGCGTTGATGCCGCGGCCATGCAACGCTATGCTGTTGCCCTCTCGCCGGCTGCCGGGGAACAGCGGTGTGGCGAAGGGCATGTCCGCAGCCGCAAGTCCGTGGCGGGGGGGCTGCGCAACACCCGCGGCTGATTTTTTGCCGCATTGTGCAACGAAGTTGCGGCTTTGGATGTCTTACCAGCGTTTGCGAAAGCGTGTGCAACAAACTGGCGTGAGGCAGAGCTTATGATAAAACCGTCGTCAACCGTGTTTGTCGGGCTGCTGTCTGCCGCGCTCATGGGCGCGCTGATGGCAGTACCGACCCACGCGGATGCGCAGCGCCGCGCCGCGGGCGCCCGTGCCGCGCCTGCTCCCGCCCGTACGCCGCCTCCCGCTGTGCGCGGCGGGACGGGCGGTGTGCGTAGTCCGGTTGTCGGCACGCGCAGTCACCGGGTGTATCGCGGTCCGCGCGTGGTTGTCGGCGCGCCGATCATTGCCTCACCGTGGTTTTACGATCCGTATCCGTACTACCAAGGGTACGGCCCATATTACTATCCGCCGGCGCCGTATGTGTATGAAGAACCCATGGTTTACGTGGAAAAAACACCGCCGCCCGAATCCGCCCCGGCACCCGAGCAGTATTGGTATTACTGCGAGGATTCAAAAACCTATTATCCCCATGTGCAGACCTGCGCCACGCCGTGGCAGCGGGTCATTCCGCACGCACCGCAATGAGCTTATCGCCATGCCCATGCCTGCCCCGATGACAAAAATCCCGCTGATCGTGCTGCTGACCGCGGCGCTCGCCGGCTGCACCACCGTACCGACCGGACCGAGCCGCATGGCTTTGCCGGGGAGCGGCAGGAGTTTCGATCAGTTTCGGGTCGACGATGCGGTGTGCCGGCAATATGCGCTGGAGAACTCCGGCGCAACGCCGTCGCAGGTGCAGGAGGCCAGCGGCGTCAAAAGCGCGGTAGTGGGCACTGCGGTTGGCGCGGCAGCTGGCGCGGCGATAGGCGGCACGGGACGTGACGCGGCGGCGGGTGCCGGCGTAGGCTTGCTGGTGGGGGCGCTCGCCGGAACGGCGGCAGCCGACCAGAGTTGGTATGCCATGCAACGGCGCTACGACACCGGCTATACGCAATGCATGTATGCGAAGGGACATCGCGTCGCGGTGCCCGGCGGCGCGCTCTATTCGCAGCCGGTTGCCCCGCAGCCGTACTATGCGCCGCCGCCGCCGGGGTCCGCGCCGCCGCCGCCGTCATCGATCGTGCGCTAACCCCGACAGGTTCCGCAGCGCCGACACGCTGCCAGGTTCAGTGCACCGGTGGCGCTGACGTGCCGGCGCCCCATTGCCTGCCCACCGTGATCACGATTTCCCGCACTTTGTCGAATTCCCTGATTTTGTCCAGAAAATACTCGGCGCCCAGACGCAGGCAATACTGCCGGGTGGTTTCTTCTGCGCTGTGGGTGAGGACCACCGCAATCACCGGGAACGGGTGACGCTTGATCTGCCGCAGAAGGTCGATGCCGTTGGGTATGGCGACGTCGAGTATCGTCAGTTGTGGATTCAGATTGCGCATGACGTTGAGGGCATCCTGCGCCGTTGTGACGCGTCCGACCACTTGTGCGACATCGGCAATGGTGGTTGCCAGCCGTTCAATAACGGCACATGACTGATCCGCGATCAGTACACGCGGAATCATCCGCGATTGCTGATTACTCGATGCGTCCTCCACGGTGCGATAACCTCCCACTGGCTCTGGCTGCTGCTGTTAGAATCTATTGCATCCCGAACGACGGTGATTGATCTGGGTCAAATCAGCGCCAACGTTGATGCCATAAGGCATGCAGGATGCATGATTATAAGTATCTGTTTTTATTGATATATTTCAAGGCGACGCAGCGTGGAGGCAGGGTCACCGAAGGACTTTAACCGCGTGCGTGCGCTCGAAGCACACGAGGCACAACTGGCGGCGATTGTGCATTCCGTCAAGCTGGCGGTGATCAGTGTTGACGAGGCGCAGACCATCGTACTGTTCAATCCCGAGGCCGAAGCCGTGTTCCGTTGCAGCGCGGCGGAAGCGCTGGGCAGGCCGCTGGACTTGTTTATTCCGGTGGCGTCGCGCGCGGCGCACCGCAGTCTCGTGGCCAGCTATGACGGCAGTTCGGGTGAACATGGTTCGCGCACCATGGGCGGCGAGCGCATTCTTGCCGGCCTGCGCGCGGATGGCGAGGAGTTTCCGATCGAGGCGACGATCTCGATCGCCGCGGTGGAAGGCCGCAAGCTGTTCACGGTCATATTGCGCGACGTTTCCGAGCGCGAGCGTGTATACGGAGAACTGCGCCGCTACGGCGACATCATCGACAATTCGAATGACGCCATCGTCAGCCGCGCGGTGGACGGCGCCGTGCTGACCTGGAATCGTGCGGCGGAACGTCTGTTCGGCTATACCGCGGCGGAAATGGTGGGCCAGGACATCAGCAGGCTCTATTCCCCGAGCACGCCGCCGGATCAGCGTGATCTTACCGCGCACGCCGCGCGCGGCGCACCGATCGAGAATTTCGAAACCATACGCCGGCACAGGGACGGCACGGACCTTGAGGTGGCAATCACCCTGTCGCTGGTGCGCGACCGCGATGGGCGGGTTACCGGCTCATCGGCAATCTATCGCGACATCTCCGAGCGCAAGCGCATGGAGTCGGAATTGCGCCGCCTGCTGCAGGAACAGCGGCGGGCCGAGGTGCAGGTGCGCGAATCGCGCGACCGGCTGCGCGAACTGTCCTCCGCCCTGCAAACCATACGCGAAGAGGAAAAAACCCACATCGCGCGCGAACTGCACGATGAATTGGGGCAGGCGCTCACCGCGCTGAAAATGGATGCTTCGGTGATCGCCGCGGAACTCGATCCCGCGCAGGATGTGCTGCGCAAGCGCGCGGAGGGCATGAAGCAGATGATCGATGCCACCGTGGCGTCCGTGCGGCGCATTTCCGCGGACCTGCGTCCGGTGATGCTGGACAACCTGGGTCTGGTGCCGACGCTCGAATGGCTGACCCGCGAATTTTCCAGACGCACCGGCATTCCCGTCGAGCTGGATATTCCCGACGAGAACCTCGGCGTCGGGGGCGATGCCGCCACCGCCATTTTTCGCATTGTGCAGGAGGCGCTGACCAATGTGGCGCGGCATGCCGGCGCCCGCCACGTGAGTGTCGAGGTGGTTCTCGACAACGGCACGGTGGTGGTGCGGGTGTGCGATGACGGCAAGGGGATCGCGGAAGAAGATTCGCACAAGGCGCGGTCGTTTGGCCTGCTCGGCATGCGCGAGCGCGCCTACGTGCTGGGCGGCGAGCTGCGGGTGGCGCGCGCGCCGCGGGGCGGCACCCTGATCGAGGCGGTGATACCGGCGTTCGGCACCACCCGCGACAGGAGCGCCACATGATACGGGTGCTGGTCGCGGACGATCACGGCATCGTGCGCGAGGGGCTGAAACAGATCCTCGCCAGGAGCGGCGATCTCACGGTGGCGGGCGAGGCTGCGAACGGCAACGAGGTGCTGAAGCTGGTGCGCGAGAAAGAATGGGATGTGCTGGTGACCGACATGTCGATGCCCGGGCGCAACGGCATCGAACTCATCAAGCTGGTGAAGGAGACGTGCCCGAAGTTGCCGGTGCTGGTGCTGAGCATGTACGGCGAAGAGCAGTATGCGGTGCGCGCCATACGTGCCGGCGCCTCGGGCTACCTCAACAAGGAAAGCGCGAGCGATCAGCTGGTTGCCGCCATCCGCAAGATCGCGGGCGGCGGCATTCATGTGTCCGCCGCGGTGGCGGAGGCGCTGTTTCACAACGTGCGCGGGGGCGACACCGGCGCGCCGCACGAGCAGTTGTCCGATCGCGAATTCCAGGTGCTGCAACTGATTGCCGGCGGCAAATCGGTGGCGGATATTGCCGCTGCGCTGAGTCTGAGTCCCAAGACCGTCAGCACCCACAAGACGCGCATCCTCGACAAGATGCACATGAGCAATCAGGCGGAACTTATCCGCTATGCGATCGAACATCGCCTGGTCGACGCCGCGCCCGACACCGCGGGTTGTTAGCCGGGATGTTATGTAAGTTGTTGTTTTACAAAAATTTTTATTATATTGCTGCCCAGGGAAAAATCCCCGACGGGGTAGGAAAGCGCCTACAAGCAGCGGCGCCACATCCCGATAGCGGTTTCAGCCGGCACTGATACCGCGCGTTGCGAGACGCTCCTACAGTGGAGCCGTCAATCATCGCATCCAACCGGGAGTTTTGCCATGACCGCCGCCTCTCAGCTTCGCACTGCCACGCCGCATGTTGTGACATTCAACCAGCGCCCGCACTTGCGCGTGGTGGACGATGCGGCGTCCAGCCGAAGCGCCTGTGCGCACTGTGCGCTCAGCGCCCTGTGCCTGCCCGACGGACTGGCGGACAAGGAGCGCGAGGAATTCGCCGCGCTCATCTTTCACCACAAGCGGCTGCACGCGGGGCAGGCGCTGTTCCGTGCCGGCGAAACATTCAACAATCTGTATTTCGTCAAGACCGGTTCGCTCAAGACCGTGGTGCTGCTTGATGACGGGCGCGAGCAGGTGACGGGTTTCCACCTTGCGGGCGATGTGCTGGGGGTGGACGCAATCAGTTCGCCCACCCATCCGAGCGAAGCGGTCGCGCTGGAAGAAACCCATGTGTGCGCCATTGCGTTTGCGCAACTGACGCGCCTGAGCCAGCGCGTGGCACACCTGCAAACGTATGTGCAGCGCCTGCTGGCGCGCGAGGTGGTGCGCGATCAGGGCTTGTTGCTGTTGCTTGGGCGCATGCAGGCTGACGAGCGCGTGGCGGCGTTCCTGATCAACATTTCAAAACGCTTCAAGGCGCGCGGCTGCTCGCCGTTTGAGTTCACGTTGTCGATGGCACGCGAGGAAATCGGCAACTACCTCGGGCTGACGCTGGAGACCGTGAGCCGCTGCTTCTCGCGCCTGAAGAGCAACGGCGTGCTGAGTGTCGAGAATCGCCACATCCGCATCCTCGATCCCGGCGCCCTGCAAAAAGTCATCGGCGCCAGGGAATCCTTTCACTAACCCGAGTTCCCCTGCAAGGAGTTACTATGTATTCGCATATTCTGGTTCCGATCGACGGCAGCGCGCTGGCGCTCAATGCGGCGCACCAGGCGATCGCAATGGCCAAACTGTGCAAGGCCAGGATGAGTGTCATTCTGGTATCGCGCAGTTATCGGCAGGTGCACGAAGAGGGGTTTATCTCGCCCGTGGTCAACACCGTGCGTGAACGCTGGGAAGAGGAAGCAAGCGCGCGCGCGAAGCACATCACCGACGCGGTGTGCGCGGATGCGGCAAAGGCCGGTGTTGCGTGCGTGTCATTGCATGCGTTCAACGATGCGCCGTACGAGGCCATCATCGAGGCCGCGAACAAGAACGCCTGCGACCTGATTGTCATGGGTTCGCATGGGCACGGCGGCGTCAAGCAGTTCCTGGTGGGCAGCGAGACCAGCCGCGTGCTGTCGCACACCAAGACACCGGTGCTGGTCTACCGCTGATGCGCTGAGCGGCACGGTGCCGGCGGCGGCGATGTATCGGCATATTCTTGCGTCGATCGACGGCAGCGAATTGTCGCTGCGGGCCGGCGCCAGGGCGATCGCGCTGGCCGGTGCCCTCAACGCGCGCTTGAGCGCGGTCATGGTCTGTCCCACCTTCCAGCAACTCGCCGACAAGGGTTATTTTCCGCCGACGATGGATGTCGACCGCGGCCTGTGGGAGCAGGGCATCGCCGGGCGCGCGAGGGCGATACTGGGGCGCCTTGAAGCGCAGGCGGCCGCCGAAGGCGTGATATGCGGCACCATCCTTGTGGTTGACGACGATCCCTATCACAGCATCATCGGGGCCGCGCAGGCCAATGGCTGCGACCTGATCGTCATGGGATCGCACGGCTACGGCAGGGTGAAACAATGGTTTCTCGGCAGTCAGACCACCCAGGTGCTGTCGCATTCGACGATTCCAGTGCTGGTGTTCCGTTGAGTACCGCCCGCCCCGCGGCATGCTGCGGGCGGATTCACCAGCGCGCACTGCGAAGCGGCGATGCCATGCAGGCGCCGGAGAACCCGATATTTCGCGGCACGATTTCACGGCCGCACGGCCGCGCATCGTGGCACGCCGCATGAGTGCCGCTGCGCCGCACGCGGCTGCGCCCACGCTCGCGCGCACGCTGAATTTGCCGCTGGCCGTACTGTTCGGCCTGGGCGTGACCATTGGTGCCGGTATTTATGTGCTGCTCGGCGCCGCGGCCGGCCGCGCCGGCATGCACGCGCCACTGGCGTTTGTGCTGGCGGCCGTGGTGATGGCGCCCACGGCGGCCTCGTTTGCCGAGTTCGCGTCGCGCATGCCGGTGAGCGCCGGCGAGGCGGCCTACGTCAAGGCGGGCTTCGGCTCCACGAGGCTGGCGGGCCTGATCGGCCTGATGGTGATCGCGGTGTCGGTAGTGTCGGCGGCGACGGTTGCCCGGGGCAGCGCGGGCTATATTCGCGAATTCCTGGACTTGCCGGCCGCGATCCTGATCGTGACGGTGGTGATCGCGATGGGCCTCATCACGGCCTGGGGCATTCTGCAGTCGGTGATGCTTACCGCGGTGATGACGCTCACGGAAATCGGCGGGCTGTTGCTGATTATCGTTGCCGGGGCCGCGAAGTCGGACGCGCCCTTGGCGCGCCTGCCGGAGATCGCAACCGGTGGCGGCAGCGTGACCGCCCTGTCGGGTGTGCTGGCGGCGTCGCTGCTGGCGTTTTTCGCCTACATCGGCTTCGAGGGCCTTGCCAACATCGCGCAGGAGGTGAGGCAGCCGCACACGACATTGCCGAGGGCGATTTTTCTGACGCTGGCCATCTCCACGCTGCTCTACATCATGGTGGCTTGGATCGCGCTCATTTCGGTGCCCCACGCCGAGCTTGGCGCGGCGCACGCGCCGCTGAGTCTGGTCTTCGAACGCGTTACCGGCATCGCGCCGGCTGCCATCACGGCAATCGCCATCGTTGCCACCGTCAACGGCATCATTGCGATGATGGTGACGGGCTCGCGCGTGATCTACGGCATGGCGGACCGCAAGCTGTTGCCCGCCGTGCTGGCGCGCATCCATCCGCGCACGCGCACGCCGGTGGCCGCCACGGCACTGGTCGCGGGCATGGTTCTGGTGCTGGCGCTGCTGTTTCCGCTGCAGGGCCTGGCCGAGGCCAGTTCACGGCTGACGCTGGTGATCTTCGCTTTCGTCAATGCGGCACTGGTGCAGTTCAAGCGCCGCGGCCATGTCACAACGACAGATGCATTTACAGTACCGATGGGCGTGCCGATTGCGGGATGCATCCTGTGTTTGCTGTTGCTGGCTGGATCGCTGCTGGCTTGAAAGGGCTGCCATCCGTAGTCATCCGCCGGCGTTCCGGCGTTGCTGCGCTTTGGCGACCCTTCCCATGGCGCGCTCCGCCTGTGGCGGCAGCGGCTCGGCGGCGATCAGGCGGCTGTGGCGAGGTCCGCGATCACCGCCGCCATGAAGCGTCCAGCCTCGCCGCCGGATACCGCGCGATGGTCGAAGGTGAGCGACAGCGGCAGTATGCGGTGCACCACCGCCTGCCCGTCGCGCGCCACCACTTCGTCGCGGATTCTCCCGGCGCCGAGGATGGCCACCGTCGGTGGCACCACCACCGGCGAGGCGTAGCGTCCGGCGATGGTGCCGTAATTGGAGAGGGTGATGGTGTGGCCGCGCATGTCTTCCGGCGGTACCCGCCGTGCGCGGGAATCGTCGATCAGTGTTTGCAGCGCCTGGATTAGATCAGCTTCATCGCGCGTGCCGGCATTGCGCAGCACCGGCACCAGCAGGCCATCCGCGGTATCGACGGCGATGCCGATGTGGATGTCTTTGAGCACCCAGCGGCCGATTTTTTCGCTGTCGTACCAGGCATTGAGCGAAGGCTCGGCGCGGCAGGCGGCGACCAGCGCGCGTATCAGGCGCGGCACTATCGGTGTTTGCGGTGTCCAGGCCTGTATGTCGGCGTCGTCCATGATGGTGGCCGAGGCGACCTCGGCGTTGGCCAGCATCATGTTCTGCGCCATGGCACGGCGAACGCCGCGCAGCATTTCAATGGGGCCGGCCGCGGCCAGCACGCGTGCCGCGCGCTCGACGTCGCCGCTGGTGATCAGGCCGTCGGCGCCGGTGGGTGTCACCATCGCCAGATCGACGTTGTGCCTGCGCGCCAGCGCGCGCACGGCGGGCGTCGCCTTGATGCCGATGACGGTGGGCGAGGGTGCTGCCGGCGCATCGGGCGCAGCCTTATGGCCGACTTCGATCTTGCCGACCACGGTGCCCGCGTCGGGCTGCGCGTTGTCGCCTTCGAACGCCACCAGCGGCGCGCCGATGTGCACGATGTCGCCGGGCGCACCGTACAGGCGCGTGATGCGCCCGGCATAGGGCGCGGGAATGTCGACGATGGCCTTGGCCGTTTCCACCGACACCAGCGGCTGGTCGACCTTTACCTCATCGCCGGCGGCGACGTGCCACGTCGAAATCTCGGCTTCCTGCAGGCCTTCGCCCAGATCGGGGAGTTGGAATACTTTCATAAGTATTTGTTTTTAAACAATTTTATGAAAAAGTCATGGCGTGTTTCGCGGCGCTGACGATGCGCTCCGCTGACGGCAGGTAGTGATTTTCGAGGCGCGCGAGCGGCACCACCGTGTCGTAACCGGTGACGCGCAGTACCGGCGCGCGCAGCGTCAGCAAGCCGTCGTCGGCAAGGTTGGCCGCGATCTCTGACGCGAAGCCCGCGGTGCGCGCCGCTTCGCTCACGATCACGCAGCGCCCGCTGCGTGCCACCGAGGCGAGGATGGTATCCATATCGAGCGGCTTCAGCGTCGCAACGTCGATCACCTCGACTGCGATGCCTTCGGCCGCCAGCGCGTCGGCGGCGGCGAGTGACTCGTACACCATCGCGCCCCACGACACCAGCGTGATGTCCGTGCCTTCGCGCAGGGTGATGCACTGGTCCAGCGCCAGCGCGTCGCCGTTGTCCGTGACCTCTTCCTTGAACAGGCGATAGAGCCGCGTGGGTTCGAGGAACAGCACGGGGTCGGGGTCGCGTATGGCGGCGAGCAGCAGCCCATAGGCGCGGCGCGGCGACGACGGATACACCACGCGGATGCCGGGAATATGCGCGAACATGGCTTCGGGGCTTTCCGAGTGGTGCTCCGGCGCATGAATGCCGGCGCCGCATGGCGTACGCAGCACCATCGGGCAGCGCATGCGGCCCTGAGTGCGGTGGCGCAGGCGCCCGGCGTGATTGAGAATCTGGTCGATCACTGTATACGCGAAGCCGGAGAACTGGATTTCCGCCACCGGTTTCAGGCCTTCGGCCGCCATGCCGATGCTCATGCCGGCGATCAACGCTTCGGCGAGCGGTGTGTCGATCACGCGCCCGGGACCGAACGCGTCCAGCAGGCCCAGCGTCGCGCGAAACACGCCGCCGTCGCGGCCCACATCCTGGCCCAGCACAACCACATCGGCGTCGCGCGCCATTTCATGGCGGAGCGCGAGATTGACGGCTTCGACCAGCGTGATCTGCGCCACGGCTATGCGCTTTCCGCCAGCACCGCCGCGCGCTGCTTCTGCAATGCGGCCGGCACGCCGGCATACAGGTGATCGAACATCTGCGTGAGTGCGGGTGGCGGTTCGTTCTGATAGGCCTCGACAGCCGCCTGCACTTGCGCGTTGCATTCATGCAGCAACGTGTCCTCGCGCGCCTTGTCCCACGCGCCGCCCTGCGTCAGAAAGGCGCGCAGCCGCGCCACCGGTTCAAGCTTCCACGCCGCGGCGACTTCATCGGCGCCGCGATAGCGCGAGGCATCATCCGCGGTGGTGTGATCGGACAGGCGATAGGTGAGGGCTTCGATCAGCGTCGGGCCGCCGCCGCCGCGCGCCTTGGCGAGCGCGGTATCCATCGCCTGACGCACGGCGAGCACATCGTTGCCGTCGACCTGCAGGCCTTCGATACCGCCGGCGATGGCCTTTTGTGCGAAGGTTTGCGCCGCCGTCTGCGTGGTGCGCGGGGTCGAGATGGCCCACTGATTGTTGCTGACAAAAAACACCAGCGGCAACTGCCACGCGCCGGCGGCGTTGATGCCTTCGTAGAAATCGCCCTTGGAGGTCGCGCCGTCGCCCAGCGTGCACACCGCGACACGCGGCTGGCGCCGGAGTTTGATCGCGTACGCCACGCCGACCGCGTGCGTGGCATGTGCCGCGATGGTCACGCAGATCGGGAAGTCGCCGCGCGCGCCGGAAAAATGGCTGCCGCGCTCATCACCGCCCCAGTACAAAAACAGATCCTTCATGGTGACGCCGCGCATCAGCAGCGCGCCTTGCTCGCGATAGCTGCTGAGCAGGACATCCTCCGCCGTCATGGCCGAGCCGATGCCCGCCTGGATCGCCTCCTGCCCCAGCATCGAGGCGAACGTGCCCAACTGGCCGGTGCGCTGCAGGGCGACGGCTTTGGCGTCGAAGGCGCGGATCAGCGTCATCCAGCGATACAGTTCCGTCAGCGCGGCCGCATCCTTTGCAAATGGCGGCAGCGGCGCCAGTGCGCGGCCGCTGTCGTCGAGAATCCGCGTGTATTGAATGTCGAAGTGGGCGGCGAGGCTCATGGCAGACAATCAAAAAAGGAAACGGCGAAGGTATTATGGCACCAGTAACACCGGCACGTGCGCCAGATGCAGCAGTTTGTTGGCCACCGATCCCAGCAACAGGCTGCTGAGTGAGCCCATCCCGCTTCTGCCCATGACTACCTGCCCGATGCCGTGGTCTGTCACGTAACGCGCAATGGTTTCCGCCGTTTCGCCGACGGCGACGTGATGAGCGTAAGGAATTCCTGCAACCTCCAGGCGGTTGCGCGCTTCGGCCAACGCAGCGAGGCCTTCCCGCTGATGTTCCTCCAATGCCAGTTGCGCCACGCCGCGTATGGTTCCCGGAAACGACGGCTGAACATTGAGCAGATGAATCTGTGGCGGACTCCTGAATACCGCGGCAAGGCGAATCACAAACTCGACCGCGCGCAAGGCGTTTGCGGAACGGTCTACTGGAACCAGTATTCCCGGCATGGTCACACTCCGTCTTCGGCAAAGCACAAGAATCCTTGCTTATCCGCGTTCCATGCTACTGCCTGCCGCCATCGCGCCATTGATCTGGCGCAAGTCCTGTCAAGTGGCGGGTCTGGCGGCATCGCCCGCCATCAGCAGCGGTATGCATATCAGCGCGAACGGCAATCCGGCGCCGGATACGATTGCGAAATACAGCGCGGCGCTCACTAAAATACTCATAAAAACAATTACTTACGATTGTACTCGGCGCGCACCTCGATGCCCCTGCCGTCGCGCACCGCATCTCCCGGATAGACAATCACGCGCTCACCCGGCGCCAGACCCTTGTCCACCAGCGCCTCGCGCGCGCCGCGGTGTGAGGTTTCGACAATGCGCTTGCGGGCAGTGTTGCCATCCGCAATGAACACCGCCCATTGCGCGTTGTCGCGGAACAACGCCGACACCGGAACCTTGACGGCGTTGCTGTGCGCAAATACGACAATGCGCGCGTCGACGCGATAGGCATCGCCGAGGTTCTGCCATTGCTCACGCGGCGACGTGATGTCAATCACGATGTTGACGCGCTGTTCTTCGACGCCCAGCGCCGAAACCTTGGTGAAGGCCGAGGGCTCGACCTTGCGCACGCGCCCTTCGAGCGCAGGCCATGATCCTGCCTGGCGTTCGAGTTTCACGGTCTGTCCCGCTGCAATTTGCAGGGCATCGCCGCTCAACACGTCCACCACCAGTTCGAGGTCCGTCGGATCGCCGATTTCCAGCAGCGGCGCGCCAAGCGCAACCACGGCTTCGCTCTCCTGAACAACGCGCAGAACGCGCCCGCTGACGGGGGAACGAATGTCGAGCCGTTCGCCGCGCCCTGCCTGCCAGCCCTGGCGCGAGCGCGTCAGCGCAGCGCGCGCCTGTTCGAGCTGATGTGCGGCGGCATTGCGCTCGAAGTCCGCGGCCTCGGCTTCGCGCGCGGACAGCGTGGCTTTGAGCTCGTCGCGTTCGAGCTGGGCCGGCGCGACGAAGCCCTGCGCCGCCAGTTTTTGCGTGCGCACTGCATCGGCGCGATTTTGCGCCAGTGCGGCGCGTGCATGGGCCACGTTGGTACGCGCGCGTGCCAGTGCTGCCTGCGCCGCACCGACGCGTGCCTCGAGTTCACGCTCCTCACGCGCGTCAATCAGCGGCGGGGCCGCGGGCTGCATGATGGCCAGCACGTCGCCGCGTGCCACGGCGTCGCCCGCTTTGAGCGTAATGCGCTGCACGCGTCCCGCCAGCGGCGCCGACACCACAAAGCGTTCGCGCACGCGAGTCTTGCCATCTTCGTCGATGGTTTGCTCGAATCGTCCGCGCGTGACCTCGGCGGTTTCCACCATGACGGACTTCGGCGTGAACGCCCATAGCAGCGCAGCAATTACGGCTGTCGCCACCAGAGTGATCATAAGTATATGTTTTTTATGCATTATTCTCTGGTCTTCAGAACGCTCACCAGATTCAGCTGATCGATGCGCCGGCGCACGATCAGCGCGCTTACCACCCCTGCGGCAAGCGCGGTGAGCGTGGCGTAGGCATAGGTGTGAGGTTCAATGATGACCGGCAGTTCAAAGGTGTCGGTATGCATCAGTTGTATGATGCTCCATGACAGCCAGTAGCCCATTACCCAGCCCAATGGCAGGCCCACAAGAAGTTCCAGCGCCAGTTCGCCCAGCAGCAGTCCCGATACTTCACGGCGGGTGAAACCGAGCACCCTGAGGCTGGCCAGTTCCCACGCGCGCTCGGCAAGGGCAATGCGCGCGTTGTTGTACACCACGCCGATGGCGATGATGGCGGCAAACACCGTGAGGATGCCGGTGAATACCAGAATAAAGCGCGCCGAGGTGCGGCGAAAATGCTGAATGATGGCGTCAATTTCGACAATCGCCGCGATCCTCGGTGTCTGCTTCACGGCCTGGAGAAACGCCGTGCGCCGCGCCGGATCGAGGCGCACGCGTACTGACGAAATCGCATCGCCTTCGCCCAGCAGCCGGTTCAGTGCATCGCGATTCATATACGCCTGCCGTTCCATCATTTCTTCGATCACCGCCGCCACGGGCACGCGGGTTCTGCGGCGTTCGCCCTGCAGGAATTGAACTTCCACGGTGTCCCCGGCGCGCACGTCCAGATAGCGCGCCAGGCGCGAGTTGAGCACGATGCCGGCCGGCGGCAGCGGTACCGGCAGCAATTGCTTGTCCAGCAGCAGGCGCATTTGTGTGTCCCGCGGCAGACCAAACAGCGTCGTGCGATAGCTGACATGCCCCCGGGTGCCGCTGTACAGGCGCACGGGCGCGTCGCGCGCGGCTTCCGCCGCCAGCACGCCGGGCAGATGCGCGAAATCATGGACGGCTGCCGACGACACCGGGTCGGTCAGCGCGAGGCTGATGTGCTCGCGTTCACGCAGGCGAAACTCGACATCAAGCAGATATTCGGTGGCGTCTTTCCACCAGGTGCCGGAGATCAGAATCGCCACCGAGGCCGCCACGCCCAATACAGTGGCCGCAGCGCGCAGCGGGCGGCGTTCCACGTCGCGCAGGATCATGCGCACCTGCGTCGAATACACTCTGCCGTACCCAAAGCGCTCCAGCAGCGTGGCGTGAAACGTGGGCGGCGACTCCGCGCGCATGGCCTCGGCCGGCGGCAAGCGGATGACGCGAAACAGCGCCGTCAGCACGCCGCTGCCGGCGGCGATGATGGCGGCAAACCCGGCCACCAGCGGTATCCACGGATCCAGCCGATAGTCGTGCGACGGAAAGCGAAAAAACCCCGCATACATGGCGGTAATGCCGCGGCCGAACCAGGCGCCGACGGCCAGGCCCAGCACCATGCCGATGGCCACGATCACCAGCACGAATTTCAGGTAATGCATGCCGATCGCCCGGTCGGGATAGCCCAGCGCTTTCAATGCCGCGATCTGGCCGCGCTGCAGGCTGATCTGCCGCGTCAGCACCACGTTCAGCAGGAACACGGCGACCGCGAGGAATATGCTGGGTAACACCACGCCGAACACACGCTGCTGGTCGATCTCCTGCGTAATCACGCGATGCGACCATTGCTCGCCGCGGCCATGCGCGCCGGTGCCGCCGTACGGTTCGAGCACGCGGTCCAGTGCGCCGATCACCGCCGCTTCGGAGGCGCTGTTGCTGTGCTCGGAGAGCCGCAACGCCACCCCATTGAATGCGCCCTCCATGTTGTAGGCGGCGGCCAGCCGTTTGCGGCCCATCCAGAAAATGCCGAAACTGGTCTCGTCGCCCAGTCCGGCCCGACCGGGGAAGATGTACTCGGGCGACAGCACGATGCCGGTGATTTCCAGTTGTTCACGCTTGCCGTTGAGCAGTGCCGCGATGCGGTCGCCCGGTTTCAGTTTGCGCGCCGTGGCGAAGGTCTCGTTCACCAGCACCTGATTGGACGCCGGCGCGTCGATCCAGCGCCCGGCCATCAGCGTCACCTGGTTGATGCGGGGGCGGCTGTCCGTGCCGTCGCCATCGGGAAGGGCAATGATGCGCGCGGCGTACGGCTCGATGGTACCGGGAATATCGAGCAACACATCGTAACTGACCGTGGTTTCGGCTCCGGACACGCCGGGAATTTGCGCAATGCGGCGCTCGATCGCCAGCGGTGCCCGCTTGACGCGGGCAAACACGTGTGCAAAGCGCGCCCGCTCGTAATACGCGGACTGCAGTAATTTGAGCGATTCGTGGGTGGACAGCATGCCGATGAAGCCCGCGATGCCGCCAGCCACCACCAGTGCAATGGTGAGGACCTGGGTTTTCACCCGCCACAGGTCGCGCAACAGCTTGCGGTCGAGCATCCTCACCAGCTGATCTCCGACGGCGACACGCGTGCGCTGTTGACCTCGATCGACACAATGCGGCCGTCGGCCAGCCGCATCACGCGGTCCGCGATTCTGGCGATGGGCGCATTGTGGGTGATCACCACCGCGGTCGTGCCCAGCGTGGCGTTAATGCGCGCGATGACCTCAAGCACCAGTTTGCCGGTGGGGTAATCGAGCGCGCCGGTGGGTTCGTCGCACAGCAGCACGTCGGGACGCTTGGCCACCGCGCGCGCAATCGCGACCCGCTGCTGCTCGCCGCCGGAGAGCTGCGACGGATAGTGGTCCAGCCGCTCGCCCAACCCGACCAGCGCCAGGGCTTCTTCCGGCGTCATCGGGTGTTGCGACATTTCGGTGACCAGCGCCACGTTCTCGCGCGCAGTCAGGCTCGGAATCAGGTTGTAGAACTGGAACACAAAGCCAACGTGCTCGCGGCGGTAGCGCGTGAGCCCGGCTTCGTCGGCACGGGTGAGATCATGGTCATGCCACATCGCGGTGCCGCCGCTCGGCACGTCGAGGCCGCCGAGAATGTTCAGCAGTGTCGATTTGCCGCTGCCCGACGGCCCCAGCAGCACCACGAATTCGCCACCGTAGATGTCCAGATCGACGCCGCGCAGTGCGACCACCTCCACTTCGCCCATGCGGTATACCTTGGTCAGGCCGCGGGCAGTGAAGACAGGGGCCCCGCCCGCGTTACTGCCCGCCGATGCCGTGGTGGCCGTCATGGTCCGGTGAGAGCCTGCCATCCAGAAGCGAAATGCCGCGCGATCCGCGTGGCGGCGCCGGCGGCAGGCGCACGCCGGGCGATGCGAACGTGCTCAGGAAATTTTGACTTCCAGCGCCCTGGGTTTGGCTTTCTCGGACTTCGGCAGGGTCAGCGTCAG
Source organism: uncultured beta proteobacterium (assembly GCA_902825845.1). GTDB lineage: Bacteria > Pseudomonadota > Gammaproteobacteria > Burkholderiales > SG8-41 > UBA5216. The sequence continues at coordinate 17,772 of CADECM010000019.1, forward strand.
CATGCCTTCCTTGAAGTCGGCCCTGGCCCTGGCCTCATCCACGTTATCGGGCACGTCGAAACTGCGCATGAAGCTGCCATAGGAACGCTCGATCCGATGATAGCGTTTGCCCTTTTCCTCCTTTTCCTGTTTGCGTTCACCCTGAATCGTGAGCTGGCCATCTTCCACCGTGATTTTGACGTCTTCTTTTTTCACGTCCGGAATTTCAGCCTTGATGATGTAATCGCTGTCGGTTTCGCTGATGTCCACTGACGGCGCCCAGTCGATTGTGGTCATGCTGTCGTGTCCCGCATCGCCGCGCGTGAGCGGACGGCCAAACAGGCGATTCAGGCGTTGCGACATGTCTTCAAGCTCCTTGAAAGGATCCCACTTGTGCGGTTCCCTTTTGGTCAGGTTCATGGCTAGTCTCCAGTATGGACAAGTTGTCGGAAATGCCACGCATGAAACCATGCGTAAGCCATCTTAATGGCCGCATGGCAATGCGCCTTGATACATATCAAAATTCCGCGCGGGCAATGCCGGATTGATCCAGGTCAATCCGGCACCGTGGACGCTGTCTAGTATGGCTGGGGCAGATGCTTCAATGGGGAGGTGACAATCATGTACCAGCGCATCATGGTGGCGGTAGACGGCAGCGCGACTTCGGAACGCGGCCTGAAGGAGGCCATCGGCTTTGCCGCGGATCAGAAGGCGAAACTGGCGATTGTCCATGTGGTCGACATCGTGGTTGTCTTTGGTGCCGGACAGTTCCCGGGAACGTATGTTGAGGCGACTCGGGAACTTGCGCGCAACATTATCGCGCGCGCACGCGAAACCGCGCGGACCGCCGGCATTGACGCGGAAATTCAATCGCCGGAGATCGTCACCAGCGATTATCATGTGGGTGACACCATTGCGGGTCTCGCGGGCGACTGGAATGCCGACCTGCTGGTGGTGGGAACCCATGGACGACGCGGCTTCAGCCGCATGTTGCTGGGCAGTGTCGCCGAGCGTATCGTGCGAATGGCACCCTGTCCGCTGCTGCTGGTGCGGGCGGCCTGAATCGCTTTACACACAACACACCGGAGGGAGGTCCCATGTATCAGCGCATTATGGTGGCAGTGGACGGCAGCGATACCGCCGAGCGGGGGCTGCAGGAGGCGATCAAGCTCGCCAGGGATCAGAAAGCGCGGCTCGCGATTGCGCATGTGATCGATATCGTGGTGGTGAACGGCGAGGAGGGTTTCTCGGAAACGGTGATGGATACCATGCGCGACTATGCGCGCGATACGCTCGACAAGGCGCGCAAGGCTGCAACGGATGCGGGCGTTGACGCCGACGTGCAAGCGCCGGAGATCGTCACCAGCGGCTACCGCGTTGCCGACAAGATCGTGGAGCTTGCGCGGGACTGGAAAGCCGATCTGCTGGTGATCGGCACGCACGGCCGCCGCGGCTTCAGCCGCATGCTGCTGGGCAGTGTCGCCGAGGGTGTGGTGCGGCTGGCGCCGTGCCCGTTGCTGCTGGTGCGCGGCGCGTAGTCCGCCGCCGGCGGGCCCGGATCGTTCCGTTACGCGTTGGCCCACATGCGCAACAGGTTGTGGTAGCAGCCGGTCAGGCGTACCACTTCGGATGTGTCGCCGAGGCGATCGCGCAGGCCGAGGATGGACATATCGAGGTCGAACAGCAGACGGCGGCGGCCGCCGTCGCGGACCATGCTTTCAATCCAGAAGAACGAGGCGACGCGTGCGCCGTGCGTGACGGGCGTCACGCGGTGTACGCTGGAGGCTGGATAAAGGATCATGTCGCCTGCCGGCAGCTTTACGGACTGCGTGCCGAAGATGTCCTCAATCACCAGCTCGCCGCCCTCGTATTCGGCCGGCTCGCTCAGAAAGAGCGTGGCGGACAGGTCGGTACGGACGTGCCGGCCGGTCGAAGCGTGCGTGCGCACGGCATTGTCCACGTGGTTGTCGAACACATTCGTGCCGCCGCGATAACAGTTGAATTGCGGCGGAAAAATCCGCCGCGGCAACGCCGCGGTGAAAAACAGCGCGCTCCTGCCCAGCGCTTCCAGAACGATGGCGCCGGCCTTGCGCGAGGCCGGCGCATCAATCGGAATCTGCAGGTTATTCTTGGCTTTTTCCGATTGCGTACCGGCGGTGATGCGCCCGTCCGCCCATGCCGCGCCGGCGGTGATGCGGCGCGCTTCGTTCAACGCGTCGCGCGACAGGACTTCAGGGATGTGCAGCAGCATGGGCGGGATCTCGGCGGGGCGGGTGTTGAATCAGAATTTCAGTTCCGCGGTCAGAATCACCGTGCGCCGCGTGCCGGGTACGGTGAACGCGCCGTTGTCGTAGACCGCGTCGTAATAGAGTTTATTGAACAGGTTCTTTACGTTCAGCCGCAGCGCCCAGTTTTTTTGTTCGTAGGCGGCCATTGCATCCCAGCGTACGTACGAGGGCGCGGTGTTCGGCTTGTATTCTCCGTTCAATGTGGGCACGGCGCCGGTGCCGCTGGGGTTTACCGCCTCGCGATTGCCTTTCGCTTCGGCGCCGCCGCCGATCTTCCACGGCCCCGTGATGCGATAGCTGGTCCACACATTGGCGGTATATTTCGGCGTGTTGCGCGCGCGCTTGCCCGCATATTCGGGATTGGCGAAGGTGATTGCACCGGTGGCGGCATTGACGTTCTGCGCCACCTCCAGAATTTTGGCATTCATCAACGCCAGCCCCGCGAATACTTCCCAATCGGGTGTGATGCGCCCGGCCGCTTCCAGCTCGATGCCGTCGGTGCGGCGTTTTTCGGTGAGAATGGCCGCCGTTGATTCGAGGTCGGTATTGCGCTCCCAGGCTTTTGTGGCGCGGTACACCGCCGCGCGCAGCGCCAGATCGCCGTCCATCAGCAGCCACTTGGCGCCGAGCTCGAACACATCACTGCGTTCGGGCGGCAGCGCCGCCACCGCCAACTGGTTAAGGTCGGCCGTCGGGCTGAAGGAATCGCTCCAGGTGAAGTAGTAGTGGGTGTCAGCCGCCGGGTGAAACGACAGTGCCGCGCGATAACTGTTTTCGCCGTAGCGCAACGACGGGGAGGTGACGCTGCTGTAATCCGCATCCAGCTGATCACGCCGAATGCCCATCGTCGCCTTCCATTGGGGCGCAAACGTCACGCTGTCTTGCACATAAACCGCGTAAGAATTGCCCTTGAAATTTACGGGATTGCCGGCCACTGCCTCCTGATACGGCACATACGACGGCGCGGCAGCGCTGCCGAAGTTCTGCAGCGCCTTGCGATGGCCGTTTTCCTTGAGATATTCGACACCGGCGAGAATTTCATGCTTCATCCCGAGTGCCTGGAAGCGCGTATTGAAGTCGGATTGCAGCGTGAGGGTTTCGTAATTGGACGCTCTGGTCTGATTGCCGCCCACGCCGCCGAGCGCATTGGGCAGCGTGCTGACATTGGGCGTTTTGGCCCAGTAACTGCGCTCGTAGTCACCACGGCGCAATTGCGTGCGCAACTGCGTGCCCGGTGCAAAATGATATTCGTGAACCAGCGTCGACAGGTTGGTGTCGCTGTTGTCGAAGGTACGGTCGATACCGAAAAACACGCTCGCGGGCAGTTGTTTGCCCGGCGCGCGCGTGGCGTTGTCGAATGACACGCCGTAGTCGGGGTTATCCCTGCCGCGGGCGTGGTAGTGGTTGATCCAGAACCGATTGTTGCTGTTCTGGTTCAGCGCCAGACTGATGGCGGCGCCCTTGCGGTGAAATTCCGCCTCGGTGCCGGTGGCGGGGTTTTCGCGCCAGCTGCCTTCGTCACGCTGCATCAGGTTGACGCGCAGCGCGGTATCCGCGCTGAATGGCTTGTTCAGATCGGCGGTGGCTTCGCGATAACCACGATTGCCGGCGCTGCCGGTGAATTTGTACTGCTCGAACGGCAGCGGTGTCTTGCTCACCTGGTTAATGACGCCGCCGGCCTGCCCTCGTCCGAACAGCATGGCACCGGCGCCGCGCAGTACATCGATCTGTTCGAGATTGAAGGTTTCGCGGTTGTACTGCGCGGTATCGCGGATGCCGTCGAGATACAGGTCGCCGAAGGTGTAGAAACCGCGCAGATTCATGTTGTCGCCGGAGCGTCCGCCCTCTGCGGCATTGAACGTCAGTCCGGACACATTGCGCAGCGCTTCGCGCAGACTGCCCACCTGCTGCTGTTCCATCAGGCTGTTGGTAAGGGTGGTGACCGCCTGCGGGATGTCGTGCGGATCCTGCAACGTCTTGCCGGTGCGCGTGGTGGTGCCCAGTACGCCGTCTCGCGTTTCGCGCAGACTCTTGACGTTGACAGCCGGCAGGCTGACTTCAGCGGCGGGCGCCTGCGCCTGCGCCTGCTGCGGGGCGGGCAGCGTTTGTGAGCCTGCCTCCACGCAAGCGAGCGCAAGACCAAAAACAGTGGCCCCCAACGGCAGCAACCCCGGCATTGCCGATGTTTCGCTGCGCTCGGACACCGCTGCCGGCGCGGGCCTGTGCACCGTTGCCTGATCGATGAACAATTGTTGCATGACAGTAGCCAGGGGCCGTAATTGCGGGTGCTTCACCAGCGTCTCCCTTCAAGAGATAAATGACAAAAGAGGTTTGGCTGGCTGCACAAGCTAAGCCTGTGTTGGCTGGCAGAGGGTCTATATAACTAATTGATTATGTTGACATTTTTAATGTGCTCGTCGAGTCACGGACGGTGCTTCCGCTGCGAGCAGCGCGGACACGCGTTCGGCGTGAATGCGTTTCCATGCGTCGTGCAGCTTTTCGCAGGTCTCCTGCACCATCGGCGCAACACCGCCGCGTGGATGGTTCATCACGAATTCAAGCTGATGCAGCAATAGTTGGCTCAAGCGCGGGCAGCCGCTCTTGGCGTAATGGGTCGCGAGATATAGCGCCGCAACGAGCAGGTTTTCCAGCGGCGGCAGGTCAGCAGGGTTGGGGTTCATGCAAGACTCCATTCAGGTAAGTGCAAACAAGCGTTTTGGGAACCGGCCCACAGGCGCCGACGCGCAGAGACACTGAAGAAACGGCATGATCGCGCGGCTGGTGGAGGGGCCTTGCGTTGCGCAAGGATCATCGTTGTTCGTCCGGTGCGGTTACGAACCCGATCTTGACCAGACCGGCGCGAGCCGCTGTGGACATGACTTGCGCGACGTTCTGATAGCGTACCGACGCATCGGCACGAATGTGCAATTCCGGCAGCGGTACCGCTGCAGCGGCCGTCTTCATGCGTTGTGGCAGCTCGGCGGCGGGCACCTCCTCGCCATTCCAATACACGGTGCCGTCGGCTTGTATGCCCAACTGGATGTTGTCGGGGTGGGTCAAGTTGGGCGTGCTTGACGCCTTGGGCAGTTCGATCTTCACCGAATGGGTGAGCAGCGGTGCCGTCACGATAAAGATCACCAGCAGCACCAGCATCACGTCGATCAGCGGCACCATGTTGATCTCCGCCATTGGCGCGCTTTCCGGCGCCTGGTTGAATCCGCCAAAAGCCATGATCAATGCCCCCGCCCCGCAACAACCGGTTTCAGTACGGGCGCGGCCGGTGCGTCGCTGCTGTGCGCGCCGGTGGTGAGAAACGAATACAAATCATGCGCGAACGAGTCAAGACGCGCCAGCACCAGGCGATTGCCACGAACCATGGTGTTGTAGGCGAGCACCGCGGGTATTGCCACTGCCAGTCCCAGCGCGGTCATCACCAGCGCCTCGCCCACAGGGCCCGCCACCTTGTCGAGCGTGCCCTGCCCGCTGAGACCGATGTTGACCAGTGCGTGATAGACGCCGCACACCGTGCCAAACAATCCCACGAACGGCGCCGTGCTTCCTACCGACGCCAGCACGGTGAGGCCCGATTCCATGCGCGAGGTCTCCTCGTCGATGACGCGGCGCATGGCGCGCGTGAGGAATTCGGCGGTGCTGCCCGCTTCATCGAGTTTGCGCGTGCCGTGCTGATGATGGCGTACCGCGGCCAGACCATGCCATGTCAGATGCGAAAACGGCTCGGCGGGATGATGGTCGTCCAGATGCTTGCCCACCGCCTGTAGAGACGGCGCATTCCAGAACGTCTGGAGAAACCGCGCCGAGCGCCGCCGTATGAGCAGAAACTGCAACGCCTTGGTGAAAATCAATATCCACGTCGCCAGCGACATCAGCAACAACAACGTCAGAATTGCCTTGCCCACGCCGTCGGTCTGCGACAAGAACCCCACCAGTCCTGCTGTCTGTGTTGCCATGGTTGCTTTCAGTTCTCCAAAGTAAAGGTAATCGGCACCAGCACCCATGCCGCCAGCGGCTGCTCGCCCTGGCGTGCGGGCACAAAGCGCCAACGGCGCACCGCATCGAGCGCCGCCTGATCGAGTTCGTCGTAACCGCAACCCGTGCGCAGTTGCACGGTCTGTGCGCTGCCGCCGGCGCTGACAAACACACGCAGCACCACCGTGCCGTGATGTCCCTGCCGGCGCGCCAGACGCGGGTAGGGCGGCGGCGGATTGTTGAGGTAGGCTGCGTTGAAGTTGGGAGCGACTACAGCTTTGGGCGCGGGTGGAGCGGGTGGCGCCGCCGCAGCCGCTGGCGCCGCTACGGCCGGCGGCAGTGTTTCCGCCGCCGGCGCGGGCGCTACCGGTGTCGGCGGCGGCAGCGCCACGGTTTCGCTCGCTTGCGCGTCCGGCGCAGCCGCGAGCACGGCCGGCGGCGGCGCGAGCATGGTCGGCGGCGGCGTGCGTGCAGGTTTCATCGGCAGCGGCTTGGGCGGCGTGGTCACGGCGGGCGCAGGCGGCGCGATGAGGTTCACCATCAGCGGCACCGCTTTGGCGATGGCGGTGCGCGACGGCTCGTGGCTCAGCAAAGCGCCGAGAGCGGCCACATGCAGCAGCAGCGCGATGGCGATTCCAGCAAGCTTGTCCATACGCGCGTGATCGCCATGCGCGGCGGCGGCACCGTGGGCAAATACCGATTGCATCAGACCGTGCCCAGCACGAAGGGCGCGAGCGCGCCCAGCGTCAGAATCAATGCGAATATCAGGGTAAATCGCCAGTCGTCGTTCATCGCCATTCCGGGTTGCCGAGTGGGGATGCCGTGGCTGGCTAGCAGGGCGCTGGAGGAGGCGTGAGCGCGCGTTGGCTGGCTGGGCAGGTTAAGTCAGTTTTACGATCACTACTTCGTCAAAATCAATTTGCCTTTACTGGTGCGGCGCAATCGGTAACGCTCGCCGTTGTGGCTGATGACAATTTCAATCGTGCCCGCGAACAGTTGTTCGGCATTCACGGTTTTACTGGCGCAACCCGGTTGCGGCGCACCGACGCGTGCAGTGCCATCGGCGGCAGGGCGGTATGTATTTTCAGCCATGGGACTGGTCTGGCCACCGTAGGCTGACCGGCGCAGGCCCATGCGCATGGTCTACATATCGAGTGGACGAACAGTGCGCAGCGCATTTGAGTGGCGCATGCAGAGCCGGCGCGGTGACAGAGCTGGCGTAGATGATGTATGAGAAAGATTGCATAAACAATGAGTTATAGAGCCAATGCCTATCCTCGCGGACTTTCGGTATCATTGGGTAATTAGTGGAACGAGAATCATTATCATTTGTAGAAGGCGCTTTGGTCAAGCCCTTTCTTGCTGAAATAGTGAAATCTTTTGCATGACAGTCGGAATGCCCTTGCGCGACATCCAACTCTGACATGCTCGCGGCAGTGCAACCGAACGAAGCGCTGTGTCCGCCGTGCACTGGGATCAGACGCTGGTTTGCTACACGGTGGCCCCGGTGAAACGACCACATCTCAGGTCGACCAGGGCCTTGCTTGGCTTCAGCAAGCGGCTAGGCATGTACCGTGGTCCTTATCTTCACGCGCGCGGCCGCACGAAAAAATGCCTCGCCATCGTGCCGCGCCAAATTCGCCACTGAAATGATGTGCCGCTCGCCCCACAGACTCCGGTACGGAAACGACGGTGTATCGCGCATGTTAATGCCGGCGCAGACCACGCTTGCGCCTTTGCGGGTGGCGGCCAGTGCCAGCGGAACCAGTGCACCGGCCGGCGCAAAAATGATGGCGGCTTCCAGCGCTTGCGGCGCGGCATCGGTGGCGGCGCCCGCCCACGACGCGCCAAGCTTGCATGCCAGGGCTTGCGCAGCCGTATCGTCTTGCCGCGTAAAGGCGTAGACCGTGCAACCGTCAGCCACATCGACCTCGGCCAGGATATGTGCCGCGGCGCCAAACCCATATAGACCGAGCGTTTTCGCCGCGCCCGCCATCGCGTAGGCGCGGTAGCCGATCAGGCCCGCACATAGCAAGGGTGCCGCCCCGGTGCCAGTGTAGTGTGGCGGAATCGGAAAGCAGTAGCGCGCGTCCGCCACGGCATAGTCCGCGTAACCGCCGTCAATGTGATGGCCGGTAAAGCGCGCGCTGTCGCACAGGTTTTCCCGGCCCGAGCTGCGATAGCGGCAGTGACCGCAGGTCTAACCCAGCCACGGCACGCCGATTGGATCGCCCACGCGGATGCCGCCGACACCCGATCCCACCATTTTTACAAAACCGACGATTTCATGCCCCGGCACCATCGCATGATCGGGCGGCGGCAAATCACCGTCGACGATATGCAGGCCGGTGCGGCATACACCACAAGAGCTGACGCGCAACAGAACGCTGCCGTTCGTTGCTTGCGGTTTCTCCCGTTGCACCAGCTGCAGCGGCCGGCCGGGCTTGCTGCATTCGAGGGCGCGCAGGTCTGGCTGCGCCGGGGCGCGAGGTGCCGCTACTTTGCCGCGGCGCTTCGCGCATGGGCACTGTCCTACATTGCGTAATCCGGGGCATTCCCTGCGGACGCCATGGCAGGCTTCGGTTTCTCCGCGATCACGCAGTCGGTGGTGAGTATCAGGCTCGCAATCGAGGCGGCGTTTTGCAGACCCAGGCGCGTGACTTTGGTGGGATCGATAATGCCCATTTCAGGCAGGTCCCCATACTCGCCGGTGGCGGCGTTGTGGCCGAAATTTCCCGTTCCGCGCAGCACCTTTTCGATCACCACGGAAGGTTCGCCCCCGGCGTTCATGACGATCTGCCGCAGCGGTTCCTCGAGCGCACGGCGCACGATCCTGATGCCGGCATCCTGCGCCAGATTTTCGCCGTGCAGCGTATCAAGCACCGTCCCTGCCCGCAAGAACGCGACGCCGCCGCCCGGCCCGATGCCCTCGGCCACTGCCGCGCGGGTGGCATGCAGCGCGTCTTCGACGCGCGATTTCTTTTCCTTCATTTCCAGTTCGGTGGAGGCGCCGACCTTGATCAGGGCCACGCCGCCGGACAGCTTGGCAATGCGCTCTTCGAGTTTTTCGCGGTCGTAGTCGCTGGTGGTTTTCTCCAGCTCCGCCTTGATCTGCGCGATGCGCGCCTTGATTTTCGGCTGTTCCCCCTCGCTGCCGATCAAGGTGGTGTTTTCCTTGTCCACTTCAATGCGCCGCGCGTGACCGAGGCTGTCGATGCCGGCTTTTTCCAGCTTGAGTCCGGTTTCCTCGGCGATCACCGTGGCGCCGGTGACGATGGCGATGTCTTCGAGCATCGCCTTGCGGCGGTCGCCGAAACCCGGCGCTTTCACCGCGCACACCTTGAGCAGGCCGCGCATGGCATTGATCACCAGCGTGGCGAACGCTTCGCCGGTGACATCCTCGGCGATGATCAGCAACGGCTTGTTGAACTTGATGATCTGCTCCAGCAGCGGCAGCAATTCATGGATCGCGCCGACGGGCTTCTCGTGGATCAGCACATAGGCGTCATCCAGTACCGCGCGCTGCTTTTCAGGTTCGTTGATGAAGTAAGGTGACAAAAATCCGCGGTCGAATTGCAGCCCTTCGACAATTTCCAGTTCGTTGACCATGCCGCGGCCGTCTTCGGTCTTGATCACGCCGCTGTCGCCAACCGTGGCCATCGCCTTGGCAATGATTTCACCGATGGCCTTGTCGCCATTGGCCGAGATGGTACCGACTTGCGCGATTTCCTGATTGGTGGAGCAGGGACGGGAATTCTTCTTCAGTTCGGCGACCACCGTTTCAACGGCAAGGTCGATGCCGCGTTTCAGATCCATCGGGTCCAGCCCGGCAGAAACATACTTCATGCCCTCCTGCACGATGGCTTGGGCGAGCACCGTAGCCGTGGTGGTGCCGTCACCTGCCATCTCCGAGGTCTTGGCGGCAACTTCCTTGGCCATTTGAGCGCCAAGATTGGCGATGCGATCTTCGAGTTCCACTTCTTTGGCCACGATTACGCCGGAATTGATCAGCGTGGGTGCGCCAAAGCCGCGATCCAGCACCACGGTTCGGCCTTTGGGGCCGAGGGTCACCTTGACTGCGTTGGCGAGAATATTCAAACCTTCAACGATGCCTTCGCGTGCCTCGTCGCGAAACCGGATGAGTTTGGCTGCCATGATTTCACCTTTTGTGCGTTCTTGCGTGGCGCTGCGGCACAGCGCAATTCCAATGACGTGGATGGGGGACGCGAAATCCGGTCAGGGGAAAATCCCCCCTGGCGCGCATCAATTCCGGGGAAACCTGCCGGCTTACCGCCGTCCGATCAGCAATCCGACAACGACCCCGATGCCGGCTGAAATGCCGATCGAGGTCCAGGGGTTGTCGCGCACATAGGCGTCCGTGCAACTGGCGGCCGAAGTGACTTTCTCCGACATCGCGCTTTCGATTGAAGTCAGTTGCGGACGCAGGTCGCTTACAGCCTGTTGCATGCGGCGACGCAGGTTCACCACCTTGTCTCCGGTTTCGGCCGCGGTTTCGCGGATCATCTCTTCGGCATCGTTGATAAGAACTCGAACGTCGGACGCCAGCTTTTGACTTTGCGCGCTCATGGTGCTCTCCAGAAAAATAAGTGTTGCGAGGCGGGTCTATCGATGCACCAGCACCGGGATGCGCGTATGCGCGAGAACCTTGCTGGTTTGACTGCCGAGCAGCAGTTTTGTCAGTCCACTGCGGCCGTGAGAACCCATGTAGATCAAATCACATTTGTACTTGCGGGCAGCCTTGACGATCGCATCGGCGGGCGTGTCACTCAGGACGTAGTAGCCGGAATACGTTACGCCATTTGCGGCGGCGGCTTTCTTGACGACGTCTAGGTGGCGCAGCGCGGCCTTTTTCGCGTTGGCCGCGTGTTGTTGAGGCGTTATCAGGTCGGGCGGCACGTAGTCGGCATACACTTCGATGTGATATGTGGGCGCGACATGAAATCCGGTCAGTGTGGCACCGAGCTTTCCGGCCAATTTGGCTGCATCACGGACGACGCGATTCGACAATGGGGAACCGTCAGTCGGCAACAGAATATTCTTGTACATGGTCGCTCCTGATTTTTGGAAGCCTGTTGGGGTCGAAGGTCGGCATATCGAACACTTTACCGTGATGCCGGCCGTGGCCGGTTGATCCATGTCAACGGGGAGCCGTCTGCTGCGCCAGAGCGGCATGCGCCGCAAGGGTTCCGGCGACCTCTTCAAGTTCCGCAGTTGTGCTGTGCTGCGCGGTGAGGAATCGTCGCGTCTGACAGGTTCGCGTAAGTCGTGCCGAATAGCATGCAGCGCTCGTCGACTACAGATCATAAAATGCTGAACCTGCTGATGCGCCGCATGTCCGCGTTGTGGTTGTCGTTTTTCCTGGCCATGGCTGCAGGCGGCGGCGCGCGTGCCGCGGACGCCGTGCCGGAGGATTTGACCCTGGCGCAGGCCGAGGCGCTGTTTCTGCAAAAGAATCGGGAATTGCAGACTGCACGGCGTGCCATTGAAGGGGCCGACGCCGAAATCATCAGTGCCGGCGCGCGGCCGAATCCCAGCCTTACGGTCGGCGCGTCGAGTATTTCGAGCCGCCTGGGCAGCGGGTCCATTCTCAACAAACGCGTTGATACGGTTGTCGGTTTGAGCCAGGTATTCGAGCGCGGCAACAAGGCGGAATTGCGCACCGCGACTGCCCGCTCGCTGGCGACCGCGGTGCGCGGCGACCTGCGCGACGCTGAACGCGTGCAGCGCGTGGGACTGCACGGTGCGTATTACGACCTGCTGCAGGCGCAGGAAAAACTGCGTATCACCGCGGATACGGCGGCATTGTTTCAAAAATCGCTGGATGCCCTGACCATCCGTCTCAAGGCCGGCGACGTGGCCGCGGTGGACGTGTCGCGCATGAATGTGGACGCCTTGCGCGCGCGCAATGACGCGCGCGCCGCGCAGGCGGAACTGGAGAAAGCCCGCTCGACGCTGGCCTACTGGATCGGCGAGGATGAGGCGGCCGCCCGTTTGCGCGCCACTGATAGCTGGCCGGCACTGCAGAAAATGGACGCAGGAACCGACGCAGCCGTTGTCGACACGCGCCCCGATGTGCAGGCGGCGCAAGAGCGCATCGCGGCGGCGGAAAAGAATCGCGATCTGGCGCGCGCCTTGCGCACGCGCGACATTACCGCCGGTGTGCAGTTCGAACGCTACCCCGGCAGCGATCCGCGCAACAGTGCCGGATTGAGCATCAGCGTGCCGCTCTTCACGCGCTACTACTACGACGGCGAAATCCGCCGTGCGGAAGTCGATGTTGAAGCGGCGCGTGACAACCTGCAGCGGGTAAAGGCGCTTGCCGCGGCCGAGATCCGCAAGGCGGCCAGCGACGTGGCATCGTCGGGCGAACGCGTGCAGCGCCTGCGCGACGTTGTGCTCGCCGCCGCAGAAAAGGCCGCACAGGGGGCGGAATTCGCCTACAGCCGTGGCGCCATTGGCATGATGGACGTGCTGGATGCGCGCCGCCAGCTGATCGCCACGCGGCTCGAAGCGGTGGCGGTGCAAGCCGAGTACGCCAAGTCACTTGCCGCGTGGCGCTCGGCAATGGCGTTGTCCGCCAATGCCGAGCGTTAGGGAGGGGAAATGTCATATAACAAAATATTATTTAAAATCATATACTTATGTATTTTTCTCGCCTCCTGCAGCAAGGCACCCGAGCCGCCCCCGCCGCCGCAAGCGCGTACCGAGGGGGAGAGCGTTCTGTTTCCCGCGGATGCACCGCAAATGGCCAGCATCAAGTCCGTGGTGATCAACATGCAGCCGGTGCCACCCGCGCATTTGAATGGGCGCGTGACGTGGAACGAAGACAGAACGGTGCGCATATTCACGCCCTTTGCCGGCCGCGTCGAACGCATCCTGGTGCAGGCCGGCCAAAGTGTTGCCAAAGGGCAGGCGCTGGCGACCATCGCGTCACCCGATTTCGGCCAGGCGCAAAGTGATGCACGGCGCGCCGAGAGCGACTACGCGCTGGCGGAAAAGAATATTTCACGCCTGCGCGAACTCGAGCAGCACGGCGTTGCCGCGCGCAAGGATGTGCATGTGGCCGAGGCCGAGCAGGGGCGGGCCGCGGCTGAACTGGCGCGCGCCCGGCGCCGGCTGGAACTGTATGGCGGCGCCGGGCGCGGCGTGGATCAGACGTACACACTGACCAGTCCCATCGCCGGGGTCGTGGTCGAAAAGAATATCAACCCCGGCCAGGAGCTGCGTCCCGATCAGGCAATAGCCAACGCACCGCCGCTGTATACCGTGACCGATCCCACCACGCTGTGGGTGCAGATCGACGCTTCGGAACGCGAACTGCCGCTGCTCACGCGCGGCAAGGCCATCACCATTCGCTCGCCGTCATACGGCGACGAAAGCTTTCCGGCAACCATCACCAGCGTGGCGGATTTTCTCGATCCGAGCACGCGCACGATCAAGGCGCGTGCCGAGCTGGCCAACCCGGCGCGCAGACTGAAGGGCGAAATGTTTGTCACGGCGGACATCGGCACCGATGGCGCCACCGAACTGCTGGTGCCGTCGAAGGCGATTTATTTTCAGACCGGCAAGAACTATTTGTTCATTGAAGCGCAGCGCGGCGAGTACACGCGGCGGGCCGTGAAAGCAGGCGATGTCCGCGACAGCCGCACGGAAATTCTGCAAGGTCTGGGGGAGGGCGAAAAAGTTGTCGTCGACGGGGCGCTGATGCTGCAGCAAATGCTGCAGCCGCGCCGCGTGCAGAAGTAGCCCCCGGCGTTCAGCATGATCAAACGTCTGGTTTCATTCGCGCTGCACCAGCCACTGTTCATACTGCTGGGCCTCATCCTGTTCGTCGGCGGCGGTGTGATCGCGTTCAAGAACCTGCCGGTGGAAGCATTGCCCGATGTCACCGACACCCAGGTGCAGGTGATTACGCTTTTCCCCGGCCGCGCCGCGGAGGAAGTCGAAAAGCAGGTGACCTATCCGATCGAAGTGGCGCTGGCGGGCATGCCCAACATGATCCGCATGTTTTCGCATACCCAGTTTGGCCTGTCCTTCATCATCCTCACGTTTGACGACAAGGCGAACCCCTATTTCGCGCGCCAGCAGGTGCTGGAACGTCTGCGTGAGGCTGAATTGCCCAAGGAAGCACAGCCGCAACTGGCACCGCTGTCCACCGCAGTCGGGGAAATCTACCGCTACCGCATCAAGGGCGCCGATTACACCGCGCGCGAGCTGCGCACCCTGCAGGACTGGACCATCAGCCGCAAATTGCGGCTGTTGCCGGGCGTGGCGGATATCGTGAGCTTCGGCGGCTTCATCAAGCAGTATGAAGTCAATCCCGACCTCGCCAAGCTCAAGTACTACAAGATCAGCCTGCAGCAGGTGTTCTCGGCGCTGGAGCGCGGCAGTTCCAACGCCGGCGGCGGCTATGTGGAGCAGGGCCGCCAGCAGATTCTGATCCGCGGCATCGGTCTGTTGCGCACCGCCGATGAGATTCTTGACGTGGTGGTGGCCGAACGCAGCGGCGCGCCGGTGCTGGTGCGGCATCTGGCGACATTGACCGTGGGTTCGGTGCCGCGCCAGGGCGTGATCGGCCAGGACGACGACCCCGATATCGTCACCGGCGTGGTGTTGATGCGCAAGGGTGAAAATCCGGGTGAAGTATTGAACGCGGTGAAGCAGCGCGTGGCGCAGCTGAACAAGGACGGACTTCCCAAGGGTGTGGAAATTGTCGCGTACTACGACCGCACCTGGCTGCTCGACAAGACGTTGAAGACGGTGTTTACCAATCTGGTCGAAGGCGCGCTGCTGGTTACGTTTGTGTTGTTGCTGTTTCTGGGCAATTTACGCGCCGCGGCCATCGTGGCAGTGATCATCCCGTTGTCGCTGCTGGGCACGTTCCTGGGGCTGACCTGGCTGGGCATTCCCGCGAACCTGTTGTCGCTGGGCGCGATGGATTTTGGCATCATCGTCGACGGCGCGGTAATCGTGGTGGAGAACGTGTTCCGCCGCCTGTCGGAACACCACGGCAGGGAACTCACGCCGCGCGAGCGCATGAACGAGATTCTCGATGCCGCGGTGGAAGTCGGCCGGCCGACGCTGTTTTCGATGCTGATCATCATCGCGGCACATATTCCGATTTTTACCCTGCAGCGCCACGAGGGCCGCATCTTCGCGCCCATGGCCTATTCCGTGACCTCGGCATTGGTGTGTTCGCTGATTTTCTCGCTCACGCTGGTGCCGCTACTGTGCCATCTGCTGCTGCGCAAGAACCTGCCGGAAAAGGAAAACATTCTGGTGCACTGGTGCAAGGGCATCTATCAGCCGGTGCTGGCGTGGGCCCTGCGTCACCGCATGCCGGTGGTCGGTGCGGCTGCTGCTGCGCTGATCGCCAGCATCGCGGTCGTGCCGAAGCTCGGCACGGAGTTTCTGCCCGAACTCAACGAAGGGTCGATCTGGATCAATGTGCCGCTGCATCCGAGTCTGTCGGTAACGGAAGCACGTGCCGAGATGAGCAAGATACGCGCGGCCATCGCGCACATTCCGGAAATCAACACCATCGTCTACAAGGCTGGGCGACCCGAGGACGGCACTGATCCCAAGCTGATCAGCATGGCGGAGATTCTGGTGGACATAAAGCCGGAATCCGAATGGAAGCGCAAGACGACCAAGAAGGAACTGTTGCAGGAGATGGAAGACGCGCTCGACAAACTCCCGGGCGTGCAGGCCAGCTTTTCACAGCCCATTCGCGACAACATTCTCGAATCGATCTCGCAGATTGACGGCCAGATCGTGGTGAAGATTTTCGGCGACGATCTCGACGTGCTCAAGACGCAGGGGCAGGCGGTGCTGGCCGCGATTGCCGATGTGCCCGGTGTCGCGCGCGCGATGATCGACCGGCAGGGCGAATTGCCGCAGGAGTTGATTCAAATTGATCGCGGGCAGGCCGCTCGCCATGGACTGAATATTGTCGATATTCAGGACGTCATCGAAACCGTGCTGGGCGGACGCGAGGCGACGGTCATCTGGGAAGGCGAACGGAAATTCAGCGTGGTGGTGCGTGTGCCGCCCAATCAACGTTCGCTCACGCAGTTACGCGACATCCTGCTTACCGCACCCAACGGCACCATCATTCCTTTGGCACAAGTGGCCTCATTCAGGACCGTCGGCGGCAGCATGAATATCGCGCGCGAAAATGGCGGGCGGGTGGTGGCCATCGGCGTTTTTATCGAGGGTCGCGATATGGGGTCTGTGGTCGCAGACATGCAGAGTCGCGTCGCCAAGAAGGTCAAGCTGCCGGAAGGCTACACCATGGCGTGGTCGGGTGAGTTTGAAAATCAGGAACGCGCCATGAAGCGCCTGTCAGTGATCGTGCCGATCTCGATATTGTTGATCTTCATTCTGTTGTTCGATGCGTTCAAATCGTTCAAGGGTGCGGCATTGATTCTGCTGAACATTCCGTTTGCCATGATCGGCGGCATCCTGGCGTTGTTTTTCACCGGGATACCACTGTCGGTGTCGGCGGCCATCGGCTTTATCGCGCTGTTTGGACAGGCCGTGCTCAACGGCGTGGTGATGGTCAGTCACTTTAACCAGCTCAAAAGTGCCGGCGCTTCGCCCGAGGAAGCGGTGATGCGCGGGTCGATGACGCGGCTGCGCACGGTGCTGATGACGGGATTGCTGGCGATGTTCGGATTGCTACCGATGGCGCTGTCCCACGACATTGGCTCGGAGACGCAAAAACCGTTGGCGATCGTGGTGATTGGCGGGCTGATTTCCGCCACGATCCTGACGCTGATTGTGCTGCCGACGCTGTATGTGATTTTTGAGCGCCGTTACTACAGCGGGCACGCCGCACACCACCCGCGCCGCGAGGGCGGCGCCACGTAAGCGCCGGGGTTAAATCCGCACATTAGCGCTGCGGCACCTTGCGAAACGCGGGCGGCTGCGCTGCTGTAGCGTTGGCCGGGGGCGGTGTGACAATGGCAGCCGTGCCGGGCCTCGCGGGCACGGGATGCAGCCAGGGCAATCGCGGCGGCAACCCATCCTGGATCACGCATTTTTGCGGATCCGCAAGCTGCCGTTCGCGGCACTCGCGCGGCAGCTGAAATTCGTTTTGCGCGAATAACAAGCCAGACGCCAGCAAAAACGCCGCAGCGGTGAGGAGACGTCGCACGATCATGATGAGCATTACGACCCGACTGGCCGCACATTGTTCCCAAAGATTGCCGGCCATCAGCGTCATCGCGATGCCGTGGCGAAGCGGCTCCTTACTTGACTTTGATCCCGGTATCCTTGATCACCTTGCCCCACTTCACGTATTCCGCTTCGACAAACTTGTGAAACGCCGCAGCCGGGCTCGCCACGGCGAACATGCCCAGGGTGAGCAGCTTATCCCGCACCGCCGGCGGGTTGAGTGCTTCACGGGATCCGCTGTTGAGGCGGGCCACAATATCCCTCGGCGTGGCCGCGGGCGCGAACAGTCCGAACCAGGTGCTGGCTTCATACCCCGGCACGCCCGCTTCGGCGATGGTCGGAAACTCCCCCACGGTCGCGACCCGCGTGGCGCTGGTTACGGCGATCCCGCGCAGCTTGCCGGAACGCACGTGTGGCAGCACCGCCGGAATATTGCCGAAGATCAGCGATATCTGGCCGCCCATCAGGTCGGTGATGGCGGGCGCTTCGCCTTTGTAGGCAATCATGGTCATACGGGATCCCGTGACGAGCTTGAATAGTTCACCCGCCATATGCGGCGTGGTGCCGATCCCGCCGGAGCCATAGTTGATGTCATTTCCAGGCGCTTTGGCCAGTGTGATAAGGTCTTTGACGCTGCGTATGGGCGTTGAAGGGTGTACCACCAGAAACATGGGCGAAGTTGCAATTTGGGTGACGTGCGCGAAATCCTGCACCGGATGGTATTGCACGTTGGGCAGCAATTGCGGCGCCACCGAGTGCGTGGTCGAGGTGCCGACGGACAAGGTGTAACCATCGGGCGCCGCTTTGGCCACCGCGGCGGCGCCGATGGCGCCGCTCGCGCCCGCGCGGTTTTCAACCAGGAAATTGCTGTCCTTGAAAACCTCCATCAGCCGCTGGGCGAGAAAGCGTGCCGCTACGTCGGTGCCGCCGCCCGGCGCAAAGCCCACGATCAGGCGTACCGGCCGTTCCGGGTACCCCGCGGCCCGCGCGCTTGTGGTCAGCACCGGCGGGCCGGCCACGACACACGCGGTGACGGCGATGCTCAACAGTGACTTCGATTGCATTTTGCGGTTCTCCTCTTCGGGTAACGGTCGGGTGCGGCGCCCACTGACTGTCTCGGGCGCGTTATGGCGGACGCGTGGCGGAAGTGTCGTGGCGTCGCGCGCGGTAAAAATCAGCGGGCGACAGCTGCGGGCGTCGCCGTTGTCGCCTGGTGGAGTGCATGGGGATGCCAGCCCAGGACAGCCAACAACACCAGGTATCCCGCGACGTAGGCGACGGGGATATACCAGCCATGCTTCAACCACAGACCCACCGAACGCGCTTCGGGGTACATATTCGACAGTGCTACGCCGGCGGAAGAACCGAACCAGATCATCGATCCGCCAAAGCCCACGGCGTAGGCGAGGAATCCCCAGTCGTAACCGCCTTGCTTGATAGCCAGTGCCGTCAGCGGGATGTTATCGAACACGGATGAAATAAAGCCCAGCCCCAGGGTGGTTAGCCAGGATGCGGCCGGCAGGTGCTCGACCGGCATCATCGACGCGCACAGCACCAGCGACAGCAGAAATATCGTGCCCTTTGCAGTCTCGGGCAGCAATTCCCAGTCGGGCCGCCGGATCGGCACACTGATCAGGATGGCCACCCACACCGCCACGCCGATATACGGAAAATGATCCGCCTTTTCGGGGGCCGTGAGGTTGATGGTGACATTGGTTGCGATGGCGGCAATCAGGATCAGCCCGACGATGCCCACGCGTTTCCAGTCGACATGCGTGTGCAGGTTGGAATTCTTGATGATAGGGGAATAGGCATGTTGTTTTTTCGCGGCAAAGTAGCCCACGATGAGCAGCGTTACCACGGCAGGCAAATAGGCTTCGATCACATCCAGCGGGGACACGCCGGCCAGCCACATCATGGTGGTTGTGGTGTCGCCTATGACACTGCCCGCACCGCCGGCATTGGATGCGGCGACTATCCCGGCGAGAAAACCGATGTGCACCCTGGCCTTGAACAGTTGATGGGCCATGGCGCCGCCGATCAAGGCCGCGGCGATATTATCGAGGAAGCCGGAGAGCACGAAAACCATTGCCAGCAGAACAAAGCCGCCTTTCCAGTCATCGGGCAGGTATTTGGGCAGAATCACCGGGACATGACTCTTCTCGAAATGGCGGGAGAGCAGAGCGAACCCGGTGAGCAGGCAAAACAGATTGGCGAGGATCACCCATTCGTGCCCCAGGTGCGCCAAAAAGCCGGAGATGCCGGGGCCGAACTTGAAACGGGTGAAAATAATCTTGTATAGCGCGATTGAGACTGCGCCCGTTAACGCGACCTGCAGGGTGTAATGATGGAATAGCGCGACACCCAGCAGCGTGAGTGCAAACAGTATGAAATCTATCGGGATGCCGGCGATGGCGGGAAGGGCGCCGTCGCCCGCCGCGACGGCGATGTTGCTGCCGAAAACCAGCATGAGCGTAACGCCGGCGCCAATGGTTGATGGTATTTTTCTCATGATTTGCGCGAAGTTTGATTTGCCGCGCAATTGTATGCGTTTATACGTGGGAAGGTGTACTGCGGTGCCCGGCAAAAAAAATCCCCCGTAATCCGGGGGACAAGCGTCAATGGCATGACGCGCCTTCGAACCTCCTCGCAGGCCTTGCCGTCTTGCGCGACAGGGTCGTGTCTGCCGGCCGCTGCGCTGCCGATGAACAGTCATGCGTCAAGGCATTACGCGACCATGGTTGATTATCAAACGGCGCGATGCCTGTAGCCATAGTTAGAAACACCTACCCTGGTGTCGGGCTTTGGAGCTCGTCCCTTGCGCTTCTATGTCATTGGCGCTTGTTCCCGGTACCCAGCTTAACGGTGCGGATGGCGCGCGCTTAGGGTGCTGACATTTCGCTTTCGAACGGCCGCAGAATGCCCGAGAATTGTCCGTAAGTGGCGCACGATATTCGCTCAGGATGGCGGCCGGCGATTGACGATGGGCGCGGCGAAGTCGGCGTTGCAGTTGAAGCTTGCGCGGCAATCGTCGTGTCTAGCATCGTGCGAGCCTGCGAGTGCGCAAGTAGGCGGCTGCATCGCGCTAGCTGTCACGGCGCAACGCAGGGCAGGCTTGAATGAAATTTTAAAAAACCATTTAAAAACAATAATTTATGTGCATACTGTTGATGAGGCGTTGTGGCGGCGGAATCACGTCGCCTGGTCTCGTCCTGGCGCTATTCGGTTTGCACCACGCGCGACACAGGCGGTTCTGCGCGCGTCGATTTGATGGCAAACTTGCTGGCGTGAACGGTCTGCCACCTGATCTTTGCTGCGCTGCCGCGATGCGCTCCCGACCGGAGTTGTATCGATTGCCACGGGAATGCGGCGGCACGCGTTTGTGTCAACGGATTTCCGACAGCAGCATCGCCGGTAATACGCAAGCATGAGTGTACAGTCGCCGCCGTCATTGTCACTGGCATGGGGATTCTTCCTTGATGTCGACGGTACGCTGATCGACATCGCCAACACCCCGGACGCCGCGCGCATGGATGGCGCCCTGCTTGCGTTGATTGCGCAACTGTTCCGGGCAAGCGGTGGCGCGGTTGCGCTGATCAGCGGCCGCGCGTTGTCCGACCTGGAACCACGTCTGGGCACGTTGCGGCTGCCGCTGGCCGGGCAGCATGGCCTGGAACGTCGCGATGCGGCCGGGCGTCTGTCGGTACGCGCCGTGTCACCGGCAGCCCTGCTGGCCATCAAGGATGCATTGGCGCCTGTTCTGGCGCGCCACGCGGGATTGTTGCTGGAAGACAAGGGGTTGACACTGGCATTGCATTACCGGCGGGCGCCGCATTTGGCGGCGTACGCGCTGCGCCTGATGCGGCGGCTCGCGGCGAATGCCGACGCGGGACTTGAAATACAACGCGGCAAGTGCGTGGCGGAAATCAAGCCGTCTGGCATCGACAAAGGCAGGGCAGTGGCCGAGTATCTGACGGAGCCGCCCTTCCGCGGACGCCGTCCGGTTTTCATCGGTGACGATATCACCGATGAACATGGTCTTGCCGAGGTGAACCGGCTGGACGGCATTTCGATCAAGGTGGGCAACGGTCCAAGTTGTGCCCGCTTTCGGCTGCGCGATGTCGCCGCCGTACGGCGCTGGCTTGGTGCTGCAACAAAAGGAACATCGTGAAAACCCTGGACTTGGCACTGATTGGCAATTGCACCATCGGCGCGCTGGTCGATGCGCGCGCGAACATCGTGTGGAGCTGTTTTCCGCGATTCGATGGCGATCCCGTATTCTGTTCGCTGCTCAGGGATCACGGCGATTCCGGGTTTTACGCGATCGATCTCGCCGACTATCAGCGGTCAGAACAGCATTACGTTGATAACACGGCGATATTGGTTACCTGCCTTTATGATCGTCATGGCGGCGCGGTTGAGATTACGGACTACGCCCCGCGCTTCGGCCAATACGGGCGCATGTTCCGGCCGATGACGCTGGTGCGCCGTGTGCGGCGGATTTGCGGCAGTCCGCGGTTGACGGTGCGCCTGCGTCCAGCGTGCGCCAACGGGGAAGGCCGGCCGGAGATCACCCACGGCAGCAATCACGTTCGCTACGTCGGATCCACGCTTACGCTGAGGCTCACCACGGACGCTTCATTGACGGCATTATTGCAGGAGACGCCATTTTTTCTGGAAGACACGATTACGCTGTTGTTGGGCGCGGACGAAAGCGTGCATGAGGCCGTCGGCGAGGTGGGACGCCGGTTTCTCGAGGAAACCACGCAGTACTGGCGCGAATGGGTGCGCGTGCTGGCGATCCCGTTCGAATGGCAGGAGGCGGTGATTCGCGCGACCATCACGCTCAAGCTCAATACCTATGACGACACCGGCGCGATCATTGCCGCCATGACCACATCGATCCCGGAAGCGGCGGACAGCGGACGCAACTGGGATTATCGTTACTGCTGGTTGCGCGATGCCTATTTTGTGGTGAATGCGCTGACGCGACTGGGGGCAACCCGCACGCTGGAGCGCTACCTGGGCTACATCGTGAACATTGCCGCCAGTGCCGGCGGCGGGCCGTTGCAACCGGTTTACGGCATCGATGGGCGCGCCAGTCTGCACGAAACGGAAGTCCCGGCGCTGCCGGGCTATCGCGGCATGGGACCGGTTCGCATCGGCAATCAGGCGTTCCGTCAGGTGCAGCACGACGTGTATGGACTGACCGTACTGGCCGCAACGCACATGTTTTTCGACCAGCGCCTGACGCGGCGCGGCGACGAAGCGTTGTTCCAGCGTCTTGAACCGCTGGGCGAACTGGCGCGCGCGTCCCACGACCAGCCGGACGCCGGATTGTGGGAATTGCGCGGCAGCGCACGCGTGCACACCTTTTCCTCGGTGATGTGCTGGGCCGCATGCGATCGTCTGGGCCTGATCGCCCGGCGTTTGGGACTGGCAGGGCGTGCGGCTTACTGGCAGGCGCAGGCGGGCGCCATTCACGAAACCATTTGCCGCCGCGCGTGGAATGAAACGCGCGGCACTTTTGTTTCCACATTCGGCGGCGACGCGATGGACGCGAGCCTGCTGCTGCTGGCGGAGGTGGGTTTTCTCAATGCCGGGGATCCCCGCTTTGCCGCGACCGTCGCGGCCGTCGAACGCGATTTGCGCCGCGGCGATTTTATCTTCCGCTACATTGAGAAGGATGATTTTGGAGAGCCGGAGAACGCTTTTCTCGTCTGCACCTTCTGGTATATCAATGCGCTGGCCACCCTCGATCGCCGCGCGGAGGCGCGTGTGCTGTTCGAGAAGTTACTGGCCTGCCGCAACGCGCATGGCATGCTGGCGGAACATATTGATCCGAAGAGTGGCGAGCAGTGGGGCAATTTCGCGCAAACCTACAGCATGGTAGGCCTGATCAACGCCGCGATTCGCTTGTCGATAGGCTGGGACGAGGCGTTCTGAGTGGTTACTGAGCGGCCGCCGCGCACGACGCGAGCCACCGCGGAACTATTGAATCCGGATGTTTGCCGCGCGAATCACCCGGGCATATTTTTCCGTGTCCTGCCGCAGTTTTGTCGACAGCTCGGCGGGACTGCTGGCCACGGGTTCCAGCGCCTCCCGCGGATAGAATGCCCTGATTTCAGGTGTACTGAGCGCACTGCGTATTTCCCCATTGAGCTTGCTCACCATCGCCTGCGGCGTGCCGGCCGGGAAGAACATGGCGTACCAATTGTCGGTTTCAAAGCCGCACTTTCAAGGGGCGCGCTCAAACCCCAAGTACAACGATTTCAGGAGAAAATGTTGCATGGGAAAATTCTACGCGCAGTTGAGCATTGAAGAGCGAACGATGATACAAACGCAGTTGGCGATGGGAATCAAGGCATCGGTCATTGCCCGCGTGTTGGGGCGCCGTGCTTCGACGTTGTCGCGTGAACTTCATCGTAATGGTTGGGTTTGTCCGAAAGCGCCTCGTGGTCCTGGGCGGCCTGCAGTGGCGGGAGGTTACCGAGCCGAAGCAGCCCATATGCGAGCCCGTGATTGCATCGTCACGCCACGGGTGAAGCGACGGTTGTATCCTGGAAGTGCACTGTGGGATGAGGTCATGCATTATTTGAAACGACGCTACTCGCCCGAACAGATCGCTGGCACACTCGCCCTTGTGCATGCGCAGACTCCCTCGTTGCAGGTATCTCACGAAACCATCTATACCGCGATCTACGCCATGCCGCGTGGCGAGTTGCGCACGGAGGTGATTGGTTGGCTGCGTTTTGGTCATGCCAAGCGCCGTCCTCGAACCCGTGGCGACGACCGACGAGGCCGGATTCCAGATAGGGTGAGCATTCACGATCGCCCACCCGAAATTGACGAACGGCTGGTGCCGGGACATTGGGAAGGCGATTTGATCAAGGGGGCGCGCAACGCCTCGGCCGTGGGTACGCTGGTGGAGCGCACCACATTGTTCACGGTGCTTTCGCGCACGGATGACGGCGGTGCCGAGGCGGCATTGAGCGGGTTCAGTCTTGTGCTCAATCGCATTGACGCTCAAAGGCGACTTTCTTTGACATACGATCAAGGTCGCGAAATGGCAATGCACTCGCAACTGACGCAAGCCACGGGCGTGAAGGTCTACTTTGCTGATCCGCACAGCCCCTGGCAACGCGGCATCAACGAGAACACGAATGGCTTGTTGCGGCAGTATTTGCCCAAGGGTACTGACTTGAGTGGGTTCACACACAAAAAACTTGACGAGATTGCTTGGGAGCTCAGTACGCGGCCTCGAAAATGGTTGGGATTTCGCTGCCCCGCCGAATTGTTTACACCAGATGCATTCGATTTCAGGAAACATCACGCTTCACTTTTTGCATTTGGTCATTGAAACCGCCATTAATTAAAACGCCATCAGTGACGGTTTAATCAAAACATACATCGTAATACGTCATTAATGGCGTATTACGATGTAATGTGTAACTTATTGTTTTTAAATGATATTTTATTCAACCTGGATCTTCGCCGCACGCGCCACCGCGCCCCATTTTTTCATTTCCGCGCGGATCAGCGTGGCGAAGTTCTCCGGCGTATCGGGCATGGGCACGGTGCCGTTGGTGAGGAGTTTGTCGACCGCGTCTTTGGCCTTCAGGCCTTCGTTGATTTCGCGGTTGAGTTTGTTCACCACGTCAGCGGGCATCTTGGCGGGGCCGACGATGCCGGCCCACGAATAGGCTTCAAAGCCGGGCAGGCCGCTTTCGGCGATGGTGGGGAATTCCGGCTGCGACGGCAGGCGCTTGGCATTGCCGATGCCCAGCGCGCGCATCTTGCCGGCGCGCACATGGCCGAGCGTGGGCGGAATGCTGGAGAACATCAGTTGCACCTCGCCCGCGCGCAGGGCGATCGCGGTGGGGCCGCTGCCCTTGTACGGCACGTGAATCACGTTGATTTTCGCCATGGTCTTGAACAGCTCCAGCGCGAGATGGTCGGAGTTGCCCGTTCCCGACGACGCCGCGGCGAGTTCGCCGGGACGCGAGCGGGCGAGCGCGATCAGTTCCTTGACGTTGGTCGCCGGCAACGAGGGGTGGGTCAGCAGCATCAGCGGAAAATCCACGCCGCGCGCGATCATGCTGAAGTCGCGCATGGTGTCATAGGGCAACTTGCGGTAGACAAACGGGTTCACCGCCAGCGGGCCGGCGGAAGCGCTGCAGATGGTGTAGCCGTCGGGCGGCGCCTGCATCAGCAGTTGCAGGCCGATGATGCCGTTGGAGCCGCCGCGGTTATCGACGACGACCTGCTGGCCGACGCGCTCCGACAGCTTCTGCGCGATGATGCGCCCCATGAAGTCAGTGCCGCCGCCGGCGGGGAACACCACGATCATGCGGATGGCTTTGTTGGGAAAGGCCTGCGCGGCCGCCTGCAGGGGCAGTGCGGTGGCAACGGCCAGCAGCGCGGCACGCGTTATGGTTGTATTCATGATGATTCCTCCTCTGGATTGCCGCGCACTTTCTCCGAATCGGCGGGCGCTGTCAATCGCGGGGCCTGCCAGTTGCGCTCGCGTGACGCGTTGCGCGTGCTCGGCTAAACTGGCGCACTCACTCTGAAAGCCACGCCATCATGCGCATCACCGCCATCCACTCCGCCGCTGCGCCCATCGCCTCCGGAATCCGTAACGCCTACATCGATTTTTCGAAAATGAACGCGAGCGTTGTGGCGGTGGTCACCGACGTCATTCGCGAGGGCAAGCCGGTGGTGGGGTTTGGCTTCAATTCGAATGGACGCTATGCGCAGCGCGGCTTGCTTGCCGAGCGATTTATTCCGCGCCTGATGGAGGCCGACCCCCGCTCGCTGCGCAACGAGGCGGGTGACAATCTCGATCCGCATCGCATCTGGGCGACGATGTTTGCCAACGAAAAGCCCGGCGGCCACGGCGAACGTTCGGTGGCCATCGGCACCGTCGACATGGCGGTGTGGGACGCGGTGGCGAAGATTGAGGGCAAGCCGCTGTATCGCCTGCTGGCCGAGCGCTACAACGGTGGCAAGGTGGACAACAAGGTGTTCGTGTATGCGGCGGGCGGCTACTACTATCCGGGCAAGGACCTCACCGCGCTGCAGGACGAGATGAAAAAATATCTCGATCTCGGCTATTCGGTGGTGAAGATGAAAATCGGCGGTGATTCATTGTCCGACGACATGAAGCGCATCGAAGCGGTAATCAAGATTGCGGGCGCGGGCAAGAATGTGGCGGTCGACGCCAACGGGCGCTTTGATCTGAAAACCGCGGTCGAATACGCCAAAGCGCTCGAACCGTACGGTCTGTTCTGGTACGAGGAGGCGGGCGATCCGCTCGACTATCAATTGCAGGCCGAACTGGCGCAGCATTACAAACACCCGATGGCCACCGGCGAGAATCTGTTTTCGATGCAGGACGCGCGCAATCTGATCCGTCACGGTGGCATGCGCGCCGACCGCGACTGGCTGCAGTTCGACTGCGCGCTGTCCTACGGGCTGGTGGAATATCTGCGCACGCTCGACATGCTCAAACAAAACGGCTGGTCGCCGCGCCGCTGCTGCCCGCACGGCGGGCACCAGATGTCGCTCAATATCGCGGCGGGGCTGGGGCTGGGCGGCAACGAATCCTATCCCGATGTGTTTCAGCCGTTCGGCGGCTTTGCCGACAACACGCCGGTGGTGAACGGCCATGTCACGATGCCGGATATTCCCGGCGTCGGCTTCGAGGCCAAGTCGAAATTGTATGCGGTGATGCGCCGCCTGCTGAACTGACGGTGCGCCGGGCCTATGCCACCCGCGGCGAATCGCCCGCCGCGGCGCTGCGCACGTCGCTGCTTTCGATTTCAACGCGGTTGCGGCCCCTGGCCTTGGCTTTGTACATGGCCTTGTCCGCGCGCAGTTGCACGTGCTCTATGGTTTCGCCCGCCTGGAACTCGGCAATGCCGATGGACACCGTTTGCACCAGCTGTGGATCGACGTCTTTGTAGCGCGCGCTCTCGACATTGGCGCGCAGCCGTTCCGCCGTCGCCTGTGCGCCTTCCAGCCGGGTGTCCGACATGATCAGCATGAATTCCTCGCCGCCGTAACGGCCGAAATAGTCGATCTTGCGCAGGTCCTGCTGCGCCACCTGCGCAAACACCTTCAGAATCTCGTCGCCGGCGGCGTGGCCGTAGGTGTCATTGACCTTCTTGAAGTAGTCCAGGTCCAGCATCGCCACGCAAAATACCGTGCCGCTGCGGTTGGCACGGCTTTTTTCCTGCTCCAGCATGTGGGTGAGAAAGCGGCGGTTGCCGACGCCGGTGAGATCGTCGCGCTCCAGCAGCGCCTCGATCGAGGCCCTGCGCAGGGCGAGTTCGCGGCGCAGTTGTGTGACGTGCCCGCCAATGGTGCCGAACCACAGCGACACCAGTGCCAGCACGCCCCAGCGCAGAAACTCCAGTTTGAAGTCCGTGGTGTGCGGCTGGTAGACATACAGCGCTGCGATCAGCACGCCATACAGCGCGATATTCACCAGCGCAAGGCGTGTCATTGCGCGCGTATCCATGCGATAAATGCCGAAATAAAAAATCATCAGCAGGATCGGCGCAACGGTATCGCGTGCTTCGCTGTTGATGAAAAACGCGGTTGAGGTCACCACCGTCATGGCGCTGACCATCTGGATACCCGTCATGCTGGGATCCTTCAGCCGGAGATTCAGGCCCGAGCGCAGTATCGCGAAGAACACCACAATGCACGCCAAGATGCCGCTGATCGACCAGACCAATCCCTCCGGCCTGAGGTAGCCGCCGGTATACAGCAGCGTCATGAAGACGATGACCGAAAGCGCGGCCAGCGATGCGAGTACAAAGCGCCTGAGCCGCAGCGCCTGCCGCGGTTTTTCGTCGGGAACGATGGAAACGACAGCCATGTGCGCGCGCTATCCGTGGGCGCGGCGGCGACTGCAAGCGACCGCCAACTGCCGCCGGGCGCCCAAGGCGTATAAAAGTTGTCTCATCCCGTGACGCCGGGAAAAATCGTAACTGTTTGATTTTATTGAATTTATTATCAAGACCGTTACACTCACAAGTACTGTTGCGGCAGTTCCCTACACTAGCCTTTGGAACCTGCGATGCCAATCCTTGCCCCGATTCTATTACGGCCATGCCCGGTAACGCACGCGCGGCGTGCAGGTACTGCACAGGCGTGCGGCATATTGATCAGCGGGGGCGGGCCGCACCGCAATTCCAGCAGTCCGTGAACTGGCCTTCAATGTTTTCGTTGCAGCCGGGGCAACGCCAGCGCTCATGCGCATGCGCGCGGGCCGCGTCGCCGCGCAGAAACTCGCGCAGCAGTGCCTGTGCGCGATCGGTGTCGCTGTCGGCCACCACCCACACCTGGCACACGTCGGCCGGCAGTTCGCCGATGCCGCCGGTCAGAAATTCGCCGCGCACAATGGTGTTGATGCCTTCCGATTGCAGATAGCCGCGGATCAGATGCGCCTCGGCGGCATGGCGCGCGGTATGCACGGGTTTCATGCGGTGATCTTCGCACAGGCGCGCGGCGGCGGCATGCTAAACTGCACGCCTTTTTCGCGGACGTTTGCCGATGGCGCAGCCGATGGTGGTATTGAACGTTTTGAGTGCGGGTGCCGCGCAGTCCGTGGTGCAGAAGGTCATCGCCGATGTCCAGCGCGCGTGCGGGATTTCTGTGGACGTCGCGTTCGGCGCGGTGGGCGCCATGAAAGCGCGGGCACTTGCCGGCAACAACGGCGCGCCGGCCGATGTCATTGTGCTGACCGACGCCATGATCGACGAACTGATCGCCTCGGGCTTCGTGACGCCGGGACGTTTTGATCTGGGCAAGGTCGGCACCGGCGTGGCGGTGCGCGCGGGCGTGGCCAAACCCGATGTCGGCAACGCGGACAGCCTGCGTGCCGCGCTGCGCGCGGCAAGTGTGATCGTGTTTCCGGACCCGGCGATTGCCACGGCCGGCAAAATCGTGATGGCCTGTTTCGAACAACTGGGCATTGCCGGCGAAGTGGCTGAGCGTATAAAGCTGTTTCCCAACGGCAATGCGGCGATGCGCTGGATGGCGGCCGATGGCGACGCGCGCTGTATCGGCATCACGCAGAACACGGAAATACTGCCGATCGCGGGGGTGACTTATGTGGCCCCGCTGCCCGACGCCTTTCAGGCCAAGGCCACTTATGCCGCAGGCTGTGCCGCGGCAACGGCGCACCGGGCCGAGGCCGCGGACTTCATCACGCGTTTGACCTCGCCGGCGGCTCGCCCCATGCTGGCCGCGGCCGGCTACGAATTTTGATGTGATCAGGAGAAAATCATGGACAGCCGCATCGTGCATCTCGCGTTAAAGGTCGAAAACCTCGAACAAACCACCGCGTTTTACCAGAAAGTGTTCGGCTTCTGGGAAGTCGAAACGCGCAAGACGCGCGATCATCTGTCGCGTCACCTCACCGACGGCGCGATGGACTTCACGCTGATCAAGTACGATGAGGGCACCGAATCGGCGGAATCCAAAGCCTCCGGCGAGGGTCCGTGCATTCATCACTTCGCGATCGAAGTCGACGACATCGAAAAATACACGGAGCAGATCAAGACACAGGGTTGCGAAATCATCAGCGATCCCGGCGTCATCCCGGTGAAGTTCCGCGCGCCCGGCGGAACCACCGCGGAACTGGTGCCAATCGGGCGTTACAAGAAAACGCAGCGGCCGGCCGCTTGATCAGTCATTGGGTAAAGTATCATAAGTTATTGTTTTTAAATGTTTTTTTATGTGGAAATGGTTATGAGCATTACACCCCAAAAGCGCATGCAGGCGTGTCTGGCGAGCTTCGCCGCCATCACCGCATGCGTCGGCACCCACGCGCTCGCGCAAGGCGCGGCGAACTATCCGGGCAAAGCCATACGCTGGATCGTCGGCTATACGCCCGGCGGCACTGCTGACATGCTGGCGCGCGCGGTGGGGGCGAAGTTCAGCGAAGCCTGGGGTCAGTCGGTGATCGTCGAGAACCGGCCCGGCGGCGCCACCAATATCGCCACGGAAATGGTGG
Organism: uncultured beta proteobacterium; assembly: GCA_902825845.1. Taxonomy (GTDB): domain Bacteria; phylum Pseudomonadota; class Gammaproteobacteria; order Burkholderiales; family SG8-41; genus UBA5216. Next base: position 48,255 of record CADECM010000019.1, read on the forward strand.
CCAGAAGCGCGCCGGATGGTTACACGCTGCTGCTGGGTACGGTGGCCAACGTGATCAACCCCTCGCTCTACAGCAAGATGCGCTTCGACTTCGCGCGCGATTTTGCGCACGTGACCAATATGGCGAGCACGCCAGGCATTGTGGTGGTGCATCCCTCGGTGCCGGCGAAAAATGCCAAAGACCTGGTCGCGCTGGCGAAGGCGCGGCCCGGCCAGTTGCGGCACGGCTCCACCGGCATCGGCAGCCCGCATCACCTTGCGGGAGAACTGTTCAAGCACATGGCCGGCGTGAACATGGTTCACGTGCCGTACAAGGGCGCATCGCCGGCGATTGTCGACGTGGTGGCGGGGCAGATCGAGGTCTATTTCGGCGCGATGGTGTCCACCATTCCGCATGTCAAGAACGGGCGCGTGCGCGCGCTGGCGATGACCAGCGCCAGGCGCTCGCCGGCGGCGCCGCAGATTCCGACCTTGCAGGAACAAGGCTTCAAGGATTTTGACACCGGCTCGTGGTTCGGCCTGCATGTGCCGGCAGCGACGCCGCGCGACATCGTAGCGAAGCTGCACGCAGAGGCGGTGCGCGCCATCAACGCGTCCGATATCCGCAATCGCATGCAGCCTGAGGGCGCGGAATTCATTGGCAACACCCCCGAGCAATTCAGCGCCAGCATCCGCGCCGATATCGAGAAATGGGGCAGGGCGGTGAAGCTGTCAGGCGCCAGGGCGGAGGGCTGATGCGCCGGCGTTCGCGCCTGATGCCGCGTTGTTCATGATGCTGCCTGATCCGCGTCCGTGGCCGCCGGCAGACACGCCCGAACAGCCGCTGCTCGCGCTGGCGCAGTTGAGCCTGGCGGGAAACGTTTCCGCGCGCGCCGCCTTGCGGCTGGAGCTGGACGACTTGCTCGATGCCAACGCTGATGGTGAAGTGTCGGCACTGTTGCGCGCGGCACCCTCGGCCGCGTGTTTTCGCCACTTGCGCGAAATGCTCGCCAAACTGGTCAACAAGCCGCAGCGCGGCGAGACCGTAATCGCGCGCTTGTTCGCGCTGCCGCTGGTGATCGTGGCGGGCGCGAAGCAAAAAACGCATGTGCCCGACGCGTTGCCGGACATTGCCGCGGTCAGCGCGCTGCTGGAGCAGCACGGCGTGCTCGGCGCGGGCCGCAATTTCGGACTCGGCAATGCGCTGTGCAGCGTGGAAACGCTGGACTGTTTGCCGCCCAGCCTGTTGCGGCAATGGACGGCGCAGCTGCGCACCGGCGCCGCCCCGCTGGAGCTGTCGGGCAGCGCGCTTGAGGTTGCGCCCGGGCGGGAGCAGGTGTACCTGCGCTTTGTGGTCGGCGCCACCGTGGGACCGGCGCATGTTCCCGCGGTGACCGAAACCGGTGCCAATGTCGGCGCGTGGGGCATGCCGCTGACCAAACTGTTGACGCAACAACTGGCCCAGCTTGGCCTGGAAATTCTGCCAATACCGCGTCCGCCGGTGGCGCTCTACCTTGCCGCGGATGCCGGGCGCGAGGCGCAGATCGAACTCGCGTTCAGTCTGTTCCTGAGTAATGCAGTACGCCAGTTTCGCCTGGCGGTGGGTGATCCGTCCGTGGTGTTGTCGGCGCACCGCGACAGCGACGGCGCGTCGGAACTGCGCGTGAGTCTGAGTTCCACGCTCGACGAATCGCTGCTGGAAGGCTTTCGCTGGCCGCTGTATCCGTCGCAGGTGTTGTCTGAAATATGGAATAAAATCAATGACTTATTTAATGAGTGTCGCATAACCGATGTGCAGCTCTTGGCGACGGTGGCGGACGATTTGAACGCGCGGGGCGGACGCTTTTGGTCTGTGCGCGACGTCACTGCGGCGGGGCGTGCGCACTGAGCGCCACGCGATGCGGTCAGGCTACAACCATCCCCGATGGCGCAAGAACAGTATGGGTCCTACGGCCACCGTTACCATAAGGAGTAATGCCATCGGGTAGCCCAGCAACCACTCCAGTTCCGGCATGTGCCGGAAATTCATGCCGTAAATGCTGGCGATCAACGTCGGCGGCATCAGCACCACCGACAAGACGGTGAATACGTTCAGCCGCTTGTTGTGCGCGATGTTGATCATGCCCATTGCGGCGTCCATCAGGAATTTGGTGCGGTCGGCCAGAAAATCCGAAAAATTCATCAGCGACTCCACGTCGCGCAGCACCTCGTTCATGGTTTCGGCGTTGACGGTGGTGTCGGTGGTGCGCGACAGGTTTGAATAGGCACGCTTGTTTTCCATCAGGCCCAGGCGCGCCTTGCCGTTGATGTCTTCGACACGCGCCAGTGCTTCCAGCGCATTGGTCATGCCCACGGAATTGGTGCGGAAGATGCTGCCGCTCACCCTTTCGAGGTCCTTCTGCAGTCGTTCGTAGATGTCCGCCATGATCCCCACGCGTGCGGCCACCAGGCCCAGCAACATGCTTGCGGGTGTCGCATAGTCGCCGGCATTTCGGGCGGCCTGGGCAAAAAACGTGCGGATTTCCGGCAGCTCGTCGGTGCGCAGGGTGAACAGGCGGTTGTTGCGGATGGTGAAGGCGACGTTGACGTTGCGCGCTAGGCCGTTTTCCAGTGCCAGAAAATACAGGTTGATGTGCAGGCCCGTTTCGTCGCGGTAATAGCGCGCGCTGGCTTCAATCTCGCCCAGTTCCTCAATGAATTGCAGTTCCTGGCCGAATTGTTCCTTGACCCACAGGCGTTCCTGGTCGGTCGGATCGTTCAGGTCCAGCCACACTGCGTCCGCGGGAAGATCTGCACGCAGGTTGACCAGTATTCGGGCAAGCGTCTGGCCGCTGCGGGTATAGGCTGTTAGCATTGCGTTCCTTCACGTACTGGTGTGCGCGCATTCTAGCCGCAGTCTCCCGCGATGCCCAAGCAAAAAAAGCACGCTGTCGTCGCGCCCTACGCGGCACTCACGCCCGCATGCCTGCTCGATGCGGTGGAGACCACCGGACTGCGCTGTGACGGCAGGATCAGCGCGCTCAACAGCTACGAAAATCGCGTGTATCAGGTGTGGCTTGAAAGCGGCACGGCGGGCGATAGCGTGATCGCCAAGTTCTACCGCCCGCAACGCTGGAGCCGCGCGGCGATTCTCGAAGAGCATGACTATGCGCTGGCGCTGGCGGCGGCGGAACTGCCGGTGGTGGCGCCGCTCGCCTTCGGCGGCCGCACGCTGCATGAGCATGGCGGCTTCATGCTGGCGCTGTATCCGCGCCAGGGCGGACGCACGCCGGAATTCGAGGACGAAGAAACGCTGCGCTGGCTGGGCCGCTTTATTGCGCGCATGCATGCCATCGGCGCGCTGGCGGATTTCGAAGCGCGGCCGGAAATCGGCTGGAAGGAATTCGGCGAGGAACCGGTGCGCTACCTGCTCGGCCATGATTTCGTACCGGCCGACCTGCGGGTCGCCTACGAAAGCACGGTGCTGGATGTAATGGAACGGGTCAAGCAGCGCTGGCGGGATGCGGGGCGGTTTTATACGCTGCGCCTGCATGGCGACTGCCATGCCGGCAACATTCTATGGACAGATCCGAACGGGCCGCATTTCGTCGACCTCGACGATGCGCGCATGGGGCCGGCGGTGCAGGATATCTGGATGTGGCTGGACGGCACGCGCGACACGCAGCAACAACAACTGGCGGCCATCGTTGCGGGTTACCGCGAATTTTATGACTTCAACCCGGCTGAACTGGCGCTGATCGAGCCGCTGCGCACGCTGCGCATGGTGCACTACGCCGGCTGGCTGGCGCGGCGCTGGGAAGACCCGGCCTTTCCGCGCAGTTTTCCGTTTTTCAATACCCAGCGCTACTGGCAGGACCACATCCTCGCGCTGCGCGAACAAGCCGCGGTGCTGGATGAGCCGCCGCTGGAACTGGAACGGTGAGCAGCGCCGTCAGGGCGATTCTGCTTATCGCGGCAGCCTATGCCGCGATCATGGTTCTGGTTTTTGTGTTTCAGCACCGGCTGGTGTATTTCCCGCTGCAGGGCCGCTATGGCACTACGCCGCAGGCGCGCGGGCTGGCGTTCGAGCGGGTGACCGTGCAGGCCGGGGACGGCGTGCTGCTGGCCGCGTGGTGGATACCGGCGCCGGGCGCTGGCCCCGCACGTGGAACGGTGCTGCTGTTTCACGGCAATGCCGGCAATATGGCACACCGCATCGACTACGCCGTGATGTTTGGCGGTATGGGCTACAACACCCTGCTGATGGACTATCGCGGGTACGGCGAAAGCGCGGGCGCGCCGTCCGAAGCGGGCACCTATCGTGATGCTGCCGCCAGTTGGTCGTGGCTTACCGATATGCGCGGCATTCCATCCTCGGACATCGTGCTGTTTGGTGAATCGATGGGCGGTGGCGTTGCCACGTGGCTGGCAGTGCGCGAGCGGCCGCGCGCGCTGATACTGGCGTCGACCTTCACCTCGGTGCCGGAGCTGGGTGCCGAAATCTATCCGTGGTTGCCCGTGCGCTGGATCAGCCGCATTCAGTACAACAATCTGGCCAATGTCCAGAGCGTTCGCGTGCCGCTGCTGATCGCGCACAGTCCGGCGGACGAAATCATTCCCTACGCCCATGGGCGACGCCTGTATGACATGGCGAATGCGCCCAAGTCATTTCTGGACCTTGCCGGCGGTCACAACTCGGGATTCGTATTCGCACGCGCCGAATGGGCCGGCGCGGTGCGGAAGTTTCTCGATGAGCGTTCAGTGAGATAATATAACTATTTGTTTTTAAACAACTATTTTATAGTTTTTGGAATACGTAGTCGGCGATGGCCAGCGAGGACGTCAGCCCCGGCGACTCGATACCGTAGAGCGCCATCAACCCGGGCACGCCGTGGACGCTGGCGTCGTGGAAGGTGAAATCCTGCACCGGCTCGCCCGGTCCGGTAATGCGCGGACGGATGCCGGTATAACCTGGCTGCAGCGTGCCATCCTGCAGGCCGGGGTAATAGTGGCGGATCGCTTTGTAGAATGAGGCTTCGCGGCGCTCATCGAAGCGGTAGTCGACGCGGTCTATCCACTCAAAATCGGGTCCGAATTTGACGCGGCCGCCGAGATCGATGGTGACATGCACGCCCAGCCAATCGGGCCGCGCGACCGGATAAATCAGCCGCTTGAAGGGAGATTTGGTGGTCAGTGTGTAGTAGTGGCCAATGGCATAGAAGGTGGGCGGAATGGTCGCCGCCGGAATGCCGGCAATACTGCGTGCCACGGCGGGCGCGTTGAGCCCGGCGCTGATGACCACGGTGCGGCATTTGACCGTCATCGGTTCCTTGCCGCCGACGTCCAGCACAATGCCGTCACTTTCCACGCGCCCGCCAAGCACGGGGCTGGACAGCGCGAGCATCGCGCCGTGGTTTTCGGCTTCGCCGAGATAACTCAGCATCAGGCCGTGGCTGTCGATGATGCCGGTGGAGGGCGACAGGAAACCGGCCACGCAGCGCACGTTGGGTTCCATGGCGGCGAGTTCCGCGGGCGCCAGCATGCGCAGATCATCGACGCCATTGGCTTCGGCCTGCGCCTTGTATTTCATCAGGCCTGCCACTTCGGATTCGTCGCAGGCGACGATGACTTTGCCGATGCGCTGGTGCTTGACGTCGTGCTCGGCGCAATAGGGATACAGCGCCTTGCGCCCCGCCACGCACAGTTGCGCTTTCATCGAGCCGGAGGCGTAGTAAATGCCGGCATGAATGACTTCCGAGTTGCGCGCGCTGGTATGCGTGCCGAAGGCGTCTTCGGCTTCGAGGATGACGACCTCGCGGCCGTGCATGGCGAGTTTGCGCGCGATGGCCAGTCCCACCACACCCGCGCCGATGACGGCGCAGTCCAGATTTTCCATGGTCGATTGCGTCAGCGTTGATGATAAGGCCGCGATGTTACCGCGTACCGCGCGCCGCGGGATACACTCCGGGCATGTCAGCCTGGGATCCGCAATTTGCCGCTCGCTCGCCGATGTTCGAGCCACTGCGCGGCATCGCACGGCAATTCTTGCAAACGACGTGGCCCGCAGCGGAGGACCTGAGCCGGCTGGCAGCATCGCGCGACGTGCGCAGCGGCGGCGGCAAGCCGCTGCGCTTTGAAGTGGCAGCGGGGCAGCCGGCACTGTCCGCGGCGGACTACGAAACACAAATACACGACGAGGGTGTGGCGCTGATGCGGGCGGCCAGCTGGCACGATCTGTTCAATGCCTGCGCGTGGTTGGCGTTTCCCCGCACCAAGGCGGCACTTAATCAGGCGCATGTGGCGGCGCTGCGGGAGAGTCCGTGTCACGCCGGCGGCAGGCGTTCAAGCCGGCGCGATGCGCTGACGTTGCTGGATGAGAGCGGGGTGCTGGTGGTGAGCAGCGATGCGGGCGTGCTGTCGCACCTGCGCGGGTTCGAGTGGAAGCGCCTGCTGTGGAACGAGCGCGAAACGGTGCTGCGCTCGACGTGCTTTCTGTTGTTCGGACATGGCTTGTACGAAAAGGCCCTGTCGCCCTATGTGGGCATGACGGGCCATGCGTTGTTGCTGGCTGCGCCTGACGGCTGGGATTGCGGGGCCGGCGGGGACCCCGGCGCGCTACGCGCGCGGGTCGACGCGTTGGCCGGGGATGAAGTGGCAACGCAACTGACCCGGCCACGCGATCTGACGCCGCTGCCGCTGCTGGGCGTGCCGGGCTGGTGGCCGGCGAACGAGGATGCGGCGTTTTACGACGACACCGCCTACTTCAGGCCGGGGCGAATGCGCTAAGCGCCGCGTGCTCAGGCGCGGCGGGTGACGCGCATCAGCGTCTTGCGCTGGGCGAGCGTTACCCGGTTCTTGCCCTGGGATTTGCTGGCGTAGAGCGCGCTGTCGGCTGCTTCAAACACTTCGTCGTAGTCGCCGCCGTGCTCCGGGAACGTGGCCACGCCCATGCTGGCGGTAATCGCAACGCGTTTGTCGCCGATTTCCAGCGGCGCTGCCGCGATGCGCTCGCGAATGCGTTCAGCCGTCTGGCGTGCGCCCTGTGCATTGGTATCCGGCAGCAGCAACACAAACTCGTCGCCGCCGTAGCGTGCCATCAGGTCCGGCTTGCGCAATTCCTGCTGCGCGTGGCGGACCATGGCCTTGAGCAGCAGATCTCCCGCTTCGTGCCCATAGCCGTCATTGACGGTCTTCAGGCTGTCGGAATCCATCATGATCACGCTGAAATCGCGGCCATAACGCTGCGCGAGGTCGGCGGTATGCGAACTGAGCGAAAGGAAGGTGCGCCGGTTGAGGATTCCGGTGAGGTCGTCGGTTTCGGACAGTGTCTTGATTTCGAACAATGCGCGCCGCGTATCGGCCGACAGCATGGTGGTGACGTAAGCCACCAGCGCCAGCGGCGCGATGCGTCCCAGAAATTCGACGCCGTAGGTTTCCAGCTGCATGTCGCGGCTGCGCGGCAGGTCGAGGCCGATCAGGCAGCAGGCGATGATGACCACGGCCACCAGGGTACTGGCGCGTCCCAGCGCCAGCGCGCTGGTGATGACCACCAGCAGGTAAAGATTGACCAGCGGGCTCGTCAGCCGGCCCGTATAGACCAGCACCCAGGTGATGAACACGATCATCATGCCGGTTTCCAGCGCGAGCTTCCAATAGGCCTCGCGCCGGTACACGTTGACATAACGGAACAGCAGCACAAAGGCCGCGTAGAAGAACATCGCCATCGACAGCGCGGTGGCGGCGATCTGGTCCGGCACCTGCTTCAACTGATAGACCAGCACCAGCGCCAGCAGCAGCCACTCGATTTCCGCGATGGTGCGCGAGAAGCCCCTGAGTTCCTCGCGTGAAAGGTCGGGATCGAATACGAAGTCGGTTTTCATGCACTGGCCATTTGTGCGGCGAAATCCTCGGCGGGTGATTCCGGCGGGTATTATGCGGCTGGGCGTTCCACCGGAGAAGGCACTATCGCACGCGCCGCCGCGAACTCGCGCCGCTGATGTTTCCAGTATAGCAAGATACCGGCCGGCGCTCGTCTTCATTTTGCGCAGAATGACTAGGCCATTCGGCCTATGTGTGCCGCGGAGAATGTGTATAAGATGTTTCGCCAGGCGCGACGTCGCGCCGGCAATTGCATTCGGAGGAAGCGATGGGTGCCACTGTCACGATGCCGATGTGGCTCGTGGTTGCGCTCGGTTGTTTGTCCGCGGCCGCCGTGCTGCAATTCTTTTTGCTGCCCGGCGTGCGCTGGTTTTTCCGGCGCAAGATGAATCGCGTGATCGATGAAGTCAACACGCGCTTTAACATCGAGATTCCGGAATTCAAGGTGACGCGCCGCCAGGTGCTGATCGACCGCCTGTTTCACGACGAAAAAGTGCAGGCGGCGGTGGCGCAGTATTGCGCGGCGCAGCAGTTGCCGCGCAGCGAGGTATTGCGGCGCGTGGACCGTTATGCGCGCGAAATTGTGCCGTCGTTCAACGCCTATGCGTATTTTCGCTGGGGCTATCGCATCGCCAAGTACTACGCGCGCTGGCTCTATCGGGTGCGCCTGGGCTACACCGACGGCGCCGCGCTGGCGGCGATCAATCCGCACTCTTCGGTGGTGTTCGTGATGAATCACCGCAGTAACATGGATTATGTGCTGGTGGCCTTCCTTGCGGCTGAGCGCACGGCACTGTCGTATGCGGTGGGCGAGTGGGCGCGCATCTGGCCGCTGCACAGTTTGATCCGCTCGATGGGGGCTTATTTCGTGCGCCGTAATTCCGGCGACGCCCTCTACCGTACCGTGCTGCAGCGTTACGTGCAGATGGCGACCGAAGGCGGGGTGCCGCAGGCAGTGTATCCCGAAGGCGGATTGTCCAATGACGGCAGGTTGCGCGCGCCCAGACTGGGCCTGCTCGACTACATGCTGCGCGCCTTTAATCCGCAGGGCGGGCGCGACCTGGTGTTCATTCCGGTGGGCATCAACTATGACCGGGTGCTGGAAGATCGCACGCTGCTGCGCAAACTCGATGCCACGTTGCCGCGGCGCGGTTTCGCCGCCGCGATGGTCACGTTGGCGTCGTTCTTTGCACGCAACGCGTGGCTGATGGCGACCGGCCGCTGGTATCGTTATGGCTACGCCTGCGTGAATTTCGGCCGCCCGCTATCGATGCGCGACTACGTGGCGCGCGAGGGCGTGGATTTTCGGGCGCTGGACGAGGCGGCGCGTCATCGCGCCGTGCAGGCGGTGGGGCAAACATTGATGCACGCGATACGCGACGTGATTCCGGTGCTGCCGGTGTCGCTGGTGGCCACGGTGCTGATGCGGGGTTGGGATATGGCCCATTCAGAAATTGATTTAAAAACAAAGGCTTATGAAATTGTTCGACAACTGGAAGGTGCCGGTGCGCATGTCTATGTGCCGCGCAGTGACCTCGACTATGCGATTGGCGTCGGCCTGCGCATGCTGACCCTGCGCAATATCGTGCGCGAGCAGGACGGACTGTACCGTGTCGTCGCCGGCGAGCGGCTATTGCTCGAGTACTATGCCAACGCGATTGCGCCGCTGGTGGATGCCCTGCCCGCGGCGAGGCGCGAGCGGTGATGTGCGCGCCTCGTGCTGTAGAATTGGCCGCCATTCAAAGGGAGATCGACCATGCCGCTTGCCACCATCGACGGACTGAAAGTGAATTACCAGGTTCAGGGCAGCGGCCCGCATCTGTTGATGCTGGCGCCGGGCGGTTTCAATTCCACCATTGACAGCTGGACCCGCGGCGGCGTGTGGAAGGAGATGGATTCGCTGAACACCTTGTCAAAGACATTCACGGTGGTTCCGTACGATCGGCGCGAGGCCGGTATTTCGGGCGGGCGCGTTGAAAAGCTCACCTGGGAAAAGTTTGCGCGGCAGGGACTCGCCATCCTCGACCACCTGAACGTCAAGCAGGCCTGGATCGTCGGCGGCTGCATGGGGGTATCGGTGGCAGCGGCGATGGCGGTGCTGTGTCCCGAGCGCTGCAAGGGCTTGCTGCTGCACTGGCCGGTGGGCGGCTATCTGTGGATGACCAAGGGCCAGACGTTCTACAACCGCCACATTGAGTTCGTGCGTGCCAATGGTCTGGCTGCCGCTGCCGCGCGTGCCGCAAGCGGCAAAAACTTCTGGCTGGATCCGGAAGCTGGCCCGTGGGCGTCGCAGAATGCAAGCGATCCCGCGTTCGCCGCGGAATTCGTCACGCAGGACGTCGCGCGTTATCTGGAAATCTGCGCGCAAAGCCGGGACGCCCTCTACGGCGATACCATGCCGTCGGGCGCCAGCGGCGGCGAATTGATGACCATCAAGACGCCGGCGCTGATCATGCCGGGGGCGGATGCCTCGCACTCCACGTCGTCGGCGTGGGCAATGAAGGAGCTGATGCCCAACGCGGAATTCTGGAACGTGCTGCCGCCGCATCAGCACGCCGAGAATGTGCTGGCGGCCATTCTGGATTTTGTGAAGCGTCATCCGTAATCGTAATAATTCAATAAAAACAGATAGTTACACTATATCCGATTTTTTCACTACACTATTGAACCCGCGCGTGCAGGCCCCATCTAATGCAGCGTATTCACAACCGAAAGGCTAGGGAACCGCATTTATGAAACGCATCGTCCTGTTTGTACTCACCAATCTGGCGGTATTGTTTGTGATCAGCATTACGCTGCGCTTGCTCGGCGTGGACCGGATCATGAATCAATCCGGCGGGCTGAATTTCAATGCCTTGCTGGTGATGTCGCTGGTGATGGGTTTTGCCGGCTCGCTGATCTCGCTGTTCCTGTCGAAATGGATGGCGAAGCGTTCGGTCGGCGCGCATGTGATCGAAGCGCCGTCCAATGCCACCGAGCAGTGGTTGTTCAATACGGTGAAGCGCCAGGCCGATCAGGCCGGCATCGGCATGCCTGAAATCGCGATCTACGATTCACCGGATATCAATGCGTTTGCCACCGGATGGAATCGCAATAACGCCTTGGTGGCGGTGAGCACGGGCCTCATGAACAACATGACACAGGACGAAGCCGAGGCGGTGCTGGGACACGAGGTCAGCCACGTCGCCAACGGCGACATGGTGACACTGACGCTGATTCAGGGCGTGGTCAACACCTTTGTCATATTCTTCTCGCGCATCATCGGCTACTTCGTGGACCGGGTGATCTTCAAGAACGAGCGTGGCGAGGGTATGGGGTTCTTTATCACTACCATGATCGCGCAGTTGGTGCTGGGCATCTTTGCCAGCATGATCGTGATGTGGTTCAGCCGCTACCGCGAGTTTCACGCGGATACTGGCGGCGCCACTCTCGCCGGCCGCCACAAGATGATCGCCGCGCTGGAGCGATTGAAGCTCAATCAGGAGCAGGCGGATCTGCCCAAGTCAGTGGCGGCCTTCGGTATCTCGGGGGGCGGCGGCCTGAGCCGGCTGTTCATGACGCATCCGCCGCTGGAAGAGCGTATCGAGGCACTGCGCCGCGCCGTGTAAGGCACGGGTTCCGGAAGCGGAGCGCTGTACAGACAAAGGGCACGCGCTGGCGTGCCCTTTGTAATTGGTGAATTAGCGCAGCACCGGGTCGCTTAGTTTGCCTTCCGCGGCCAGCGTGGCACGGGCCACCACACCCGCATTGCCGCCCAATTCGGCGCTGATTTGCCCGGACAAGGCGCCCGCTCTGACCTGAATGGCGCCGGAGGCGTTCAGGGGTCCCGACGTCATACGCAACTGACGATAGCTGACGGTGTCGCCGCTGATCTGCAGCGTACCGGTCAGATTTTCAAAGCGCGTCTTGCCGCCGCGCTGGCCGGTGGCGCGGTTTGCCCGCAGCGCGCGCACCAGGTCGACATTGTTCAGTTCGCCGCCGTTGAGCGTGAATGTTCCCTCCATGCGCGCACCGTCGAACAGCGATTTCAGTTCGGCACTGCCGAGAGTGTAATTTCCCTGCGCGCGCAGCGTGCCGCTGGCCCTGAAGTTACGGGTGAAAACCGGCATCAGCTGCGCCAATGTGGCGTTTTCCAGATTGAAATTCCCGCTGACGCGCACGCCGTTTTCCCAGCCGGCGTTGAGTTGGCCGGTGAGCGCCCCGCCGGCCAGGCGTCCCTTGATGCCGGAAACCACGGCCTGTCGCGTGTCCACCAGGGCGCTTGCCTCAAGCGCTTCAAATTCAATGGTGGGGCCGATGAACGGTTTCCAGGCGCTCGCATTCAGTTCGACCTGCCACGCTGTGTCTTTGGGGGTTACGGTAAAGCGCGCGCTTTCAAAACCGATGACGGCCTTGATGAGCGCGCCGCGGTCAGTAAGCGCCGCTTCCACATTGAAGGGCGGAATGTCCGGTGCGATGCCCTCGATTTTGACGCTGTTAAGGCGGACATGTTTCACCTGAATAGCGGGCGCGCCGGATTCCGCGCGCGGCCGCACCCAGCCGGACAGCACCCCCAGCGCGTAGCTTTCCACGCTGAGCCCGTTCGCCTCGACACTGTCGATTTCGGACTTGCCGCCGATCAGACCCGCGGGTCCAACCGGCAGATAAACTTCCCTGATCTTGATTTCCTGCAGCTTGCCGATGCCCACGCGCTCCAGTGTCAGACGCGGCGCGGGGTATACGGCGTAGCGCATGTGGGAAATCGTCACCGGCTGCCCCAGCCGTTTGGCCATGATGGCCTCGACGTCGCGCACGTATCCGGTGAGGGGGATGAATTGCAGCAGGGCCACGCTGGCGGCGATTACAACGAGCGTGCCGATCCCCGCCTGCAGCAGACGCTGCCGCCAGCGCGTGCGCCCGCGCGCGGGCGTGGCGGCCGCCGCGGATTCCGCTTCGCGCTGCTTGCGTTCGGCGGCGGCTCTGACCGCGCGTTCTTCGGCGTCAGCACGGTATTGTGCCTCGGCGGCGCGTTCGGCGTCTTCGCGTGCCTGCAGTTCGCGGGCGACACGCAACGCGATTTCCTCCTCGGCGCGTGTCTGGGATTGCTGCTCCTGGATCACGCGCTGCACGGCTTCCGCCTTCGCCCGCTCTTCGGCGGCGGCGCGCGCGGCCTGTTCCGACTTGACCCGTGCTTCCGCCTCTGCCTTGGCCCGGGTTGCGGCTTCCGCTATGGCATTGCTGCGCGCCACGGCCCTTTCAGCGGATCGCGCGGCCGTTTCCGCCTCTTCGCGTGCCTTGCGCAAGGCCTCGGGATCGGCAATCGGACTCTCGCGCAGGCGCCGTTCCGCGGCTTCGCGGGCTTCCCGCGCGGCATCGGCCTGCTGTTCGGCTTCCCGGCGCGCCTTGCGCTCCGTGGCAATCTTGAGCGCAAGTTCCTGCAGCGCGCTGCGTTCGGCTTCCTCGCGAGCGGTTTTTTCGGTTGCCGCCCGCAGTTCGGCGTCGGCGCGCGCTTTGCGCTCGACCGCCATCAGCGCTTCGACTTCGGTGCGCGCTTTCTGCTCGGCCTCGGCGCGCGCGCGCGCCACCGCTTCTTCCCGCAGATTGCGCTCGTTCTCGGCGCGCGCATCGGCTTCCAGGCGCGCCTTGCGCTCGTCCTCGGCTTCCAGCCGCGCCTGACGCTCGCTTTGCGCGATGGATTCCCTGGCGGCAAGGGCGCGTGCCGATGCCTCCTGCGCGCGCGCCGTCTCTTCCTGCGCGCGTGCTGACTGCTCCTGTGCGCGCGCGGATTCCTCCTGCGCCCGCGCAGATACTTCCTGCGCTTCGCGCACCTCCTGTTGCGCGCGCGCTTCGATTTCCTCGCGAGCCGCACGCTCCGACAGGGCGATCGCTTCGGCTTCCGCCTTGGCGGCACGCGCCTGTTCCTGCAGTTGGCGCACGATTTCGCGGGTTTCGGCGTCGGCCTCTTCACGCGCGCGCTCGACTTCCAGCGCCCGCGCCGCGCTTTCGGTTTCCTGCACCTTGCGCAGTTCGGCTTCCATCTGCATGCGCGCTTCGGCCCTGGCTTTTGCTTCGGCTTCGGCCACCGCGCGCGCCTTGGCTTCTTCCAGTGCCTGCATCGCCTGCTGCAAACGCGCTTGTGCGGCGGGAATCTCGCTCTCGTTGCGCGCCTGCAGCGATTCGGCCGTTTCCTTGAACCGGGCGGCTTCGTCAGCCATCGCGCGCGCCTCGGCGATTGCCTTTTCGGCGGCTGCCGCGCGCTGCTCGGCCTCCGCCCGCGCTTGTTGTTCGGCGGCGGTGCGCGCCTTGACTTCAGCTTCGTATTGTTCGCGCTTGGCAGACTCCTCGGCTGCCTGCTTTTCGGCCCGCGCCAGGGCCTCTGACATCACCTTCATCTGCGCTTCCAGCGCGGCGCGTGCCTTGGCCTCGGCCGCGGCACGTGCCAGCGCTTCGGCTTGTGCCCGCTGCTGCGAGGCCGAATTGGCCAACGCTTCCGCTTCGGCGCGCTGGTTTTCCTGAGCCTGCAGTCGCGCCTGTGCTTCGGCCGCGCCACGCGCCAGTGCTTCAGCCTCGGCTTTGACCTTGGCCTCCATTGCGGCACGCACGCGCGCTTCAGCGTCAGCCCTGACTTTGGCATCCGCGGCCGCCTTGGCTTCCGCAGCCGCCTTGATCGCGGCTTCGGCGCGCGCTTTAGCCTCCAGTTCCGCGCGCTGGCGCGCTTCGGATTCTGCTTTGACCCGCGCTTCCGCGATTACGCGCGCGCGCTTTTCAGCTTCCAGCCGCGCTTTGGCCTTGGCGGCGGCTTGTGCGGCGGCTTCCGCGCGCGCGCGCGCGTCGAATTCCGCCTTGCCGCGTTCGACGGCTTCGGCATTGACTTTGGCCACGCCGGCCGCGGAAGTGAAATCCAGTTCCTCCACGCTCCGCGGTTGCTGAGCCATGAGGGGCTGGGTGACGTAGAGTGCCTTGCTGGGATCGAAATCCGGCCCGGAAAAAACGCGGATGTAACCTTCAGTTTCGAGTTGCCCAAGCGCCAGGTGACAATGACCTTCGGGTACGCCGGACTTGCTGATCAGCTCGGCAACCGTGCCTTTACCGTTGACTGCCGCGAACACACGGCTCAACTCGCGCGGCAGACGGGTGCTGCGCGCTTCGCGCACACCCTTGGTCGTGCGAGTAAAAACGGTGTCAGCGTGGTAGAGCATCTGCCAGCCTCGGTGAGAAGGGGCGACAACACGCCACGGCAAAGCCCGGCACGCGCGCCGACGTCATGTTAGTTCTGGATTCGAACGCATTATAGTTTATCTTCAGATACTTACCATCTTTTCCCTGTGGCGTCCGGAAGATTTTCACGGATGGTGGCGGGCTACTGCAGCGGTGCGCGCGACCGGGAGTGGGTGCGGGTGATGTGGTTGCCAACAATGCCTGGCGCAAGCCGCGATCAGCCGCTGTTCACCGTCAGCAGAATTTTGCCGGTATGGCCCGCGGATTCCATCATTGCATGGGCCTGTGCCGCTTCGGCCAGGGGGAACGTGCGTCCGGTTACAACGCGAATTTTTCCTGCTTCGATCAAGGGCCATACCTGGGCTTCGAGGGCTTGCGCCACGCGTGTCTTGTATGCCGCCGGCCGCGTGCGCAGCGTGGACCCGGTGTAAGTCAGGCGTTTGAGCATGATCGGCATTAGATTGATCTCCACCTTGGAGCCGGCCGCAAACGCGAGTTGGATGAGGCGCGCGTCGGGCGCCGCCGCCTTGATGTTTTTTTCGATATTCGGGCCGCCGACGATATCGAGTATCACGTTGGCGCCGCCCTCGGCGCGCACCGCTTCCACGAAATCTTCCTGCCGGTAATCGATGACACGGTCGGCGCCGAGGTCACGGCAGATCTGGCAGCGCGCATCCGGGCTGTCGGTGGCGATCACTTTGGCACCGAACGCTTTGCCAAGCTGAATGCAGGTGGTGCCGATGCCGCCCGCGCCGCCATGCACGAGAAAAGTTTCGCCGGCCGTGAGCTGCGCGCCGAAAAACACGTTGCTCCACACGGTGAAGTAGGTTTCAGGCAGGCCGGCGGCGTCGACGAGGGATACGCCCTTTGGCACCGGCAGACAATGGGTGGCGTCAATCACGCAGTACTCGGCATAGCCGCCGCCGTTGGTGAGGCCGCACAGCGTGTCACCCGCTTTCCAGCGCGTGACGCCGGCGCCGACCGCCATGACTTCGCCGGATATTTCCAGACCCAGCAGATCGGACGCGCCGGCCGGAGCAGGGTAGAGTCCCTTGCGCTGCATCATGTCGGGCCCATTGACACCGGTGGCGGCGACTTTGACCAGAAGTTCTCCTGCCTTGGGCTCCGGCACCGCGCGTTCGGCCAGCGTCAGAACCTCGGGGCCGCCGGGTTTGCTGATTTCAACAACTTTCATGGTTTTCCTGTTCAAGCGTTTGACACCGGCACGCCACGCCTTCCGGCGCGCGAAGGCATGTGCCGCCGATGCCGTAAGAAGTAACGGTAAGGCTTCGCCGCTGGCAGCATCCGGGCTGAGATGCCAATTAAAAATATAAATAAAATCAATACGTTACAATTTAACTCGCCTATTGGCACGCGAGCCTTTGCGGGTATCCCCGCCCGCCGCCGCCGGCATCTGCATCGACGTTGTGTGGCAAGATTGTAGTCTACAAATCGCGAACAATCGCCGCCGCGGCAGTTTCCAGTCGCAACATTGAAAGGGTAAGGGTAGAGGCCATGGCAAATCGGGCAGCGCAAATACGTGCGGGACTGAAGCATCCGGTCATCGACGGCGATGGTCATTGGATGGAGCCGATCCCGGTGTTCCTCGAATATCTGAGTGAAGCCGGCGGACCGAAGGCGGTCGACGAACTGCGCGCGCGGTGGCGCCGCAACAGCGCGTGGTACGGTGCAACGCCGGAGGAGCGCCAGCACCGGCGTTTGCGCCGCACCATCTGGTGGGGCGTTACCAGCAACACCTATGACAAGGCCACCGCGCTGCTGCCCGCGCTGTTGAACGAGCGTCTGCCGGAACTGGGCATCGATTTCGCGGTGATGTACCCAACCTTCGGGCTGGGGATCAACATCATGACGGGCGATCTGCAGCGTGCCGCGGCGCGCGCCTACAACCGCATGACCGCGGACATGTTCCGGCCTTATGCCGCGCGCTTTGCGCCGGTCGCCAGCATCCCCTCGCGCACGCCGCAGGATGCGATCGAGGAACTGGAATACGCCGTTGGCGAACTGGGCTACCGCGCCATCATGCTGCGCGGCAACCAGGAGCGCGTGGTGCCGGCCGCGGCGCAGGGCATCGATGCGCAAAAGGCCGCGATCTATTGCGACAATATCGCCCTCGACAGTCCCTATGATTACGACCCGTTGTGGCAGCGCTGCGTTGATCTTGGCGTGGCGGTGACCCAGCATGCAGGCAGTTCCGGCTGGTCGGATCGCGCCTCCATCTCCAATTTCACCTATAACCACGTCGGCCACTTCGCGGAAGCGAACCATGCATTTGCGCGTGGCGTTTTTCTGGGCGGTGTGGCGCGCCGCTTTCCGACCCTGAATTTCGGCTTCATGGAAGGCGGTGTGAGCTGGGCGTGCCAGATGGT
>CADECM010000020.1:0-29233 GCA_902825845.1 uncultured beta proteobacterium
GCGTGCACATAGCGGGTATTGAAGATTCAAGCATCCGATGACCGCTGTGGCCGACGACCCCGCGTAGCGCTTTCGGCAGGTCTCAAGGCGTAGCCGCCAGTCGAATGGCGCGACGCTTCTGATCGGTAGCCCCTGCAGTAGATTGTCTCCCCATTACTGCCGCGGGCCGCGAACTAAACCTCGCTCCGCAACTCGCTGACGCCTACGAGCGCCCCACTCACAAGGCGGTTCTGGGGAAATTCTTTCAGTATCTGGCGAATTCTTTGAAGAACGGCAGCTTTGTCGTTCATCAGTTCCGCGGCACGAATCGTCAGGTCGTAGGCGTCGCGCACCTCCAAAAGGGTCGCTTCATACGCGCGCCCCGCACAGACCCAGTAAAGCGCCAACAAACCACATTGGATCGCGAAGTGCGGTTCTCCGGTGACAAAATCGCGCGCGCTGCGGATCAGCGTGCGATGATCCACCGGAGATTTCTGTGCCAGTTGCAAGGCCAAGTGATACAGCTTGGCGTCCTTGGCCGCCGCGAACCATTTTCCTTCGTCGCCCGGCGTACTCGCGACCAGATCGTTCAGAACGGCCTCTGGCGCCTTGTGTGGGTATTTGCGGCAAATCGCGCGAAATGTCGCCAGGTAGGTACCGCCGCGATTTGCCACCAGCGCATAGCGCTGGTAAGCCTCATCGGCCAAGCCGGACGACAATAGGATCGCTTCACAGGTGGCGGCAATTTCACCCACAGGTTCATTCACGCCCTGTGTGGCCTCGGCATAACGTAAGGCCTCCGTCTTCTTGCCCATCTCCAGTAATGCCTTGACGCCCCACTGACGATAGCCCCAGAACGGATACGGGCACTGCTCAAGTAGGGCTAGCAGCGGTTCGTGCCGTCCTGCGGCCAGCAAAGCCGACAAGCACATCGTCGTCCCATGAAAAAATCCGTGCTCCGCCGGGTGGCGCCGCCAAATGCCCGCTACGGTCTCCACCAACTGGTCGGCCCACTCGCCGGCCAACTCCGGTGAGGCGCACAATTCACCCCAGTGGTCGCCGAGGCACTCGATATACGGTATTTGGTCGTCGGCATGGGCCTGATACAGTTGCTCCAGCCACTTGCGTCGCAAAGCGTTGTCGGCTGGCGCCTCGGCGATGATAGGTACCAACACCTCAATAGTACGATTGACCGCGTTACCGATCGCACCGGATGAGCTGTCGATGCGTTCCAGTGCCGGTGAGAGCTTAGTCAGCAACAACACGGCGCCTTCGGCGGCGCGTATCGTATCCTTGCGGTTGCACGCCTTGATTTCGGCCACGCCTTCCTTGATTCGGGTCATCGCTGGCTCGGAGCGCCAGCCAAAGGCCCCACGCCGAAATCGTGGTGCGAACTGCCAAGTGCCTGTGGTGGCGGTTTTAACCATCGCCCAGTGGTTCGGCGGGAAGGTGCTGCACATCCAGTTCCCGCAGCTCCCTCTGAGCCACACTGGCACTATCGCCGTCCACCACACGGTGGAGCAAGCCATAGGCGACCCGCCATTTCTGCTGGCCACACAGCAGGGTGACGGTTTTGTCATTCAGTCTTACGATTCGTCCGCTGCGCTGTTGCTGGTCGCGATCCACAAAGCCGACGACGTCGCCCTCAGCGACTTCGTTGCGTCCCAGTCCGTGGACCGGCTTCTCGCGAATTTCCACGTCGGCCCCGTCGAGGTTGATCGCGGCGTACGAAATCAGCCAGCGCTTGCGCGTGGCAATATCGAGCACCACCGCCTGCTTGCGCCGCATTTCCAACAACTGCCCCTGCTGGGCGCGATTGGCGACTGGGTCAAAGTACTGAATTTCCTGTCCTATCCGCAGGCGTGAGCGTACCGCCATCGTCCAGTCCGGTTGATCCAGTATGCGATCGATGGCAGCTCGCAGGCGGTACAATTCGAAGGCCGAGGCGCGGTTAAGATTGGCAATCGTTTCAGAGAAATTCATGGGGCTACTTGTGTAACGAATTCGACTGAGCGAGTCGCTCGCGCTGTTCCAACACCCATTGTTTGAAGGCTTCGTCCTCGAATTCGTACACACCGTTGCCCACAGCCAGGAGTATTTGACGATCGCGTAGCCGGCGCAACGCGTTTTGCGGCACGGCGCGGCTGGCGGCGCCGCGCAAACCCAGCGCTCGCCCCATTTTTTTAAGCGTATCGCCGCTGTGTAAATCGCCTTGTCCCGCGGCGACCAGCGCCAGCACATAGCGATCGGCCGGCAGCAGATCACGCATGCGCTTGTCAAACCCGCCTTCCGCATAAATGGAACGCTTGCATTGCGCGACCGCAGCCGCCGCGCCCTCAAAGGGATTCGCCAGGTATTGTGCCAAAAATCGTCGGAATAGCTCGGGCACACCATTGAGTTCCCGAAACGCAGCCAGACTATGGGCGGGTTTGAGGGATAGCGTGGTAAGCCGATTGGCGCGATCAGTAAGGTCCCGCACGAAGGCCTCACCGAGAAGCGGCATGGGCTCGACGCTGGCCCAGTTGTAAAAGGCCTTGCGTTCGGCGCCGAACATGGCGCGCAGCTGATCCTCGGAAGATCCGGTGAAGATGACTTTGAGCCGGTCCTTACGGGTGTCGAGCAGAGCCCTCAAGGCTTTCTCCAGCGGCGCGTGGGCCGGCTGGGCCAGCACTTGGGCTTCATCCACCAGCAACAATCCCCGGTTTTTGCTCTGATCGAATTGGGTAAACAGGTCGCGTAATTGGCGTGGCCCAACCGCATTGGCGTCCTTGAATTCCACTTCCGCGCCGCCTTCACCGACCCCGGCTGCCTTGCCGCTGAGTTTGAATTTCGCCACGGGGGTGTTTAACCTAGCCATCAGCTTGGCTCGGACGGTTTTGGGCATCGCCAAGGCGCGCACCGCCTCCGCCAAGGCTTGGGCGGGATCTTCGTCTTCCTGCCACAGATTGCAGTAGCCGACTGCGTAGCCTTGCGCCAGTGCGGCAGGCTGTAAATCTTGAGTCAGAAATTCGGTCTTGCCGTGGCGCCGCCGTGCATACAATGTGATTCCCGATACCAGGCCGATTTCAAACGCATTCAAATAGTGGCGCGCCAAATCCGGGCGCGCAAAGTGCCAATCGGTGGGTAGGTTGGTGCGTGAGGGCATGGCGGATGGTGGTTTTGTGGTAGGACTTCATACTGCTTTTACCACAACCTGCGATCCATAGGAAGAACTACCACAGCCTAGGTTGTTTTCCCGGAATCAGGTCACCACATCAGCGTTCGTTGCTGGCGCAGTGGCGCGCGCCTGGGAAGCGGTTTTGGATGCCGAAAGCGGCCGCGCAACTCGGAGCAAAGCGTTGAGCGCGGCCGCGGCAACGCGGTTAGATTTCGGTTTGCTCCGAAATCTCCAGCGCGTCATCCACCTCAATGCCGAGGTATCGCACCGTCGATTCCAGCTTGCTGTGGCCAAGCAAGAGTTGCACTGCGCGCAGGTTCTTCGTGCGCTTGTAAATCAGCGTCGCCTTGGTTCGGCGCATGGTGTGGGTACCGTAGATAGCCGGATCAAGGCCAACAGCGGCAACCCGTTGATGGACGATTCGGGCGTATTGTCGTGTCGAGACATGGGGCGACTTTGAAACGCGGCTCGGAAACAAGGGTTGCTCCGGTTTTAGCTTCGCTTTCTCGATCCACGCGGTGACGGCGGTGCGGGTCGGCTCGGTCAATTCAAACTGCACGGGGCGCTGGGTCTTTTGCTGCACGACCAGCGCACGGGGCAAAATCTGACTGCCGTGCATGATGTCACGCACATGCAATTTTACGAGATCGCAGCCACGCAACTTGCTGCCGATTGCGAGGTTGAACATGGCGAGGTCCCGAACCTGATGCACGTTCTGAAGGTGGTAGCGGATCGCCCAAATGTCCTTGGGCTTGAGCGGCGGCTTTTGACCAACCAGTTTGCCTTTGTTCCAGGCTTCGCGGTGTTGAACGGATTCCATTGCAGACTCCTTGGTTGTTGAGGGAGTCTTATTGTTCTCATATTTTTTGGTCGAAGCCTTCGGGCCAAGAACCCGATTGCGAATTCTCGGTTAATTGCCACAGCACAGCGCGGCAACACCCCTGATTTTTACGTGACTGCTGTACCCAGATACCAGCCGAAAGCGCTACGCGGGGTCGTCGGCCAAAGCGGTCTTTCGCATTACGCCACCTGTGCGATCGCAACGGAGCGCACACCGGTCGCATTGGAAGTTGGCGACCGGCATTTCTCGTAGACGCCACCAATCAGAAAGTGCGGCGGCCGTTGAGTTGTTACCGCATGGCCAAGACGCCCGGCTCGGTGCGCGCAGCGCATAGCACCCGGCCTGCTGGCGTTCACGCGAGCATGGACGCCACGACCACATGAATACGTGCATACATGGCTACGCCTGACCGCCGCAGGGCGGGGATACCTCTTGCAATCTACCCATATAATGGATACATTATGTATATTCTATGGATATGTGAGGGTTTGCGATGACCATGCACGTCAATCTGTCCCCTGAAATGGAGGGGTTCATCAAAAGCAAGGTCTCCAGCGGCTTTTATGGCAACGCCACGGAAGTGATCCGTGACGCGATCCGGCGCATGCAGGCGGAAGAAAGCCGGACAGCGGCGTGGCAGGCGGCCATTGCCCAAGGCGACGCGCAACTGAATCGAGGCGAGGGGATCGCCTACAGTCCGGACGCGCTAACCGACATCACCAACAGCGCCATCGGCGCCATGCATAGCGGCAAGCCGATGGACAAAGATGTCCTCCCCTAAGCAGCACCCGCTCAAACTTTCGCCGAAAGCCCGCCAGGACTTTATCGACATTCTGCGTTACACCGGCGAGACTTGGGGCGAGGCTCAATTGCTGAGCTATCGCGACAAGCTCAATGACGCGCTGCAGGCTATCAGCCGCAACCCGCAGCTGGGGCACCCCAGGACTGACTTGCCCAAAACACACCTAGCCTACCTGATCGGCTCGCATGTTATCGTTTACCGCATTGACCCTGACAGCATCGGCGTGGCGCGTATCCTGCACCAGCGCATGAGCATGTCCAAACATGCCTGAACCCGCATAAATGGGTTGCGCGGATCAGCACCCGCAAATGGTGGGTCAAGGGCTTCGACAATCACCTGATTTTCTACCAGCCGCGCCCCGATGGTGTTTCCATCGCGCGCGTGCCACATGCCGCGCGAGATTGGTGGGAGTTGCTGGGCATCACAGAATAAAGAAAAGGGGAGGCTTATGAAGCTGCGCCGAATTGCCATCCACAATTTTCGGTCGGTGCTGGACGCAGATATTGAGGCGCATGACTACATGTTGCTTGTCGGAGCCAATAACGCTGGCAAAAGCACCATCATCAATGCGCTTCGCGCGTTTTACGATGACACCAAGTGGTCAGCGGAAGACTTTCCGAAGAAAGGCGCGGCTGACAATGAAGCATGGGTGCAGCTTACTTTTCATCTTTCGGCCGACGAGTGGGACGGCCTTGCTGATGAATACAAAGAGGGCGTCGCTGACCAAATCCTGACAGTTCGCCGTTACTTTAAGTCAGAAGACAAATCGCGAGTCCAGAAAGACCAGAGCAACATCTATGGCCTCGTCAAAGGTGATCTTAGCAAAGCGCTTTTCTATGGTACCAAGAATGTCAGCACGGCAAAAGTCGGCCAAGTGCTTTACGTTCCCGCATTAACGACAGCGGCAGAACAAACCAAAACGAGCGGGCCGTCACCAATGCGGAACATGCTCAACTTCCTGCTAAAGAAAGTGGTTTCGAAAAGCGAGGCCTACAAAGAACTTTCGACGGCGTTTGAGAAGTTGAACGCGGAAGCCCGGAAAGAAAATGGCTTTTTGAGTGAGATTTCCACCCCTATTAATACAGCAATATCAGCCTGGCGCATCAAGATCGACTTGTCCGTGAATACAGTAGCACCTGAAGATATATCAAAATCGCTTATTACCTTCGAGTTTGTAGATGCTGCGCTAGGCAACGTCGGGTTTGATTTGGAGCGCTATGGTCATGGGTTCCAGCGTTCTGTCATCTATGAGCTAATTCGCCTAGCCCCAACATTTAAGGATGAGAAAAAGAACGACAAAAAGGAATTCAATCCAGCCTTCAATCTCGTGTTGTTCGAAGAACCCGAAGCATTCCTGCACCCGAGCCAACAGGAAAGTATGGCTTACCATTTACGCCGCCTCGGCGCCGAAGATGGCCAGCAAGTTATTGTCACAACGCACTCACCCGTATTTGCCGGGAAGGCCGCTGAACATATTGGTCAAGTGGTTCGGGTGCAGCGCGACGACGGCATAACGTTGAGTTATCAACCCAAGGGTAGTCAGATCAAGGATCTGTTCGAACAAGGGGGTGAACTGCTGAAAGTGCTGGAGCAATTTGTTGCTGATAACAATGTGCCGGACGAAAGGAAAAAGAACGCTCGAAAAATGATCACAAATCCGCCGACGGATGATATTGCAATACAAGAAGAGCAATTTCGCTTTCAGCTCTGGCTGGACGGTGAGCGTTCTTCATTATTTTTTGCCGACAAGGTATTGTTAGTAGAGGGGGCTACGGAACGTGGGCTGTTCAACTACTTGCTGGTCAACGACTGGCATGACCTGAGCGCTCAGCGGATTTGCCTTGTGGACGTATTGGGCAAATACAATTTTCACCGCTTCATGGGGCTTATGGCGGCCTATGGCATTGCTCATGGCGTAATGCTCGATGACGACAACGGCAAAGAGCATGAAGGCGCCGTGAATGACCTAGTTGAAGCCTGTAGCAATAAACATACGCTACACGCACCCGTGAAATTCCAAGACTGTCTCGAAAAATTCTTAGGCCTGCCCCCCGTGCCACGGCCAGACAAAAAGCCTATGGAAATGCTCAAGGCGATGACAGGCGGCAAAATACCGGCGGAGAAACTCTCGGCGCTTCGCGTGGAATTTTGTAAAGCGCTGGCGCTGAAGTAAGTATCCCCCGGCAGAGCCGGGGGCTTTATTTTGTGAGCCGCTCAAAGCGAGGGTTTTCAGGATTTTGTGTTTTTAGAAATTGTTAGGTGTTGTTGAATTGTGCTTCAAAGCGAATCATAAGCTGGCTCATAGCTTGTTTCCAGTTCTGAATGGGCATGGTCCATCGTTGGCTGATATTGCGCAGCCCCAAATACAAGAGCTTGATTGCGGCCTCGTCAGTGGGAAGTGACGCTCGCGTCTTGGTGAGTCTGCGCAAACTGTAATTCACGCTCTCGATCGCGTTAGTGGTGTAGATCACTTTTCGTATCTCGGGCGCATAGGCGAAAAACGGTATGACGTGCGCCCAGTGGTTGCGCCATGACTTGGCAATCTGCGGATATACGCTGTCCCATTTCTGTGCAAAGGCATCCAGCGCCACTGCCGCCTCATCGGCGGTGGCTGCCGTGTAGATGGCACGCAAATCAGCGGCAACGGCCTTGCGCTGCTTCCAGCTCACATACGTCAGGCTGTTGCGCACCAGATGCACCAGGCACAGTTGCACCTCGGCCTGCGGGTAGACCGCCGCGATGGCTTCGGGGAATCCCTTCAGGCCGTCCACGCAGGCAATCAGAATGTCGTTCACGCCCCGGTTCTTCAATTCAGTGACCACCGAGAGCCAGAACTTGGCCCCCTCGGTCGGCGCCGTCCACAGGCCCAGTACTTCCTTGATACCGTCGGTGTTAACCCCGATGGCCAGATAAATGGCACGATTAGCCGCAGTCCCGGCCTCGCGCGTCTTGACCATCAGACAGTCCAGATAAAGGATCGGATACAGCCGATCCAGCGGTCGTGATTGCCAGGCGCGCACTTCGTCGGCCACGGTGTCGGTGATGGCTGAGATCAGCGCTGGAGAAACCTCGGCGCCGAACATTTCCTGCAGGTGCGCAGCGATTTCACGGGTACTCATGCCGCGCGCGTAGAGCGACAGGATGCGTTCATCAAAACCCGGCACCCGGCGTTGGTGCTTGGCTATGAGTTGCGGGGTAAAGCTCGCGTCACGGTCACGCGGTATGGCAATTTCGATCTCGCCAAAGTCACCCGTGATGGTCTTGGCCGACTGGCCATTGCGCACGTTGCCCCCGGCGTTGGCCACTGCCCCGTAGTGGACGTGGCCCAGATGCTGGTTCATTTCCGCCTTGAGTGCCGCTTCAATGACGGCTTTGGTCAATTGCTTGAGCATGCCGTTCTCACCGATCAGGTCGGCTGGCTTCTGGTAGTTGGCAATCACGTGATCCAGCAGGGCTTGCGGGATCACCGGCTTCGTTTCGTTGCTGTCGTTCTTGTCGGTCATTATCGCTCCAGTGTAGGGATCGGAGCCTAACAAATTTCAATCTACACAAAATTCCTTACACCCTCTCGGAGTTTCGTTAGATGCCGCCCTTATACGAATCAGTGCATTGCGGGCTGAGCGATTGCTCCCTTGGTAACCTTCATTCAACTCAGTCAGCACCAGACTTAACCGCCCCCATCCTCGTCAATTCCCCGTGCTTCTTTTTCTCCATTGCCAATAACACCTGAAACGGATCAACCGTTTCATGTGGTAACAACGATTGCCGATGTATCTCCAGTAGCGAAGCGCTGGCAACATAAACCCTGCCACGCCGTTCGCCCTTCGGCGTCAACAATCCTAGCTCGGACAGCCGCGTAAGATCATTGCGCGCAACCTGATCGGTAATATCGGCCTGTGTGCGATAAGTCGGGTTCTTGACTTGCAAGCCGATGGCGGCATCGGCAAGCGCGTGGATCACGCGTTCGTTAAGCTTGTGTTGCTGGGCGGTTTCTTCCAGCGCGTGCCATAGGCGCGAGGTCTCGGAATAGCGTCGCAGCAGTGTTTGCGCCTGCCGATAATGCGCGACTAGGCAGTATCGTATCCACGGCAGCGGATCGTTTTCCGGATGCCATGCGCCTTGGCCCACCTCGGCGAGCACCTTGTAGTAGTCCTGCGGGTTGCGACCGACGTATTCTTCGATGCTTGAAAATGCCGGCGCGAGTATGCCTTCCATCGCCAGTACCATGGTTTGCAGCGCGCGCGCCATGCGGCCGTTGCCGTCCTTGAATGGGTGAATCATGGCGAGGTTCAGGTGCGCCATGGCCGCACGGACGATGGTGGGCAGGTGGTTGGTTTCGTTAAGCGATGCGATCAGCTCGTCGAGCAGGCCGGGCACCTGTTCTGCGTCGGGGCCGTCGTAGACGACCTGCTGGGTGCCGGTGTTGGTGATGTGGATGGCGCCGGGGCGCAGGCGGCCGGGGTTCT
Organism: uncultured beta proteobacterium; assembly: GCA_902825845.1. GTDB lineage: Bacteria > Pseudomonadota > Gammaproteobacteria > Burkholderiales > SG8-41 > UBA5216. The sequence goes on from CADECM010000020.1 coordinate 9,246, forward strand.
TGCTGAGGTCGTACTTCATCATCATGTAGTGCAGGCTTAACAGCGTGCCCAGGTTGTGGGTGTAGCGCTGCGGCTCTTTGGCTAGCTGGATCACGTAATCCATCGCCTCGCGATAGCCCCAGATGGCGTGCCAGTCTTCATTGGCGGTTTTGTCCGGCGGCTCGCGATTCACGGCGGCCATCGCCTCGTCCATGGTGACGTGGATGCCTTCGATGGTGTTGGAGCCGATGATCGCGCGCGCGTAGCTGGTGCGCGCCAGTAATCCCGTCCAGCGGTTGAGTGCGTCGCTGGTGGCGAAGCGCAGTTTTTCGCGCAGGCCTGCGATCAGGTCGAGGACTTTGAGATAGTCCTCGGGCAGGGATTTGACGGTGAAGATCATATCGTTATTGAATATAAAACAGTATTTATATATTTATAATAACAATATAATTATATTATTTTAATACTGATTACGATACTATGCCTCCGTATTCTATTAAATTACTTTTAAATCAGATAGTTAAAAAAATATCCAAAAGGTATTAGCGCTCACTAACATTTAGATGAAGGGGAATCAGCCCAGCTTTGCGCGTCTACCGCGCGGCGCGCTGGCTATGCCCAAGGACGCAATTGCGCCGGATGACGTAGTCGTTACGGGGAATTCAATCGCCTGCCGTTGCCGATTCAGGCGTTCCCTACGTTAGGTCCGGTTCGTGAGCGGCGCACGCCCGCCCGCGTGCGTGACTACATTCGGCGCTTAACCTCAGCGCACCACACCCGTCACGGAGGCCACCGGCAGCTTCCACCCGCGCGCCGCCGTTTTGCTGTAATCCACCTGCTCCACCAGCGCGCGCAACTGTGCGGTGGCGGGGCCGTCGCCGCCGATGGTGAAGCGGTCTTGCAGGTAGTACGGCGGGATGGATTGGTAGTGGAGCACGGCGCTGACCGATTTCACTTTGGCGGCAATGGCCGCGGGGATGCGGTAGGTGACGAGGTCGCTGCCGCTGCCGTTGTAGTAGCCGGGGCTGGCGGCTCGCGGCACCGCGAGCGGGTTGGTCCAGTCGGCGTAGGGGCCTTTTTCGCGCCAGCCCGCGGGCATCAGACGGTTGTCCTTTACCGATTTGGCAAGTGCCAGAAAACTCGTGGTCAGCAGTCCCGCCGGGTCTTTGGTGCGCTCTTCGTAAATCTGCACGCTGGTGCTGGACGTGATCACGCGCTGGTGCGGCTGCCAGGTGGTTTTGCTGAATTCGGTGGCGAGCGGTTTGCCGCTGTCATCAACGAGCACACCCTTGTCGTTGCTTCGTCCGGACGACCACAGCACATTGCCGCCCGCGTCCATCGCGGTGAATTCGATCCAGGCGCGGCGAAAGCCCACGCCGGAGGGAAACTTATGCCCGGCCTTGTTGACCACGGCCACATCGACCTCCAGCCCGGCGGCGCTCTTGCGCTGCGCGCGTATGGCGATGGTGGCGGTCTGCTTTTGCACCAGCGCGACGGTTTCCGCGATCGCCAGATCGAGCCGCGGCACGAATTTAAACGTCTTGGTGTCGTAGTTGCGGTCCCCTTGGGTCAAGCCCAGCGGCCCGGCGAACTGGCGGAACATTTCCAGCACAAACACGTTCGCGCCCACCAGCGTGTGGCGGCCGAACTCGCTGCGCTCGGCCATGGTGATCTCGGCCGCGGGCGCGGTGTTCGGAAACGGCTTGTTGTTGGCGTCGACGTAGGTGTTGTCTTCGATGTTGGCGATCTTGGTGGTGATCGGTTTGCCCTGCATGGTGCGCGGCATGTGGCAATCCTGGCAGGTTTGCGGTGTGGCGCCGCGCTGCCGCGGCGCCTTGGTCTGATAGGCGCTGTTCAGCCACTCCAGATAAGTCGTCTGTTCGTGCGACTTGGGCGCGGCGGCGAAGCTCTTGCGGTCGTAGGTCTTTTTCGCGTCTAGGATGGCTGTCTCAACCACATGGCATGAGCCGCACATCGCCGGATCGGTGAGCGCGTCGCCGTGTTTGGGTGTCATGCCCACCGCGTTTTCCATCGGAAACTTGACGAAATCTTTGTACGGGCCGAACACCGTTTTGGCATCGGTGATCTTGAAATTGCCGGTAAAGCTCGCCGGCGTGCCCAAGCCATCCGGCGTCATGCGATGACACGCGAGACACGAAATGCCGTCACGCGCGAGCGCGCCGTAATTCGCGTTGGGGCCGCTGCTGGCGAGAAAATCCTGATGCGTGAACAGGCTGCCCGGTTTGTCGATGGCGTGCTGGCGCTTGCCCATCACGCCGTGGCAGTTGTAGCAGGCGTCATCGATGACGGCCGCCACCGACGGGTAGAGCTTGGTCTCCGATTCGCGCTGCGCCTGAAATACCGGATCGCGTCCGGCCAGGCCCATCATCGACGCGCCCCACTCGCCGTACGGCGAGATGTTCGACAGCGGCGTCTTGGGGAAATCCTTCGGCGGCACACGTTGCGGCCAGGTCATGTTGGCCTGCACGCCAAAAGCGAGGTTGCTCGCGTCGTGACAGCCCGAGCATACATCGGAGGTGACAAAGCCCGTCGGCCCCTGCGGCCCGACGATCACCACACTCTGGCTCTGCGGCGGAATGTTGTTGGGGATTTTGGGTGGCGCGGTCAGGCGCACCCACGGCATCGACGTCAGCGTGGTATTCGTGGCGCCGGCCAGCGCCACGCGGGAATGGGCCGAGCCGCCGGTCAGGCCATTGGCCACCGGCATCGCGGTGCCGCCAAACGCGGGGGCGATGTTGACCAATGCGGCAAACGTCAGCTCGCGCGTGCTGGCGGAGGCGTGACAGCCGACGCAGTTCGGATCATAAAACTGCCCGCCGATACCGGCATCGGACGGCGAGGGTTTGGGTTTCTGCGGATCGGCCCAGCCCCAGAACCAACCATCGAACGAGGCGCTTTTTTTCTTCACCATCATCGCCCAGCCGCTGACCGCACCGGGCTTGCCATTGTCGTCCGCATACATCTGCTTGAGGATCACCGCGCCATCGGGTATTCCGCCGGCAGGCCGCCCCGCCTTGAGCCAGGTGTAGACCGTGGGCGCGTAGTAATTGAGCACGAAGCCATGCACCGAGCGCGTGCCCGCGGGCGAGGGGCCGCTCATGCGAATGGCAGCATCGTGCGGCCACTTGAGCAGCTGCGGACACCCGGCCCAGATGAAGTTGGCCAGCTCCGGCAGTCGGTCCGCCGAGAGCGGCTGTGTGCACACCGGGGGCGGTGCGGCGATGGTGGCTGGCGGCGGCGTTTGTGCGCATCCGGCAGGCACCGTCAGCAGCAATAAGCCCATCAGGGCGCGCGCAAGTTTGCGGCTGCCGGCGGCCGGACGCCGGCTCTGTATTGTTCCATTGGACCGAGCGGCGCACGTGGTGCTGTACATGGTTTCCCCTTACGATGACTTGCGGCCTGACACGGTCAAAAATGTTCGCGTCACACCCTGATTCAGAAGCCAGAATGCGCGGACCGTAGCGTGATCGCGGCAATTTTTGGTTGTTGTTGCGGCCCTGACGAACGTTAACAGATTGTCATAATTTGATCGACAACTTCGTTCAGGTAAAATAATATTAAAATAAATTGTTATAATTCAATAAGTTATAAATATACCCCCGAAGAACATAAGCGCTTGCTCACATGAAAATTACAGAAATCACCGCCCGTGTCGAACACATCAAACCCCAGACTGCGGCACAGGCGTATGCCGGTGCCGAAAGCCTGACTTTCCTGCGCTGTCGGGTAACCACTGACGACGGACTGGCGGGCGACGGCGTCAGTGGACGCTTTCTAGCCGATCAGGTGGCGCACCTGTTGAATGGCGGCATCGCCGACACGCTGAAAGGTGAGAACGCGTTGGATATCGAGGCAATCACCGCCCAGCTCGCCAGGAAATTCAATCCGCGGCAGTCGACCGGCGTGTTCGTGTCAGCCCTGTCGGCGCTGGATCTGGCGCTGTGGGACATCAAGGGCAAGGCGCTGGCGCAACCGGTGGCGCGCCTGATCGGCGGCGCGCGCGCAGCGGTGCCGGCGTACGCGACAGTGGGGCTGCCAGCGTACACCGAAGCAGAACTGGTTGCCGCCTGCACACACGCGCTGGCCGAAGGCTATGTCGGGGCCAAGATTCTGGTGGGCGCGGGGCGCGGCATTGCCGAAGATGCGCAGCGCGTCCATGCGGTGCGCACCGCGATTGGCGATGCGCCGCTGATGCTCGACGCCAACTGCGCCTACACGGTGGCCGAGGCGAAGCGGCTGGCGGCGCGGGTGGCCGATTGCGATATCGCGTTTTTCGAGGAGCCGCTGCGCGGCAACGACATTCCGTCGCTCGCCGAATTGCGCCGTGCCACGCGCATTCCGCTGGCATCCGGGCAGATGATTCAGTCGGTGTCGTGGTTTCGCGATGTGCTGGCGGCGGGCGCGCTGGATATTCTGCAGCCGAACGCGGCGTTCTGCGGCGGCATTACGGCGATGCTGCGCATTCTCGCGCTCGCCGAGGCACACGGCGTGCCGGTCACCGGCGCGGGCGGTTTCGAGTCGGCGAATCTGCCGGCAATGGCAGGCCACGCGCACGGCGGCATGCTGGAAGTGCACGGCGCGCATGTGGCGATCAAGGCGCGTTTTGCTGTGCATCCCGAATTCCGCGACGGCAAGTTGCACGTGCCCGATGTGCCGGGGCTGGGGTTTTCGCTGAAAGATTGATGACATTCAAGCCATTTTCATAAGTATTTGTTTTTATTGATAATTTATGTTTCGCCACGATGCCTATCACCGCGCTATTCGCTACGTCTGCTGCATGGCTTGTGGCGCGTGTGCCATGGATTCCCGCGTTCGCGGGACCGACCGTGGTGGCGTGGTTCCTCAAGCCCGCTTCGCGCGATGCGTGATGCGCACCATGTGGAGGAACGACAACATAGTTCACCACGTCGTGTTAATTTCGCGCTTTCTCAACTTTGCCCATCAACCAAGGATGAATCATGGCCGACAATCGCCGCTTTCCGCTGATCCCCGTAGACAAGCTCTCTGCCGAACAACGCGTCGTTTATGACTCGATCAAGGGTGGCCCGCGCGCGAAGCTGGCCAGTTTTAAAGCCGCCGAGCCGGGGCCGCTGGGCGGGCCGTTCAACATGATGCTGCGCAGTCCGGAGATCGGCAACATCGTGCAGTCGCTGGGCGGAGCGATCCGCTTCAAAAGCGCGTTGCCGGCCAAGCTCAACGAGTTTGCGATTTGCATCACCGCGCGCTACTGGACGGCCAATTATGAGTGGCACGCGCATTGCCGGCTGGCACTCGAGGCCGGGCTCGATCCGGCCAAGGCGCAGGCCGTGGCCGAAAACCGCCGCCCCGACAACATGGATGAGGCGGAAGCCATCGTTTACGATTTCTCGCACGAGTTGCATCACACCAAACAGGTTAGTGATGCCAACTTCAAACGCGCGCTCGATTGCTTCGGCGAGCGTGGTGTGTTCGATCTGATCGCGGTCAACGGCTATTACTCGCTGGTATCGATGGTTTTGAATGTCGATCGCGTGCCATTGCCGGAGGGCGCGCAACCGGCGTTGAAGTAAGGCCATGTAGAAGCCGCCTTCCCTCGAGCAACAGACCATAAGATGTGGCACGTGATGCGGAGACAAACTTCGCGCGCTGGTGCCGGGTGATTTCCAGGCACGCGACGTTCAGCGAGCGGCGGTCTGGCGCAAGCAGCGGACTTTCCACTGAGAGTGTACTCGCCGCTTTTTCAGACAAGAACGCGTAACAACGTGCATTAATGCCGGTTTCTCGCTGCAACAATGTTGTATAGATGGGTAAAATCGGCGCTTGTTGGTGAAAACTTGCGGGGGGGCAGGTGCCCGCCTGAGTGCCTTGCCACTGCGGCCCTGGGACCAGAATGTTCGTGCACAATGATCACGAGGTGATTGCCGGCGGCCCGCCATCCGCGCCCGCATTGCGCACGGATGAAATGACGCTGATTCAAAGCGTCAGCGGCCACGGCCTGCTGGCGCATGTGGTGGCCGCGCTGGTGACCGCGATGATGGTCGCGGGCGTGGAGAACCCCGCCCATGTGCTGATCTGGGTGAGTTGCCTGCTATTGGCAATAGCGCTCCGATTCACCCTTTACTTGGCCTACAAGCGTTCGGGGGAGACGCTGCGCGCCGATCGCTACTGGGGCAGCATCGTCACCGGCAGCAATCTGCTGATCGGCGCGGGCTGGGGCTGGGCCGCGTTCATGTTCTTCGACGGCAGCCATTCGGCGCCCGAACTCGCGCTGATCATGGCGATCGCGGTGGCGGCCGCGTCGGCGCAAACCATTTCACCCACGCGCGAAACGCTCGCCGCGCTGCTGGTACCCATGCTGCTGCCGCTGATCGCGAAGGCAATGATCATCAATTATGCGGCCTACATGCTGCCGGCGACGCTCGGACTGGTGCTGCTGCTGACGCTGTGGTTCAGTCTTTCCCGCTATCGCGCGCTGCTGGCGGCGAGCATCGACGGCTACGAACAGCGCAGCGCATCGGATGCGGCGATGATTCGCGGCGCGGAGACGGCCAACCGCCTGTTCGCGCAAGTGGTGACCGAGCGCGAACGCGCCGAGGCGGAATTGAAAATCGCCAAACAGGCGGCGGACGACGCCAATCAGGCCAAGGGCGATTTTCTGGCCTATACCAGCCACGAAATCCGCACGCCACTCACCGCGGTCATTGGTTTTTCCGACGCCTTGCTGGCGTCGGAGCAGTCCACGGTGCAGCAGGATTATTCGCGCCGCATCAAGGGCGCCAGCGTGCGGCTGCTGACGTTGATCAACGATCTGCTGGATTTGTCAAAGATCGAGGCCGGCAAGCTCAACATCGAGTATGCCGACTTCGAACTGCGCCAGACGGCCGATGAGGTCGTGCGCGAACAGGAGGTGAAGGCGCGCGAGAAAGACCTGACGCTGGAACTGAAGATCGACGACGCGGTGCCGAATGGTCTGGTGGGCGACTCATTGCGCCTGCGCCAGATTCTGCTGAATCTGATCGGCAACGCGATCAAGTTCACGCCCGCCAACGGCAAGGTGACCACGCGGGTGCGGGTGCTGGACAGCACGGGCGGGGGCGCGCGGCTCGCGTTCTCGGTCGCCGACACCGGCATCGGCATTCCGGCCGACAAACTGGCGACGATGTTCCAGCGTTATACGCAGGCGGACGCCAGCACCGCGCGCAAGTACGGCGGCACCGGCCTCGGCCTGTCGATTTGCAAATCGCTGGTGGAGTTGATGGACGGCGCCATCGGCGTCAACAGTGAATCCGGCAAGGGCTCGGAATTCTGGTTCGAGTTGCCGTTCAAATTGGCGGCGCCCGTGGTGGCGGCGCCCAAACCTGCCGCGGCTGCCGCGGTGCAGTCCTTCAAGGGCATGCGCGTGCTGGTGGCCGAGGACAACGAAAACAATCAGATGCTGATCGAATTGTTGCTCAAGCGCCAGGGCGTTGAAGCCGTGATTGTCGAAGACGGCACGCTGGCGGTGGAAAACCTGCGCAACAACGAGTACGACCTGGTGCTGATGGATCTGGAAATGCCGACGATGGGCGGGTTCGAGGCGGTGGCGGCGATCCGCGAAGCGGAAAAAAGTCAGAACCGGCGCGCCAACATCGTGGCGCTGTCGGCGCACGCGCCGGAGCAGGAACGCGACCACTGCCTCGCCGCAGGCATGGACGATTACATGATGAAGCCGATCGATATCAAGGCGCTGCACGCGCTGTTGAGCAAGTTCGCGCCGGACCGCGTCACCGCGAATGTCTTACAATAGATACATCGCGTGGCATGCGCCCAACGAAATCCTGATGAATTGATGGCATGAGAGAGCAGGTTCCCGTCGAAAAACTCGCGCTCGGCATGTTTGTGGCCGAACTGGACCGGCCGTGGCTCGGTACGCCCTTTCTGATCCAGGGCTTCGTCATCGAAACGCAGGCGCAAATCGAGCAATTCAAAAGTTGCTGCAAGCATGTGTTTGTCGACCGCGTGCTTTCGGTCGGCGATCAGCACATACCGGATGTTGTCGAAGCCAAGGCGCCGACGGTGCGCACGCGCGCTGCGCCGCAGGCGCAGGTATACCGCGACACCAAGGCCAGGGGCGAAGACGCCGGCGAAGGGCTGCTCGGCAGCATCGGCAAGATTTTCAAGTCGGCATTCTCATCCGCGCCGGAGCAGGCGCCGCAACCGCGCCCGGCGCAGACGCAGGAGGTGCGCGCGCCGCGCATCATTATTTACAAGGACGACAAGGGCGTCACGCGCCGAAAACCCGCGCCGGAAGCCTCCGCCACGCGCGAAAAGGGCATGAGCGTGGAGGAACGCGATTACCTCGAGCAGGCCACCGACCCCGACGCCACCGTCAAAATTTACTCCGACAAGGAACTGGGCACCTCCAGAAAGATGTTCCGGTCGATCTCGCGCCTGTTCAAGGTGAGCGAGGAAGAAAAAAAACTGGCCGAGTCGCGCAGCCCGGTGATCGAGACACCGGTGTACGTGGACCAGACCACGATCGAAGACGAATTGCCGCTGGCGCAGGAAGCGCACGACAAGGTCGAAACGGCCGTGCAATCGGTGATCGAGGACCTCAACAAAAGCAAGGCGCTGGAGCTCGACAAGGTCAACGATGCCGTGGGCTGGATGGTCGAGTCCGTGGTGCGCAACCCGGACGGCATGGTGTGGCTGACACGACTGAAGAGCGTCGATGCCTACACCTATGACCACGGACTGAACACCGCGATCTATCTGATCGCGTTTGGCCGGCATCTCGGTTTGCCGGAAGACCAGTTGCAGATGATCGGCACGGTGGGACTGATGCAGGATGTGGGCAAGATCAAACTGCCGCGCGCGCTGCTGGAAAAACGCAGCAGGTTGTCGCCGGCCGAACTGAAGGTGTTTCAGAGCCACGTCGGGCACAGCGTCGAGGTCATGCGCACGTCAAAAGACGCCACCGAATCCCTGATTCAGGCGATCAGCCAGCATCACGAGCGCTATGACGGATCCGGCTATCCCAATGGTCTGGCCGGCGAGAACATCACGCTGGCCGGCGGCATGGCAGGCCTGGCCGATACCTACGCCGCAATGATCAGCGCGCGCCCGTACGCGGAGGCGGTATCGGTGCAGCAGGCACTGCACGGCATCTACACCACACGCGACAAGGCGTTCAAGGCCGACCTGGTGGAACAATTCATACAGTGCGTGGGGGTGTTCCCGGTCGGCAGCCTGGTGGAACTGAACAGCGGCGAAGTGGCGGTGGTGGTATCGCAAAACCGCGCGCGCCGGCTCAAGCCGCGGGTGATGCTGGTGCTGGACATCAACCGGCAGTCGTTCCCCTCGCCCGTGATGCTGGACCTGATCTACGATCCGACGCTGCCGGGCAAGGACGAACCTTATCGCATCGTGCGCGGCCTGCAGGCCGGCATGTACGATCACGATCCGCAAAAGACACTGAGCGCACTGATGGAAATGAAGTAACGTCGCGGCCTGTGTTGCGAATTAATAGTAACTATTTGTTTTTATTGATTATTTTGTGGCATCAAGACTGAGAGCCGCAGTTATTTCCGCCGCCTTGTCGGCCTTTACTTCGGCCGCCGGTTTGCTGCCCACGCGCGCGGCATCCAGCCCGGCCGAGGTCTTGAGATAGTCCGCAATCGCCGCGCCGCGCTGCGTTGCGAGTGACGTCAGGGCCTGTTTATCCAGTGGCTGCAGCGCGATCACCTGCGCGAATAGTGCCTCATAGAATGCCCGGTCGTTGCTGCCGCGGCCGATCAGCGCGAGCGCGGCATTGACGCGGTTGACCGGTTTGCCGGTGCTTTTTTCGCGGGCCGCCTGAAACTTGCCGACGCCGTCCTCGCCGGCGCGTGCCTCCATCATCGCTTCGATCGCGCGCTGCGCCTTTGCATTGTCGAAATTCACCGCCGGCACGTCATCGGCGCTGGCCAGCTTGATGCCCAGGCGCTGCGCGAGATCGCGGCGCGCCGCTGCCGTGCGCAGCGCGGCCCCGTCGAGTGTGGTGTCGTAGCGTCCCTCGATCGACAACCGCAGTTGCGGCCGCTGCTTGAGCACGCCCGCCACGCGCGTGAGTTTTTCGCGTTCCGGCGGCGCCAGTTGCGCGCGGCCCGCCTCAAAGCCGATGGCATCCATTTTCTCGGCGCCGCCACCGAACAGCGACGCCAGCGCGCGAAACGGCGCGGTCACGATTTTGGTAATGACGGTACGTATCGCCTGCCAGATCAGCGCGCCATAGGCAAACTCCGGCTTGTCGACGTTTCCCGTTACCGGCACCGACAGATCGATCTTGCCGTCGGAATCCGTCAGCAGGGCGATCGCCAGATCCAGCGGCAGGTTGACGGCGGTCGGGCTTTGCACGCGCTCGCCCAGCGTGAACTGCTCCAGCACCACCTTGTTTTCGCCCAGTAAATTGCTGTTGTTCAATTTGTACTGCAGATCGAGCGACAGTTTGCCGCTGGCGATGCGCCGTCCGGCGAAAGTGGCGCTGTAGGGCGTCAGCGGTGACATGGCAACATTGCGAAACGCCACCGCAATGTCGGTAAACGACTTGGGCGCCGCCAGATCGGTGGTGCCGCCAATTTTGGCCTGACCGAACTCGTCGACACGGCCTTCCAGTGCCAGCGTGGTGCGTGTGCCGGGGTCGGTGGACACGCCGGTTATGGTGCCGCCGAATTCCTGGATCAGCGCGCGATAAGGCAGCACCAGACTTTGATCGGAAAAATCCAGTTCGCCGTCGCTCAAGTGCACCCGCTCCACATTGACGGCGAAACCCTTTTCGGCGGCGGGCTGCGCCGCGGCCGGCTCTGCTGCGGGCGCGGGCTTGCGCATGATGTCCGAAAAATTGGTGCTGCGATCCTTGGCAATGGCGACCTTGCCCGCAGGTCCCGACAACCGCACGTCCTCGATGCGCGCGGTTTTGGCGGCACTGTCAACCTGAATGCCTTCGGCGAGCAGCGCCTTCCACGCCACCAGGCGCTCGCCGTCGCGTTCGTGATCGAGCCGTAGCGCGTCAATCCCCGCCGCACCGGCATAGCGCACGCCCGGTGTCTTGCCCTGGCCATTCCAGTCGAGCTGCCCGGTAGCATGCGCCGATCCGGAGGCCAGTTTCAGCGTGGTTTGTTTGGCGATAAACGGATTCAGCGGCGCCAGCGCGATGTCGCGCACCTCGACCTTGAGCGACGCGCGCTGCGGATTGGTGGTGACCAGGCCCTGCACCTTCAGCGTGCCCGCTTGTTTGGCCTGGGCCGCTGCATCCGCGTTGGCGGCCCCGGTACCGCCCTCCGCCATTCGCAAATCGTTCAATCCGGCAATGCCGTTGTAGCGTATGCCGGCCGCTTTGCCCTGCCCGTTCCAGTCGAGTTGCCCGGCCGCATACGCCGCGCCTGATGCCAGCCTGAGCGTCGTGGTTTTCTCGAGAATGGCTGCCAGCGGCATCAGCGCAATACCGCGTGCGTCGAGCTTGACGGTGGCGCTCTGCTTGTCGGGCATGGCAGTGCCCTGTGCGCGCAGGGTGCCGCCCTGCTTGATGTTCAAGGATGCTTCAAAGGGAATGTTGCCCGTGGCCGCGCTGCTGATGCTTTTTGCGGCGACACGGATATTCTGAAAATCCAGCGCCAGCGGCGTTTCCTTGCCCAGATCCTTGAATGCCACACTGCCGTCGACCAGTTCCAGCGCGGCAATCTCGGTGAGCAGGGTGGACGGTTCGGACGGCTTGGCGGTTTTGCGCGCGAACGCTTCCGCCAGATTGATCGCGCCTGAGGCGTCGCGCGTGATCGCGGTGACCGGTTTGCTCAGCTTGATGCTTTCGACCGAGAACTTTTTCTGCGCCAGATCAAACGCCCCACCTGCGAGCGCCACCGAGGCAAGCGACACCAGCGGATCCTTGCTGCCCGCCTCGGCGACGCGGATGTCTTCCACATCCACCGCAATGTTGTCGATGGTGGCGGTGGTCTCCGCGCCGATCGAGGCCTTGATGCCGGCGCGCACACCGGTACGAGCAATGTCGATCGCGAGCGGTTTCACAAAACCCTGATCCAGCACGGATAGCCGCACATCGCTGATCGTGATGGCGTCGATGCCGATCTGCCACGGCGCGCCCACCGCGGGTTGCGCCGCCGCAGGGTCGGCATCGGCTGGCGCGGGCGCGTCCTTGCCCGACGCCATCAGCTGCGCCCAGTTCACTTTACCATCGGCGTCGATCAGCGTATTGGCGGTGATCTTGCCCAACGCCAGTTCCGCAAACCGCACCTTGCGTTCGCCCAGACTGAAGGCGCCGCCGCTCAGCGCCACCTCGCCCATGGTGAGCGCCGTGTCCGCCGCACCGCGCTGCCGCACGCTGATCTCATCGAGACGCAACGCCATGTCGCGGGCAGTGGCGGCAAGCTTGCTGTCGGCGTAGCGGGCATCGTATTTCACGCTCAGCGTTGCACTGCCGCCGGGCTCGTCGATCAGCAATTTGTCCCGTAGAAACTGCCACAGCGTTGCCAGCTTCAGGGCCTTGAGTTCGAGATGTCCCGCCGAGGCGATCGGCGCCAGCGTAATGGTGCCGCGCCAGCCGAGTGTGCCGCCCGCGGGCAATCGCGCCGCCAGCGTGTACTCGCCGCGCTGATCGGGCAGCGTGGACAAATCCTGCAACTCGAACGCCACCGGCTCCAGCTTTGCCGTGGCCGGTTTGGAAACCGCCTTGTCGGTGAAGGCAACCACGCCGTTCTTGAGCACGAAATTCTGCAACAGCATCCGCGGCAGGCCGGTGGCCGGTTCTTCCTTTTTGGGCGGCGGATTTTTTGGCGTGAGCCTGGCGAGATTAAGCTCGCCTTTGGCATCGGCCTCCAGGTTCAGCCGCGGCCGCTCCAGCGTGATGTCCGCAAACGTCCACGCACGCCGGAACAGGCTGCCGGCTTCGAAGTCGACAAACAAACGGTCGAAGGCCAGCGCCGGGGTGCTGCCGCCGGCTTCCGTCATTTTGAAATCACGCACGTCCAACGTGAGCTTGAAGGGGTTGATGGCGACTTCGCCCACCGAACCCGTCGCGCTGAGGTGTTTGTCCAGCAGTTGCGGCAATTCGCGCTTGATCCACCACGGCGCGGCCACAAAACCGCCCAGCGCATACGCCGCCAGTGCGCCGAGCGCCACCAGGAACGGCAGCGACAGCAAAATCTTGAGTGCGCGTTTCATGGTGCGGCCATTCTACTGTTTGTCGGACTCCAGAATGGCGAAGCCGGCCTGCAGCGCCTTTTCGATGCGCGCTTTTTCCTGGGCGATCGATGCGTCGGTCCACGGCCAGAAACCGTGTTTCGCCTTCATGCCGACATGGCCGCGTTCGACCATTTCCCTGAAAAACGGCGGCGGCGTTTTCTCATTGTGCAATTCGGGATACAGGGACGACGCCACGGCGAAGTTGGTGTCCCAGCCCGACATTTCCTTCTGCAGGAACGGGCCGCAGGCGACAAAGCGGAATCCGAAACCAAAACGCACGGCGGTATCGATACCCTCCGCCGTGGTGACACCATCGTGGATCATCCACATCGCCTCGCGCATCAGCGCCTGCTGCAGGCGGTTGCCGACGAAACCCGGCACATCCTTGTTGACGCGGATCGGCGCCTTGCCGACATCATTCATCACTTGTTCGAGCTTGTCCGCCACTGCGGGATCGGTGCTGTCGGCACTGACCACCTCCACCAGCGGCACCAGATGCGCGGGCATGAAAAAATGCAGCCCCGCCATGCGCGACGCCGTTTTCAGTCCCGCGCTTACCGCTCCGATTTTGAAATTGGAGGTATTGGTGGCAATGGGCGTATCCGCGCGCACCAGGTGTTCGAGTTGCGCAAACAGTTTTTGTTTCAATGGCAAGTCCTCGGTGACCGCCTCGATCACCAGATCGATTTTGTCCCAGGCGATGTCTTCGAGCCGCGCGTAAGTGGCGACATTGCGCGCGCAATCCGCCGCAGCGTTGATTTTCCTGAGTCCGGCGTCCAGCCGCGGACCGAGCGCGTCGCGTGTTTTTTGCGACGGGCTCATCACGTGCACCTTCCAGTTCTTCGCCGCGAAGATGGTGGCAATATCGCCGCCCATGATGCCGCCGCCGATGATGACTACCTGTGATGCTTCAGACATTTGCATGGCTCCACTCGAGGACCGTAACTGGGCAAAAAAATAGCGCAGCCGAGGCCGCGCTATTTTATTCAATAAAATCAATAACTTATAAAATCACCCGGACATACCTATTTTACCCGCGTTGCGCGCCATGTGCCCGAGGCGCCGCCCTTCACGGAACCCTCCATATGATCGCCCGTCACGCGCCCGCTGTAGTCGCGGCCGTCGGCACTGAACGCTATGGCATCGCCGCGCAGGCTGGCACTGGTAATCGGTTTGCCGCCGACAGTGCCGTCGATTTTCTGAAACGTCTGCTGCAGCACCAACTCGCCGCCGCGCTCCATGCGCCAGCTGCCCTGAACTTTTGCCGGCACGATCCACAAAAACGCGCTGCGGCTGTCAACCGTCGCGGTCTGGTCCGGCTCCCATTCGCCCATGGTGAATGCGTGCGCGACCACGCGCGTGCCCGGCTGCATGGCCAGGATGGTCGGACGCAGTTTGAGATTCAGGCTCGGCAGCAAGTACAAGGTCAGCACAGTGGCCTTGCTGAAATCTGTCTTGAAAATATCGCCATGGATGAAGCGGGCTTTGTCGGCCACACCCTCTCGCTTCGCGCTGCGGTTGGACAGCGCAACCATGTCGGCATTGAATTCCACGCCGACCGAGTGCGTGCCGCGCTTGGCGGCGGCAATCACGGTGCGCCCATCGCCACTGCCCAGATCATAGTGAATGTCTTTCGGCGTGAGCTTGGCCATGTCGAGCATCCTGGCGATCAGCTCGTTGGGCGTCGGCACCCAGATCACATCCTTGCCTTCCTGACCGACCGCTGGCTGATACTCCTTGTCGCCGTACTGCTGTGCACAAGCGGGTGCCGCTGCAAGTACAAGCGCGAACGCGGTCACCCTCAAAAATAGATTCAAAATCATATACATGGCTGTCCTTATGGGTTGATCGTGCGGACCAAAGCTGAAGCAGTGGCGATAGCGCGCGGGCGCTGTGCCAAGCGCCGCAGATTATGCCGCAATCGCGGCTTCTACGTTCGTTCCGTACGTAGTCTGTAGACACGAAACCGCCGCTCAGATCGAGTGCGCGCTTTGCGGACAGCGCGGTTAATCACATCATCCAGCTGCGGCAACACGCCGATGCCGCCCTGTGGAAACCGCGCCTTGTGCAATATTTCTACGCAGCGCTTAACGCGCAGCATTGGATTTAAAGACTTGGATGGTGCCCGGTGGCGGCGCGGCGGGTCAGTTCGTGCCCACCAGCCGAATGCGGCGGCGGTTGGGCAGGCGGTACGTTTCAATATCCGCGCGATCTATGCTCCACACGTGATTCACACCCGTGACACAGGCGGCGTGCACCAGCGAGGCATCCGCCAGATCCATTGGCCGATCGGCATAACGCGCCATCCAATCGACCACGTGCTTGAGTTCATCCTGCCCCATGGCATGGATGCACAGGCTGCCGCGTTGCGCCCACGACTGTAATTGATGAATCGATGCGGCCGAGTTGATCAGGTGCGAGAACTCCGTCAACACCGGCCAGGTGGTGATCAACTCGCCGCGGAAATCTTGCAAAAAACGCACGCAACGCACATGCCAGTGATCCCTGCGGCTGGCCAGGGCCACCAGCGGGCCCGTATCAACGAGTATGCTTGGCACGGATTTTTTCACGCACGAGTTTCTTGGCACGGGCTGCCGTGTGGCGGCCGCCTTCGACAGAGCCGATAAAACCCGCCGCCTGCGCCTGTTCAAAGGCCGTTGTCTCGGCGGCGGTGTCACTGCTCCCCAAGAGGCGATCCTCCAACAGCTCGACAATGACTTCGGATTTGGTACGCCGCTTTTCAACGCAATAACGGGCGAGCGCCTGTTCGACACGTGGCGGCAAACGCACGGTGGTGGTCATGATGCAAGTTCCGATGGTGAATTAGTGTATTAACGATGATACAGACGCGCTGAAAACACAAGGCACGTCGTACCGGGGTAACACGCCACGATGAGGTTTTTCAATTGTCGCGCCGGACACGCGGAAAATTTCGGTCTACTCACGGTTCCGCGCTGATCGACGCTACGCCAGCGAAAAGCCTTCGCACGTGGCCAGTCGATGCAAGGTGCGGCTGATCCACCGTGGGCGTCACGGCTTGCTCGCGGCCAAGCGTATACCGAGTCCAGGGAATGCAGCGATCTTGCCGGGGCTGTCGGGGTCGATGAACCTGGGCATGAAAGCAAGAAAGCAAGAAAGAACAACGCGATCTTTGGATGGGCGACGTTGATGAGTACACCCTGCCGGCAGGCAGTGGCAAGGCCACCGCTAACACCTGGGGCATCGGTTCCCAGGAATACCCCGAAGTCATGAATGCCGAACAGATGATTTATTGCGTCCAATTCAATCCCGGCCCGGCGTTCGACGCGCTTTACACCTGAATTGGCCGACTCTTGAGCCGCTCATCGCACGTTTGCAGCTAGTCACGCATGAATGCCTATGCCGCCATGCACTGGCTCACCCGCGCACAAGTGTCATTAATTCTTCGATGCGGGCGAGTTGCTCCAGATTTTCCACCAGCGCCACAATCCGCGCGGCCGTGTCGGGCTTCAACACCCGCCGCGCACAGGAGTGAAACTTTTTCATGCGCTGTTCGCGCGTGAGCGGTGAGCCGATCCAGCCGGAGAGCTTGTCCACGCGTTGCCGCAGCACCCGCCCGTCGGTAAGCGTCACCGTCATGTCGATGTGCATCAAGTCGAAATCATTGGGAATGTTGTCGTCGAAGGTCAGCGTGATTTTCGGCAGCAGCGCCGCCACGTCGGGGGCAAGACGGCGCGCGTTGTCGAACGAATCGACGGTGATTTCACCGTCGAGCAGCGCCACCGCGGTGGTGTACTGCACGCTGAACTTGCCGTCGAGCCCGGTGGCGGGCCGCGGGCGGTTGATGTATTCGAAGCGCGGGAACGTCACGTCAACTGACGCAATCTGTTCCGGCCTGATGTGATGTGCATCGCGCAACGCCAGCGCCGCGTCGATCGGCCGGTGGGTGAAATAGTTCGACGGGTGCTTTTTGAAGCCCACCCCGGGATCGACCATGCGAAACGGCGCGCCGAAATTGTCGGTCAACAGGTTCGGCTCGGCCCTGCCGAACAGGAAGGTGTCAAAAAATCCTTTCGGCCCGAACACATCGGCGCTGCCGGTGAAACCCATTTTTGCCAGTATCGCGCATTCGATGCCCATGCGCGCGGCGTGACCGGAATGCGACGATTTGGTCATGGTGCCGGTGTTGATCGAGATACTGCCCGCGCGCGAACCGGCGATGCCGAACGCCATCAGCATCTGCCCGCGGCTGAGATCGAGCATTTTTGCCGCCGCGGTCACCGCGCCAAACTGGCCGGTGGTGCCGGGTTTGTGAAAACCCGAACCGGTTTCGAGCCCCGTGGCGGCCATGCGCATGCGCCCCTGCACCTCGAATGCGGCGACCAGGGATTCAATGATCTTTTTGCCGCCGATGCCATGGTGTTCCGCGATCGCGAACAGCGCCGGCAACGTGGGCGAAGTCGGGTGATTGAGCGGATACCAGGTGTTGTCGAAATCCAGCGCGTGCGCCATGGTGCCGTTGGCAAACGCCGCATTGACCATCGACGTTTTGAAGCCACCGGCAATCACAGTGGCCTGCGGGTTGCCGCCGGCATCCTTTACGTATTGGGTGACGATGCGGCCCAGCCCCAGCGGCTCGGTCGCCCCCGCCAGCATGACCGCGATGCCGTCGAGCATGACCGCCTTGGCCATGTCGATGGCAGCGGACGGCAGCGTTTCGTATTTGACGGCAAGGATGTGGTCGACAAGGGTTTCGGTGATCGTTGTCATGGCAGATTGAGACTGACTTGTGAAGGCCCCGGCCGCGGATTGCGCGGCCGGGCACAGACCGTTTCAGCCGCGGCACGGCGGCGGCCAGGGTCACGGATTAGCGATACACCTTGAGGCCCGCGGCGAGCAGCATGTCGCGCACCTGTGGCGGATGTTCCCTGGAAAACTTCTGCACTTCCGCGGTGCCCATGTAACCGTCTTCGAACAAGTTGTCCTTGAGGTGTTTTTTCCACGCCGCGGTTTTGACCAGCCTGGCAAAAAAACTCTCCCAGAATTTCAGCGCCTCGGCCGGCATGTCCGGCGGGCCGACCACGCCGCGCAGCGTGACGTAGTTGGGAATGTTGTAGCCTTGCTCCTGAATCGTCGGCAGATTGGGGTAGGCGGCAAGACGCTTTTCAGCCACCTGCGCGATCAGCCGCAAGCTGCCGTCACGCAGACGGTCGCCGGCTTCCTGCGGATCCATGATCATCATGTTCACATGGCCGCCCAACAGCGCGGCAATACGTTCACCGCCGCCGGGAAACGAAATGAAGGCCCAGTTGGCGCCGGCATTTTTCATGATCAGATTGCGCACGATGTTGTCGCGGCTGCCGATCGAACCGCCCGATTGCTTGAGTTTGCCGGGTTGTTTTTTCGCATCGTCGACAAATTCCTTCAGTGTCCTGTACGGCGAATCCGATTTGACCACCACCACGCCGGGCTCGGTCACCAGGCGCACGATCGGCGTCAGTTCGTTCATGGTGATGCGCGCTTCCTTGCTCATCAGCGGGCCGTTGTACCAGGTGTTGGCGAACAGCGCGATGGTGTGGGTCTCACCCTTCTTTTCGCCCATGTAGGACATCGCCGCGATGCCGCCGCCGCCGGGCTTGTTCGCGACCTGCATGCGCACCGGCAACAATTTTTCCTTGTCGACGATGTTGGAAATCGCGCGCGCCAGCAGATCGTTGCCGCCGCCGGGCCCGGTGTGCACCACGAACTCGATGGGGCGCGTGGGGGTGAAGCCTTGCGCGCGCGCCGGCGTGACCGGCGCGGCGAGGGTAAGCGCAAGCGTCGTACACAGGGCGCCGGCAATGACGGCTGCGCGGCCGCGGCGCGGCCTTTGAATGGATGGCTTGGCCATGTTCATGTGCTCCTCGATGTGGCGTGGGTCAAATGTTGCAATTTTCATGTACGTATATGATTTTAATGAATTATTTATATCCTAATCGATCGCCTTCATGCGCAGCGCATTGGCGCGCCGGAACAGCGGCGAGACCAGAACCAGCACGGTCAGCAGCAGCATGCCCGCCGACAGCGGCCGCGACACCAGTATCGACAAATCGCCTTGCGACATCATCAGCGATTGACGCAGCGCGCGCTCCATTGAATCGCCCAGCACCATGCCGAGTATCAGCGGCGCCTGCGGATAGTCCAGTTTGCGCATGGCATAACCGAGCAGCCCGAAAAGCGCCAGCAGCGCGAGATCGAACAGGCTGTCCGACACGCTGTAGACGCCCACCATCGCGATGCCGAAGATGATCGGGTAGAGCACATACTGCGGCAGCTTCAGAATTTGCGCGAACAGCGGAATCATCGGTATGTTGAGTATCAGCAGGATCACATTGCCGATATACATGCTCGCCACCAGCCCCCAGAACAACTGCGGATTTTCCTGAATCATCAGCGGGCCGGGCTTCAGACCCCACAGCACAAACGCGGCGAGCAAAATCGCGGTGGTGCCCGAACCGGGTATGCCCAGCGTCAGCATCGGCACCAGCGCGCCGCCGGTCTCCGCGTTGTTGGCGCCCTCGGGCGCAGCCACGCCTTCGGGCACGCCGCTGCCGAACTTCTCCGGGTGTTTCGACACCGCCTTTTCGATGCCGTACGAAATAAACGAGGCGATGGTCGAACCCGCGCCCGGCAAAATGCCGATAATGAAGCCGACAATCGAGCCATTAAAAAACGCAAAACGGCAGGCCTTGAGTTCCTGCCAACTGGGCAGCAGATTGCGCAATCCCTTGGGCACCGGCAGCATCGGCACGCCCTCGCGTGTTTCCATGTTGCCCAGC
>CADECM010000020.1:29333-64627 GCA_902825845.1 uncultured beta proteobacterium
GCCCAGCGCGAAGATGCCGATCGCCACGATCACGAACGCAATGCCGTCGAGCAGCTCCGCGCGGCCAAAGGTAAACCGCGATTCCGCGGTAAACAAATCCGTGCCCATGCTCGCCAGCCACAGCCCCACCAGCATGGCGAGCAGCGCCTTGACCATCGACTTGCCCGCGAGCAGCACCACCATCGACAGCCCCATGCACATCAGCGCGAAATATTCCGGCGAGCTGAATTGGAGCGCGAACTTGGCGAGCGGCGGCGCAACCAGCATCAAAAAAATCACGCCGACGGTGCCGGCGATAAATGAAGCAATCGCCGCAATGCCCAGCGCCGCGCCGCCGCGGCCGTTCTTCGCCATCTGGTAGCCGTCGAGACAGGTGACCACCGAGGCCGATTCCCCCGGCACATTGAGCAAAATCGAGGTGGTCGAGCCGCCGTACTTGGCGCCGTAATAGATCCCCGCGAGCATGATCAGCGCGCTGGTGGGGTTCATCAAAAAGGTCAGCGGCAGCAGCATGGCGATGGTGGCGGGCGGGCCCAGCCCCGGCAGCACGCCAACCACGGTGCCGAGAAAGCAGCCGACGAAACACCACATGATGTTGGCGGGCGTTAACGCGACGGCGAAACCCTGGAGCAGTCCGTTGAAAATTTCCACGATCAAATTCCCAGTAGACCGGCGGGCAAACGCACATTCAGCCCCACGCTGAACAACAGGTAAAACCCGGCGGCGCTACCCACGGCGACCGCAAGCGCGACTTTCCAGGGCCGCCGGTACATGCCGGCCACGAGAAACAGCACGAACAAGCCGAATCCCAACACAAAGCCGAGGTATTTAAGCGACGCCACGCAAACAACAAACGCCGCCCACACCAGGCAGACACGTCCGATTTCGCGCCATTTGACCGGCTTGCCTTGCGCAGCCGGCGCGGTCATGCAAGTTTGCGCCACCAGCAGCAGCGACAGCACGAGCATGGCGACGCCGTACCATAGAGGGAAAAACCCGGGGCCCGGCCCTTCCGGGCTCAGATAATCCCAGCCTCTGGCCTCGCTTATGATGTACACGCCCAGCGCGGCCAGCACTGCGCCTGAAACGATATCTGCGCGATTCAACCGAGGCTCCTCCCGCCGCTGCAGCGGTCTTAAGCATCAAAGCGCTAATATATAATTGTTTGGGCGCATGCGGCTACCGTAGCGCAGGGCGCGGAGCATGCAAGCAGACCGGGCTTGCCGCCGCTTCCCTCATACGCGTCACCACACTTCATTCATTCGATCCCGCCCGCCATGAGACCCTTGACCGAACCCTGGTTCCGCCTCGCGTACGTCACCCCGCATCCGATTGTCGACAACGTCGCGTATCAGTTCTACCGCTTTGCGCCCGACGGCGTGATGCTGATGCTCGCCAATCTGGAAATCGCCGACTATTCCACCCAGGCGGTGGACGAACAGATGCCGCTGTTCTGGAAACACGTGGAAGAACTCGCGCATGCGGGGGCGAGCCGCATAGTGCTGACGGGCGTGCCGGTGTCGGCCGCGCTCGGGCGCGAGCGCGTGCTGGGATTGCAGGCGGAAGTCAAGCAGCGCACCGGTGTCAGCTTCGACACCGACCTCGAAGCGATTGCCGCGGCGGCCAACCACCTCGGCACAAAAAAAGTGGCGCTCGCCACGCGCTGGCACGAACCGCTCAACGACGCGGTGGCGAATTATCTCAAACTGACCGGCATTGAAGTGGTGGGCCGCCAGGCGCGCGGCGCGACCATGGCGGAGAATGCCACGTTGAAAGCGGCAGACGGCATGCAGCTTGCGATCAACCTCGGACGCGCCGCGCTGCAGGCCGCGCCGGACGCGCAGGGTCTTATTCTGCCCGGCGGACGCTGGTTGAGCACGCACGCCGTCGCGCCGCTGGAAGCGGAATTCAGAAAACCAGTGCTGCTGAATCTGAATTGCAGTCTATGGGCGGCGCTGCGTGCGGCAGGGCGCGGGTTGCCGCTGCTGGAGCAGGGCTTGCTGCTGTCCACCGCATAAAATACGCCCGGCCATGGCGACCACTGACACGCGGCGCGGCGCGCACGTCAGGCAAAATGCGGTACGGCCGTCATCTGCAACGGCTTCGCGCCGCGGCCCTACGCTTTTGGCAATGAAGTCAAATGCCGCGACAGATCAGAGTGGAAGTCATTCCAACTTCAGTTTCGCCGCGCGGATGGCAGTGCCGAAGCGCGCCCATTCGGCGCGGATGAATGTCGCGAATTCCTCCGGTGTGCTGGTCACCGGCTCGCCGCCCTGACGCTGAATTTGCACACGCGCGTCCGGGTGCGCCATGGCCTTGAGAAAGCCGCCGCGAACGCGCTCGAACAACGGCCGCGGCATGCCTTTGGGCGTCATCAAGCCGATCCAGCCGGTCGACTGAAAACCCGTAAGGCCCGCCTCGATGAAGGTCGGAACGCTGGGTAATTGGCTGGCGCGTTTTTCGCCGCCACTGGCCAGCGCGCGCAGCCGCCCGCCGTTGACATGCGCGAGCGTTGCCGGCAGCGGCGTGATGGTGAACTGCGATTCGTTGGCGATCACCGCGGCCACCGAGGCCCCGCCGCCTTTGTACGGCACATGCGTCGCCTCGGCGCCGATCGCGAGCAAAAACTGCACACTCGCGAGGTGGCTCTGCGAGCCCGCACCAGCCGAGGCCATGTTGAGTTTGCCGCCCGAATTCCTGACATGCGCGATCATCTCTTTGACGTTGGCGGCGGGCAGCGCCGGGTGCACCACCATGATGTTGTTCGTGATGCCGAACAGCGACACCGGCAGCAAATCCTTGAACGGATCGAAAGCGAGTCTCTTGTGCAACTGCGGCGCGATCACCTGCGTCGCGGTTGCGGTGGTGAGCAGCGTGTAGCCGTCAGGCGCGGCCTGCGCGGCGAGCTCCATGCCGATCAAACCGCCGGCGCCGGGACGATTGTCCACCACCATCTGTTGGCCCAGCGCTTCGCCGAACTTGCCCGCCAGCGCGCGCGCCAGGGTGTCGTTGGATGCGCCCACGCCCTGCGGCACCAGCAGGCGGATGGGCCGATTCGGGTAGTGGTCCGCGGTTTGCGCCAATGCCGCGCACGGCGTGGTTGCGAGGGCGAAAGCCAGTAGCTTCGTTTTCATTCAAATCCTTCATTGTGTTGTCGGGTTTCTGTTCCTAGAATACAAACTCGATTCACAATGCACAACACGAAAGATACCCATGGCGCGAATACCGTACCTACCCCCCTCGGCTATCACCGACCCGCAAATCGCCGGTTGGCTCGACGACGCGCGGCGCGAAGGCCGTCCCGGCCCGGAGAATCAGGCGATACGCGCACACCAGCCCGACGTGATGCGCTCGTTCACGATGACGCGCAAATGGCTGTTCGACGGCAACGCCGGCGTGCTCGATCACGATTTGAAGGAACTGCTGCGCGCATATATCGCGCACACCATCGAGTGCGGCTACTGAAGCAATCAAGGCACCGCGCGGTCGGCGCGGGATGCGGGCGGCAAAATGGCCGAGTTGATGAACTACGAGAAGTCGGACAAGTTCAGCGCGCGCGAAAAAACCGCGTTGCGTTACGCCGACGCCATCATGTATGACCCGGCGCAGGCCGACGACACGATGTGGCGCGAGCTGCACGCTGAATTCACGCCCGCGGAACTGGTGGAACTCGGCTACTGGGTGGGCTTCACCTTCGGCGGACAGCGCTGGCTGAAAACGTTGTCGACGCGCCAGGGCGAATACGAAGCGTTTTTGGCTCGCAACTAAAATATGTTTAAAATCATATATTTATATCGATGTTGGCGCAGCGATGTCAATGCCGCCCCTTCGCCGCGCACGATCAGCACGCATCGCGCCGTCGGCATTGAACTTGACAACAACGGCTATTCAACCAGCGCTACCAGCAACCTGTCGCACTCAACCTGACCGGCTGCTATTCGCCGTCCCCGCGCTCCGCCGCCAGCAAATGCCGCGCATCGGCATCGTAGTCTTGAGCGTAGCGCTGCCAATGCCGCAACATGCGTTGCGCGGCCTCTCGCGCGCCATCCAGCGTCTGGCGGCGCCATTTGGCCCGTTCGGCAAATTCGGCCAGTGCATCCACGCTGGCGGCGCCATGCCGGCTGCAGCCCCGCAAGTGTCCCCAGGCAGTGACCTGTGCCATGGTGCGAATCACATCCGTCAGGGTGCCCGCCTTGCCGTTGAGCGCGAACAGATTCACGCGGTCCGCCGTGGGCTGCATCTCCTTGATCAAATACGAACGCTTGCCGACCTCGGCCGCGCCCAGCAGCGCCGGCGAAATGCCTTGCACGATCCCCTGCAGCGTGGCGACCCGCTGCGCCTCGTGTGCCCAGCGCGGCTGCCGCGTGCGGATGCATGCGGCAAGAACGGACGCTTCGGCACGCTTGATGTCGATCAGGTACTGCCCCTGTGCGCCGCCGCTGCCGCGCACCAGCGCCACGTAGCGTTCCAGCCCGAGGCTGCCGGTGCCCGCGATGCGCCGCGCAATGTCGATGGGCTCAAAAAAAGCGGGGGCGCCCCGCGTGTCGGCATACGTCGAGAGGATGGCGGCGGCGCGCTCGCGTTCGGCCTTGGACGCGGCCAGCGTACGCCTGCCATCGATGATCAAGCGCAGCTTGCCCGCCTTGCGCCGCGTGCGCGTCTTGATGAAATCGCGCCGGTGGCGGCCGCGCAGGCTTCGCAGCAGATCGCCCACCGGACCCGTGGCAAGCGGGCGTTCGACCCAGCGCGGCTTTTGCGCAATGACGTTCGCGGCATAGGTTTCGATAAACAGCTGGGCCAGCCGCAACGCCAGTTTGTCGCCGATCTGCAATACCTTTGCGCCCGCCAGCAAACCCGACACAAAGCGCGACAGTTCGTAGGCCAGCGGCGCGACACAGGCTTCGTCGAAATCGTTGAGGTCAAAATAGACCAGGCGATTGTCGCCCTTGTAGCTGCCAAAATTCTGCGGATGCAAGTCACCACAGGCGAGCACCGGCGGCGACGTGAGCAAAGACCGCTTCAGACGCAGCGTGCGGTAATACAGCGCACTGGTGCCACGAAAGAAGGCAAAGGCATCCGTGCGCATGGCGGCGAGCTTCAGACGCAGCCGCTCCGTATCGCGGCCGCGATTGTCGTCCAGAATGGCCTGGGTCACGGAATGCACGGGCATAAGCCTCATCGGGAAAGCGACATTATGAACCGGATTGTCATGCTGGCACGCTTGCCCCTGGTATTGGCTCTGGCGCCGGGGGCGGTTATCGGTGTTGCTCGGCAGATGCGCACTCTATCATTGCGATCGCCGCCACATCCGTGTTCCTGAATGCCAATGTCGTGCCGCACCGGATGGAACATCGTTACGTTGCGGACGATTCACACCGGCAAGATGCCCCTGCCATCCTCTTGCCACCCTATACCGATGCGCCTAGACTCGCCGCAGAATGCCGCCGTCCCGCACCTGCCTGGAGAAAACCATGCCTTATTCAATCGTTCATTTCGGGATCCCCGCCGACGATGTGGCGCGCGCACAAAACTTCGACAAGCAGGCGTTCGGCTGGAAAATCAGCGACCCGTTGAAAATGAACCATTTATTCGTTGAGACCCGCAAGCCGGGCGAAGACGGCATCAACGGCGGATTGATGCAGCGCATGATGCCCGGCCAGCCGTTCATGAACCCTATCGGCGTGAAATCGGTGGACGCGGCGCTTGCCCGGGTGATCAGGGCCGGCGGCACCATTTGCATGCCAAAGACGGAAATCGGACAGGGCATGGGCTGGATTGCCGCGTTTCAGGATATCGAAGGCAATCTGATGGGCTTTCATCAAGCGGGCAAGGCCGCCCCGGCCGCTGCAAAAAAGACCGCGAAAAAGCCGGCGAAGAAAAAGTAGGCGTCAGTCCGCAAGCGAGCCATGGCGCATTTCAGCAATCTGTTCGCGCAGTACGGCCTGTTGCTGGTGTTCGCCAATGTGCTGTTGACGCAAGCGGGCATGCCGCTGCCGGCGTTACCGATGCTGATCGTCGCGGGCGCGCTGGTGCACGATGGGCAGTTGTCGCTGGGAGCGGTATTGCTGATTGCTGTGGCGGCATCGCTGCTCGGCGACCTGCCGTGGTATGCGGCGGGACGCATGGCGGGTTACCGGGTGCTGCGCCTGCTGTGCCGCATTGCCATCGAACCCGATTCCTGCGTGAGTCAGACCGAAACCAAATTCGAGCGCTGGGGCGCGCGATCGCTGCTGGTGGCCAAGTTCGTGCCCGGATTCTCCACCGTGGCGCCGCCGATCGCGGGCGCGATGCGCCTGGCGCTGCCGGTGTTCTTGCTGTACAGCGCGGCAGGCGCGGCATTGTGGGCCGGCGCGGCAATTGCACTGGGCATGGCGTTTCACGCGCAGGTGGATCGGTTGCTGCAATGGTTGAGCGAGATGGGATCCTCGGCCATCCTGCTGCTCAGCATCGCGGCGGGCTTGTACATCGTATTCAAGTGGGCGGAGCGCCGTCTTTTCATTCGCGCCCTGCGCATGGCACGCGTCAATGCGCATGAACTGCACGCGCTGCGCGAGGCCAACGCGCCGCTGCTAATTCTCGACGCGCGGTCATCCACCGCGCGCCGCATTGACCCGCGCCACATTCCCGGCGCGGTTGCCGTGGATGTCATGGCGGCGGAACACAACGTCGGCGATGTGTCGCCGGAGCATCACATCATCGTCTACTGCAGCTGACCCAGCGAAGCCAGCGCGGCGCGTGTCGCCCGCCAGTTGATGCGCAGGGGCTTTCGCAAAATCCGGCCGCTCGAAGGCGGACTCGATGCGTGGATCGAAGCCGGTGGCGACTTTGCCCTGTTTGAAGCTGCGGAATAAGTCCGGGATGACGTGACATCACTGCGCACACTGCTGCCGCGGGTACGCGCCTGCCGCATTTGCGCGCACGCGTTGCCGCATGGCCCGCGCCCCGTGATACAGATCAGCCGTTCCGCCACCATCCTCATCGCGGGTCAGGCGCCGGGGCGCCGCGTGCATCACACCGGCATCCCGTT
Organism: uncultured beta proteobacterium; assembly: GCA_902825845.1. Classification (GTDB taxonomy): domain Bacteria; phylum Pseudomonadota; class Gammaproteobacteria; order Burkholderiales; family SG8-41; genus UBA5216. The sequence continues at coordinate 36,361 of CADECM010000020.1, forward strand.
TAACGATCCCAGCGGCGAACGGCTGCGCGAATGGTTGGCCATCGACCGCGACACGTTTTATGACGACAGAAAGATCGCGCTGCTGCCGATGGGCTTTTGTTATCCCGGCAGCGGCTCCGGCGGCGACCTGCCACCGCGCCTTGAATGCGCGCCCGCGTGGCGCGAGGCGTTGCTGGCGAATCTGCCGCGGCTGCAATTCACCATCGTTATCGGCCAGTTCGCGCAGGCTCACCATCTGCCGTGCGGCAGACGATCCGTCACCGATGCGGTGCGTGCCTGGGATTCGTTCTGGCCGGCGCAAATGCCGCTGCCGCACCCCAGTCCGCGCAAACAGCTGTGGCTGAAGAAAAATCCGTGGTTCACGCGCGACGTGTTGCCCGCGCTGCGCCGACGCGTGAAGGCGTTGTTATGAGCGGCACGCGTCCTCAACCGGCGAGCGTCAGCACCATGAACGCGGCGCCGGCCGCGGTCAGCGTGCCGCCCGCGGTTTTGAGCAAGGCGAATGCCGGCCTTCTTGTCGCGATGAAGCGTGCGACGGCGTAGCCGCACATCGCAATTGCAAACTGCACCAGCGTGAAGCCGGCCAGATACGCCAACAACGGCGTGGGTTCCGCGCCAATGATGGCTTCGCCGTAGGCATAGCCGTGCGCGAGGCCGCTCAGCGCGAACAACGCCAACGCTGCCCTGCCGTCGAGCAGCGCGCTGCGGCGAAAAAACAGCACGCCGAGCAGAATCAGGCTCAGTGCCACCCAGGCGTCGGCATACGGCACATTGGGCGCAAGCAAGTGAACCAGCGTGCCGGCGAGGGCGCACAGCAAAAATACCAGCACCGTTGCGATACCGCGCCCGAAACAGTAGCCGGCAACGCCCACGGCCAGTATGAACAGCAAGTGATCGAGGCCGATGACCGGATGCCCGAACCCGGACAGCAGGCCCTGCATCAGGCTGGACGGCGTGGCCTTGCCCATCGCGTGATGCGCCGACGCCGGCAGCGCGGTACTCACAGCCAACAGAAAAAAGGTGTTGAACGCGATCGCGCGAGTGTGGTTTTTCATGTTTTGCCTTGTGTGGGAATCGAGCAACCGAATCTTGCGGAAGTTGCCAGCATAGCCCACGCCCCATCCCGGGTAAACGCAGCAGCCGGCGCCCGGCACGCACAGCGCACACCGGGAAGCAATGGAATTATTGTAACTAATTGATTTTAAACAACTAATGTCATCCACGTACACTTCGGCGCGCGGGCGGATTACGGCGTGGTGCACGGCAATGCGCGTGGCACCGTCGCGAAACACCCACCACAAACCACCCATGCCGCCGCCGATTCACCCGCAGTCGATGGCGCCCCGGATAGTCAGCGCAGTTCGAACGCCAGCCAAATCGCGCCGCCGATTTCGAGGACATAGCCGGTAACGGCAAGCAAATGCTCCTGCTTGTTGTCCCAGGCATTTGACCAAGCCAATGCGAAGGCGATGGGCAGCATGACACAGATCAGCCGCACCGCGATCGGCCAGCAGAGACAGTTGACGCGTTCGATCAGCCGCCGCCCCGGCCGCCACCCGGTGCGGATTAGCGTGCTTCGCAACTCACCGTGATTTCACGCGGCTCTTTTTCGCCCCTGCGCATCACAATCAACTGCAGCGGCTCCCACAACGGCTTGTCGCTGCGCACATGGACTTCCTCTGCGCTCATGCCTGCGGTGCTCGTTCCATCGATGCCGACGATATTGTCGCCCGGTATCAGGCCGGCGCGACGCGCGGGCGTATCCTTGCTGCCTGGCGCCAGCCGGAAACTGTTGACCCAAATGCCGCCTTCCCACGATCCGTCCCGTTTCGGGCGCGCGTCCAGCACGACCAATCCCGAATAACAGACGTTCGGATCCTCGTCCTTGCGGTTGGCACTCAGGTCTTTCCAATTGACTTTGCGGGGTTCATGCGGACGCAGGGCAGCCAACAACGGGTGGACCTCCGGCGCGGATTCCGGCATCGCTGCCGCGGGTGCGGGCGAAGGGGGCGGAGCGGGAAATCGCGCTACCAGCTGCAACTCCTGTCGGCCGCGGCGGATGCGGATGGGCAGCTGCGCACCGGGCGACAGCCCATCGAGCACGCGCACGACATCCTTTTCCTGCGTCATTGTCACATTGCCGACTTCCAGCAGCTGGTCCTTGGCGCGCAGGCCCGTGGCCTCCGCGACCGAGCCGGGATTGACGCTAACGATCATGACCGCACCCCGGTCGGGCAAGCCGATATCCTGAGTCCACAAGCCAACGCCCAGTCGCAACTTGCCTTGGGCGTTTGCAGGCCGCACAGGCTGTGGCGCGGGCGGCGGCGCGGCCTGCGGTCTTCCCCGAGGCAACTCAACCTGATCCACGGATTGCCGGGGCGGCACGGGTTCCGGCTGTTGCTGCTGCTGTTGCTGCTGTAGCTTCTGTTGCTGCTGTAGTTGTTGTTGCTGAAGCATCTGCTGTTGCTGCTGCTCTCGTTGCAACTGCTGTTGCTGCTGCGTGTTGGCGGCATCGCGCATGCAGATCTGAAACGGCACATCGCAGCGCTCGCGCGACGGGCAGCCCACGGCGCGCGGCGCGCAGCGCCATGCCATCTCCTTGAGTTGAAATGGCGCCGAGCAGCCCTTTTCGCGCAGGCGCAGATTCTGACAGGCGTCCTCCGCTCTGGCACGTTTGCCCGGGGGAAGCGCGCGGGCGCAAAGGTCAAATTGATGGCGCGCGTCGGCAATGCATCGCCGTTCTTCATCCCGGTAGCGCTTGTGGCAATCGTTTACGAGTGTGCTGCAGGTGTTGTTCAACTCGGCCGCGCAGGTGTCGAAATTGATCCGGCACATGCGCTGATCGAGCGTTTGTGCGCGGCCATTGCCTGCGAAAACCATCAGCACCAGCGCCACCAAGGCCAGGAACGGTTTCATTGTAATCTCCCCGAAAGCTTTTTTTTAGAGTGTACTCAAGCGCGCGGTATCGTGACAGTCCCCTAGCAGCGGCTGCCCGGTCTGAACAGTTTGCCGAGACCGCAGCCGGCCTTGTTGATGCCCTTGACCACACCTTTGCCAACGGCATGGACGGTTCTGTCGGGCCGCGCGATCGCGTTCACGCCGGCCTTGGCGACGGTATAGGTGCCTTTGGCCAACCCGGTGCCGACGGCCACCGTGGTGTTGCCCAGGGCAACAGCGGTGTTCCCGACCGTGGTGACTGCGTATTGCGGATGCATAACCATGTATGCGCTTTCCCTGGCGAGTGCCGCGCCACCGTAGGCGACATTCACGGCCATGCGGTCGGGTCGGGTGAGCGACGTCGCAAGCTTCCCTGCGGCATGCAACCCGTCTCTGCCGAGTTCACCCAGACGCCGGGGCATCTCCTGCGGGCGCTGCAGGGTATCGCCGGTCCACTTTGCGGCCGCCAACGGATCGGGCGTGTGCACGCCGGTCGCGGTCTCGACGGCCCAGCCGACTGCCGCGCCTGCCGCCGCACCGGCGACGACACCACCCGTAAGCCTGGCCGCCCGCACTGTGCGTGAACCGGTACGCGGCGTGTCGACTTCGGCATGCACACCGTGGGCGCGGTGCGCGCGATCGATTTCGCCGCGCCGCTGCAGTTCATCTGCTTCCGGGGCGCGGCCTTCAGCCAGCGCCGCAACCGAGCGCTCCGGATAACCGCGGCGCGCGCGGACTGCATCACCCGCTTGCTGCATGCGGTTCAGCTCCCGCGGATGATGCCCGAGGCGTTCGACGTCGCCGCGCGGGGTGGAGGACGCCGGATGCCCGGCATCGAGTCTTTTGAACTCGTCCATTTGCCTTGTGTGCATGCGTCTGTGCCGCGCGTCGTTGCCGCTTTCGCGCAGCGCATGCGCTTCGACCGTCTCACCCTTGACCAAGGCACGTGTGCCGGCATCCAGATCTTCGATGCCGGCGTTGAAGCGGCGCTTCTGTGCCTGGTCGCCGGCCTTGAAGGTGCGCGCGGCGTTATCCGGATCCGCTGAGATGACTTCGCGCAGATCGGCTTCGTCGAATTCGCCGGTATCAGCGCTGGCATGGCCAGACACGCTGCCGGCAAGCAACAGGCAAATCATGGCGTGGCGGACAAGGTGTTTGTGTTGCGTTGTCATGTTGGTCTCCTGGAGGTCTTGTATGGCTTTTGGTAAAGAGGAACTTGTTCAACAAGTCGTGCCGGTGGTGCGCTTCGTTTAGTTCCATCGTTGGAAATGATTGTAGAAAGCGCGCCGTGAAAAATCACCGGAACAATTGCAACAGCGATCATTGATATGTAACCGACCGGCCGACTTCCGTTACCAATTGTTTCCATGCCCGCCTTGCCGCGCGCGGATAAACACATCGCCACGCTATCGCGCGCAATGCACAGGCGCCCGGGTATCGATTTGTAACCAATTGATTTTATTGGATAAATTTATTCACCCGATGGCAAACCCGAATCTCCGCTACATTCCGCCCCCTCATGAACTATTTCATTCAACTGCGCGGCCTGATGATCGAGGTCATGTTGCCGCTGGGCCTGCTGGTGGCGGCGGGCGCATTCTGGCCGCGCATCTTTGCCGACGCGCAGCCGGATGTGCTGCGCACGCAGCTCAACCGCGTGGTGATGTACGTTTTTTATCCGTGCATTCTCTACGCGGTAGCGGCCACCACGCCGATTACGCCGGCGCTGCTGTCGGTGCCGCTGCTGGTGGGCATCGGCACGCTGGTGTCCGGCGCATTGCTGTACGTGCTGTTGTATCGCTCGCCGCTGGGGCGACATTTGAGCGACCCGACGCGCGCGGTGCTGGTGATCGGCGGCATGTGGGGCAATACCTTCAACGTGGGTGCGCCGGCGCTGATTTTCTTTTTCGGCCGCGACGCCACGCGCTACGCGATCTATAACGACGTGGTAATGACCATGCCGCTGGTGTGGAGCCTCGGCGTGTGGATCGCCACGCGCCTTGGTTCGCATCAGAGCAATGTGTCGTACCCTTCGGTATGGCGCGTGCTGTTCACCATGCCGCCGATCTGGGCCTTTGTGCTGGGCTTTGCCTCGCAGCAGCTCGGGCTTACCTACCCGCCGCTGGTATCCGCCGCGCACTTTGTGGGTCAGGCGACGATCCCGGTGGTGATGTTCGTGCTCGGTTTGACGATTCCCTGGCGCAATCTGATTCCGCGTGCGGAAATTCTCGTCACCGCGTCAGTCAAGCTGCTGGTGATGCCGGTGCTGGTATGGCTTGCCGCCGGCGCCCTGTTTTCGCAACGGGGCGAAGCGCAATACGCGTCGGTGGTCGAGGCCGCGACGCCGGCGATGATGACCACCCTGCTGCTGGCCGACCGTTTCAAACTGGATTCGGCGATGGCGGGACTGATCGTGGGCTGGACCACGCTGCTATTCTGGTTGAGCTTGCCGGTGATCATGGCGCTGGGGATGATAAAGTAGGGCCTTGCAGTTTTAACTTCCCCGCAATCCATCATCAATCTATTCCGCCGTGATTCCGGAGCTTTGCTGGATCAGTGACATCGCGCCGCTGCGCCTCACGCAGATGCCGCGGCCGCGCGCCGGCGACTGGCTGCTCGAGGAAATTGCCGGCTGGCAACGCGCGCGCGTCAACACGGTGGTGTCGCTGCTCGAGCCGCACGAAGTGAGCGAGCTGGAATTGCATGACGAACCTTTGTTTTGCGCGTATTACGGCATCGATTTCTTGACGCTGCCGACGCCGGACGCCGGCACACCACATTCGCTGCCGCAGACGTCGACGCTGGTGGATGATCTGGTGGCGCGCCTGCGCCGCGACCAGGGCGTGGCCATTCACTGCAGGGCGGGCATCGGCCGTTCCGGTTTGCTCAGCGCCTGTGTGCTGCTGCGGCTGGGCGTGCCCCTGGCCAAGGTGTTTCCCATCCTCAGCCGCGCGCGCAGACTACCCGTTCCCGATACGCCGGTGCAGGTGGAATGGGTTGCACGCTTTGCGGCGACGGTCGGCGCGACAGCACAGCGCGCACCGGAGTAACAACGCAATCAGGAGAGCACTGCCATGGCATCAACCGCGCCGGCCGGCTATTTCTACATGGTCACCTTTGAAATCGCGCCCGAAGACGAAATGGATTTCAACGAAATCTACGACACCGAGCACATCCCCAACATTCTTCAGGTTGACGGCGTGCTGCAGGTGATACGCCTCAAGGATGCCGACCCCACACCGCAGGGCTGGCTGCGCTATTCGGCGCTGTATCTGCTCACGCAGCCCGACCTGCCAGCCACGCCGCAGTGGAAGGCGAAATCCGATCTGGGCCGCTGGGCACCCGTGATCCGTCCGCGCGTGAAGGCGCGGCGGCAGCGCCTGGGGCAAGTAGCGGCCAACGCGCGACGATAAAATTATTGTTTAAAAACAAATAGTTACGATATCATTGCCGCTGAGCGCCCGGGCACGCTCACGTCGACACGATCGGCGTCGCCAGCAAACGCAGGGCGCAGCGGGTAACGTCTGCTGATGCGCGCGCTTAGAAAAAAAATCGTGTTGTGGCTGCTGGCGGCAACGCTGATCGCGGCCCTGGTGGCCGGACCCACACGCGTGCGGGAATGGTTGTTCCCGGTACCGGATGTGCCTCAGGACTGGGCCGCGCTGCTCGCCGAGGTGCGCGCGTTTGAACGGCGCATGGGGTTTCTCGCGACCGACAATTTCAGGCTGGATGTTCGGCGGCAGGCAGACCATACGATCTGTGGTTACGCACCGCGTTTCGTGTTGCCCTATTCCTATCAGGATCCCGCGGTTCGCTGGGCCAACGCCGGCAGCGCCGAGGCGTGCCGTGCCGGCGCCAACGGCGACGACGTTTACTTCGCGCAAACGGAAGCGCTGGGCGAGGTGGCTGCACCCATGACCGTGAGCATCGCCAGCGGCAAACTCGACCGCTTCCTGTATCTGGTCATTCATGAAGATTGCCACGATCAATTCGATTTTCCCCATGGCTTCGAAGAGGCGCTGTGCAATCTGCTGGGCTACCGCGGCATGGCCGCTTTCGCGCGAGAACGCTACCGCGCGCTGAGCGCGGCGCGGCAGGCCGTGCGTGCCTATGCCGATACCGAGGAGCGCTTGACGCATGCGGTGGTGCAGTACTACCGGCAAGTCGAAGCACTGTATGCGCGGCATGCACGTGGCGAAATCGCCGCCGCCGCAGTGCTGATCGCGCGCGCGCGCGTATTCGGTGCCGCCGAGCGCACCTTGGGCTGGGACCGTCATACCCTGAGCAACGTGGGTCTCGCCAACGAAATGACGTACAGCCGCCACTATCCCCTGCAGCAGCGGGTGCATGAGGCACTGGGCGGCGATTTGGCACAAACCGTGGCTTTCTTCAAACGCGTGGACCGGCTGAAACCGACGCCTGCGGCCGTGATGGCGCAGCATCGCATCAGGGACGGGAAGGATGTGCGCTTTGTGCGTGCTTACGAAGCGGCGGTGGTTGATGCCGTCCATCGTCAGCTGGCGCAGTGGCGCGCCACCGCGGCGTCAGGCCCGCTAAAATAGCGGCCGTTGTGAAACAGCACTGGAGCACGACATCATGATGCGCAAGTGGCTGCTGCCATTGCTGATTTGCCTCGGCGTTTATGTCCTTGCCAGCCGCGGCCTGCAAGGCGGCCCGGAGATTACCGTGGATGAAACGGCTGCGCTGCTCAAGGGCGAGCCACGTCCGGTGCTGATCGATGTGCGTGATCGCGCCGACTACGACAAGGGCCATATCCCCGGGGCGATTTCCGTGCCAGCCGCGGAAATCAAGTCGCGGCTGCCCGGCCTCAAATTACCCCAGCTCGATGCGGTCGTGCTCTACGGCGCCGACGATGCGCGCGTGCGCGACAGCACGCGCCTGCTATATGAAAACGGCTATCAGGGCGCGCTGACGCTGAAGGGCGGAATGGCCGCCTGGCAGACGGCCGGTCAAAAGGTCCACAAACCCGCGCCTGCCGCTCAGCAATAGGCGCGCGCCTCGTGACGCCATGCCGGCGCCACAGCGCCAGCCTGTGCACCAACCGCCGGTAGCCGCTTACTGCAGCGGTGAAAACGCCGACGGCAGCAGGATCTTGTTTTCCTGCGCAACCAGACTGTAGCCCGGCAGCCCGAGTTTCGCAGCATTGGGCGGCCAGGCGCCTGCGGCCGATGCCTTGTCGCGCGTGGCGTTGCGAGCGTCCAGCGAGGGATAGGGCCAGATGTGCACAAACTTGTTGAGGCCGCCGAGTTCGGAATACCACGCCGCGCACAAGGGGCTGTACTTCAGGCGCTCGGGCACGCCTTTTTCCCACACCGCGCGCAGCTTGGGCAAATCGCCCGCGGCATGGGTGTAGGTGCGCATTTCGTAATACGGCCCCATCTTGGCGGGCGGCAGTTCCGGCGACACCGAAAACGGCATGAAGATTTCGGAACGCATGCTGACGATGAATTCGCTGATGTTCGGCGGCCACACCTTGTCGGCCACGGCGGCAGCGCGGATGCGGTTGCGTTCTTCCATGTCCTTGTACGGCCACACGTGAATGATCTGGTTCAAGGGCCCGATTTCAGTGTGCCAGAACGCGGTCAGCGGGGAATAGGTCTTGCGTTTTTCGTAGGCTTCGCCAAAGCGCTTTTCCACTTCGCCCAGTGAACGGGGCTTGATGTCATAGGTACGCATTTCGTAGATCATGGTAGCTCCTGGTTGATGGTGAATGAACCCCGAGTGTAGCGCGATTGGCGCCCGACGCCGATGCGTTGCCCCCTTGCACCGCACGCTGCCTCATGCCTGGTGTTCCACCGCAGCCAATGTGCGCGATTCGCGCGCCTTGATCGCGTCATATCGCGCGATGAGTTTTTGCGCGCGCACGATAATCGGAATGTCCACCATCTTGCCGTCAAGCGTGAATGACCCGCGGCCGGACGCGGCGGCTTCGCGGTCGAGCTGAATGAGCTTGCGTGCGTATTCAACTTCCGCAGCACCCGGGGTGTATTCCTCGTTGACGATGGCGACCTGCCCGGGGTGTATGCAGCCCGCGCCCTTGAAGCCGAAATCGCGTGATCGGCGCACCATGGCGCGAAACGCCGCCCAGTCGCCGAAACCGGCAATGCTGTCGACAAAGCCCAGCGGTATCACGCCTGCCGCGTTGGCGGCGAAAATCATCTGCTGCTTGGGATACAGCAATGCTTCTCCGGTCGGCTGCATGTCGTTGTCGAGCGCAAAATCCTCGCCGCCAAGATTGCAGGCGACGATGCGTGGCGAGGCGCGCACAATGTCGCGCAACTGGAAAAACGCATCGGCGGTCTCCACCATCACAATGAATTTGGTGCGGCCAACGCTGATGCCCCGTTTTTCCTCAAGTTCCGACACCAGTTCGTCGAGCAACTGCACGTGGCTGGCGCCGCCAATCTTGGTGCAGGCCAGCGCATCGACGTCGGGACAAATCGAATGCTCCAGATCACGCACCGCCATCGATAAGGGCTGGTTGAAGCGCACCACCACGTCGGCGCCGCCGCGGCGCACGCGGGCGGCGGCTTTTTCGACAAGCTTGCGCGCGGCAGCTTTTTCCGCGTGCGGCACGCTGTCTTCCAGGTCCAGTTGAATGACGTCCGCACCGCGCGTGTGCGCCTTGTCGACATATTTTTCCACATTGACCGGGCAATACATCAGCGAGCGCCAGACGGGAAGTTCGCGGTTCATGGCTTTTTCCTGAAAATCATTATCAGCTGCGGCGTGCGCCGTGGAACACGGGACTGCACATCACGCGACTTGCGTGATGCGCCGTGCGCGCTGCGGCAACAATCGGGTTAACGTTTGGTCTTTTTCTGCGGTCCGGCGTAGATCACATCCGCGTCAGCGAGAGATTGTATCTCTGCCGCGGACATTCCCAAGCCGCCGAGAATTTCCGCATTGTGCTCGCCCAACTTCGGCGCTGGCGAGCGGATGGCGCCTGGCGTGCCCGACATTTTCGGCACCACGTTGTGCATGGGGATGGCACCCATGTCGTCATCCGGCAGTTCCACCACGATCTCGCGCGCCAGCACGTGCGGGTCCTGCATGAACTGCGCAATATCGTAGACCGGGCCCACAGTGACTTCGTGCTCGTCGAAGAACGCCATGTTTTCGGCCAGCGTCATCTTGCCGATAAAAGCGCCGACGATGGCATCGAGGTCGGCCGCGTGTTTGACCCGTTCGGCGTTGGTCTTGTAACGCGGGTCTTCAAGCAGATGTCCCTGACCGATCACGCGCAACAACCGCTCGGTCATGGCCTGCGTCGACGCCGACATGCTGACCCATTTATCGTCCCGGGTGCGATACACGTTGCGCGGCGCCGCCGTCGTCGAGCGGCTGCCGGTGCGTTCCCGCAGTTTGCCGCTGGCCTTGTAACTCGCCGCCTGCGGGCCCATGAAGGTGAACAGCGGCTCCAGCAGCGGCAGGTCGATCACCTGCCCTTGCCCGCCGCTTACTTCGACATGGCGCAGCGCGATCATCACCGCGAACGCGCCATAGGTGCCGGCGGTGCAATCGGCCAGTTGATTCGGCGGCAGCACCGGTTCGCGGTCGGCAAAGCCATTGAGCGCGGCGAATCCCGACATGCCTTCGGCCAGCGTGCCAAAGCCGGGTTTGTGCCGGTAGGGGCCAGTCTGGCCCCAGCCGGTGACACGCACGATCACCAGTTTCGGATTGCGCGCGTGCAGCACCTCGGGACCGAGGCCCATTTTTTCCAGCGTGCCGGGACGGAAGTTCTCGATGAACACGTGCGCGGTTTCGACCAGACGCAGCAGCACGTCTATGGCTGCAGCCTTGCGCAAATTGAGACACACGCTTTTCTTGTTGCGCGCATAGACTTTCCAGTTGGCAGCAACACCGCCGACCAGCCAGTCGCGCAGCGCGTCGCCTTCAGGGGATTCGATCTTGACCACGTCCGCACCAAAATCCGCCAGCAGCAGGCTCACCATGTTGCCCGCCACCACGCGCGACAGGTCCAGCACGCGCACGCCGTCCAGCGGACAGCGCGCGTCGCGCGCAAACGAATGCTGCGGAAGCCCGGGCACGTCTATCAATATATTTTTAAAAACAGATAATTATGATAGATGCGGTAGCCTGCTTACAGGCCGTTGCTGAGCTGCTTCTCGATCAGGCGCACTTCGGCCTTCAGTAACGAAGCAATTTCGATCACGCGCTTTTCGGTCATGCGGCTGGAGATGGTCGACACGGACAACGCCGCAAACGCGATGCCCGACTGATTGCGGATCGCTTGGCCGACCGACCGCACGCCAGCCAGCGTCGGCGCCTCGCGCATGGAGTAACCGAGCTTTTGCGCCTTGCGCGCCTGCGCCAGGAGCGTGGCACCCGACACGCCGTACTCTTCATAGCGCGGCTGATTGCTGTTGATGATGGTCTGGATTTCTTCATCGGGCAGCTGCGCCACGATCGCCAGGCTGCCGGTGCCCACGCCGAGCGGCCGCCGCATGCCGATATCCAGCGTAAACGTCTTGATCGGGAAAGTACCCTCATGGCGATCGATGCACACTGCGTCGAGTCCGCTGCGCTGGGTCAGAAATACGGTGTCGCCGGTCGCTTCGGCGATGCGCGCCATGCCCGGGTGCGCGATCTCGCGCAGGTTGAAGCGCGGCGCGGCGGTAAGGCCGAGCTCGAAGGCCATCGAACCGAGATAGTAACGATGCGTATCCGCGTCCTGCTGCACCATGCCCTCGTGCGCCAGACACTTGAGCATGCGGTGCACGGTAGGACGTTGCAGGCTGGTGCGTGTCGCCAAGTCGAGCAGGCGCGAACCGGTGCGGTTGTGGGCGGCAATCTCGCGCAACAGCAATAGTGCGCGTTCTATACTCTGGGTGCCGGTCAGGCGGTTGGCGTCGTCGGTGGATTTTCTGGGCATGATGGAAGAAAGTGTTTCGACAGTCCGAATCGTGTTGGAGGCAACTGGAGTCCACGATTATAACTCTAACTGATAAAATATCGCCATTCGCCGCGATTCCATTGTCGATTTGTCACTGAAAAAACGTTGTCCGTAAATTGGACAGAATCACCGGATTCGGCCGTCCGAGATCTGAAACAGAATAGTAACCTTCAGGAGTAACCACATCATGACCGACTTATCCACTGGTAAATCCGCCCAAACGGCCTCCGCCGGCGCATTGTTTCGGGCGGCCGTCGCCGCCGAAAAGCCGTTGCAGATCGCCGGTACCATCAACGCCTATGCGGCACGCCTCGCCCAGCGCACCGGCTTCAGGGCGATTTATCTCTCCGGCGGCGGGGTCGCTGCCGGCTCCCTCGGCCTGCCGGATCTGGGCATCAGCACGCTCGACGACGTGCTCATCGATATCCGCCGCATTACCGATGTCTGCAGCCTGCCATTGCTGGTGGACGTGGATACCGGCTGGGGCGGCGCCTTCAATATAGCGCGCACAGTCAAGTCGCTGATCAAATTCGGCGCCGGCGCCATGCATATCGAAGACCAGGTGCAGCAAAAGCGCTGCGGTCACCGGCCGAACAAGGAAATCGTGAGCAAGGAAGAAATGGTCGACCGCATCAAGGCCGCGGTGGACGCCAAAACAGACAGCAATTTTGTGGTGATGGCACGCACCGACTCACTGGCGGTGGAAGGGCTGCAGGCGGCGGTTGACCGCGCGTGCGCCTGCGTCGAGGCGGGCGCGGACATGATTTTCCCTGAAGCCATAACGGAACTCGCCATGTATAAGCAATTTGCCGACGCGGTGAAAGTGCCCATCCTGGCGAACATCACCGAATTCGGCAAAACGCCGCTGTTCTCGACGCAGGAACTGGCCAGCGCAAATGTGGCGATGGCCCTGTATCCGCTGTCGGGCTGGCGCGCAGCCAATGCGGCAACGCTGAAGGTATTCGAGGCGCTGCGCCGGGACGGACACCAGAAGAACGTGGTCGACACCATGCAGACGCGCGACGACCTCTACGACTATCTCGATTACCACGCGTTTGAAGGCAAACTGGATACCCTGTTTGCACAGGGCAGAAAAAAATAGGCGAGGCTGTGCCCGCGGCGGGTCAGCCGGTGGCGCGCCCGCAAACCTGATCATAGGTCTGCGTGTAGCGGGCCACCATCGCGTCGAGACTGAAGCGCTCGACAGCGACGTGGCGCGCGGCGCTGCTGTGGGCGGCGCGCAACGGCAGATCGCGCGCATATTGCAGCAGCAACGCGCATAACGCCGCCACATCGCGCGGCGCAAAAAACCGCCCCCATGCGCCGTCCTCGACCAGCTCCAAGTTTCCGCCCACGCGGGTGGCGATCACCGGCAGTCCGCAGGCCATGGCTTCCAGTACGGTATTGGAAATGCCTTCGTTCAGCGACGGCTGCACATACACGTCCAACGCGCGCAGCGCCTGCGGCACATCGCCCATTGCGCCGGGGAAACACGTGACATCGTCGACTTTCAACTGCCCGGCGAGTGTTTGCAATTCCCCCAGCAGCGGCCCGTCGCCGACGATCAGCAGGCGCAACGTCTCGCGCAGCGCCGGCGCTTGCGCAAACAGGCGCGCAAAGGCGTGTAGCAGGATTGCCTGATCCTTCACTGGATGTACGCGCCCGACCGTGCCGATCAGCGTAAGCCCGGGATCCCGAAAAGCGGGTGGCAGCCAAGCGCGAGGCTTCGCCGGATCCGGGCAAAAGCGCCGCGTGTCCACGCCGTTGTAGATCTGCGTAATTCGCGTCTCGCTGATACCGGCACGGGCGGTCAGATAGCGCTGCAAATCCCGGGATACGGTAATGTAATGTTCGATCATCGGCGCATGCATGCGCCGCAAAATGACCGGCCGCCAATGCTTGCCCTCAAGATCATGCATGTCCCAGCCGTGCTCGCCATGCACGCAGTGCGGCACCCCCGCGAGCCTGGCCGGCAGCAGTGCATCCAGTCCCGACAGGTTGCGCGTATGCACGATCGCCGGCTTCAGTTGACGGCACAGGCGGTAGATTTCCCGCCGCAGCCGCCACAGGCCAATGCGCGAACGGTAGAGCGCAATAACATCGACGTCCGGGCGCGTAATCCGGTTGCGAAAATCCGAGAAATCCTCGACGCAAAGCACCGCGTGCCGATACTTTTCCGAAGGTATGTGGTTGATCAAATTTATCAACCCATTTTCCATCCCGCCCATCATCAGATGGTGGATGACATGGAGTATCAACGGTGGTTCACGCATTGCAGGTGCGCATGGTCGAGGGCTTGCAATGACAGTTCAAGCGCCGTGCAGCCATCGAATGACGACAGGTTAGCGACGACATTCAGTTGCGAATGTCCTGCAGAAACCACTCGGTCGGCAGTTCGCGTCCCAATCCCGCAGCCTTTGCCTTGTGGTACACCAACCCACCCACCGACGAAAATTGCACGCCCCAGTTGCCAATGGTGCGGTAGTGGGTGATCTGATCGTTGTGCGTACGACCAGGCGCCTTGCCGCAAAGAATGTCGGTGTACACCGGCCACGCGGCAAGTTTCAAATCCTTGGTCGCGCGCGGCAGGCGCTGTTGTTGCGCCTCGGTGCCCATCACGAAAGCACCGAGGCTGCCGCCGATTCCCTTGCGGTACATCGCGCTTTCCGGTAGCGGCAGGCCTTCATTGCCCTGCTGCACTTTCACGTCAAAACGCGCGGCGACTGCGGCTGAAACTTCATGCGGCCCGAGATTCACCACGTGCATGCCCGGTTCCAGCCACTCGGGCTCGATGGTGGGCTTGATGCTGTCGGTGCAGGTTGAAAGGATGTCCGCGCCGCGCACGGCTTCGCGCGCGGAATCCACCGCCGTGACGGCGATGCCAAGCCGCTGGGACATCTCGTCGGCGAAACGCCCGCGGTTGTCCGGGCTGCGGCTGAACACTTTGACGGTCCTGATCGGCCGCACCGCGCAATACGCTTCCAGAAACGTGCGTGCCATGCCGCCTGAACCCAGCATCCCGACGGTGGCTGCATTCTTGCGTGCCAACAGACGCGTGCCGATGCCCGCGGCACCGCCCACGCGCATGTGTTGCAGGTGGCCGTCGTTCATGATCGCCAGCGGTTCGCCATTGCCGGAACTGTACAAAATCACCAGGCCGCAAAACGTACCAGGTTGCACGCAGTATTTGTTTTCCGACACCGAGCCGTCCGCGCCCACCGGCCAGTGCACGATGTCGGACTTGAGTCGCACGGCGTAATAGCCACCGCTCGAGCCTTCCACAGTGCCGAAGCGGTAATAGCCGTCTTCGCGATCGCACGGTACATAGGTGTCAATGCGCGGGCGAAAAATCGCCTTGCCTTCGAGCAATCCCGCGAATGCCGTTTCCTGCACCTCGATGCATTCGCGCATGCTCAGCACCTGGGCTACGACGTCGTTGTTGATCATCAACATGGTCAGTACCGCCAGTAGTATTGGCCGCACCCGGTATCAGAGTGCGATCACCTGATGCATCGCCGCGCCAACCAATTCAGCCCATCGCCACAACAGCACGATAAATTAATTCAATAAAAACAGATAGTTATGCGGTTTTACGCGCGCGGGCCGGTGCCTTCCGCTTTGCCGCGGGCTTGTCTTCCGTGGCAGTCTTCGCGCCGGCCTTGGCCTCGCGTGGCGCAAACTCGAACGACACTTTGCCATCGGTGCCGCGCACCAGAAACGCCGAAAACGGGCGGCCCTTTTTGCTGATGAATTTGTGCAGCAGATCGGTCTTGCCTTCTTTCAGCAGCTTGGTGACCTGTTCGGGCTCAATGTTGCGCTGAAGGATGATCTTGCCAGTGCGAAAATCACAGGTGCGCGGCTGCGCGGCGGATTTTTCGCAAATATAGGCCATGCCATGATCGTACACGTTGGCGCTGCATTTCGGGCACGTGCCGAGCGGCTCCTTGCCGGTGAAATCGACAGGCTCCGCGTCCTCGTTCGACTGGCCGAAATCAAACTCGAAGTTGAATTCGTCATTCAGCTTGATCACCGCCGCGAACGGACGTCCCAGCCGCGAGCGAAAGCCCTGCAGCGGGCCGATGCTCTTTTTGACAAACAGCTCGTCGATCTCCGCCGGCTCAAATTGCCGCCCGGCGAGAATGCGCCACAGCGAAAAATCGCATTTTTCGCACTGGAATTTCTTGTAGTTTTCCTTCACCGTGCCGCCGCATTTCGGGCACTTCGCCTTGAGCGTGGCGTAATCGCCAGGCACGGTCTCGGACTCGTGCGCCTTGGCGCGCTCAACAATATGGCGCGTCATTTTGGCGATTTCCTTCATGAACGCGGCGCGCTTCAACTTGCCGTGCTCCATTTCCTTCAGCTTGTATTCCCATTCGCCGGTCATTTCGGGCGACGCGAGCTCCGGAATGTCCAGCCCGCGCAGTAACGTCAGCAGCGAAAATGCCTTGGGCGTGGCCTGCAGTTCGCGGCCGTTGCGCAACACGTATTCCTCGGCGATGAGTTTCTCGATGACCACCGCGCGCGTGGCCGGCGTGCCGAGGCCGCGCTCTTTCATTGCGTCGCGCAGCTCTTCGTCTTCCACCAGCTTGCCGGCGCCTTCCATCGCCGACAGCAATGTCGCTTCCGTAAAGCGCGCCGGCGGCTTGGTCTGCGTGGCAAGCACGTCAATTTTCTCGGTTTTGGCTTTTTCGCCTTTCTTGACCGCAACCAGATTGGGCGTGTCACCGTCTTCGGCAGCCGCCTTGCCGTGCACCTCCAGCCAACCCGCGTTGACCAGCACCCGGCCTTCGCTCTTGAAGGCTTCCTGTTCGACGCGGGTGATGCGCGTGGTGACCATATATTCCGCGCTGGGATAAAACACCGCGAGAAATTGACGCACCACCAGATCGTAAAGCTTGGTTTCGATTTCGTTCAGCGCCTTGGGCGCCTGCCCGGTGGGGATAATCGCAAAGTGGTCGGAGATTTTTGCGTTGTTGAATATGCGCTTGGTGGGCTTCACCCAACCTTGTTTCAGTATCTTCTTTGCAAACGGCGCGTATTCCGATTCCGACAGCACGCCCAGCGTTTCTTTCACCGTGTCGACATAATCTTCGGGCAACGCGCGCGCGTCGGTCCGCGGGTAAGTCAGTACCTTGTGTTTTTCGTACAAGGCCTGCGCCAGCGACAACGTGGTGCGCGCGCTGAATCCAAAACGCCCGTTGGCGGCGCGTTGCAGACTCGTCAGATCAAACAGCAGTGGTGACGCCTGCGTGCTGGGCTTGCTTTCCTCTTCGATTTCGCCGGGCTTGCCTTCGCATTTGGCCTTGATCGCCTCGGCGCGTTTGGCATCCCACAAACGCTCGGCACGAAGATCGGGGTCGATCTCTTCGTCTTTGGCGTCTTTTTTTGTCTTGGAGAATTTCTCGTCGATCCAGCGGCCGGCATACTCGCCCGCGCTGACGCCGAAGGTGGCGTGTACCTCCCAATAATCCTTGGGCACGAAGCGTTTGATTTTTTCCTCACGCTCGACCAGGATGGCCAGCGTCGGCGTCTGCACCCGGCCCACCGGCGTCTTGTGAAAGCCGCCGCTCTTGGAGTTGAACGCGGTCATCGCGCGTGTGCCGTTGATGCCCACCAGCCAGTCGGCCTCCGAGCGGCACACGGCAGCATCGGCCAGCGGCAGCATTTCCTCGTCACTGCGCAGATGCTTGAAGCCTTCCTTGATCGAGCCCGCCGTCATCGATTGCAGCCACAGGCGCTTTACCGGCTTCTTGGTGCCCGCGTGATTGGCGATATAGCGGAAAATCAGTTCGCCTTCGCGGCCGGCGTCACAGGCGTTGATAATGCCGGTGACGTCCTTGCGCTTGAGTAATTTGGTCAACAATTTCAGCCGCGATTCCGTCTTTTCGATCGGTAATAGATCGAAATGCGGAGGAATCACCGGTAAATTGGCAAAGGACCACTTCCCGCGCTTGACTTCAAACTCGTCGGGCACCGCGATCTGCACCAGATGCCCCACTGCAGACGACAACACAAAATCGTCGCTCTCAAAATAATCGTCGTGACGCTTGAAGCCACCGAGCACGCGCGCAATATCGCCAGCCACGGACGGCTTCTCAGCGATAATTAGTTGTTTTGACATGATTTTTTATGGGCGCCTGCGGTGAAGCTGGATTGTTCACTGCAACATGCAATGCGAAAGAAGGCGCAGATAATAAGAACAAAGCGGCCGCGAAAGCAAGCGCAAATCGTCACAAAAAGGACAAAAGGCTGCGACGATCATAATAAATACTAAATAAAATCAATTAGTTAATTCTTTGCCACAGCCCGCCCGGCAAGTTCGCCACCGCCCCTTCCAGTTCCAGCTGGACCAGCGCGGCGCTGACTTCATGCACCGGTTGGCCGGCGCGGCCGGCCAGCGTATCCACATCACATGGATCGTAGGCCATGTGCGACAGCAGCGGATGCGCGGAAGTTGCAGGGGCTTCCTGCGACAGGCCTGTCGCAGGCAGCGGCAATCGCAGTTCACCGAGGATGTCTGCGACGTCGTCTACCAGTTTGGCGCCCTGCTTTATGAGTACGTGGCAACCCTTAGACAGCGCGGAGTGAATCGAACCGGGTATCGCGAATACATCTTTCCCCAAATCGTTGCTGATACGCGCGGTAATCAGCGAGCCGCTCGAAACCGCCGCTTCAACCACCAGGCAGCCACGCGTCATGCCGCTGATCAGGCGATTGCGGCGTGGAAAGTTGGCGGCCAGCGGCGGCGTGCCGAGCGCGAATTCGGACACGATTGCACCCTGTTCCGCGATGCCGTGCGCCAGATCGCGGTTGCGCGCGGGATACACTTTGTCGAGCCCGGTGCCGACGACGGCAACGGTCGATGCGCGTCCTGCCAGCCCGCCACGATGCGCCGCCGCGTCTATGCCCAACGCAAGCCCGCTGACGATACACAGCCCGGCGTTGCTTAGCGCAGTGGCGAAGGCCTCCGCGTTGAGTCGTCCCTGCGCCGTCGCGTTGCGGCTGCCGACCACGGCAAATGCCGGCTGATTGAGCAGCTCCAGGCGGCCCTTGACGTAGATCAACGGCGGCGGATCAGGCGTCAGTAACAGCGCCTGCGGATACTCGCTGTCGGCAAGCGTCACCACGTGATTGCGGGTATCGGCCAGCCACGCTTCCACCGCGGCTGGATCGCCGTGCATCGTACCGTCGGTAATGGCATCGGCAAGTTTGCCGCTGACGACGCGCGTCAGCGCCGAGCGGCTGGCGTCGAGGACCTGTTGCGGGCCGCCGAATGCCGACAGCAGTTTACGAAATGATTCGCCGCCGAGGCCGGACGTCAGCGACAGGCGCAGCCACGCCCGAAGGTCGTCATCCAGCGGCACGCGGCGCGAACTTCAGGGCGTCGTGAATACGTCGTCGATGGCAACCGGCAGGCTTGCCTGCATCACCAGCGCAAACGACGCGCGCTCGAAGGTGCGAAATACCATCACCAGGCCATAGCGCTCGGCGGGAATGCCGGCAATATCGGCATCATCAATCGCCTTGGGATTGTCGAAAACCGGCCTGTTGCGCACGTTCAGCTGTTCTTCGTAATAGGGCCGCCGGCCGTCGTTGCCGGTGGGTCCGGTGCGCCCCAGCACTGCACTGGTGCGCAGGGAGTAGCGCGACGCCGTCGGGCTGCGCTGCAACGCAAGCACATGGCCCGGCTCCAGACCATCCTTGGCGCCGCGCGACAACGACACCACCGAGTAGCGGCCGGTCTCGAACAGATTGTCATTGAGCGACATCACACGGCCTTTGACCGCGCTGCCGGGCGCGCGCGGCACGTAGGAAAACACAGGCGCCGAGTTGCTGATGGCTACCAAGCGGTCGCCGGTATAGATTTCCTGCACGGACTTGGTGACTTCAATGCGGCTCACGTCACCGAATTTGCGCACGATCGCGTCACCCAGATACAGCCCCAGGTAACCCAGCGTGACGCCGGTGTCGGGATCGACCAGCTTGTCGCCACGGCGGTAGATGTGCCAGTTTGCGCCCTTATCCTGGGTCAGCCCTTTGACATACGCGATGTTGCCCGCGCCGACGACCACGCGCGACTCCTCGGTGGCCATGATGCGGGGCGCATCGTCCAGTTCATTTTCGCCAATCACCATCGGGCGCGAAATAAATGCCTCAATCGCCGAAGGCGGTATGGTCGGCACGGCCTCGGCAATATCCTCCGTACGAATGCGCGGCGACAGTGTCGCGGCGCCATCGTCGACCCGCAGTTGCCCGGTGCTGCGGTCCAGCACCAACACGTCGCCCGGGTAAATACGATGCGGATTGCGCACCTGCGTGCGGTTCATGCCCCACAGCCGCGGCCAGTTCCACGGCGAGGTGAGATAGCGGCCGGATATACCCCACAAGGTGTCGCCACGCTGCACGGTGTAGCGATCCGGTGCATTGGCCTTGATGTCCTGAGCGCCAGACACTGCGGACAAGGCGCACGAACTCATCACCAGCAGCAGCGATATAATTCTCGTTTTCATAGACATAGCCCGTACCTCAGTGAATTTACACGCGCTTGTGCCTGGCACGGCGGACAGGTGCGATGCAGGCGGTAATACCTGATCCGGCAACCTGTTACCTGCCCGTTGCACCACTTTGCAAGCGCGCCGATGTGCGTCGCGACCGCTCCCGGCGCAACATCACAAATTGGTTTAAATTCTGCATCTAGTTAATTCTATTAGCAAGACTTTTTGTGGCGAAACTACCTATACTGCTGTATCCCGACCCGCGCCTGCATACCGTGGCTGCACCCGTTGTGCGGGTAAATGACGATATTCGTAATTTAATCAATGACATGGGTGAAACCATGTATGCCGCGCCTGGTGTTGGCCTGGCTGCAACACAGGTCAATGTACATTTGCGAATTATAGTCATCGACACCTCACCCACGCGTGACGAATTACTCGCTTTTGTCAATCCAGAACTGATTGCGGCAAGCGGCGAGGCGGATTTTGATGAAGGCTGCCTGTCAGTACCCGGCATTTACGAAAAGCTGCGTCGCGCGCAAAACATCCGCGTGCGTGCGCTGGGCATCGACGGCCAGCCGTTTGAATGGGCTGCGGAAGGGCTGCAGGCCGTATGTATTCAGCACGAAATGGACCATCTGGAAGGCAAGGTGTTTGTCGAAAAGCTGTCACGGCTGAAGCAGCAGCGCATTCTCGCCAAAATCAAGAAGCGCCAGCGCGAAGACAGTCATCCGGCTAAATGAGGCTCATTTTCGCGGGTACGCCGGCGTTTGCCGCAATCGCATTGCAGGCACTGATCAAGGCCGGGCACGATCTGGTGTTAGTGATTACTCAGCCTGATCGACCAACCGGGCGTGGGCTCAAGCTCGTGCCGTCCGAAGTAAAAAAAATAGCACAAAATCAAGAATTTATATTAGAGCAACCCCTCACACTCAAGACCGACGCCGCGCGCGCCCTGGTCGCGGCAGCAAAAGCGGACGCGATGATCGTTGCGGCCTATGGATTGCTTCTTCCCGCGGATATCCTGGCCATACCCCGGCTCGGTTGCCTGAATATCCATGCGTCGCTGCTGCCGCGCTGGCGCGGGGCGGCACCGATTCAGCGCGCCATTCTGGCCGGCGATGCTCAAACCGGGGTCACCATCATGCAAATGGACGCCGGGCTGGATACCGGCGACATTTTGCTTGCGCGTGCAACCGCCATCGGGGCACAGGAAACCGCGGGCGAATTGCATGACCGTCTTGCCGTTCTGGGTGCCGAGTTGATCGTGGCCGCGTTGGACAAATTGCCGCCGCCGGTAAAGCAGGACGCCGCGCTGGCGACCTATGCGGCCAAGATTGCCAAGTCCGAAGCCTGCATCGACTGGCGCGAAGACGCGGCGCACATCGCGCTCAAGGTTCGTGCCTACAACCCGTTCCCCGGCGCCGTGTGCGCGCTGGGCGATGAGCGCATCAAGATCTGGCGCGCGCGCGTTGCCGCCGGCGGGGCCGGCGCGCCCGGCGTGGTGTGCGCCGGAACACCCGGCACACTGGTGATCGCCTGCGGTACGGGCGCGCTCGAGGTGCTCGAATTGCAGCGCCCCGGCGGGAGGCGCCTTGCCGCCGCGACCTTTCTGGCGGGTCACGGCATCGAGCCGGGCGCGCGTTTTGGCGTTGCCGCGCCCTGATGCAGGACGCGCAAGCGCAGGCGGTGGCGGTGCTCGGGCGCGTGCTGGCCGGACGCAATTTCGACAGCGAACTGGCCGCCGCATGGCGCGGCATGCCCCCCGGGAACACCGGGCAGCGCGCGCTGGTGCAGGACCTGTGCTATGGCGTGCTGCGTCATCTGGGTGCGCTGGATGCGATGCTCGAGCCCCTGCTCGACAAACCGCTGCGCGACGAACGGTTGCGGCAGTTGCTGCGCATTGCGCTGTATCAATTGCTGCACACCCGCGCCGCGCCGCATGCGGTGGTCGATCATGCCGTGCGCGCGTGCGCGGTCCTGCGCGCCGCGCCGGCCAAGGGCTTGGTCAACGCCGTGCTGCGGACTTTCCTGAGGCGCAGGACGGAACTTCAGTCCGCGAGCGAGCGTACTGAAGTCGCACGCTATTCGTTTCCCCAGTGGTGGATTGAGCGGTTGCGCGTGCAGTATCCGGACGCCTTTGCGGCCATTCTTCAGGCGGGCAACCAGCATGCCCCGCTCACCTTGCGCGTCAATGCGCGGCGCATCGCGCGCGATGCCTGCCTTGAACGACTGGCCGCCGCCGGCATCGCCGCGCGCGCGCTGGAGCGCCATGCCGTGGTGCTCGACAAGCCGCTGCCGGTGCAGCAGATTCCGGGTTTTGCCGAAGGTCTGGTGTCCGTGCAGGATGCCTCGGCGCAGCGCGCCGCGCCGCTGCTCGATGCGCGCGACGGCATGCGCGTGCTCGACGCCTGCGCCGCACCCGGCGGCAAGAGCGCGCACCTGCTCGAACTCGCGCAGATGAGGTTGACCGCGGTCGATCAGAATCCCGAACGCCTGGCGCGCGTATCCTCCAATCTACTGCGCCTCGGACTCGCAGCCGACATCATCCGCGGTGACGCGGCGGATCCCGATGCGTGGTGGGACGGCGTGCCGTTCGATCGCATCCTCGCGGACGTGCCGTGCACGGCATCCGGTGTCACGCGGCGTCATCCCGATATCAAGTGGTCACGGCGCGAAAGCGACATCCCGCGCTTCGCGCAGCGCCAGCAAGCGATCGTCGACGCCCTGTGGCGGCTGCTGGCGCCAGGTGGTAAATTCCTGTATGTGACATGTTCGGTGTTCAGGGAAGAAAATCAACTTCAGATCGCGCGCCTGCTTGAGCTTAACAGCGATGCCCAACGCGTAGCGCTTCCCGCCGAAGAATTTCCAGACGCGCCTCAGCAACATGCGGGACAGATACTGCCGGATGCCGTGCACGATGGGTTCTATTACGCATTGCTGCAAAAAACCTGACGCCGTGCCAGTCCGGACAGCGCGCGCGTTTGTCCGTTGTGTGGCGGCGGCCATTGCCGCATTGGCCACCCTGTTGTGCACGGCAATGGCCCTCGGCGCCGGCATCGACGTGCGCAGCGCGGCGGTCATCGCCAGCGATGACGGCTATGTGCTGGAGGCGAGCTTCGACGTGCGCCTGACGAAGGTCGTGGACGACGCCCTGCACAAGGGCGTGCCGCTGTATTTCGTGCTGGAGCACGAATTGATACGCCCGCGCTGGTACTGGACCAACGAAAAGGTCGCCGTGGTGCGGCAGGAGCGGCGGCTGTCGTACAACACGCTCACGCGCCAGTACCGCGTCGGCACCGGCTCGCTGTACCAGAACTTCACGTCGCTTAACGATGCGCTGGACAGCATGAGCCGGGTACGGCGCCGTCTTGACCTTGATCCCGGCGCCCTGCAAAAAGGCACCACCTATCCCGCGTCGCTGCGCCTGCGTCTGGACACGGCGCTGCTGCCCAAGCCGTTCCAGCTGCACACCGGACGGACCTGGGATATTGCATCGGACTGGTACCGCTGGACGGTAACGCCATGACAGCGCGGCCGGCCACGCCGACCCATCCGCTCGGCAGCGGCACGCCGTCGCGGCGGCGGCGTTTCGCCATCGTGCTGCTGGTCGGCCTGTGCGCGGTCGGCCTGTTCCTGCTTGCCACCGCCAGCGCCAATACCGCGCTGTTTGCCCGGCACTATCTTGGCCTGCTGGTACTCAACGGCACGATCGCCACGTTGCTGGCGATCCTGGTAATACGGCAGCTGGTGATGCTGCGCCGGCGGCTGAAGACAGGCGTGTTTGGCACCAGACTCACGGTGCGCCTGATGCTGCTGCTGTCGCTGATGGCAGTGGTGCCGGGCGCCCTGCTATATGGCATGTCGATGCAGTACATGGGCAGAAGCATTGAATCGTGGTTTAACGTCAAGGTGGACAAGGCGCTCGAGGGCGGACTCAAGCTCAGCCAGGACGTGCTCGACAACATGCTCAGGGATTTGAAGAGCAAGGCCAGCGCCACGGCGCTGCAGTTGTCGCTGCGTCCGGTGGCCGAACATGCGGTTGCGCTGAACACGCTGCGCGAACAGGCCGGGGCGCACGAGGCCACGCTCTACACCCAGCGCGGCAAGGTCATCGCCACTGCCGGCAACGAGCGCGCGGGCGTGATGCCCGATGCGCCGCCGGCAGAGGCGCTGCGCCTGCTGCGCACGCAGCAAACGTATGCGGTAGCCGACGCCACGCCCGACCGCGGCCTGCTGTTGCGCGTGGTGACGCCGGTGAACCCGCTGTCGCTGGCCGACGAAGCGCGGGCGCTGCAACTGATCTACGTCGTGCCGCCGCGCCTGGCACAGAACGCGGAAACCGTGCAGTCGGGCTATCGCGAGTACCAGGAACTGGTGGTCGGGCGACTGGGCCTGAAGCGCCTTTATGGGACCACACTGACACTGACACTGCTGCTGTCGTTGCTGGCCGCGCTGGCGGCGGCCATTTTTCTGTCCGAGGAATTTTCTGCGCCGCTCAACGCGCTGGCCGAAGGCACGCGCGCGGTGGCGCAGGGCGATTTCAGCCGCCGTGCGGCGGTGGCCAGCAGCGATGAACTGGGACAGCTGACGCAATCCTTCAACAGCATGACGCGCCAGCTCGAAGATGCGCGCGATCTGGCCGAGCGCAATCAGGCCGAAGTGGTGAAAGCAAAAGCCTATCTCGAAAGCATACTGGCGCACTTGTCCACCGGGGTGCTGGTATTCGACGCGCAGATGACACTGCACAGCGCCAATCCCAGCGCCACCACCCTGCTGGGGCTCGAGGGCATACAGGCCGGCGCGCTGATCGGCCTCGGCACCGGCGCGTGGGGCCGTGTCGACGAATCGCTGGGCGTGCTGGGGCAGGAAATCGCGGACTGGTTCAAAGGCGCCAACGGCGAGGAATGGGAGAGCCAGACCGCGCGGCAAACGCCCACCGGCGAGCAGCAGCTGCTGCTGCGCGGCAAACCCCTGCAGCACGGCACGCAGGGTATGGAAAGCGGTTACGTGGTGGTGTTCGATGATGTGACGCACGTGCTGCAGGCGCAGCGCGACGCGGCCTGGGCCGAGGTGGCGCGGCGGCTGGCGCACGAAATCAAGAATCCGCTGACGCCGATACAGCTCTCGGCGGAGCGGCTGCAGCTGAAACTCCAGCCCAAGCTGGAGGCAGCCGACGCCGCGATGCTGGAGCGCTCCACCCATACCATTGTCAATCAGGTCACCGCGCTCAAGCGCATGGTCGATGCCTTCAGCCAGTACGCGCGCGCGCCGGAACCGGCGATGCGCGAATTGGACCTCAATGCGCTGGTGCGCGAGGTACTGACGCTGTACGAATCACTGGGCTCGCGCATCCGGCTTGAACTTTCGCCCGCGCTGCCGCGCATCGTTGGTGACGCCGCGCAGTTGCGCCAGGTCATTCACAATCTGCTGCAGAACGCGCAGGACGCGATGGGCGAATCCGCGGCGCCCGGCATCACGGTGGCGAGCGCGCCCGCCGCCAATGGCGTGCGCTTTACGGTGACCGACAACGGCAGCGGTTTTCCCGAACACCTGATGCAGCGCGTGTTTGAACCCTACGTCACGACCAAACCCAAGGGCACCGGACTGGGCCTGGTGATCGTGAAAAAGATTGTCGAGGAACATGGCGGCAGCGTCGCCATCCGCAATATTGAACCGCGCGGCGCGCAGGTCGTGATCAACCTGCCTGCCGCTGCGGCGCAGCGCGAGCCGAGCGCGGCATGAAAAACGCGCCAACCCCACCCACATTTTGCACGGCATTACAATGAACCCGGGAAGGTAATCAGTCATGCAACAAATTCTGGTTGTAGACGACGAAATGGGCATCCGCGAGCTGCTGTCGGAGATTCTGGCCGACGAGGGCTACAAAGTGGAGCTCGCGCAAAATGCCACGGAAGCGCGCGCGTGGCGGCAGCAGGCGCGGCCCGATCTGGTGCTGCTCGACATATGGATGCCGGATACCGACGGCATCACGCTGCTCAAGGAATGGGCAAGCAGCGGCCTGCTCACCATGCCGGTGGTGATGATGTCGGGACACGGCACCATTGATACCGCGGTCGAGGCCACGCGTATCGGCGCCTACGATTTTCTGGAA
Source organism: uncultured beta proteobacterium (assembly GCA_902825845.1). Classification (GTDB taxonomy): domain Bacteria; phylum Pseudomonadota; class Gammaproteobacteria; order Burkholderiales; family SG8-41; genus UBA5216. Next base: position 62,846 of record CADECM010000020.1, read on the forward strand.
AAACCCATTGCCCTGCAAAAGCTGCTGACATCGGTCAACAAGGCGCTCAAACATGGTGCCGCGCAGCCCCAGCCCAACGCGTCGCTGGCGGCACTGGGGCGATCGCCGCTGATTGCCGACCTGAAACAGCGGCTCGAACGCATTGCCGCCATGCGGACACCGGTGGTGCTGGTGGGCGAGCCCGGCAGCGGCATCGAAGTGTGCGCGCGCGTGCTGCACACGCGCAACACGCCCTGGGTGACGCCGGAATCCAACGCGCAACTCGCGGATCAGCCGATTGAGCTGCTGAATCAGGCGCGCGACGGCACCTTGTTCGTGCATGACGCCGCGACACTCACCCGCGCCGAGCAAAAAGGCATGCTGCTGCTGCTGTCCAAGGTCGCCCGTTCCAATACGCGGGTGGTGTGCGGCGCGTCGCGACCGCTGGCGGACGTGGCTTCTGAAGGTGAATTCGACGCGCGGCTCTACGAACTGCTGTCGGTAATGACCATCGTCGTGCCCAGTCTGAAGCAGCATCGCGAAGACATTCCCGAGATTGCAGGGCTGATTCTCAACCAAATGATCGAGGCCAAGGAAATCCCGCCGCGGCAGCTGTCGACCGCGGCACTCAACGCGCTGCGCAACTACGACTGGCCGGGCAACGTCACGCAACTGGAAAGCGTGGTGCGCACCCTGGCGCAAACCGCGCATACCGACGAAATCTCGGTCGAGCAAGTGACGCGCGTGCTGCCCGAGCCGGCACACGAAGCGCCGCAACAGGTGCTCGCGTTCGACCAGCCGCTGCGCGAGGCGCGCGATGCGTTCGAGCGCGCCTATTTCGAGTATCACCTTGAGCAGGAAGGCGGCAACATCAGCCGTGTGGCTGAAGTGGTGGGACTGGAGCGCACACATCTGTATCGCAAGCTCAAGCAACTGGGCGTAAAGCTGGCGCGGCGAGACGACTAGAAAATATTGTTTAAAATCATTATGTTACAGAAATACGCGAAACCCGGGGCATGGCGATGAACGACAAGAAATGGATGTGCATTCTGTGCGGATTTGTGTACGAAGAAGCGCTCGGCATTCCCGATGAAGGCATCGCGCCGGGCACGCGCTGGGAGGACGTGCCCGAAGACTGGTCGTGCCCGCATTGTTCCGCGACCAAGGAAGACTTCGAAATGGTGGAAGTTCAGGCCTGAATTGCGCGCAATTCGTGTCGTACGTGCCGTGCGGCGTTGTTTGCACGCGGCCGTGATGGATTTAACGGCGCGCTGACAACCCGGCTGGCCGCGCGAAACGCTTGCGTTATAATGCCGCCCGCGCCGAGGAGCGTTGCGACCGGTTCGTTGATTGACACGAACCGGCCAGGCTTGGCGCCGGGTTTGAGCGGATTCATCCGCGTTCCGACCCCCGCAACGGCGCTCACGAACTTTTTTCATAACACTGAAAGGAGCGCGTGATGAGCGCCAAATCTCCCGATTACATCGTAGCTGACATCAAGCAGGCCGACTTCGGCCGCAAGGAAATCGCCATTGCCGAGACCGAAATGCCCGGTCTGATGGCAACCCGCGAAGAGTACAAAGGCAAGCAGCCGCTGAAGGGCGCGCGCATCGCCGGCTCGCTGCACATGACGATCCAGACCGCCGTGCTGATCGAAACGCTGGCGGAACTGGGCGCCGACGTGCGCTGGGCGTCCTGCAATATCTTTTCCACGCAGGATCACGCCGCGGCCGCGATTGCCGCGCGTGGCATACCGGTGTTCGCGTACAAGGGCGAAACGCTGGAAGACTACTGGGAATACAC
>CADECM010000021.1 GCA_902825845.1 uncultured beta proteobacterium
AATTTACCGGTCGAGGTAGATCCAGGGCCGCCGCCGGCGATCCTCGCGCTGATAATTTTCGATGTCGGCTTCCATGCTCAGGATCACGTCGATTTCATCCAGACCCGCCATCAGCGCGTCGCGCCGTTCCGCCGGCACGCTGAACGTGAGTTCACATCCCTCCGGCGTCTGCACCACGCAGCGCTGCAGATCGACGGTGATCTGCGGATCGCTTGCGGTTGCCAGCGTGGCGCCGAGCGCCGCGCAATCCGCCTCGCCGATCACCACCGGCAGCAGACCGTTCTGATACGCGTTGTCGCGGAAAATATCGGCAAAGCTCGGTGCAATTACCGCGCGAATACCGAAGCGCATCAGCGCCCACACCGCACGTTCGCGCGAGCTGCCACAGCCGAAGTTCTCACCCGCGACAATAAACCGGCTGTTTCTGAACGGCGGCCGGTTCAGAATAAATTCGGCTATCTCGCTGCCATCGAGGTTGTAGCGCCAGTTGTTGAACAGCATTTTGCCCAGATCGACGGACGTGGAGCGCCCCGCCGCCATCGGCGTAATGGCGTCGGTGTTGATGTTGGGCATCAGCATCGGCGCTGCAATGCCTTTGACTACGGTAAACGGTTCCAAGGTCGCGGCTCCTACTGAATCAGTTTGCGCACATCGGTGATGCAGCCGCTTACCGCCGCCGCGGCTACCATCGCCGGTCCCGCCAGATGCGTGCGGCTGTGCGGTCCCTGGCGATGTTCGAAATTACGGTTGGTGGTGGAGATCGAGCGCTTGCCCGGCGGCACCAGGTCGCCGTTGCTGCCGACGCACATCGAGCAACCGGCATTGCGCCATTCGAAGCCCGCGTCGCGAAACACCTTGTCCAGTCCTTTCGCTTCCGCCGCGGCCTTGACCGCCATCGATCCCGGCACTGCCAGGGCCGTCACGCCTTTGGCTACCTTGCGTCCGCGCACCACAGTCGCTGCGGCCTCCAGGTCCGACAGGCGGCTGTTGGTGCATGAGCCGATAAACGCAATGTCAATCGGCACCCCTTCCATGGTGCGTCCGGGCGCAAGGTCCATGTAGCTGTAGGCACGCGCCAGTGCTTCGCGGCGGGCACTGTCCGCGATCGCCGCGGGATCGGGCAACGGCTCGTCGATGGCGACGGCTTCCTGCGGCGAATTGCCCCAGGTCACCTGCGGGCCGATACGGCCGCAATCGATCTCGATTTCGCGATCAAAGGGCGCGCCGTCGTCCGACGCCAGCGTCTGCCATTCGGCAACGGCGCGATCCCACAGCGCGCCCGTGGGTGCATACGGGCGGCCGGCAACGTACTGGAGCGTCGCATCATCGGGCGCGACAATGCCGCAGCGCGAGCCGAACTCGATCGACATGTTGCAGATCGTCATGCGCGCTTCGATCGGCAACGCGCGTATCGCCGGGCCGGCGTATTCCACCGCGCAGCCGGTGCCGGCGGTGACGCCGTGGCGCGCCATGAAATACAGAATCATGTCCTTCGCGCCCACACCGGGGCCGATACGGCCATTGAAGGTGATGCGCAACTGCTGTTGCTTGCGCAATAACAGCGCCTGTGCCGCCACCACATGCATCACCTCGGTGGTGCCGATGCCCCACGCCATCGCCCCCAACCCGCCGTTGGTCGCGGTGTGGCTGTCGCCGCACACCAGCGTGCAACCCGGCAGGGTGATGCCCAGTTCGGGCGATATCACATGCGCGATGCCCTGCTGCGCATCGTTGACGTCGAACAGTTGCACCGAAAATTGCCGGCAGTTGTCGCGCAACGCATGAATGCGCTCGATGCCCGGCGGATGCGATTCGCCGGTGCGCCCCGGCAGCGTCGACAGGATGTGATCGACCACCGCGAAATTGAGATTGAGATTGCGCACCGGCCGCTGGATGCGGCGCAGGCCGTCAAATGCCTGGCGGTTGGTGCCATCGTGCAGAAAATGACGGTCGATGTGCAGCAGCGTGCGGCCATCGGACAGCTCGCGTATGACATGCTGATTCCAGATCTTGTCGATCAGGGTTTGCGGTGCGGTGGTCGCGGACATGGCTGCGCCCTCTGAGAATGACCTGACGTTGAATTGACAGCGCTCGGTGATTAGTCGCAGACTTCTCGCGCCAAGTCAACACGCTGACACAACATGACGATCACCGCGTTATCCATGCAAAACCTTCTTTCAATAGTGATCGCCGCAGCCGTCACCACGATCGCGACGGCGCATGCCGCCGACACACCGTGGAGACCGCGCAAGGCCGTCGAACTCGTCATCGGTGCGCAAGCCGGCGGCGCCAACGACCGCATGGGCCGCGTGCTGCAAAAGATTCTCACCGACAGCAATGCCTTGGCGGTGCCGATCAACGTGATCAACAAGCCGGGCCAGGGACAGGCGCTGTCGGTTGCCTACCTCAACACCCACGCAGGCGATCCGCACTACCTTGTCGTGCTGGGATCAAGCTGGGTGACCTCGGCGATCCACGCTGGCGGCGGCCCCCCGCATCGCGATCTGACACCGATCATCAAGGCCTTCGATGGCGATCTGGTGATGTACGTGAACACCGCGTCGCCCATGCGTACCGTAAAAGACCTCGCCACTGGACTGGCAAAAGACGTCGGCGGCCACAGCTTTGCGTTCTCCACCAGCGCCGGCAATTCATCGCATATCGCGCTGGCGGAACTGGCGCGCATGGTGGGCGCTGATGCACGCAAGCTCAAGGTGGTGGTGAATGCCTCGGGCAGCATCACCGCCACGCAAGTCGCGGGCGGACACGTCAGCGCCGGGATTTCCAGTTCCGGCAGCGCGCACGCGATGTCGAGCACCGGCAAGCTGCGCCTGATCGGCGCCCTGCAGGCACAGCGGCTGCCGCTGCTGCCGGATGTGCCCACCCTGCGCGAGCAGGGCTTCGACGTGGTCGCGCCAACCTGGTTCACGATCTTCGGACCAAGGGGTATTACGCCGGCGCAGGCGGCCTACTGGGAGGCGGTGTTCACCAAGGCCATGCGCGGCGCGGAAGCAAAAAAGTTCGCGGACACGAATAACTGGAGTATCGACTTGATCGGCGCCAAAGACCTGCCCGCTGTGCTCGACAAGGAATACGCGCGCCTGCGCAAGACGCTGGCGGAGTTGGGCATGGTGCAGTGACGAATCAATTCCGGCGGCATTGACCGCGCGGTTTGCGGGGCATAGAGTGCCCGTCATCATGAGGAACGATAATGGTATCGCTGCCGCGCGCGGCGCCCACGCGGATAGCCATGCCAGCGGTTCTTGCGTATAAAATAATCAATAAAATCATATGGTTATAGACCTTTCTATTCGATAGGCCGTCGGAGGCAGAATCATGACGCTTGCCCCATCACTGCACACGCTGACAACAATACTGTTGGCCGCCGCGCTGTTCAGCGGCACGCCACTGTCCGCATCGGCGCAAGGCTGGAAACCGGAGCGCGCGGTCGAAATCGTCCTGTCCTGTGCGCCGGGATGCGGTCCCGATAATATGGCGCGCGCGTTGCAACGCATGTTCCAGACCCACCGCTATTTTGATGTACCGCTGACAGTGCAGAACAAGCCGGGCGGTAGCGGCGCAGTGGCACGCAGCTACCTGAAACAATTCGACGGCAACGGCCACTATCTGTTTCACAGCGACCGGGGTGCGCTCGCCGGTCACGCGATGGGACGCTACAACTACAACGATCTCACCCCGGTGGCGATTCTGTATGGGGAATACGTCGGCATCGCGGTGAAAGCGGATTCGCCAATCAAGTCGGGCCGCGATTTAATTGCCCGGCTCAAGGCGAACCCCGCCTTGCATACCGTTGGTCTTGCTGCCGGCGGTATGGGCACCACCAATCATCAGGGTCTGGCGAGCGCGCTCAAAAGCGCAAACATCGATGTGCGCAAGATGCGTAATGTCACGTTCAATTCGGGTGCACAGGCAATCACTGCCCTGCTCGGCGGCCACGTTGATACGGTACCGGTATCGGTGGGCCTGTGGGAACCCCACATCAGGAGCGGCGCGGTGCGGGTGATTGCGGTGTCCGCGCCCGAACGCCTGCCGGAAGTATTTTCGGGCATCCCGACGTGGCGCGAGCAGGGCGTGGACACAGTGGTGTTCAACTGGCGCGCAATGTACGGTCCCAAGGGAATGACGGCGCCCCAAGTTTCCTACTGGGAGAACGTTTTTCAGCGTCTGAGCGCCACGCCCGAGTGGAAAGCGGAAATGAAGCTGCGCGGCAGCGTCAGCCAGTTCAACGGTGCCGCGTCGATGAAGAAACGCATGGACGAGGAATATGTCGAGGTCAAGGCGCTGCTGGTGGCGCTGGATCTGGCAAAGCCGTGAGGTGCAGAAATTTTGCCGCCACACGATAATACGAGCACGCCCACTTTCCCGGGAGGATTCATGAAATTCGCCGCGTCACTGCCCTTGTTGTCCCTGTGGCTGGCCGCCGGATTGGCCGGCGCCGCGCAACCCGCTGCCGCGCAGGGCTGGAAGCCCGACCGCACCGTCGAGATCATCGTCGGCTGTGCGCCCGGCTGCGGCCCGGACAATGTGGCTCGCACCATGCAGCGTACCTTCCAGACGCAGCGCTATTTCGATGCGCCGATCACCATCCAGAACAAGGGCGGCGGCATGGGCGCGGTGTTGCGCACCTATCTGAAGCAGTATCCGGGCAACGCGCATTATCTGTATCACGGCGACCAGGGCATTCTCGCCTCACAGGTCATGGGCAGGGGGGCCTACACCGATTTCACGCCGATCGCGATTCTGTTCGGCGAATACATCGGCATCGCGGTGAAGGCGGATTCGCCGATCAAGTCGGGCCGCGACCTGATCGAGCGCCTGAAGAAAGACCCGGCCGCGCATAGCTTCGGCATCGCCACCAGTCTGGGCAACATCAATCATCAGGGCGTGGCGGCGGCGCTCAAAAGCGCGGGCATCGATGTGCGCAAGACGCGCAATGTCATCTTCAACTCAGGTGCGCTGGCGATTACCGCGATGCTCGGCGGCCATATCGACGTGGTGCCGGTGTCGCTGGGCAGCTGGGAGCCGCACGTCAAAACCGGCGTGGCGCGCGTGATTGCGGTATCCGGCAACGAACGCGTGCCGGGCTTTTTTGCGGATGTACCGACCTGGCGCGACCAGGGCGCCAATGCCGTGGTATTCAACTGGCGCGCGATGTTCGGCGCCAAAGGCATCACGCCGGCGCAGGTCGCGTACTGGGAAAATATATACGCGCGGCTGGTGGAATCACCGGAGTGGAAGGCCGAAATGGAACTGCGCAGCGGCATCACGCAATTCGTGCGCGCCGCACCCATGAAGCAGCGCATGGAGGCGGAATACCCGGTGATCAGGTCGCTGCTGGTCGATCTGGAACTGGCGAAGAAATAGCGTTCGCGATCACAGTCCCGCTTCTTTGACCGCCTGCTGCCATTTGCGCATTTCCTGCGTGATGTAGGCGCGGGCTTCCGCTTCCGTATGCAATTCGGCATCGAAGCCGTTGTCCGCCAGACGCTTGCGCAGGTCAGCCGACTCCAGCACCGTGCGCATGACGCCGGCCAGCTTTTTTTGTACCGGCGCGGACACGCCCGCCGGCGCCGCGAGAAAGCGAAATGCGCCCGGGTTCACCGAGGCCAGACCCTGGCTGGCAAACGTCGGCACGTCCGGCAGCATGTGGTAAGGCTGCTTGCCGGTAATGGCCAGCGGCAGCAGCGCGCCGGTTTTCAGGTGCGGCGCCACTGATCCCGGCACCACGGTAGTGAGGTCGGTATGACCGCCGATCACATCGACGATGGAGGCGCCGGCGCCCTTGAACGGCACGTGGAGCAGGTGGACTTTTGCGGCGGTCATGAACATCTGCGCCGTCAGGTGCCCCGAGGTGCCGACGCCGGACGAGGCAAATTTGATTTCACCCGGTTTGCGCCTGGCCAGCGCGATCAGCTCCTGCAGCGTGCGCACCTTGAGACCCGGATGGGTCACCAGCAGTGACGGCGAAGTGGCAATGATTGCGATGAAGGCAAAATCGCGCACGGAATCGTACGGCAGATTCTTGGTCACCGACGGATTGATCGCAAACGCGGTGTCGAAAATACCCAGCGTGTAACCATCCGGGGCCGCCTTGGCGACAATCTGCGTGCCGAGGGTGCTGGCCGCGCCACCGCGGTTATCGACCACGATCTGCTGCCCGAGCAGGTCACCCATGCGCTGCGCTACCAGTCGCGCCAGCAAGTCAGTGCCGCCGCCGGCCACAAAGGGCACCACCACGCGGATCGGTCGGATGGGATAGTCCGCGGCGCTGGCAAACGCCATCGGCAACAGGAGAGCGGGCACAAGCAGCAGTCGTGGCATTGGGCAACCCCGGGGTATGTGGACGTGCAGGGAGTGTAATGCCGCCGGCGCGGCTGTGTCACCTGCCCGATCACAAACCAGTGCCGCGCGAACTGGCGGCCAGCGCCCGGCGGGTTTAGTATGCGCGTTCCAATAAGATTCGGGGAAGATTACGCCATGGACACTCACGACACTGCACACCACAGCGCTCATCACGATGGAAAGCGCGTCGAAGACATGCGCCTTATCACCGGCACAGGCTGCTTTGCCGCGGACTGGAATCTGCCGGGACAGCTATATGCGCACTTTGTGCGCGCGGACCACGCGCATGCCGAGATCGTGTCCGTCAACACGGCGCGCGCGGCGGCCCATCCGGGCGTGGTGCGTGTCTTCACCGGCGAAGACGCCGTGGCGGCGGGTTACGTCAAGGCACAGAATGCGTTATCGGCGTTCCCGGGACGCAACGGCATGAAACCGCACGTGCTCGAACGGCCGGTGCTGGCGCACCGCAAGGTGCGCTTTGCCGGCGAGGCGGTGGTGATGGTGGTGGCGGAAAGCGCCGCCGTGGCGGCCGATGCCGCGGAGCTGGTCGAAATCCAGTACCGCGAGCTGCCGGCAATCACCAATGGCGAAGAAGCGCTGGCGGCGGGCGCGCCGCAACTGGATGAGGCCGTGCCGGGCAATCTGGTTTTCGAAGCCGAAGCCGGCGACGAGCAGGCCGTGGCCGCTGCGATCAAGGGTGCCGCGCACGTGACGCGGCTCAAGGTGCTCTCCACGCGGGTATCGCCGAGCCCGATGGAGCCGCGCGCCGCGCTGGTGCGCTACGATGCGGCAAGCGGCGAATACTGGTTCAACGTGCCGATGCAGGGTGTCACCAACATTCGTGGGGCGCTGTCGACGTACTCCAAGGTGCCGCAAGACAAGCTGATCCTCGAAGTGCGCGATGTCGGCGGCGGCTTCGGCCAGCGTTCACCCGCGTATCCGGAATATGTGGCAATGATGCTGGCGGCAAAGGCCACCGGCAAGCCGGTGAAGTGGGTGGCGACGCGCGTGGAGGCGTTTCTCGCCGACAACCACGGCCGCGCCACGCTGATTGACGGGCAGCTGGCGATGGACAAAGACGGCAAATTTCTGGCGATGCGCTTTGACTGGATCGCCGACTTTGGCGCGTACCTCGCCCCGGGACCGCAAGGCCACATCCGCAACACCGCCACCTGCATGACTGGTGTGTATCGAATTCCCGCGCTGTACGCGAATTTCCGCGTGCCGCTGACCAATACCACGCCGGTGGGCGCGTACCGTGGCGCGGGACGTCCCGACGTTGCCTATGCAGTCGAGCGCATTGTGAGTCAGGCCGCGGTCGAACTCGGTATCGATGGCGCCGAATTGCGGCGGCGCAATTTCATAGCCAACGACGCCTATCCGTACAAAACGCCGCTCGGCTCGGTGTATGAAAATGCCGATTTTCCGGGCATGCTGCAACAAGCGCTGAAGCTCTCGGACTGGAACGGCTTTGAAGCACGCCGCGCGCAGTCGGCGGCCAACGGCAAACTGCGCGGCAGGGGCATTTCGGTGGTGATCGAGCCCACCGGCGCCGGCAACGCGCCCACAGACGATGTCGATCTGGAACTGGATTCCCAGGGCAACCTCACGGTTTTCACCGTGGCCAAGACGCAAGGCCATGGCCACGAAACCACGATGGCGATGATCGTGTCGGATGCCCTCGGCATCGCGATGGAGCGCGTCAAGGTGGTGCAATGTGCGCCGGGCACCAAGCTGGTGGGCAACGGCACCGGCGGTTCGCGCACCATGGTGGGTGCCGGCAGCGCGTGTTACGTGGCGGCGCAAAAACTGATTGAAGAAGGCAAATCCATGGCGGCGCTGGAGCTCAAGGTGGAGCCGTCGCAGGTGCAATACGCCAAGGGCGAGTTCCGCTCTGATCAAGCGCCCAACACCGTCAAACTCGCCGATCTGGCCAAAACCAAAACCGTCACCTTCAGGGGTGGTGGCAAGTTCGGCTCGACCTTCCCCAATGGTTGCCACATCACCGAAGTGGAAGTCGACGCGGAAACCGGCGCACCGGAAATCGTGTCGTACTCTGCGGTGGACGACTGCGGCGTGGTGATCAGCCACGCCATTGTGGAGGGCCAGTTGCACGGCGGCGTGGTACAGGGCGCGGGTCAGGTGTTCGGCGAACATATCGTCTACGACCCGAAATCCGGACAGCCGCTGACGGCGAGCTTCATGGATTACGTGATGCCGCGCGCCGGCTTGCTGCGCGAGTTGCGCGGCGAAGAGCACCCCACCGTGAGCAAGGTAAGCCCGTTGGGTGTGAAGGGCATGGGCGAATCCGGCTGCACCGCGTCGATCCCGTCACTGGTCGATGCCACGATTGACGCGCTGCGTCCGCTGGGCGTGCAAAAGCTCGACATGCCGCTCACGCCGGCAAAATTGTGGCATGCAGTGCAAGCGGTAAAACAAAAATAAAATCATTTAAAAACAAATAGTTATGTAATTTTTCGTGGCAGAGCGGCGCTGGCAATCTGCACATACGCGGGTTGCCATGTACGTCTTCCATTTTTCCCCGACTGACCAAGGAACACAGCCCTTATGGACACGCACGACCATCACCACGACGGCAAGCGCGTTGAAGACTTTCGCCTGATCACCGGCACCGGCAAATACGCTGCGGACTGGAATGTGCCGGGGCAGTTGTACGGCGTCTTCGTGCGCTCGGACCATGCGCATGCTGAAATTGTGTCCGTCAACAGCAGCAAGGCGTTGGCCCACCCCGGCGTCAGGCACGTGTTCACCGGCGAGGACGCCGTGCGCGAAGGCTATGTGCGTGCAGCGCATGCGCTGGCCGCGCCGGGCAGGAACGGCATGAAAGCGCGCGCGCTTGACCGGCCGGTGCTGGCGCACGGCAAAGTGCGATTCGTCGGCGAAGCCGTGGCGCTGGTGGTGGCCGACAGCGCCGGTGCGGCAGCAGACGCCGCCGAGTTGGTGGAAGTGGGCTATCGCGAACTGCAGGCGATTGTCGATCCTGAACAGGCACTATCCAACGGTGCGCCGCAACTCGATGACGCGGTACCGGGAAATCTGGTTTACGAAATCGAAGCAGGCAACGAAGCCGCCGTCACCGAAGCCATCAAGAACGCCGCGCACGTTACGCGTCTCAGAGTCGATTCCACCCGCGTCACGCCCTGCCCGATGGAGCCGCGCGCGTGCCTGGTCACCTACAACGCCGGCAATGGCGAATACCGTTTCAATCTGTGCACGCAGGGTATTACCACGCTGCGCACCATGATGTCGTCGTGGACCAAAGTGCCGGAAGACAAGCTGATCTTCGAAGCCCACGACGTCGGCGGCGGCTTTGGTCAGCGCACACCGGCGTATCCCGAATACATCGCGCTGATGATCGCCGCCAAGGCGCTGGGTCAGCCGGTGAAGTGGGTGTCCTCGCGCGTGGAAAGTTTTCTGACCGACAACCACGGCCGCGGCAACATCGCCGAGGGCGAACTGGCGCTGGATAAAGACGGCCGCTTCGTGGCGTTTCGCCTGAACTGGATTGCCGATATGGGCGCGTATCTTTCGCCCGGCTCGGCGGGACACATCCGCAACTCGACCACCTGTTTGACCGGCGTGTATCACATCCCCGCAGCCTATGCCTTGTTTCGTGTGCCGCTCACCAACACCACGCCGGTGGGCTCGTACCGCGGCGCGGGGCGGCCGGACATCGCCTATGTGGTCGAGCGTTTTGTCGATCAGGCCGCCAAGGAAATCGGCATGGACAAGGCGGACCTCAGACGGCGCAACTTCATTCCCGTCAATGCCTTCCCCTACAAAACGGCGACAGGTTCGACCTACGAAATCGCCGACATGCCGGGCGTACTGTCGCAGGCATTGGCGCTATCCGACTGGGCCGGCTTCGAGACGCGCCGAGCGCAATCGGCCAGGGCGGGCAAACTGCGCGGCATCGGCATCTCCACCGTGATCGAAGCCTCCGGCGCCGGCAACGCGCCGAAGGATGAAGTGGAAATCACACTGGATGCCGCCGGCACGGTGACGCTATACACGGTATCGAAAGCGCAAGGCCACGGCCACGAAACCACGCTGGGGACCATCGTCGCCAACGCGCTGGGGATAACACTCGACAAGGTTAAAGTCGTGCAATGCGCGCCGGGCACCAAACTCATCGGCGGCCACACCGGCGGCTCGCGCACCACGGTGGGCGTAGGCAGCGTGAGCCATCTCGGCGCGCTGAAGCTGATTGAGGAAGGCAAGGCGCTCGCCGCGCTGGAACTCAATCTGGAGCCATCGCAAATTCAGTACGCCAAAGGCGAGTTCAAGTCGAGCGAATCCAAACGCGTGATCACGCTCGCCGACATCGCCAAAGCCAAAACGGTGAGTGTGATGGCCGAAGGCAAATTCGGTTCGACCTTCCCCAACGGCTGCCACGTCACCGAGGTCGAAGTCGATCGCGAAACCGGCACGCCGAAGATCGTCTCTTACTGCGCGGTGGATGACTGCGGCGTGGTCATCAACCACGCCATTGTCGAAGGCCAGGTGCAGGGCGGCGTGGTGCAGGGCGCGGGACAGGTATTCGGCGAACAAATCGTCTACGACAAAAACACCGGGCAGCCGCTGTCGGCGAGCTTCATGGACTACATTATGCCGCGCGCCGGACTGGTGCCGGAATTTCGCGGTGAAGAACACGCCACCGCGAGCAAGGTCAGCCCGCTGGGCGTGAAGGGCGTGGGCGAATCGGGATGCACGGCTTCGATTCCATCGCTGGTCAGCGCAACACTGGATGCCTTGCAAACCGTGGGGGTGATGCATCTGGACATGCCGTTGACACCATCGCGCATTTGGGCAGCGATGCGGGCGGTGAAATAACCGGCAGGGCCAGTCCCTCATGCGGGAGTGATGCCGTGCGCGGCGAGCTGATCGAGGAGCCCGCGGTCGCCGGTGAAGACCTCGGCGTAGAGACCGGCGCCGCGGGCGCCCGCGACGTAGCCCGGATCGTCGTCGACGAAGAACATTCCCGCAGGCGTCGTGTCCAGCCGCCGCGCCAACTGCAGAAAGGCTTCCGGTTCAGGTTTGCATCGGCCCAGTTCAGATGAAAACACCGCACGCTCCCCGAAGAGCGCGGCCGCTTCGGGAAACACCTCGGCGAAGTGCCGTTTGAGCAACAGCGGATTGTTCGTGAACATGCCGATCCGGTGCGTCGACGACAGGCGCCGGGCAAGAGAAAGCACAGCCTGATTCGGGTCGGTAGTGACCTTGCGTGCCGCAATCCACTCGTCGCACGTCAGCGCGTATCCGAGGCGTTCGCCAATTTCCCGCAGATACGCGTCCGGTGACCAGAGTCCCCGTTCAGCCTCTTCTTCAAACGCCGACTTGAAAATTGCCGTGTCGATCTGGGCTGGTGTTCGTCCGCTCCAGCTGGCCAGCAGGGCAAGTCGCCGTTCGCGCCGGGGCCGCGAGAGGACGCCGTCCATATCGAAGACGATGGTGTCGATCATGTGAGGACCAGTCGGCCGGCTCCGCGCTGAGTGCTGAGTGCTTTGACTGTTCGTGGCAGTTTTAGTCACCATTCCTACGCCAGCGCCAATGCGTTCTGCACGCGGCGTAAGTGTGCCACACAAACTATACGCCGTACAGCGCCGACCTTGTCGGACCTGTCGCACATATTCGCGATATGCGTCTCTCCAGCCTTCGCACCACTGCCAATTTTGAGCACAACGACGAATGAGTTTCATTTCTTCAGGTACGCCTGGTATTTCCAGGCGGCCTTCACCTGGCGCACTACGCATTCGATGGCCGTTGGTTTCCCAGGACGCGGCCTGCCGGGTTTGGAATCCGCCTGCGCGATTTGAAAGGGCAAATAAATTACGCCCCGCCAGGATGCAGCGAAAATGTTCCGAACGCTTGCGAGGACATTCGACCGCATGGGCATGCCAGCGATCACGACGATTAAACAGTGCAGCCAGCAGCCCGCTATCGGCCACAACGTTTGGCATTCGGACGCTGACGCACGACTTGCACCCTCATGCCACGTTCTTGCGTTGCGCCCATGCTTCGCGTTTGTGCGCCAGTTGCCAAGCCGCCAGCTCCTTTTTTGCCCGCCACACGCCCCATGCATAGACGAGCGCGAGTGCCGCGAGACAGCACAAGCCGAGCATGACGTAGCGGCTGACCAGCGTTTGCAGGCTCCAGCCGAAGTTTTCCACCAGTTTCATCGCGTCCGACGCCATGCCGTCCATGGTGCCGTACGGAATCGCGCCTTCGTCGCGGCGCGATTTCCACCACGTCGCGAAGATGTCGACAAACGCCGCGGCGCCGATGACGAGAAAGCCCCAGCGCAGCGAGCCCTTATATAACTGCGTCCGCTTGCCGAAGAAAAAGCTCGCCATCAAAACGGTCGCGAGGATCATGCCCGCGCCATCGCCGCCGAAGATGATCCAGGTCTGCGCGGTTTGCGGCTTGACCAGGATCGTGCCCACGAACTGCACCAGTAACAGTGCGCCGCCGGCAACGAGCAACGGTTTTGCCTGCGCCTGGTAGCCCCGATACAGCAGGTAGCCGATGGCTCCGCCCAGCGCCAGCGGCGCGATGAAGCCCCGCGTTTCCGGGATGATGGTTTTCCACAGCGTCGGAATCGCCGAGTAGCCGCAAAACCACGCGCTGACCGCGTGTCCGAGTTCGTGCACGGGCATGGTCAGAAATATGCGCTGCAGCGACGCGCCCAAACCGGAAGCGTTAAACAGTATCGCGCAGCACAGGGCAAGCGGAATCGCCGCCAGGCAAAACCGGTATTCGAGGTGCGGGTCCGATACGGTCTGCCACGCGTCGGCTTCGACCGCGTGTATCAATACCGAGGCGTCTGTGAGATCCCCTGCCAGTTCCGCGGCATCGGACACCGCAACGGCAGGCGCCGCGCGTCCGTGCGCCTTGATCGCTTCGGCTTTGGCGTAGTCGGCGCCGCAACGCGGGCATACCAGCCCCGGCGCGCGCGGCGCAGAACACCAGGGACAGTTGGCCGTCACGCATCGCCTTGAGAAAAGTGCGCGCACCCAACGGCCCGCAGTAACCCTGGTGATCCCGCTACGCCGCCCATGTCAGAGGATAACAGTAACCTATTGATTATATTGAGTTAAATTGCAGAGCGCCAGCAAAGAATCGCTCACTGCAGCGCACTGCCCCGCGCCATGGCGCGATCCACAAATCCCGGTTCAAACACCTGCGGCGTGGTCATCACCTGACAACGCAGCATCATTCGCTGTTCGCCGGGACCGTAGTCGGGCAGCGCGTTATGCAGCGTGCCGATGTGTTCCCAGATCAGCAGGTCATTCACCTGCCACGAATGGCGATAGATGTATTTGTCCTGCAGCTGATGCTGGAACAGCATGTCAAGCACCTTGTCGCTTTCAGCCTCGCTCATTTCGTTGATGCGAATGGCGTAGCCGGGATTGCAGTACAGCACCGTGCGGCCGGTGATCGGATGCGTCATGAAAATCGGGTGTACCACTGCCGGCCGCTGGGCGCGCTGTTCCGGTGTCAGCGGCGGGCGCTTGCTGGCGTGGTTCTGGCGCATGTTCTCCCAGAACTTGTTGAAGTCATGCGTCGCGGTCATGCCGGCAAGGCGCTGCTTCCATTCGGGCGCCAGGCCGTCGTAGGCCGCGTGCATGTTGGCAAACAGCGTGTCGCCAACGGCCTTGCCGTTGCGCATCGGTACTTTTACGGCGTAGAGCGTGTTCACGAAACCCACCGTTTCGCGATACGACATATCGGTATGCCAGTCCTGGCCGGCGTCGGCAAGGCCGACCGGCTTGCCGTTTTCCGTGACGTTGGACAGGATGCCCACTTCGCGCACCTGCGGATGGCGGAAGCCTTCGCTGACACCGACCTGTATCGGACCGAAGCGCAGCGAGAAATCGCGCAATGCCGCGGCATCGATATGCTGCCCGGAAAAACGCAGCACGCCGTACTGCCCCAGCGCCTGCAACGTCTGCGCAAAGTCAGCGTCGCTGAGCGGGCGTGACAAATCGACGCCGGTAACCGTGGCGCCCAATATTTTTCCTGTCGGTGTAATCGTCAGCATGTTTTCTCTCCTGCATTGATTCGCGTTCTACTCGGTCTTGATCCCCGCATTGCTTATCACCCTGCGCCAGCGTGCGGCGTCGTTGACCAAAAAGCGCCGGAAGTCCTCCGGTGATCCGCCGATGAGGGTGGTGCCGTAGACCTCGGCGCGCTTCTTGATGCCGCCGTTGGCCATGGATTTAAGCAGCACCGCGGACAACTGGTTGATGATCGCGCGCGGCGTGCCCGCCGGCGCCAGCATGCCGCTCCAGGGGTGGGACTCTTCAAATCCCGAAAAACCCAGTTCCTTCATGGTCGGCAAATCGGGAAACAGCCGATGCCGCTGCGCGGTGGTGATGCCAAGCGCCCGCACCCGCTTGCCGGCGATGAAATCATTGAGGCCGCTCATCGGATGAAACATGAATGACACCTGGCCTGAAATTACGTCGACCAGCGCCGGGGCATTGCCGCGAAACGGCACGTGGGTCATGCCGGTCGCCACCTGTGAGCGCAACAGCTCCGCCGTGAGATGCGCCGAGCCGCCGACACCGGCTGAGCCGAAGGTGATCGCGCTGTTCTTCGCTTTTGCAGCCTGCACCAGGTCCTGCACCGATTGCCACGGCTGCGCCGCGCCCACGATCAGCACCGAGGGGCTGGTTTGCACCAGCGTGATGGGTTCGAAATCCTTGATCGGGTCGTAACCCGGCGCTTTCATCAACAGCGCGTTGATGGTGTGATTCAGCGAGTTGTAGAGCAGTGTGTAACCGTCCGCCGTGGCGCGCGCCGCCGCCACGGTGCCGATCTGGCCATTGGCGCCGGTGCGGTTTTCCACCACGATGGTCTGGCCCAGCATGACCGACATGTCCTGCGCAAGCACACGCGCGATGCCGTCGGTGGGCCCGCCCGCCGCGAAGGTGACGATAATGCGCACGGGTTTGCGCGGATACGGCTGCGCCGCAGCCATCACTGCCGTCAGCGCGAGCGACAGCGACAGCAGCGCCAATCGCAAGAGACTACAGCCGCGATTCATCGATCGGCAGCCCCAGGTGATGCTTGCCCACCATCTCGTAAAAGGCGCGCCTGCCCTGCAGATGCTGGGTGATGACGTGGATGTCCTGAAAGTGGCGCTGAATCAGATTGCCTTCGAAGATGGCGGAGCCGCCACAATCGGTATAGATGCCCTCGACCGCTTGCGCGGCGACGCGGATTGCATGAGTCGCCGCAAGCCGCAGCGCCACGCGCTTTTCCATGCTCGAGTTACCGGTGCGCACCGCCTCATCCCAGATATTGACGACGGTTTCCATCAGATAAGCGCGCCCGGAGCTGATCAGCGCTTCGGCCTGACCCACGGTGGACTGGCTGATGGCCTGATCGCGCAGCAGGCCCGTCATGTGGCGCGGCGCCTTCGCGCCGGCCAGTTCGAAAAACGCCTCCAGACAGCTGCGCGCCACCGCCAGCGCCACGATGCCGTCACCGGCCGCAAACGTGAGCGTCTGCGGCACGCGGTAGCGCGGCCCGTCGGTGACCAGCGTGTCCCTGGAGGTGAGCACGGTGTGATCCTCGGGCACGAACACGTCCTTCACCTCAAACGTATGGGTGCCGGTGCCGCGCATGCCGCGCGTGCGCCAGGTATCGTGCAATTGCGCCTCGGTTTTGGGCACCATGCAATAGCGGATTTCCGGTTTGCCGTTGCGTTTGCGCACCTCGCCGTTCTCGATCACCTGCGCATGCGCCGCCACCCACGACGCGTGCATGCAGCCGGTGCTGAAGCCCTGCTTGGCCGTGACCCGAAAACCGCCTGGCGCCACCACTGCCTGCGCGCTGGGCATGGGACTGTTGGACACCACGCTGCGCGGCTTGTCGATCCAGATCGCGCGTGCCGCCTCGGGCTTCATGAACGCCGAAAACATGGCAAAGGTGCAACCCTGATTCACCGCCCACGCCGTGCTGGCATCGGCCTTGCCGAGTTCCTCGACCACCTGCACCTGCAGCGGCAGATCGAGTTCGAGTCCGCCCAGGGCGCGCGGCACCGCCATCAGAAACAGGCCGGCGTCGGCTATCGCCTCGAAAACGGGACGCGGCAGTTCGCGCGTGACTTCAATTTCATCGGCGGCAGCGCGAATTTGCGGCCCAAGCCGGCGCGCGGTTTCAAGGGGGTTGGCGGTCAGGGTCGGAGCGTTCATGGTTTCTCAATCAAAAAGTCAGACACGGTGCAACAGGCTGGCACTGCGCACGATTACAGCCGCGCCTCATCGATCGGCAGTCCCATCTGGTATTTGCCGATCATCTCGTAAAAACCGCGGCGTGCCTGCAGGTGCTGGGTGATCACATGGATATCCTGAAAATAGCGGTGCAGCACGTTGCCTTCAAAAATCGCCGTGGCGCCGCTATCGGCATAGATGCTTTGCACGATCTGCACCGCAGTGCGGATGGCATGGGTGCCGCACAGCCGCATTGCCACGCGCTGCTCCATGGTAACGGCGCCGGTGCGGCTGGCGCCGTCCCAGATATCATCCACGGTATCCAGCAGCAACGCGCGCGCCGAGCGTAGCAGGGCCTCGCACTGGCCGACGTTGTATTGCGCGACGGGCTGTTCGCGCAGCAGGCCGGTCATGTGGCGCGGCGCCTTGCCGCCGGCGAGATCGCAGAACGCATCGATGCAGCTGCGCGCCACAGCCAGCGCCACGGCGGCATCGCCGCCCAGAAAAATCAGCGTCTGCGGTATCCGGTAACGGGTGCCGTCGCTGATGCGCTGCGCGCCGCGGGTCAGCACCGTTCGCGCTTCAGGCACGAACACGTCCTTGACCTCGAAGTGATGCGTGCCGGTGCCGCGCATGCCGCGCGTGTGCCAGGTGTCGAACACCTGCGCCTCCGCCTTGGGCGCGATCATGAAGCGCAGTTCCGGCTTGCCGTCGCGCTGCCGCACTTCGCCGTTATCAATGATTTGCGCCTGCGAAGCCACCCACGAGGCGTGCATGCAGCCGGTGCTGAAGCTGTGGCGCCCGCTCACGCGAAATCCGCCCGGCACCGGGATCGCCTTGCCGCTGGGCTCCGGCGTGTTCGACACCACGCTGCGCGGCGTGTCGATCCAGATTTCGCGCGCGGCCACCGGATCCATGTAGGCTGCAAACGACGCAAACGTCGCGCCCTGAGCCACCGCCCAGGCGGTGCTGGCATCCGCCTTGCCCAGTTCTTCGGCAATGCGCACCTGCTGCGGAAAATCGACCTCGAAGCCACCCAGCGCGCGCGGCACGCACATGTGAAACAGCCCGGCGTCGGCCAGCGCCTCAAACAACGGGCGCGGCAGTTCACGTGTCTTTTCGATGTCGTCGGCACTGTCACGGATCATGGGCGCAAGCCTGACTGCCGACGCCAGCAAGGAGGGCGTTGTTGCGGATGAGACATTCATAAGCGTGCTACTCGGTCATCAAAGGTTGCTGCGAGTGTCCCGAATCATCACGCCGCAGTCAATCGACTACCCACGGAATGTGGTCCCTTGTCCGTATCGTGAGCACATCACACGGTCATCTTGCGGTGCATCGGCGCAGAATAATTGCACGCAAGGATCAGCAGCAACCGCGTCGCTGCGCGGGGCATTTCATCGCAGACCGGATTCCGCATAAAAACTGTTTGAAAACAATTACTTATATTAAAATCATCGCAGATGTGCTGGCGTGCTATTCGGCATGCCGCTCTGCCTCAAAATGCGACAGGTCGAGACGCGCGGGTTCGCCCAGCCACGACGCATGCACGGTGTGATCTTCGAGTTGGCTACCGGTCAAGGCGTGGACAAGCACTGTCAAGCCGTTGCGCCGGGCATCGAGCCAGGGAATCAGTCCGTCGAACTGCGTTGAATCAAACGCAAGCTGGCAACTCCAGTGCGGATGCGGGCCCACCAACTTCTGGTGCACGCGCCCCATGACGACGCCAAACTGCGCCGCGGCGCCCTGGCAAAGCTCGCGCGCCTGATCGACGGATGATTCGTCAAAGTAAACATGGGCATGGTAGCGGGAATGGCGGTTTTGCGGTCGCTGCGTCATGGAGCTTCCTTCGCGCGAAATCATCACGTGGAACTGTAACACGGGGCAGCACAGTGTCAGCGGCTGTGCGCCGCGGCGCGACACACACTCCGCCCCGGTGGGCTCGCGATACGTGCGGACAAGCAACGCATTTGGTGATGATAAAATCGGCCAAACTGCCACCCGTTCCGACCCATCGGCCACGACCGCAATGTGGCCCCGTCAAATTCGCAAAGACCAACCATGCCCAATGCAGACCACCCCATCGCGGCCCGGCAACTGACATCAATCGAGGAGGTCGACCAGGGCCTGAGCACTGCGGGCTACATAGCCAACCGCCAGATTTCGACCGCCATCTATCTCGCGCACCATCTGCAAAAACCGATACTGGTGGAAGGACCGGCCGGTGTGGGCAAGACCGAGCTGGCCAAGTCGGTGGCGGCGTGGCTGGAATTGCCGCTGATTCGCATGCAATGCTATGAAGGCCTGGACGAATCCAAGGCGCTGTACGAGTGGAAGTATGGCAAGCAACTGCTTTACACACAGATTCTCAAGGACAAGATCGGCTCGGTAATCGGCGAATCGGATAACCTCGCCGTGTCGCTCGACAAGCTGCACGCCTTTGGCGATATTTTTTTCTCGCGCAATTTTCTGGAGCCGCGACCGTTGCTGCGCGCACTGGAGCAGCCGGCTGGCGCGGTGCTGCTGATCGACGAAATCGACAAGTCTGACCAGGAATTTGAGGCGTTCCTGCTGGAAATTCTGTCGGACTATCAGGTCACGGTGCCGGAAATTGGCACCGTCTCAGCACAAGTGCCGCCGATCGTATTGCTCACCTCCAATTCCACGCGCGATCTGGGCGACGCGCTGAAACGGCGCTGCCTGCATCTGCACATCGGTTTCCCCGACGACCGCCTGGAGGAGCGCATCATCGCCTCGCGCGTGCCGGGCATCGACAAGCGCTTGCTCAAGCAACTGGTGAGCTTTGTGCAGCAACTGCGTTCGCTCGATCTGAAAAAGCTGCCGTCGGTCAGTGAAACCATCGACTGGGCCAAGGTGATGGTGCTGCTGCACACCACGGTACTCGACGTCGGTCTGGTGCGCGATACCCTCAATGTGCTGCTCAAATTCGAGGCCGACATCGAGGCCGCCGACAAGCAGATCGCCGGATTGACGCACAAGGCGCAGGGCGCGGCCGGACTAGTCTGATGCCAGCCGGTACGGAAGCAGCCGTGCCGCGTTCGTCAGCCAGCGAACCGCTGCGCCGGTTTTTGCAGGTGGCGCGCGGCGCCGGCCTGCGGGTCTCGGCGGCCGAAGGCATCGACGCCGCGCGCGCGCTGGATGTGATCGGCTACGCCGACCGCGTGGCGCTCAAGGACACGCTGGGACTGGTGCTCGCCAAGACGCCGGACGAAAAGGCACTTTACAACGAAGCGTTCGATCTTTACTTCAAGCATGAGGCGCTTGCCGGCAAGGATGCCGCGGGCGACGCGGCGGACGGCAGGCAGCACCGGCATGGCGAAGGCGAGCAGGGCGGCGGCGAAGGCATGGGCGCGGGTGGCAGCGCGCTGAGCGAATTGCTGGCCGAAGATGATCGCGCCGGACTGGCCACTGCGATGGAAACGGCGGGACGCGAATCCGGCGTCGAGAACATCCGCTTTTTCACGCAAAAAAATCTCTACACGCGCCGCATCATGATCCGCATGGGCCAGGGCGCCGTGGAGGAAGAAACGGAAGCCTTGCGTCTTGGCGGAACAGCCAAGGGCATCGAGCGCGCCGCCATGCTGGAAGCCCGTCTGGAGCGCCTGCGCGATGCGGTGCGCGACCTGGTCGAGCGCAATCTGCTGCTCTACGCGCGCGGCGAGAACGAGCAGTTCCGCGAAGAAATGCTGAAGTCCGCGCGCCTGTCCAACCTCGAACGCCGCGATCTCGAGCGCATGCGCGTACTGGTGCGGCAGATGGCCCGCAAACTCGCGGCACGTTACGCCAAGACGCGCCATCGGCGTCTGCGCGGGCAACTGGACATCCGACGCACCCTGCGCAAGAACATGGGCTGGGGCGGGATTCCGTTCGTCACCGTGTGGAAGCAAAAGCGCATCGAAAAGCCGCGCCTGATGGTGCTGTGCGACGTCTCCGGTTCGGTGGCGCCGATGGCGCAGTTCCTGCTGATGTTCCTCTACGCGCTGAATGAGGCGCTGTCGGACATCCGTTCCTTCGCCTACTCGGGTTCGCTGGTCGAGGTCAGTGATATCCTCGAAAAGCAGCCGGTGGAACAGGCGATCGAGAAGATCATGAGCACCATCGGCATGGGCTCCTCTAACTACGGCAACGCGCTGGCGGATTTCGAGGACGGCTGGATGAAATATGTCACCAACAAGACCACGGTGATCATCCTCGGCGACGCGCGCGGCAACAACAACGATCCGCGCACCGACATCCTGGCACGCCTGTCGCAGCGCGCGCGGCGCATCCTGTGGCTCAATCCGGAATACCGCTCCATGTGGGGCAGCGGCGACTCCGACATGTACCGCTACGCGCCGTTTTGCAACCTGGTGACGGTATGCAGCACCTTGCGGCACCTTGAGCGCACCATCAGCGACATGCTGGAAGCCGCGAGCTGACACGGCCGCAATGAGCGCTGGCACGTCCACATCCGGCATCGAATCTCCCTACGCGTGGACGCGGCTGTTCGTGTCACTGCTGCTGATGACCATCGGCGGATCGGGCGTCTATACCGTCAGCGTGGTATTGCCGCGCATCCAGTCTGAATTCGGCGTCGCGCGTGGCGATGCCTCGCTGCCCTACACCGCTGCAATGATCGGCTTCGGCCTGGGCGGGGTGTTCATGGGCCGATTGTCCGACCGCTTTGGCGTGATGATGCCGGTGCTGCTTGGGGCGGTCGGCTTGGGCGGCGGATTCATCGCCGCCGGCGCATCCCACAACCTGTGGCAATTCAGCATTGCGCAGGGTTTGCTGATGGGTTTTCTGGGCAGCGCCGCCACCTTCGCGCCGCTGGCGGCCGACACCTCCAAGTGGTTCAGCCGCCGTCGCGGCATTGCCATCGCCATCTGCATGAGCGGCAACTACCTCGCCGGCGCGGTGTGGTCGCAGGTGCTGCGCTACTATTTCGATGCCGTGGGTTGGCGCGAAACCTATTTCGGGATGGGTGTATTTTGTCTGGTCACGATCATTCCGCTTGCCTTTGTGTTGCGCCGCGCATCGCCGGACCAGCCCGAGACCATGCCGGCCACAGCGGCAACCCTTGCACCGCCCGCGCGCATCGATCACTCGCGCCCGCTGGGGCTCTCCCCCAACCTGCTGCTGGGCTTGTTGTGCGTGGCGAGCGTGGCGTGCTGTCTCGCCATGTCGATGCCGCAGGTGCATATCGTCGCCTATTGCGGCGACCTCGGCTTCGGTCCTACGCGCGGCGCCGAGATGTTGTCGTTGATGCTGGCGATGGGCATTGTCAGCCGGCTGATATCGGGCTGGATCTCCGATCATATCGGCGGCCTCAAGACGTTATTGCTGGGCTCGGTATTGCAGGGCGTGGCGCTGATGATGTTCCTGTTCACTGACGGTCTCGCTTCACTGTACGTCGTGGCAGCCCTGTTCGGATTGTTCCAGGGCGGCATCGTGCCGAGCTACGCGCTGATCGTGCGTGAGCATTTTTCGCCCGCCGTCGTCGGCGCGCGCGTCGGCACGGTGTTGATGTGCTCGCTGTTCGGCATGGCGCTGGGCGGCTGGTTGTGCGGCGCGATTTTCGACTGGTCAGGCTCCTACCGCGCGGCTTTCCTCAACGGCACGGCATGGAATCTGCTGAATGTCTGCATCGTGCTGTTTTTGTTGTGGCGCGCAAGGGGCGGCAGGCGGCCCGTCATTACCGGCCACCGGGCGCACCCGGCCTGAATCCAGCGGGCAATCCCCCACCGGAAGTGGAAACCCAAATGAACCCGTGGCAAAGTGAACGACGCGCAGTGCTCAAGGCATCCTCGGCAATGGCAATCGCCGGCATCGCAGGCGGCGCCGGTTGCACGAATACCGGCGGCCCGCAACGCGAATCCCACGGCACCGGCGCGTTGCCGGAACGCGGCGAATTCATCATTCGCGGCGCAATCATTCTCAGTCTGGATGCTGCCGTCGGCGATTTTGCATCCGGCGACCTGCACGTGCGCAACGGCGCCATCGTCGCAGTGGCAAAGGCGATCGATGCGCCGCGCGCAAGCGTGATTGACGCCAAGGGCATGATCTGCATGCCGGGCTTTGTCGAAACGCACTGGCACCTGTGGACCAGCCTGCTGCGGCCGATGCTGCGCACGGATGATGCGCAGCGCGGCTACTTCCCCGTGACCAACGCGCTCGGACGCCATTACACGCCGCGCGATCATTACTGCAGCGTGCGGCTCGGCCTCGCCGAGGGGATTAGCGCCGGCGCCACTACCGTGCACAACTGGTCGCACAACATCGCCTCGCCCGATCATGCGGATGCCGAGCTTCGCGCGATGCGCGACATGGGCATGCGCGGCCGCTTTTCCTATGGTCCGGTGCAAGGCTGGCCCAACGACAGGCCGATGGACCTCGAAGGTCTGGCGAAAATTCAGAAGCAATGGATGCCCAACGACGGCACGCTGACGCTGGGCATGTGCTCGCGCAACGTGGGTGACGGCACCAACGCGCTGCGCGGCAACATCTCCGTCGACATCGCCCGCCGCGAATGGGGCGGCGCGCGCGCACTCGGACTGCCGATTACCATGCACACCTCCGGGCCGAGCCCGATTACGTTGCTCGACAAGGCCGGCCTGCTGGGACCGGATGTGCAACTGGTGCATCCGCTGCTTACCACGGCAGAGGAACGCCGCATCCTCAGGGAACGCGGCGTGAGCTACAGCACCTCGCCCGTGGGCGAGTCGCAGCGCCCGGCCAGCGCCGGCGAAATTCAACTGGCGGAGCTGCTGGAAGCCGGCGTCAAGGTCAGCATGTCGGTCGATCTCACCGGCACCTATAACGTCGATTTTTTCCAGTGCATGCGCTTTTTGTACCATCTGCACCGGCACCGCGTGGGCCGCCGCGTGCCGCTCACCGCGAAGCGGCTGGTGCAACTCGCAACCCTCGACGGCGCCGTCGATCTGGGCATCGCCCGGCACACCGGCTCGCTCACGCCGGGCAAGCGCGCCGATATCATTCTGGTACGCACCGGCGACATCAACATGGCGCCCATGGGCGATCCGTACGAAGCGCTGGTCAATCTGGCGCAACCGCGCAATGTCGACACCGTGATCGCCGACGGGCGCATTCTGCGGCGCGGCGGCCGTTTCACCGCGCTCGACCATGCCGCGGTGGTGAAAGACGCCACCATGGCACTGGCCGAACTCAGCGCACGCGCGAAGCGCGGCTGACGGCTCGCACATACACCATCGAACCGCGGCCAAGCATGGCCGCAAGGTCAAATCACCAGTTCCTCATGCGTCGCCGGGAACTTGTGCCGGCAACCTGGACATCCCGGAATAGATATGGCATAAGCTGACCATCCCATTATTACAAAATCCATTAGAGAACAGCGTGGATAGATGGGCATGGCAAGTGCATCGCGCTTGCTGTGCCCGCAGTGCAATCGATCATGTTTCCAACAACACCACGCCGCACCATCAACCGGGAGGAGAAGTAATCATGAATGCAACACGAAAGGCGGCCGCAATCGGACTTACTGTCTTGTTGTCTGCTGCGTTGCCGATGAATCTGATGGCACAGGCCCAACCGGAGGGTCTCGCGTTGCTGGACGATGTCCGGTCTCTGCCCAATGGGTTGCCGTTTCGCAACGCATCGGGATTCGCGTCGACCTTGAGCACGGCCGGCCATATCGACCTGAGCAACGAGTTCTTTCAGGATCTGGGCGCCAATGGCCGCCGCTGTGTAAGTTGCCATTTGCCCAGCGCCGGCTGGTCGATTGTACCGTCACAGGTTCAGGCGGTATTCAATCTGACGCGCGGCGGCGCGCTCAACGACCCTCTCGGCCTTGGCGCAATCTTCAGGACCAACGACGGCTCGAATTCCCCGCTGGCGGATGTATCGACGCTGCCGGCGCGCCGCAAGGCGTACAGCATGCTGCTCACCAAAGGTCTGATTCGCGTGGGCATCGGCGTGCCCGCCACCGCGGATTTTGAACTGGTCGACGTGGATGATCCCTACCGTTTTGCGAGCGCCGCGGAATTGTCGCTGTTTCGCCGGCCACTGCCAACGACAAATCTCAAATTTCTCAGCACCGTGATGTGGGACGGTCGGGAGACGCTTGACGGCACCGCACAGTGCAACAGCCCGGCGGAAGGCGGCAAGTGCTTCGCATCCATCCACTTTGACCTTGCCCATCAGGCCAATGACGCGACTCTGGGCCACGCGCAGGCGTCCCAATCAATTTCGGCGGCCCAACAAGAATCGATTGTGGCATTCGAGACTTCCCTGGTCACGGCGCAGGTGTGGGATGACCGCGCCCGATACCTGAATGCAGCCGGCGCCAAAGGCGGTCCAGCGGCAATCTTCGATCAGACTTTTTACTATGGCATCAATGACAATCTGGGAGACTACCAAACGCAGGCTCCGTTCACGCCGCTGGTGTTCGATATTTTCAATGCTTGGAACAATCGCCAGGGCCGCGGTATTGATGGCGCGCGAGGGTCGATCGCACGCGGTCAGGCGATCTTCAATACCAAATCCATGACCCTCTCCGGCGTTGGCGGGCTCAATGTGAACGGCCCGTTCAATCCGCCGCTGCCGGCGACTTTTCAAGGCACGTGCACCACCTGCCACAATTCGCCCAATGCGGGCGATCACTCGATCGTGGCGCCGCTGGACATAGGCCTTGCCGACGCGTCGCGCCGCACGCCGGACATGCCGCTATACCGTCTTCAGGAAAAGTGCGTGACGCTGACGGACGGCACCAAGGTTATAGCGGCGGGTTGCCCGATCCGCAGCGTCACCGATCCAGGCCGGGCGCTGATCTCCGGCAAATTTGCCGACATCGGCAAATTCAAGGGACCGATTCTGCGCGCCCTCGCCTCGCGCGCACCGTACTTTCACAATGGTTCCGCTTCAGATCTGGGCGCGGTCGTCGAGTTCTATAACGAGCGCTTCGGAGCCGGCATTGTCGGGCAGGACAAGGAAGATTTGATCGCTTTTCTTCGTTCGCTGTAAAGCGGCCCGCGCACCGCGCCGCCGCACGCCGGTTGGCTGCGCGAAGACCCGCCGCCGGGCAGGCGCACGCTTGACCTGCGGGCAAATGACGTTCGACAAGCGTCAGCGTCTGACTGCGTTGCAGCTATAGTACGGCATGCGACACGTTTTTTGCCGGTGGCCTGCCCTCCAGACGATGCTGGCGCTGGTGATGCTGTGCGCGCCTGGCGCACAAGGGTTGGCTGCCGGCTCCGGCAGCCGCGCGGTGGCCGTCAGCTTTGTGGTGGTGGCGACCGACACGGCGTGGTACGACGCGCAGCGCAATCGTTCGCTGCCGCTCAAGTTGCGCGTACCGCAGGGCGCGCGCGACACGCCGGTCATTCTGTTTTCACACGGTCTGGGCGGTTCGCGTGAGAGCGGCGAAGCGTGGGGCAGCCACTGGGCAGCGGCTGGCTATCTGGTGCTGCATATCCAGCATCCGGGCAGCGACAGTGCGGCAAATTCAGCCGCCGCCAACAGTCTGCAGCAATATCTCGTGCGCATCCAGGATGTGCATTTCATCCTCGACGACCTGGCGCGGCGCAAGATCGCCGACGATCCGCTGCTGGCACACGCCGATCTCACGCGCGTCGGCATCAGCGGCCACTCGTTTGGCGCGCAGACCACGCTCGCCGTCTCTGGCATGCGTCTGGGCGATAAGCTCGAAAACGGCGTCAGGCCATTCGATGCACGCATCCGAGCGGCACTGGCCTTCAGTCCAACAGCGGCGGGCCCGGAATCGGCGGAATCGGACTATCCGCGGCGTTTCGGCGCGATCCGCATGCCGTTCATGACTGTTACCGGCACCGAAGACGGCGATTCAACGAGCAGAGGTTACCCCTGGGAGAATCGCCAGATACCGTATCAGCACATGCCGCCGCCGGACAAATACCTGCTGGTGCTAAAGGGCGCCGATCATTGGTTGTATGGCGGACCGCCGGGCATGCCCCGCGGCACGCGCGGGCAGGACGCGGCGATCATCCGCTGGACCCAGCTCGCCACCACTGCGTTCTGGGATGCCCACCTGAAGAACGACATGAGCGCACGCGAGCAGCTTGACGTTTTCGCCGACGTGCTGGGCACCGCCGGCACTTTTTCGCAAAAGTAGTCTGCCGGGCAACACGCGCGCGCACGGCATGGGACAATCAGCGTTCCCATGACATCCCCGGCAACCCCGCAGGACACGCCTTACGCCCAGATTGGCGGCGAAGCGGCCGTGCGTTCACTGATCGATCGCTTCTACGACCTTATGGATCGCGAGCCGGCCTATGGCGTCATCCGCAAACTGCACCCCGCGGACCTGAGTGGCTCGCGCGACAAGTTGTTCATGTTCCTCTCGGGCTGGCTCGGCGGGCCGCCGCTTTATACCGACACCTTTGGCCACCCCATGCTGCGCGCGCGGCATCTGCCGTTCGCGATCGGCACCGCCGAGCGCGACGCATGGATCACGTGCATGACCCAGGCAATGCAAGAGGTGATCGACAACGAAAAACTGCGTGCGTGGCTGCTGGAACAGCTGTTCAAGACCGCCGACTGGATGCGCAACCGCGAAGGCTGACACCCGTCAGCGCTTGGGGCCGAGCATGGTGCCGCGGCAACGTTTGGCGCCGCAGTAGCACGCGTGCTCGCGTTTGAGCTTTGCGGTGTGGCGGCCTTCGACGATCAGTTCGTAGTCGTAACCCAGTTCCTCGCCGGCGCGTATATTGCGCCGGGATTCGATAAACACGCGGCCATCGTCTTCGATCGCCTCGCAGTTGGGCGCGCATGAATGATTGATCCAGCGCGCGGAACTGCCCCATTGGGTGGCATCGATCACCACGTCATCGTTTGCCGCAAACAGCATGGTGTGCGAGCTGCCGTCGTGTAGGGCGCCATAGCGGCGATCGGCTTCCTTGTGCGACATGCGTTCGCCCAGATATTCGATCAGGCGCGTGCCTTTGGGAATGTCCATAAGGGCAAACACGCCGCGTCCGTGGATGCCGGACTTGCGCACCACAAAGCGGCGAGGCGCCGGTTTCTTTTTCTTCAGTTTGGGCATTTCAGATTCAATAAGCAGTGTTGGCGGCTACCGCGGCACGCTGACGGTGCTTTCAGGCACCAGGAACTCAAAGTCGCAACCGCGATCCGCCTGCAACACATTTTCCATGAACAGCTTGCGGTAACCGCGCGCGTCTTCGCGGCGCGCGCGCGGCTTTTTCCAGGCCTTGCGTCTTGCCTCGAGTTCCTCTTCGGACACCAGCAATTCGATCTTGCGCGCCGGCACGTCGAGTTTGATTTTATCGCCGGTTTTCACCAGCGCCAGCGGCCCGCCCAGCGCCGCTTCGGGGGTGACATGCAGCACGATCGCGCCGAACGCCGTGCCGCTCATGCGCGCATCGGAAATGCGGATCATGTCCTTGACGCCTTTTTGCGCGAGCTTTTTCGGTATCGGCATATAGCCGGCCTCCGGCATGCCGGGCGCGCCTTTGGGGCCGGCGTTCTGCATCACCAGAATGTCGTCCTCTTTCACATCCAGCTTCGGGTCGTCAATGCGGTCGGCCAGATCCTCAAGAGACTCGAACACCACCGCGCGGCCCGTGTGCTGCATCAGCTTGGGTGTTGCCGCCGCCTGCTTGATGATCGCGCCCTCGGGCGCGAGATTGCCGCGCAGCACGGCGATGCTGCCACCCTTGAAAATCGGATTGCTGAACGGGCGCACCACGTCCTGCTTCCACGCCGGTGCCGCCGCCTTGATGTTTTCGCCCAGCGTGTCGCCGGTCACCGTGAGCGCATCGAGATTCAGCAGCTTGCGGATCTCGCGCAGGATCACCACCAGTCCGCCGGCCTTTTCCAGATCCTCCATGTAGTGCTGGCCGGTAGGCTTCAGATCGACCAGTACCGGCGTCTCGCGCCCCATTTTGTCGAAGGCATCGAGGTCGATCTTGATGCCGAGCCGTCCCGCCATCGCGGTGAGGTGAACGATCGCGTTGGTGGACCCGCCCACCGCCAGCAACACTGTCAGCGCGTTCTCAAACGCCTCCGGCGTCATGATCTTGTCGGGCGTCAGTTTTTCCTTGGCCATCGCCACCGCGCGCGCACCGCTGGCTTCGGCGTGGCGCAGGCGGTCGGCCATCACTGCCGGCGTGCAGGCGCCGCCGGGCAGCATCATCCCCATTGCCTCGCTGCACAAGGCCATGGTGCTGGCAGTGCCCATCACCATGCAGGTGCCTGCCGACGGTGCGAGCTTGTTGTTGACTTCGCCGATTTCCTGCTCGGAAATCTCGCCCGCGCGATACTTGCCCCAGAAGCGGCGGCAATCGGTGCACGCGCCGAGGCGCTCGCCCTTGTGATCACCGGTGATCATCGGTCCCGTGACCAGCATGATCGCCGGCACGTTGGCGCTGGCGGCACCCATCAGCAGCGCGGGCACCGTCTTGTCGCAGCCGCCGATCAGCACCACCGAATCGACCGGCTGGCCGCGGATCATTTCCTCGGTGTCTATCGACATCAGGTTGCGCAGATACATGCTGGTGGGATGCGCGAACGATTCGTGCAGCGTGATCGTTGGAAACTCCACCGGCAACCCGCCCGCCAGCATCACGCCGCGCTTCACCGCCTCGATCAGTTCCGGCACATTGCGGTGGCAGGCGTTGAAACCGCTGAAGGTATTGGTAATGCCGACGATCGGCCGGTCCAGCGCGTCATCGGTATAGCCCATGGCCTTGACAAAGGCCTTGCGCAGAAACAGGGAAAAGTCTTCGTCGCCATAAGCCGTCAGGCCTTTGCGCATGCCGCGTTTGGAAGCTGCCATGGACAATCACCTCAAAAAATCGAGTGCGCACGATAGCGGATTGCCTGCATTGACGCAATACGCGTTGCGTCCCTAGAATGCCAATCCTTTCGCCCCTCTTGACTGGAACTCACATGGCCCCACCCGTACAAAAATCGACCCTGGGCCGCATGCCGCGCGAAGCCATCCGCATGCTCGACATACCGCGCCCGCCCGAAGGCACGATCAAGCAGTTCATGGCACTGGTGGATTTGACCGGCACGTTATCCGACGCGTGCGATGAACTCGGCATTGTCGCGGTAATACCCGCGTATTTGATGCCACCGGTCAACAGCGGCCAGCGCATCGTCGGCCCCGCGCTCACCGTACGAAACATCGCTCGCGACGTGCAAATCCACAAAGCCGCCAACGAGAAAATCAATACCCAGGGCGAGACCGAAGCACACAACCTCGCCGAGCCGGGCGATGTGCTGGTGATGCAGGGCGTGATGGGCTGTTCCAACATGGGCGGACAGTCCGCCACCATCGCCAAACGCCAGGGCTTTATCGGCGCCGTAGTCGACGCCACCGTGCGCGATCCGGATCAATACCGCAGCATGGGCTGGCCGGTGTGGTGCCGCGGCTTCACGCCGATTACCGGCAAATGGCGCATGCAGACCGTGGAAGTGAACGGTACCGTGGAAATCCGCGGCGTGCCGTGCAAGCCGGGCGATCTGATCTGCGCGGATGAAGCGGGCGTGGCGATTATTCCGCGGGACAAAATTGCGGCAGTACTGGAAGTCGCGCTGAAGATCGATGGCGCGGACACCAGGCGCAAGGCAGATATCGACCAGGGCGTTTCCGTCAGCGATTTGATCACAAAAAAATATAAATAAATCAATAGCTTACAGTTTACCCGAGGGCCAGAATTCGACGCGTCAGCTGATATCAAACTCCGCCACTACCGGTGCGTGGTCGGACTCGGGAAATTGCGTATCCTGCCTGAAGGGGCCGGATTCGTCCGGCAGGGCTTCGTTATGAATTTCCGCGTTGCGCAGGTGGCGCAACAGCGGGCGCGATACGAGTATGTGATCGAGCATATTGCCTTTGCCCAGATGGTACAGGGAATAACGGGCCGATTCCGGCACGTTGTTCTCGCAGGGGATCATGATGCGGGCCGCGTGCGCCGGATTGCCGGTTTCCTCGACCGGCCCGCATATGGCGCGCAGCGGCACCTCGTCGGCCTCGGCATTGAAATCGCCGGCGATGCCGATCATTGCACCCGTTCCCATCGCATCGAAAATGGCGTCGATCAGCATTCTTGCCTGCAACGCCTGCCCCACGCGCTTCATCGACGAAATGAAACTGCCTTCGGCCCATGCCGAGACGCTGCGCCAGGTGTAATTGTTGATCTTTTGCCCGGGGATGCTCGATGCGAGCTTGGATTTGAGGTGCACATTGATCAGGTGCAGCGTGCGCCCGGCGCCCAGGTCGATCTGCGTGTACAGCAGCGGGCGTTCCCACTCGAGCAGGTCTGCGGTGGCGTCCGCCGGACTGGCCGTTGCCATCTGATACCGCGGGCGCGGACCTGAACTGTCGCGGATGATTTGCGTGTCGGTAATCGGAAACCGCGACAGCGTGACCAGGTTGCGCTGATCGTAGAATTGATTCGTCGTGGTCAGGGTCGTTTTCCGGTGATACGTGGCGTAGGGGGTGCCCGCGAGCAGCTGATCGAGCGCGTCCAGCGTGCGGCTGGCAGCCGGCCCCTGACCATGCACCTCCTGCAGGCAGATGATGTCCGCCGCTATACGCTCGAGCTGCGGGCGCATGATCGCGATGCGCTCCGCCA
Source organism: uncultured beta proteobacterium (assembly GCA_902825845.1). Lineage (GTDB taxonomy): Bacteria > Pseudomonadota > Gammaproteobacteria > Burkholderiales > SG8-41 > UBA5216. The sequence goes on from CADECM010000021.1 coordinate 31,220, forward strand.
ACGGCGGTGAAACACCAGCCCCGTCATCGAGGTTTTCGAGATTAAAGGTTGCAAGACGCAGGGTCATGGTGCTTCTCCTTGGGTGTTGAATTCTGTGGCGGCGACGTGCAACCGCAGGGACATTCCGCGCCAATCGCCAATTAGCGTTTGAGCACGATTCCCTGCCCGGTCGGCAACGGAAACACACGATAGTTCTTTTGCTCGAACCAGGGGTCTTCAGCCTTCTTCTGAGCGCGGTAAAATCCCGACCACTCGTAGTCGTCCATGATGACAATACCTCCGCTGACGACGCGATCGAACAGGCGATTCAGTACAGCCAGCTCCGCTCCGGCGTCGTTCAGATCAATGTGCAGGTACGCGATGCTATCGGGCATGCCTTGCGCAAACGAATCAGGCAGCAGGCCTTTGACCAGTTTGACCTGCCGATAGTCGGAAAAACGCTGTTTAACCCTGTCGTAAAGGCCTTCTCCCTGGCCATGAAAAGTATGACCGGGAACCGGGTTGAAATCATAGGTATCGTAGCCCCAGAAGTTTCGCGGGAATGCCGGTCCTCCCAGATAATCCATGACGGTTTTGATGCCGGTTCCGGCGTACACGCCGCATTCGACAAAATCACCGGTCAACTGAATGCAATGGTACGCGGCACACGCCAGAATGTATCGCCGCCACGCGATTGCCCGGTCGGAGCTGTCCAGCACATTGCTTTCGTACGCGCTGGCGAAGGCGGCATCTTCAATGAAAGAATTGTTCCTGGCCCACGTAAACAAATTGTCGCCGAGGTAGTATCCGGGCGCCACCAGGCTCGCGGCCTCGTCCATCAATACCTTGAATCGCTCAGGATCCTTGATGAACCAGGAGTTGTGCGTGGAAAAATTGGCGATCCGGTTAAGATCGATTTCGCCCAGCTTGGGCAAATTCAGCGGTTTGGCCGCATCGGCAGGCATTTGTTTTCCCTTGGCCTTGTTCACGCGTGACGATCATGTTTTGACGTTCTAAGCGAGCATACCGCAAAATTCAGAGCCGCTCGCCCCGCCACAACCCCGGGGACGCGGCCGCCCGGCGATATAATCGATCACAACCTTGAAAATCATCGCCCATGCAACCCACCCTCATGATTGGCATCCCTTCCGTCGAACATGACGATCGCGCGCCGGGTTGCGAAAACCGGTACACACAGCCCACGGCCTTCGCGCATCAAGACACCCTGCTTATGCCTCGCATCGCTGCCGCCGCCTTCGTTTGTGCGCTGACTGCCGCGGCCATGCCTTCGCGGCTGCTGGCGCAGACGTATCCGGTGAAGCCAATCCGGCTGATCAACGGCTTTCCCGCCGGCGGCGGCACGGACATGATGGCGCGGCTGCTGGTCCCCAGAATCATCGAAACGGTGGGACAACCGGTGATCATTGAAAACCGTACCGGCGCCGGCACCAATATCGCGATGGATTACGTGGTCAAATCAGCGCCCGACGGGTACACGCTGCTGGTCAATTCGTCGCCGGTGGCAATCAATATGTCGCTCTACAAGAATCTCCCGTTCGACACCACGCGTGATCTGGCGGCCATCTCGTTGTTTGCGGCCAGCACCAACGTGCTGGTGGCGCACCCCTCGCTGCCGGTGCGCAGCGTGAAACAACTGATCGCGCTCGCGCGCGCGAAGCCCGATGAGCTCAAATTTTCCTCGGGCAGCAGCGGCACCACACAACATTTGTCGGGCGAATTGTTCAAGCTGCGCACCGCCACGCGTCTGCGCCATATCCCTTATCGGGGCACGTCGCCGTCACTCACCGCGCTGATCGGCGGCGAAGTCGAGTTGAATTTTGGCAACGTGCCGTCGGTGATCGAGTTCATCAGGGCAGGCCGGCTGCGCCCGCTGGGCGTGACCGCGGCCGCGCGCGCGGCGTTGCTGCCGCAGTTGCCGACCCTGCGCGAATCCGGCGTGGACATGATCGTCAGCGTGACCTACAGCCTGCATGCGCCGTCCGCCACGCCGCGGGACATCGTCAGCCGGCTCGCCGATGTCGTGATTCAGGCCCTGCGAAGCGGTGATGTGCGGCAGCGACTGCTGGCGCTGGGCGCCGAACCCGTCGGCCATGGCCCGGCGGAAACGGCGCGCTGGTTGCGCGACGAAGTGGCGCTATGGGCGACCGCCGTCAAGGCGTCGGGCGCGACCGCGGAGTAATTGGAATAGAAATAAATAATCAATAAAAACAAATACTTACATGATTTTCGCTACTGCGGTACGAGACGCGCGTCGCTGACGATTTTGCCAAACCGGGCGTATTCGCTTTGCACCAGGGCCGCAAGGAATGGCGGATCGCTGGGGAATAGTTCCATGCCTTGCCGGCCGAGGCGCTCGCGGGTGTCGGGCCGTTTCATGACTTTGACCGCTTCCGCGTTGAGGCGCTCGACGATGTCGCGCGGCAATCCTGCCGGTCCATAAAAGCCATACCAGTTGTCCATGACGAATGACGGCTGCCCGGCCTCGGCGCTGCTGGGCAAATCCGGCAGCACGGCAGAGCGTTTGGCGCTCAGGGTCGCGATGCCGCGCAGTTTGCCGTCCTTGATGTACTGCGACACACTGGACACCGCCACCACCACAATGTCCACCTGCCCGCTGATCAAATCCACCAGCGCCAGCGTCGCGCCTTTGTACGGCACGTGCACGATATCCAACTTCGCCATCGACTTCAGCGATTCCATCGCCAGATGATTGGTGGAGCCGATCCCGCCGGAACCATAGGACAGTTTGCCCGGCTGCCTGCGCGCGAGTTCGATCACATCGCGCAAGCCGCGCGCGGGCACGGACGGATGAACCGCCATCACATTGGGGATGCTGCCCAGCAATGCAATCGGCGTGAAATCGCGCAGCGGATCGTAGCCCGTTCGCTTGTACAGGAACGGGCTGAACACCAGGCCTGGTGGCGCGATCAATAATGTATAGCCGTCCGGCGCGGACCTGGCGACGAATTCATTGCCGATGTTGCCGCCCGCGCCCAGCCGCGGATCGACCACGAAGGTGTGCCCGAACACTTCCGAGAGCTTTGGCGCCAGCCAGCGCGCCATGATATTGGTGCCGCCCGTACCAAAGGGGATGACGATGCGCACCGGTTTGACGGGATAGGACGCGGGCGCTTGCGCGTAGCTCGCGGCGGCAAATAGCACGCACAGGGCCGCCGCTAAGGAACGCAAAAAGCAGGTCGATGGCATAGTAAAAATATCAATAAAATCATATAGTTATACTGAAACAATACCGCATGCCTTAGACGTCCATACAAGCGGCATTGAGTAATCCGGTGGCCAGCGCCAGCGCGCCGAGAAACACGCCCTGCGCCACCTTGCCGGCAGGAATGTCGCGCACGATGCCGGGAATGATCATGCGTACGGCCAGATACACCAGGAACTGCACCACCATGGCAATACCCGCCCACAGCAACATATCGGCGATATTACCGCTCTGCGCCGCTGACTGTGCCAGCGGAATCGCAAAGCCGAGTGTCGCGCCCGACAGACTGACCGCGGCGGCACTGTTGCCGTCGCGGATGAGCTGGATTTCATTGTAGGGCGTGATCTTGACGTAGATGAAAATGAACACCATCAATAGCACCAACGCCGTGGCCAGGGTGATGATGAATGGCGGAAAACCGGCGATGGATTGTTGTATCGTTTCCATGAAAATCCTCGTTTGAAGCTCCGTTGAAACTCAGTTGAAATAGTGGGGAATGAAGCGGCTGACGTTGGTGGTGATTTGCTGCGTGTTTTCGCGGATGCCGATGCCGGCGGCCTCATCGCCGACTATCCAGCTGCCGACGACCGGAAATCGTCCGTCGAAATCCGGCAGCGGTGCATACGCCTGACAGACAAATCCTTCCGCGCCATAGCCGCCGGGCTCGGCCACCATGCCGCGCGCGGTGTGCAATTCGACATTGGCGCCTTCGCGCGAGTAAATCGGCTTGCGCACGTACTGCGCCGGCAATCGGCTTTGCTCGTAAAAGCACGGCAGCAGATTGGGGTGGTTGGGATTGCGTTCCCACAGCACCGGCAGAATCGCCTTGCTGCTCATCAAAACCTTCCACGCGGGCTCGATCACCGGCATCGCAGCCTGAGGCATATGGCGGCCGAAGTCGTCGGCCGCCATCCATTCCCATGGGTAGAGCTTGAACAGCGCGGGCAAGGGATTATTCTGCAGATCGATAAAGCGTTGGTTCGCGGCGTGCCAGCCGATGTCTTCAATGAACATCTGCCGCGTGTTGATCCCCGCCTGCATCGCGGTGTCACGCAGATACTCAACGTTGCCGAAGTCCTCTTCGCTGTCCTTGAGGCAGGCAAAGTACAGCACGGGGTTGTCATAGTGTTCGCGTATCGCTTTCCAGCGCTCGATCAGGCGCTCGTGCAGTGAGTTGAACTGGTCGTGGCGCGGCTTGACCTGCTGTTGCCAGTGCCACTGCGCGACGGCGGCCTCGATCAGCGAGGTCGGCGTATCGGCATTGTATTCGAGCAGCTTGGGGGCGTTGATGCCGTCGTAGCGCAAATCGAAGCGGCCATACAGCGTCGGCGCGTCCGCGTTCCAGGACGCAACGACGTAATCGATAAACCAGTCGGGCAACGCAAAGCGTTCGAAATTTCCCGTTGTAATCACATGATCTACCGCGTCGAGGCAAAGCTCGTGCAGCTTCCAGGTGGCCTCCTCGATCATGTCGATTTCGCTCGACGAAAAGTGATAGCAGGCGGATTCGTCCCAGTACACGCCATCGAGACTGTGAAAGCGAAAGCCGGCGTCCTCGCACTGGCGTTGCCAGTCGCCGCGCGGCGTGACGATTTCGCGCCGCATCAGCTACTGCTGCCGGCTCGTCCACCACTGCCGTGGGACGACGCGCTGCTGCCAAATCCGCCGCGCGACACATGCGCCGTGCCGATGGCGCGGCTGCCCGGACGCGCGGCGGTCTGCGTCCCCGCCGGTTGCCTGCCGGTATTACTGCCGGAGGAATAGTACGGGCCATGGTAGTGGGTGTAGCCGCTCCGGCTGCTCCCGGTCGTGACCGCCTCGCAATTCGCGGCGTCGCCACCCCAATCCTGCAAACAATCCGCTTGCGTGGCGTAAACGTCGCGCCGCTGGGTGCCCGCATCGCGGTCACCGCACGCGCCGAGTGCCGAAGCGCCGATCAGCATCAGCGTTATCGAGGTGGATGATCTTCGTCTGGCATCTGGCATGGGGTGGGAACGGGCTGGCGAGAATGCCGCAATCATATCGCAGACCGACGCCGCGCCGCGGCGGCATCCGTTTGCTACTGCGTTTGATAAATCCCCGCGCGTTTGGCCGTGCGCGCCCACTTCTCCGACTCCGACTTCAGAAATGCCGCGAACTGTTCGGGTGCGCGCACGTCGGGGTCCGAGCCAATCGCGCTCAGGCGTTCACGCAAGTCCGGCGCCTGCAACTGCCGCGCCGCATCCCGGTACAGGGTCGCGACGATTTCGCGCGGGGTGTTGAGCGGTGCCATGAAGCCGCCCCATCCGGTCACCAGCATCCCGCGGTAGCCGGATTCGATCATCGTCGGCGCATCCGGAAACGTCTTCGCGCGCTTGTCGCCACAGGTCGCCAGCAGGCGCAGGCGCCCGGCGGCGATGTGCCCGGTCACGGCATTCAGGGTCGGAAACGAAAATGCCACCTGGCCACCGAGCAATTCCTGAATCGACGGCACTGTCCCCTTGTACGGCACGTGCAGGAATTTTGCCCCGGATTCCGCGGACAGCAATTCGGCCGACAGATGACTGACGTTGCCGACGCCGGCCGAACTGAAGACCAGTTCGCCGGGCCTGGCTTTCGCCAGTGCAATCAGCTCCTTCACCGTGCGCACCGGCAATTTCGGGTGAGACGTCAATGCAATGGTGTTGGTCACGGTCTGCATCACCGGCACCAGGTCGCGCAGCGGATCATACGGCAGCGACTTGTAGACATGCGGGTTGATCACCAGCAGCGATGTGAAGGCTGCAAGCAGGGTGTAGCCGTCGGGTTTCGCCTTGGTCACCTGCTCGACGCCGATGATGCCGTTGGCGCCGGGACGATTGTCGACGATCACCTGCTGCCCCCAGGCCGCGCTCAGCTTCTGCGCGATGGCGCGCGTGTAGGTATCGAAGCCGCCGCCTGCCGACTGGGGCGCGACGATGCGCACGACGCGCTGCGGATAGCCGCCGCCTTGCGCCTGGCCGCTTGCGTTGTTCGCTGCGAACAGCGTCATACACGCGATGAAAGGTGCAGCGCGCATCAATGCAGTCTCCGTTTGAATGTCATGCTTGCAGTCCCGCCAGCCGCGCACTGCAAAAAGCAGCACGCGTATGCCGGTCACAACTGAAAATGAACCCTTGGTCATTATCCGTTAAACGTCATCATCCTGTCCCCGGCGCTTCGCGCGCTGCATCGGGCCAGGCAAGGATGCGTGCGGTGCCCGACGTGCCATCGCGCGCGACAGGCGGCAACAACAACGGCGCAAGTGCCATGGCGAGGTAAAAGTTAATAACTATATGTTTTTAAACATATTTTTTGTCCGATGCAATCGACAGAGGCCGGCAGCATCGCCAGCCCTGTTCCCGACTGCAGCGATGCACGTGCATTACCTGTTGTCTTGATCCTGTGCGCGCGCCATGCACCGCGCCCTGCCCACACCCATCGGGCGCGCCACATCCCGGCGATATAATCGATTACCCACCGCGAAACAGAGGCGCCATGCAACCCACCAACACAATCTTCATCCTTTCCGACGAACACAACAAACGCGTGCTCGGTTGCAGCGGGCACCCGATGATCAAAACGCCGAATCTCGATGCCCTCGCCGCGCGCGGCACGCGTTTCACGAACGCCTATACCAATTGCCCGATCTGCGTGCCGGCGCGCGCCTCGTTTGCCACCGGGCGCTATGTGCACGACCATCGCTGCTGGGACAATGCCATAGCCTACGATGGCAGGACGCCGTCCTGGGGCCATCGCCTGATGGCGCAGGGCCATCACGTCACGTCCATCGGCAAGCTGCACTATCTCGATGGCGACGCCAAACGCAACGGCTTCGATGAAGAAATCCTGCCGATGCACATCGTCAACGGTGTCGGCGATCTGCTGGGGCTGATCCGTGACGAACTGCCGCGGCGCAAGGGCGCGGCCAATCTCGGCCCGGAAGCCGGGCCCGGCGAATCCGAATACACAAAATACGATCGCGCCATCGCCGATGAAACCGTGAAATGGCTGACGCGTGAAGCACCAAAGCATCGCGACAAGCCTTGGGCGATGTACGTGGGGTTTGTCGCGCCACACTTTCCGCTGATCGCACCGCAGGAATTCTACGATCTCTATCCGGTGGACAAGGTTCCCTTTCCTGACATGTACGCGCCAGATCAGCGTCCGCGCCATCCGTTTACCGATGCCATGCGCAAATCGATGTGCTATGACGAACCGTTTGATGAACCGATGGTACGGCGCGCGATCGCGGCGTACTTCGGACTCACCAGTTTCATGGACAGCAATGTCGGCAAAATCCTGAAAGCGCTCGAAGCCACGGGCCTGCTCGACAACACGCGCATCGTGTATGCCTCCGATCATGGCGACAACCTCGGCACGCGCGGCATGTGGGGCAAATCGACGATGTATGAGGAATCCGCCGGCATTCCGATGATCATGGCCGGCCCCGGCGTACCGCGTGCCAATGTGTGCAACACGCCGGTGACACTGGTGGATGCGTTCCCCACCTACGTGCAATGCGTGGGCGCGCGGCTTGAGGCCGCCGATGCCACGCTGCCCGGCGTGTCGCTGTTCGACATCGCCAACGGCCTGGTGCCGCGGCGCACGGTGTTGTCCGAATACCACGCTGCGGCGTCCATCACCGGCACCTCGATGATTCGTCATAAACAATACAAGTATGTGCACTACGTGGGACTGCCGCCGATGTTGTTCGATCTGGCATCCGACCCGTACGAACGCAAGGACCTCGGCCGCGATGCCGCATTCGCGTCTGTGATCGCCGAGTGCGAAGCCGTGCTGCGTTCAGTGCTTGACCCTGACGCCGCCAACCACAACGCGAAAACGGATCAGGCCGCCGCCATTGAAAAGAATGGCGGCAAAGACGCCATACTCGGCAAAGGCACGTTCCGCTATTCGCCACCGCCTGGGGTGAAGGCTGCGTTTCACTGAGTATGCCTGTCTGGCGAGTTTTGCGGCATGCACGTCGTGCCGCTGACGCCAGAGATGGGCTGGGGACGTCGCGTTGCTCACGCTAAAGCTGTTGCTGGTTCCCGCGTTCCTGCTGCTGGTCACTCTGGCCGGCAAACGCTGGGGCCCGTCGGTCGCAGGCTGGTTCGCCGGGCTGCCGCTGGTCGCGGGACCCATCCTGCTGTTCCTCGCGCTCGAACATGGACCCGTCTTCGCCGCGAATGCGTCATCCGCGGCGTTGTCCGCCGTGGCGGCGACCATCGCGTTCAGTGCGGCGTACGCGCATCTCGCGCAGCGTGTGTCATGGTGGCTCGCCTTGCCAACGGCGCTGTCCGCGTGGGGCGCGGCCGTGGCCGCGCTGTCGCGGCTGCCTGCAAATGCGATGTTGTCACTTGCCGTTGCACTGCTGGCTCTGATCTGCGCACCGCGCCTGTTTCCGGTGTTGCGTTCGCGACCGACCACGCTCGTCGTCAGCGCCGGCGAACTGCTTTGCCGCATGCTGGCGGGCGTGGCACTGACGCTCACGGTAACCGCCGCGGCGAGTTATCTGGGCTCGGGTTGGAGCGGTCTGCTCGCCGTGTTTCCCGTGTTGGGCAGCGTACTGGCAGTGTTTTCGCACCGCGGGCACGGCTCTGCCGTGGTCGCCATGCTGCTGCGCGCCATGGCAACCGGACTCTATTCATTCGCAACATTCTGCTTTACGTTGTCGACGACCCTGCCGCATGCCGGCATACCCGGCGCGTTTGCAATGGCGACGGCCGCCGCGCTCGCGGTGCAGGCCGGGTCGCTGCGGTTCCTCGCGCGGCCGTCACGCGAAACGCTGCAGTCGAAAGCGCCATCCCGGGTTTAGGTGGCACCGCAGGCTGAAGGGTGTCGATTCCGTAACTTGCAGCGCCTGGCACGGCTGCGGCCGTATTACATAACTTATTGATTTTATTATATATTTTATTTCCGGCGCGTGAGATGCTCACGCGTGACGGGGCCAGATCGCCCAGCCTCGGTGCCATAACAAAAGACCTGATGGCTACGCGATTCAAATCGCTCCACTTAACTCCGCCCTGACCACAGCAGCCCCCTCCACCATCGCCTTCAACTTCCCAAATGCCACCTCGCGCGGCAAATACTTCATACCGCAGTCGGGCGCAGGTATCAGCCGCTCGGCGCTCACGTGTTTCAAGCCATTGCGGATGCGACCGGCGATGTCCTGCGCACTTTCAATGTGCGGGCTGCCCAGGTCGATGACGCCGAGCAAAATCGTCTTGTTCGACAGGTCCTTCAGCATGCCGAGGTCGAGCGCCGGCTGCGCGCACTCGATGGAAATCTGATCGGTCGTGCTGTCGGCCAACTCGGTGAGGAACGAATAACCCGTGGGTTTTTGCCCCGGCACCACCGCTGCATAGCCGAAGCACAAGTGCACCACTTTCGTTGTCGTCACGCCCTTGAGCGCGCGATTGATGGCCTTGACGGCAAATTGCTTGGCGGCCTGCGGGTCGTTGCGCAGCCACGGCTCGTCGATCTGGATCACGTCGGCGCCGGCCGCCTGCAGGTCGAGCGCCTCGGCATTGACGGCCTCGGCGAAGGCCATCGCCATTTCCTCCTTGTCCTTGTAGAACTCGCTGTGCGCCTGCTGCGCCATGGTAAACGGGCCGGGCAGTGTGATCTTGATTTTGCGCTCGGTGTTGGCGCGCAAAAACTGCAGGTCGCGCACTTCCACCGGGCCGCGGCGGCGGATCGGCGCGTGCACGCGCGGCACTTCTGTCGGCCTGCCGCGCGCATTGACGATGGTCGCCGGATGGTCGGCATCGATGCCGTCGAGTGCCGCGACAAAGTAGTTGGAGTAGCTTTCGCGGCGTATTTCGCCATCGGTGATGATGTCGATGCCGGCGCGCTCCATGTCACGGATCGCAAGACGCGTGGCGTCGTCCTGCGCCTCTTTCAAATGCTCGGGCGCAATACGCCAGAGTTCATGCATGTTCACGCGCGGCACACCTTTCGACAACAGTGCGCGATCCACCAGCCAGTCGGGCTGCGGATAACTGCCTACTACGGTGGTGGGGAGAAGTTTCATGAGTGACAATGCCCTTCGACATGGATCAGGAATTCAGAATAGCAGCATCACGATAAAAAAGAGGCACCCAACGGCTTTTTTTGCCATGCAGCGCATGACTCTCCTGGCAAAACCATCAGTGCATCGCGGCACCGTCTCGCGTGATAGCATCCCTGACCGACGCGCGTCGAAGCCTGTGCCGCACCGTTCAAGTCATGACAAAATATATTAAGCACTTGTTTTTAATTATATTTTTATCAACTGCCTCAGTGAACGTGCAGGCGCAAATCTATCCGTCGCGCCCGATCCGCTTTCTGGTGCCTGGCGCGGCCGGCAGTTCGCAGGATATCCTCTCGCGCATACTCGCCAACAAACTATCGCAGCAACTCGGTCAGCAATTCGTGATTGACAATCGCGCCGGCGCAACCGGCTTGATCGCGATCGACATCGCGAAAATCGCGGCACCCGATGGCTACACCTTGATCGCCGCCACCAGTTCGCTGTTTGCGTCACTGCCCGCGCTGAAAACCCGCTTGAATTACGACCCGGATCGTGATTTCGCCCCGCTCTCGCGTATGGCCTCGGTGGCCAATGTCGCCGCCGTGAACGCCAATCTCGGCGTGGCAACCGTTGCCGATCTGATCAAGCTGGCAAAGGCAAAGCCGGGCGCACTCAACTACGGCTCGGCGGGCAACGGCTCGCCCGCGCATCTTGCGGGCGCGATGTTCGATGTGCTGGCCGGCGTCAGAACCAATCATGTGCCGTACAAGGGCGCCGCGCAGGCGATTACCGACATGATCAGCGGACAACTGCACTACCTGATCACGTCGCCGCTGGTGGCGATGCCGCAGGCGCGGGCCGGGCGCATCAGGGTGCTGGCCACCACCGGTGCGAAACCCGACCCGCTGTTGCCTGAACTGCCGGTATTTGCCGACACCGTGCCGGGTTATCTGATTACCCAGTGGTGGGGCGTGGTGGCGCCGGCCAAAACGCCGCCCGCGATCCTGCGCACGCTGCACACTGAAATCGTCAAGGCACTGAATGCGCCTGACGTTCGCGGTCTACTCGCCAAACAGGGTGCCATGGCGCAGCCCGAATCACCCGCCGAATTCGCCGCGCTGATGAAGTCAGAACGCATACGCATCGGCAACCTCGGCAGAAAAGCCGGCATCACTCTGGATTGAAAACACACCATGACCCAACCGGCCAATCTGATTTTTTTCCTGTCCGACAATCACAACCGCGCGGTCACCGGCTGCTACGGCCACCGCTACGTGAAGACACCGAACATAGACCGCATCGCGGCAGCGGGCGTGCGCTTTGCGAACTCGTACAGCACCAGCGCCCTGTGCTGCCCCGCGCGCGCGGCGCTTGCCACCGGGCGCTATCCGCATCAGACCGGCTTCTGGGACAACGCCATCGCCTACGACGGCAGCGTGCCGAGCTGGCATCACCGGCTGCGCGAACAAGGCCATACGGTGGTGGCCGTCGGCAAGCTGCACTACCGCTCGGCCGATGACGATAATGGGTTCAACGAGGAGATCGAACCCATGCATCTGCACGATGGGCAGGGCGCGATCAAGAATCTGCTGCGGGGTTACGACGAGGAACCGCCCAAGACCGACGGCAGTTTCTGGAAACTGTACATGGAGCGCTCCGGCGTTGGCGAAACACATTATCAGGAGTACGACCGGCGCATCACCGAAAAATCCATCGCGTGGCTCAAGCGCCACCAGCGCGGCAGCAAAAAGCCATGGGTACTGCTGGTGTCGTATATCAGCCCGCATCCACCGTTCACCGTGCCCAAACGGCTGTACGATCTTTATCCCGAACACGAGATGCCGTTGCCCGCGGCGTTTCATCCGGCGCAACGCTCGGACCACCCCGCCAGCGCGTATCTGCGGCACATGGACGGCATGCTCGACATGACCGACGAAGCGGCGCTGCGCCGCATCGCAGCCGGCTACTTCGGGCTGATCACGCACATGGACGAGCAAATCGGCGCGGTGATGCAAGCGGCCGAGGCATTCGGGATGCTCGACGGCACGCGCATTGCGTACACCAGCGACCACGGCGAGCTGTTTGGCACCCACGGCCTGCTGGGCAAGAAAAATCTCTACGAAGGCGCGGTGGGTGTGCCGCTGTTGCTGTCGGGCCCCGGGGTGCCGCAGGGCAAGGTGTCACGCCAGATCGTTTCGCATGTCGATCTCTTCCCGACACTGGTTGAGGGTGCGGGCGCGCGCCTCGCCGCCAGTGACAGCGATCTCAAAGGCGTGTCGCTGTGGCGCGCCGTCGCCGGCCACGATGCCGCGCGCGTCGGCTTTGCGGAGTATCACGCACAGGCGTCAAAGGCAGCGGCCTATGTGCTGCGCGATGGCACCATGAAGCTCATCCACCATGTCGGCATGCCGCCGCAGCTGTTTGATCTTGGCAGTGATCCCGACGAATTGAACAATCTGGCCGATTACGCGCCGGACACCGTCAAAGTGCTCGAGGCCAAACTACGCCATGTGTGCGACCCTGAAGCGATGGACGCACGCGCCAAAGCCGATCAGCGCAAGTGGGTGGATCACTGGGGCGGCAAGGAAAGGGTTGCCGGTTCGTCGCAGATATTGTTCACGCCGCCGCCCGGTGTGTCGAAGGAAGACGCGTGGGCGATCCCCGCGGCAAACCCATAAATCATGACCCTCACCGAGCTGCGTTACATCGTCGCTGTCGCCCGCGAAAAACACTTCGGCCGCGCGGCGGAAAAGTGTTTTGTCAGCCAGCCGACGCTGTCAGTCGCCATCAAGAAACTCGAGGATGAACTGGGCGTCCCGCTGTTCGAGCGTGCCGCCAGCGAAGTGCGCGTCACCGCCGTCGGCACACGTGTCATTGAGCAGGCGCAGCGCGTGCTGGAAGAGGCCTCCGCCATCAAGCAGATTGCCGCCGCCGGCAAGGATGAACTGGTGGGGCCGTTGCGCTTTGGCGCGATCTACACCGTGGGCCCTTACGTCACGCCGCAGCTGATCCCGCTGTTGCGCAAGCGCGCGCCGAAAATGCCGCTGCTGATCCAGGAAAACTACACCGCCAGGCTGGGCGAAATGCTCAAGAACGGCGACATTGATCTGATTCTGCTGTCGGAGCCCTTCGGTGAACCCGGCATTGTCACGCAGGCCGTCTATGACGAGCCGTTTCGCGCCGTCATGCCCGTCAGTCACGGCTGGGCGAAGAAGTCCCGCATTGCCACTGTTGATCTGTGCAGCGAAAACCTGTTGTTGCTGTCGAGCGGCAACTGCTTTCGCGATCAGGTGCTGCAGGCCTGCGCCGGCGCCCAACGTGCCAATGGCGCGGTAAACGCGAGTCTGCAGCAAAGTCTGGAAGGCAGCTCACTCGAGACCATACGCCAGATGGTGGCGTCCGGCGTCGGCATGACCGTGCTGCCGTCCACCGCCGCCGAGTGCCGCACGGCGGATACCAAACTTACCGCCACAAAATCCTTCTCATCACCCGAGCCGGTGCGCCGCATCACGCTGGCATGGCGCAAGAGTTTCCCGCGCGCACGCGCGGTGCAGGCGGTGCGCGAGGCGCTGCTGGCCTGCAAACTGCCGGGCGTCACCCTGCTGCCGCAGGCCGCGCCGGTCGATCATTAGCAACTTTAAAATATCCGTAAAGACATATCGTTAAAATCTAGTCGCCGGATACGCTGATCACCGGCACTGCGCCCGTTCCGTTACGCCACGTGGCGCCATCCGGATCGAGAGTCAGATCCAGCGCTGCCGGCAAGGCACCGTCCACCACCAGCAAGCGAACCGGATGCTGAAACGCCGCACAGCGTGCGCACAACACGTCGATGCGTTCGCGCAATGCGCCAGCCGGCATCGCAACCGCCACCATCAGCGTGGCGCGTCGTGGATGAAATGACCGCAAGTACTGCAACGCAAGCAGGTCGTCAATCAGATAGCCGCTGTCCCAGGGGTCTGCGAGCTCACGCGCTCGCCACCACTGGCAGTCATTCCACTTCACCCGCAAACGTAAGCACAACCGCGCCCAGCGGCTGTCGGCCTGAGACAGTTGATGGCTTCCGTCGATCTCGCGTGAAAACGCTTCCGCCATTTGTGACGCGCCGGCTTCCGTCGAGCCCATCAGCACCGCCATCGAGAAACGCCGGCCGACACCCGGCATGAGCCAGGGTCGCCAGAACGGCGCTCGTCCGTCGCCCGCGCCGTCAAAACACCACTGCAGTAATTGCACCCGTGCGGCCTTTTGCGTCGCGCCGCGGTCGCGCGGCAGGGCCTCGTCGATGACGCCGACCGGTGCAACGCGCAACGCGCCGTCGTCGTAACGCGCGATCAGCGTGGGGCCGATGCGCAGCGCGGGCACGAGACACAGCACAAATACCATCGGCAACAGGATGGCAGCCGGCAACAGCCAGTCGCCGGCGCGGCCGGCAGCCGCGATCAGCAACGCCAGCACAACCGCCGGCACGGCAGCGATCAGCAGCACAGCGGTCTTGTCCTTCGGCGTCAGCCGGCGACGCGAGCCTCTCGTTGAAACGCGCAATACCTTTCCTTTGCGGCAGCAGTAACGCGGGCCACGGCGCGCAACCACGGCGCCGGATCCACAACACGAAATATAACTATATGATTTTAAACGACAATTAATTTACGCGATAGACATGAACACCAGCCCGGTGGCGTTGGATAACCGCCTCGGCACGCGTCACCATGGTCTGCAGATAACTCGGCGCACTTAATAGCCTGTCGCTATCAATACCATAATAACAATCAATTGGATTGATTGTGCAGACATCGCCACAATGCCTCCCAAGCGTGAACGAACACGCGATCCCTAACGCAAACAGGAGACGCAGATGAAACCCGAATCGATCACTATCAAGAACATCGAATCCGCCTTCGCCGGCGAATCGATGGCGCATATCAAGTATCGCTACTTCGCGAAAATCGCCCGTGCGCAGGGCGACGAAGCCACGGCAAAAGTATTCGAGGACACCGCCGATCAGGAAGTGCAGCACGCGTTCGGCCATCTCGACCTGCTCTACCCGGCCGATCAACTGACACCGGCCAGAGCGCTCGAAATGGCAATTGCAGGCGAAACCTACGAATACACCGAGATGTATCCCAACTTTCGCCATCTCGCGGAGCAGGAAGGCAATGCCGCGGCCGTGAAGGAAATCGACGAGCAAATCGAGGAGTCCAAGGAACACGCCGCGCGCTTCCAGCAAACCCTGACCAAGGCCGCCCGGCGCTTTGCCGCGCTCGCCAAAGTCGAAGAGCGTCACGCCAATCACTACAAGGCAACGCTCGCAAAAGTCAGCGCCTGATTGATCCATCACAAGGAGACAGACATGAAAAAATGGCAATGTATTGTGTGTGGTTATGTATACGACGAAGCAACCGGCGATCCGGAACACGGCATCACGGCCGGCACCCACTGGGAAGACGTGCCGGCAGACTGGGCCTGTCCGGACTGCGGCATCGCGAAGGAGGATTTTGAAATGGTGCTGCTGGCTGCCTGATGCCGCCCCTTCCCCGATTTGCCGGGGAAGGATTTTCGTTCACCAACCGACCAAACGGAGGGCATCATGAGCAAGATCGACATTGGCATCAGCGACAACGATCGCAAGGCCATCGCGGACGGACTTTCACGTTTGCTCGCGGACACCTACACCCTGTACCTCAAGACCCACAACTTCCACTGGAACGTGACCGGCCCCATGTTCCAGACACTGCACCTGATGTTTGAGACCCAATACAACGAGCTGGCGCTCGCGGTGGATCTGGTGGCCGAACGCATACGCGCGTTGGGCTATCCGGCACCGGGCACCTACAGCGAGTATGCGAAGTTGTCCTCCATCACGGAAACCGCTGGCGTGCCCAAGGCGGAAAAAATGATCGAATTGCTGGTGGACGGGCAGGAATCCGTGGTGCGCACCGCACGTTCCATCTTTCCGCTGGTCGAAAAGGTGAACGACGAGCCGACTGCCGATCTGCTCACTCAGCGCATGCAAGTGCATGAAAAGACGGCCTGGATGCTCAGAAGCCTGCTGGAAAAGTAATCACTTGCCCCACGCAGCCGTGTAGTCCGTCATCGATTATTGAACACCCTCAGTTTCCAAAACGATAGAAGGAGGCAACCATGTCCGAATCAAAATGCCCGTTCGCGGGAGCCGCCGTCAACCCTGCCGTGAGCGGGAAAGCGCAAACCAACGCCGACTGGTGGCCCAATCGGCTGCGCCTGAGTATTCTGCATCAGCACTCCGAAAAGTCGGACCCGATGGGCAGGGATTTCGACTACGCGGAAGCGTTCAAAGGTCTCGATCTGAACGCCGTGGTGAAGGACCTTAAGGCCCTGATGACGGATTCACAGGACTGGTGGCCCGCCGACTGGGGACACTACGGTGGCCTGTTCATCCGCATGGCGTGGCATAGTGCCGGCACCTATCGCATTCACGACGGCCGTGGTGGCGCCGGCACCGGCAACCAGCGCTTTGCGCCGGTGAACAGCTGGCCCGACAACGGCAACCTGGACAAGGCGCGGCGCCTGCTGTGGCCGATCAAGCAAAAATATGGCCGCAGAATTTCCTGGGCCGACCTGATGATCCTGGCCGGCAATGTTGCACTGGAATCGATGGGCTTCAAAACCTTTGGTTTTGCCGGCGGACGCGTGGACATCTGGGAACCGGAAGAGGAAATTTACTGGGGCTCTGAAAGCACCTGGCTGGGCGACAAGCGTTATTCTGGCGACCGCAATCTCGAGAATCCGCTGGCCGCCGTGCAAATGGGCCTGATCTACGTGAACCCGGAAGGCCCGAACGGCAACCCGGATCCGGTGGCGTCAGGGCGCGATGTTCGCGAAACCTTCGCACGCATGGCCATGAACGATGAAGAGACCGTGGCACTGGTTGCCGGCGGCCATACCTTCGGCAAGGCGCACGGCGCAGGCGACCCGAAGCTGGTCGGCCCCGAGCCCGAAGCAGCGCCGATCGAAGCGCAGGGCCTGGGCTGGATCAACCGCCTTGGCAGCGGCAAGGGCGTACACACCACCACCAGCGGCATCGAAGGCGCATGGAAGCCGAATCCCACACAATGGGACAACGGTTATTTCGACATGCTGTTCGGCTACGAATGGGAGCTCACCAAGAGTCCGGCCGGCGCCCATCAATGGGTGGCAAAGAACGTCAAGCCCGAGCACATGATTCCGGACGCGCACGATCCATCGAAGAAACATCCGCCGATGATGACCACGGCCGACCTGTCAATGCGCATGGACCCGGCATACGAGAAGATCTCGCGGCGTTTTCATCAGGACCCGAAGGCATTCGCCGACGCCTTCGCGCGCGCCTGGTTCAAACTGACCCATCGCGACATGGGGCCGCGTTCCCGCTACCTCGGCTCGCTGGTGCCGCGGGAAGTGCTGATCTGGCAGGACCCGATCCCCGACGCGAATTACAAGCCGGTAGACCAGAATGACCTTACGGCGCTGAAGGCCAGTATCCTCGCCTCCGGCGTATCCATCCCACGACTGGTGACGACGGCGTGGGCATCGGCATCAACCTTCCGCGGCAGCGACAAGCGCGGCGGTGCCAACGGCGCACGCATTCGCCTCGCGCCGCAAAAGGATTGGGAAGTCAACCAACCGGCCGAACTGGCGGAGGTTCTGCGGACGCTGGCGGCAATCCAATCGGACTTCAACGGCGCACAGACCACAGGCAAGAAAGTTTCGCTGGCCGACGTGATCGTTCTGGGCGGCTGCGCCGCCATCGAAGCCGCGGCAAAAAAGGCGGGCGTGGCGGTGACGGTGCCGTTTGCTCCCGGCCGCGTGGACGCGTCACAGGCGCAGACCGATGTCGAATCCTTCGCCGTTCTGGAGCCGGCCGCGGACGGCTTCCGCAACCATGTTCGCAAGGGCTTCGAAGGCTCGATGGCTGAGTTGCTGGTGGACAAGGCGCAGTTGCTGAATCTCACCGCCCCGGAGATGACGGTGCTGATTGGCGGCCTGCGCGCCCTGAACGCCAACGTCGGCCAGTCCCAATACGGCGTGTTCACACAGCGGCCCGAAACGCTGACCAATGATTTCTTCGTCAATCTCCTCGACATGCGCACCACCTGGCAGAAGTCCGCCACCACGGAAGGCGTGCTGGAGGGTCGCGACCGGACGTCAGGCAAGCTCAAGTGGACAGCAACCGTCGTTGATCTGATGTTCGGTTCGAACGCGCAGCTGCGGGCGCTTGCGGAAGTCTACGCCAGCAGCGACGCGCAGGCGGTGTTCGTGCACGACTTCGTGGCGGCCTGGAACAAGGTGATGAATCTCGATCGATTCGACCTTGGGTGATCTCTGACGACAGGCTCCAGACGATAACGGCCGGTACCTCGGATCGGGGTGCCGGCTTTGTATTGATGGCGCTGTTTGATACCATGCCGGCCTGACCCTTCCCACGAAAAGCAACGCTTTATGCACCCCATCCTCATTATCGGCAGCGGCCTTGCCGGCTATAACGTCGCCAAGGAACTGCGCAAGCTCGACAAGGAAACCCCGCTTGTCGTGATTACGGCAGACAGCGGCTCGTTTTACTCCAAGCCGATGTTGTCCAATGCGCTGGCCCAAAAGAAACCACCTGCCGCCATTGCCCTCAACACGCCGGAGCAAATGGCCACGCAAGTCAACGCCACCGTGCGCGCAAAGACACGCGTCAGCGCGATCAACGCCGCCACACGTACCGTAAGTATCGGCGATGAAACGCTGCCCTACGCAAAGCTGGTGCTGGCGCTGGGCGCGGATCAGATTCGTTTGCCGATCGGGGGCGACGCGGCCGACGCCATCATCACCGTCAACGATCTGGATGACTATGGCCGCTTCCACAATTTGCTCGGCGGCAAAAAGCGCGTGGTGATCATCGGCGGCGGCCTCATCGGCAGCGAGTTTGCCAACGATCTGATCGTCGGTGGTCACGAAGTCGCTGTCATCGACATTGCCAATCAGCCGCTGGGCCGATTGCTGCCGCCCGAGGGCGGCGCCATGGTGCGGCAAAAACTCGCGGCACTTGGCGTGCAGTGGCATTTCGGCACCGGCGCGAAAACGGTCGATCACGATGGCGCTGCGCTGAAGGTCACGCTCGAGAACGGCGCCGCCCTCGCTGCCGACATTGTATTGTCCGCAGTTGGCCTGAAGCCGCGCACTGATCTTGCCAAAGCGGCAGGCCTCACTGTCAATCGCGGCATTGTGGTCAACCGCAATCTGCAGACCAGCGATGCCGACATTTACGCGCTGGGCGACTGCATGGAAATCGAAAATCTGGTGATGCCGTTCGTGATGCCCATCATGCACGCAGCGCGTGCGCTCGGCGCAACCCTCGGCGGCAAGCCCACCACAGTGAGTTTCCCGGCGATGCCGGTGCTGGTGAAAACGCCGGCGTGTCCGACCATCGTGTCGCCACCAGCGCCGGGCGCCACGGGCGAATGGAAGGTCGAGTCCGCCGCCGACGGCATCAAATCGCTGTTCGTGGATGGCACCGGCAAACTGCT
The DNA here is from genome assembly GCA_902825845.1 of uncultured beta proteobacterium. GTDB lineage: Bacteria > Pseudomonadota > Gammaproteobacteria > Burkholderiales > SG8-41 > UBA5216. The sequence goes on from CADECM010000021.1 coordinate 50,982, forward strand.
GGGCTTTGCGCTGAACGGCACCGCAACCGCAGAACGCGCGAAGTTGCTGCCGCAATTGCCGGCTGTCTTGCCATAACCATAACTATCTGTTTTTAAACAGTTTTTTATCGACCACCGCCGGCACTGAAGAAAATGATCAGCACGATGATGACGACTAGCGCGGCAAACGCGATCTTGATCCAGCTCTTCGGATAATCGCCGGAAATTTTTCCGGTGTAGCCGTTCATCACCACCTGAAAATTGCTGGCGCCGTAGCGGTACTGCAGCAGCCATAACGGCGCGAGAATGTGCTTGAAGGTTTGCCCGCTGTAACCTGCTCGCACGCGCAGATTGCGATAGGTGTCGCCCGGCACCGCCGCGCCGCACATCGATTGCAGCTTCTGTTCCATCTGGTCGCGGGAGCGCTGCGCGGCGGCCACCAGATCAATCTGGTAACGCTCCACCACCCACCCCGACAAATATCCCGCGTCATACGGTTTCAATTCGCCGGTGGGGAACGGTTCCACCGCGCGCAAGTGATTGGGTTGAATGCCGGCCGAAGCCGGCACCAGCTCATCATCAAAAAAATGATCCAGATGCCCGCTGGCATACTCCCAGCGCGTGCGCTGAATCCGCCGCGTCTGGCGGTTATTGTTGTTGTCCGTGTATTCCTCGGTTTCGTAGTAATGATAACCCGCCTCTGCCTCCCAATCCGCATTCACCTGCGCGTCGAAGGTCCAGTACGGAATATAGATGCCCTTCACTGTGTCGGTGAGCGCGGCATGTTTCAGCTTATTGGGGGCGAACCATCGCGACCCGTACCATTTCTTGATCAGTTCGCGTGCCTGCCCGTGCGATACCTTCATCGGCAGCAGGCTTTCCGGCGAAAACGACGCTTTCACTTCCTCGTACGGCACCAGCGCCGTGGCGCCGCAAAACTCGCAGCCCTGCGACTGCCGCGTGGGATCAAACACCGATATGGCGTGACAGCTCTGGCATTTGACCGACTGCTTCTGCGCCTTCCAGCCGCGCTTGTCATCGGGAATGCTGCGCAGCGCGCTCGGCAGGTCATGCTCGGTAATCTCGCCAGTGGCGGCGTTCTGCAGCGTGCCCGGCGCGGTGGTACCGCAAAAGCCGCAGATCAGCGCCTGCTTGGCAGGATTCCACGTTGCCTCCGCGCCGCACGCGGGACAGGTGTGCCTGACCCGCGCCTTGACTTCCGGCGCCGTGCCTGCCACGTCGGCCACCCGTTAGCTCTTCAGAAATTCATCGACTGCCGCGCGCGCGATGCGCCAGGTCGAGCCGATCTTCTTGCCCTTGAGTTCGCCCTTCTCCAGCGTCGCCAGCACGTCTGCGTCCGACACGCCGAGCAGTTTCGCCACCTCCGGCACACCCAGCAGATCGGGTGCCGCTGCCGCAGGCCCGGCCGCCCCAACACCGACGCCAGGCGCCACCGCGGGCGTGCCCTGCGCGCCGAGCATGCCGCCGGGCTGATTCATCATCTGGTTGGCCATGGCAAAACCCATCGCCATTTCTGCCGCGGTGCCGCCCATGCCGCCGCCCGTGCCCTTGCCCAAGCCCTCGGCCATCTGGAATTTCACGTAATCATTGAGATTGCCAATGGCGCCCATGCTGGAGCGTTTGTCGATCGCCTGTTCCACTTCGGGCGGCACCGACACGTTCTCGACCAGGAAACTCGTCACCTCCAGACCGTACTTGGGGCCGATCTGCGGGTTGATCAGCGGCAACAGCGCCTCGCCCAGTTCGGTGTAGCGCGTGGCCATGTCCAGCGCGGGCACGCCGGAACTTGCCAGCGCGTCGCTGAACACGCTGACCATGCGCGAACGCATGGTGTCGGTAAATTCATCAAGGCGAAAATGAAAATCGCTGCCGGCGACTTCCTTCAGAAACACCTTCGGATCGACAATCTTGAAATCATAGGTGCCGAACGCGCGCAGGCGCACGATGCCGAAATCCTTGTCACGCAGCATCACCGGGTTGGCCGTACCCCACTTGTTGCCGGTGAACAGCCGCGTGGTGACGTAATACACGTCGGCCTTGAACGGCGAATTGAAGCCGTACTTCCAGCTCTTCAACTTGGTCAGCACCGGAATGTTGTCGGTGGTGAGGGTATGCTTGCCGGGCGTGAAGGTGTCGCCGAATTCGCCGAGATAGACAAATTGCGCCACCTGCGATTCGCGCACGATCAACTGTGCGGCATTCTTGATCGCCTTGTCGTCATCGGGAAAGCGGTACGACAGCGTGTCGCGCGAGTCATCCGTCCACTCGATGACATCGATCAGTTCGCCCTTAATGAAATCCATCAATGCCATGTGATTTTCTCCTGTGACAAACGATCATCGCGACACGCGCTGCACGTGCCCAAAGTTTAACCGAAATCAGTGCCCGCGCAGCATCGACGCCACGCCCGCCGCCGCCAGCACCGCGAGCAGGGCAAAGCCCAGGGCATAACTGCCGCTCTGTGACAGCACCAGTGCAAACACGGGCGGCGCCACCACCGCGCCACCATACGCAAAAAACAACGATGCACCGGTTGCCATCGCCACTTTGCCCGGCGGCGCCACGCGCGCCAACTCCGCGATATAGACACCGTTCCAGCCCAGCGTAACCGCGCCGAACACAATCGCCAGCAGCATGATCAGCGTGTAGGGCCACTGCGCGTTGACCTGTGTCATGGCAACCGCGCACAAGCCCATGGTCACGCCGAGCCCGATCAACACACCGCGCGCACTGCGAAAAAAATCCGCGGCCGCGCCCCACAACAGGCGGCCCACCATGCCGGCGATCATTGCCGCCGACAGCACCGCGCCGGCGCGCACCACCGACAGTTGCGCGCGCTCCACCAGAAATACCACCAGTATGCTGGCGAACGATAATTGCACACCACCGAACAGAAACGCCGTCAGCGAAATGCGCCGCAACTCGGCGTGCCCCTTCAATAGCCGCAGCGCGTCCACAAACCCCGCTGGCGCGGCCCCCGCCATCGCGGTTGGATGATCCAGTTTGCCGCGCAGGGGCTGCAACACCAGCGCGATCACGCCGCACCCCGCGGCACAAGCCAGTGCGGCCACGCGCCATCCGCCGATTGCGATCAGCCACGGAATCGCAAAGCCGGCTAGCGCGCCGCCCAGCGGCACACCGGTCTGACGCAATGACATGATCACGTTGCGCAGACGCGCGGGCGTATGTTCTGCCAGCAATGCGGTCCCCGACGGCGTGGACGGACCGTAACCGCAGCCGATCACCAGTGCCGCCAGGACGATCGCCAGCGGATGCGCAAACACCATCAGCGCCAGGCCGCTGCCGGCCAGCACCAAACCGATCTGCGTCATGCGCAGCGCGCCCACGCGCGGCACGCGCGCACCGGCGCCCGGCGCGCTCATCGCGGCCGAAAAATAAATCAAGGCAGTAACCACGCCCACCGCGGCGGCCGGCACGCCCACATCCGCACTCGCCGCCGGCGCCAGCACCGCAGGCGCGAACATCATCGCGGCCGTGAAGGTTTGTGCGGTCATGGCCGCAGGCAACGCCAGTGCCAGACCGGTTGTCCGGACATTGGCGGAATATTCCATAAGTATTTGTTTTTATTGTATTTTTTAAACCGCACCCATCGCTTCGAGCTGGCCCTGCACGTCCAGCCAGCGTTGCTCGGCGGCATCGATCAATTGCGCCAGTTCGCTCTGGCGCGCCGCCATGTTGCGCAGATCCGCGGTGCTGGCTGTCTGGTACAGCGCCGGATCAGCGAGGCGCAGGTCGAGGCCCTGCTTTTCGTTGTGCCATTTCGCCAGATCGCGATCGAGTTTTTCAGCCTCTTTTTCCAGCGGCCGGCGGCTGCCCGTTGGTTTTGGCCGGTCCGGCAATGCCTGCGGCGCGCGTTGCACCTTGGGCGCGTTGTTGCGCGTTTCGCGGCGCGGTGTCTTTTCGGTTGACTTGGGCAAAGCGTCGGGCCTGCCATTTTGCGCCTGTCGCCGCGCGGTAAGCCACGACAGGTAATCGTCAACGTCGCCGTCGAACTCGCTCACCGCGCCATCCGCCACCAGCAGGAAGCTGTCGCACACGCTGCGCAGCAGGGCGCGGTCATGCGACACCAGCACCAGGCTGCCTTCGTATTCGGCAAGCGCCACGTTCAGCGCATGACGCATTTCCAGATCGAGGTGATTGGTCGGCTCATCCAGCAGCAGCAGATTGGGCCGCGTGCGGATCATCAACGCCAGCGCGAGCCGCGATTTCTCGCCGCCGGAAAACGGCGCCACCGCGGTATCGGCCATCTTGCCGCGAAAATCAAACCCGCCGAGGTAATTGCGCAAATCCTGCTCGCGTGTGCGCGGTTCCCGGTTCACCAGATGCCACAGCGGCGACTCGTCCTCGCGCAGCTGCTCCAGCTGATGTTGCGCGAAATAGCCGATGGCGAGCCCGCGCCCTTCCATGCGTTTGCCCGCGAGCGGCTCGCTTTCACCCGACAACAGCTTGATCAGCGTCGACTTGCCCGCGCCGTTCGGCCCCAGCAATCCGATACGTGCGCCGGGTCGCAGCGTCATCCTGACGCCGCTGATCACCGGCATGTCGTCGTAGCCGGCCGCCACATCCTCCAGCGTCAGCATCGGATCGGGCGCGCGTTCGGGGGCCATGAACTCAAAATCGAAGGGCGCATCGACGTGCGCCGCCGTCACCAGCTCCATGCGGTCCAGCGCCTTGATGCGGCTTTGCGCCTGCCGCGCCTTGGTGGCCTGCGCGCGAAAGCGTGAAATGTAGCTGTGCAGGTGCGCGATCTGCCGCTGCTGCTTCTCGAACATCGCCTGCTGCACGGCAAGCGTCGCCGCGCGCTGCGTCTCGAACGATGAATAGTTGCCGGTGTAGAGCGTCAGCCGCTGATTGTAGATGTGCGCGATGTGCGTGGTGCAGCCGTCGAGAAAATCGCGGTCATGCGACACCACCACCAGCGTGCCGCGGAAGGTGCCGAGCCATTTTTCCAGCCACACCACCGCGTCGAGGTCCAGATGGTTGGTCGGCTCATCCAGCAGCATCAGATCGCAGCGGCTCACCAGCGCCTGCGCCAGATTCAGGCGCATGCGCCAGCCGCCGGAGAATTCCGCCACCGGACGCTCGATGTCTTCCGGCGCGAAGCCCAATCCCGCCAGCAGCGACGCCCCGCGCGCCCGCGCGCCATAGCCGCCGATGTCGTTCAGCCGTCCGTGTAACTCACCGAGCAGGTTGCCGCCCTCGTGATGCGCCTCAGCCTCCGCCAACTGGCGCTCGATCTCGCGCAATTCCGTATCGCCATCCAGCACATATTCGATCGCCGGCATCTCCAGCGCGGGTGTTTCCTGCGCCACCGTGGCAATGCGCCACGCCGCGGGCAGCTCGCAATCGCCCACATCGGCATGCAGTTCACCGCGCAACAGCGCAAACAGACTCGACTTGCCGCTGCCGTTGGCGCCCACCAGCCCCACGCGCATGCCGGCGTGGACCTGCATATTGGCGTCTTCGATCAGCTTGCGTGCGCCTCGCGCCAGCGTGAGATTTCTAAACTGAATCACCGGCAACCGCCCGTTCGAATAAAGCCCGCAATGATAGCCGCTATGGGCGCATCGTGCTTCAGAGAAATCTCTTCGGGTTCAACTATCAGGAGGACAACCTTCTTCGACAACTCCGTGCGGCCAAGGGCACTTGCGTCGCGTCGCAGACATCTTGTCGTAACGATTGGCCCGTGCAGAATGCATCGGAAAAGTAGTAGAGTGCGTCTCGGTATCGTGGGTTCCTCGTAAAATGGACCGAAGAAATCCGCAATTGTGGGCGATTGAAAGCGAGACAGCACTATGGCAGACATCCTCGGACTCGGCATGACCCATTACCCCGGGCTTTACCGCCACGAAGCGGACATGACCTGGACCCTAAAACGCACGCTCGACGGCAAGCGCCTGCCGGCGCACCTGAAAGACCCCGCCAACTGGCCCGCGCCGATGCGCGCAGAGTGGAGCGACGACGACGGCGCGGTGGCTGCGCGCGGGCACCGTGACCGCTGCTTTGCCGCCATGCGTGTATTAAGGCAACGGCTGGACGCCTTTCGGCCCGACCTGGTGGTGATCTTCGGCGACGACCAGTACGAGAATTTCGTCGAAGATATCGTGCCGCCGTTTTGCGTGTACATCGTCGATGACATGGCGTCACGGCCGTTTGCCGTGCCGGCGGCCACGGTGCTGCCGCGCCCGAACTACTGGAACGAACCCAAGGACAAGGTATTCCATCACCGCGGACACCCCGAAGCCGCGCGTTTTCTCACCAACCGCCTCGCCGCCGCGGGCGTGGCGCTACCCTACGCGTACCGGCTGCGCTACGAGTTCGGGCTCGCGCACGCGTTCATCAACACGCTGTTGTATCTGGACCTCGACCGCAACGGCTTCGACTATCCGGTGCTGCCGGTTCATGTCAATTGCTACGGCGGCGCGCTGGTGCGCTCGCATGGCGGCCAGATCGCGCCCGGCGACATCACGGCGGAGCCTGATCCGCCCGCGCCGTCGGCCGCCACCTGTTTTGACGTGGGCCGCGCCATCGGCAAGGCCTTCGCCGCGTCACCGTGGCGCGTGGCCCTGATCGGCTCATCGAGCTGGTCGCACGCGTTCCTCACCGCCAAGAACGGCTGGCTCTATCCCGACCACGACGCCGACCGCGTGCGACTGGTCGAACTGCGCGAGGGCCGCAGCAGCGGCTGGCGCGATCTGTCGGCGGCGCAGCTCGAAGATGCCGGACAGCACGAAATGCTGAACTGGATTACGCTCGCCGGCGCCATGACCGAACTCGGCAAAAAGCCCGAGATCATCGACTACGCGGAATCTTATCTGCTCAACTCCAACAAGTGTTTTGCGGCGTTTGCCTAACCAAGGTGACTAATATGGACGACGGTTCGTGGGGACTCAGTATCAGTGAAGGCAAGCGCGCGGTGCAGCGGCCCGAGGCCGTCGGCACGCGCGGCATGGTGGCATCGGCACATCCGGCCGCGGCCTTCATCGGCTTAAGCATCCTGCAGCGTGGCGGCAATGCGTTTGATGCCGCGATCGCCACCGCTGCGGCCGAGGGTGTGCTGCTGCCGATGAAATGCGGCCTGGGCGGCGATGCCTTTGTGGTACTGCATGACGCGAAGACGCGCGAGATGGTTGCTTACAACGGCAGCGGGGTTGCGGCCGCCGGCGCCACCGCCGACTACTATCGCAGCCGTGGCCACAAGGATATGCCGCTCGATGGCGTGCATGCGGCAAGCGTGCCGGGTGGTGTCGGCGTCTACGAGGCGATCTGGAAGCGCTACTGCACCATGCCGTGGGCGGAGCTGTGGGAACCGGCGATCCGCCTCGCCGAAGAGGGCATCGCCATCACCGATTACATCAGCCGCCGCTATGCCGAGCGCGCCGAGCGGCTGGCGAAGTTCGAGTATTCCGCCAAACAGTTTTTGCCCAACGGCCGCGCGCCGGCAATGGGCGAGCGTTGGGCCGCGCCGCTGCTGGCGCGCTCGCTGCGCGCGGTGGCCCAAGGCGGCGCCGAGGCGTTCTACCGCGGTGAGATTGCGGAGAAAATCGTCGCCTACTGCAAGACACAGGGCGGATTGTTCGAACTCGACGATTTTGCGCGGCAGCAGCCGGTAACCTATCGTCCGATCAGCAGCGACTATCGCGGCCTCACCGTGCACGAGACCGCGCCGCCGTCGCAGGGCTTTTTGCTGCTGGAGCAGCTCAACATCATCGAAGGCTTCGATCTCAAATCGCTCAATCCGATGAGCGCCGAGCGCATTCACCTGCTGACCGAAGCCAAGAAACTCGCCTTTGCCGACCGCAACCGCTATGCGGGTGATCCGGCGTTTGTGAAATGGCCGCTGGAAACGCTGATGTCCAAAGCGCATGCCGCCAAACGCCGCGCCGAAATCGACCCCGCACAATCGCGTTGGCCGGCCGGCGCGGTGATTCCCGAGCACGATGGGGATACCAGTTACTTCGCGGTGGCCGACGGCAAAGGCAATGCGCTGTCGTTCATTCACAGCCTGTCAAATTCCTTCGGCTCGTGTTTTGTCGCAGGCGAAACCGGCATCACGCTCAACAACCGTGCGGGCCGCGGCTTCAGTCTCGATCCCGATCACCCCAACGTCATCGCGCCGGGGCGGCGCACCATGCATACGCTGAACGCGTACCTGATCTGCAAGGATGGCGCACCGTGGCTGGTCGGCGGCACACCGGGCGGCGACCAGCAGACGCAGTGGAGCACACAGGTGATCAGCAACGTGGTCGATCACGGCATGCCGCTGCAGGATGCGATCGACGCCCCGCGCTGGTACAGCTATCCCGGCACCGACCCCGGCAGCCTCGGCAAGTCGCCGGTGCTGCGCGTGGAAGGCCGCATACCCGAAGCCGCACGCGAGGCGCTGGCCAAACGTGGGCACACCGTGGAAACGCTGGGGCCATGGTCGGGCGGCGGCGCGGTGCAGCTGATCCAGCTGGATCAGGACCAGGGTGTGCTGCGCGGCGCGACTGATCCGCGGCCCGGGGGGTTGGCGCTGGGATTCTGACGCCGGATCAATACGGCCGGTCTCCCGCGATCTGCGTGCGGTGCATCAGCCGCCGCGTGCTGGCGTCGAACGCGTCGCGGCGATGCAGGGTGCAGCGATTGTCCCAGATCAGCACGTCGCCGACCTTCCACTGCTGCACCCAGGTTGCTTCCGGCCGTACTGCATGTTGCCAAAGCGCGTCGAGCAGGGCTTCGCTGTCGTCGAGAGTCAGGCCCGGAATATAGGCGTTCAGGCGCCGGCCGAGAAACAACGCCTTGCGTCTGGTCAGCGGATGGGTGCGCACCAGCGGATGATGCGCGCCGATGGTCTCGCGCGGATCGGTCACCTCCTTCCAGCCTTTGCGCAGCATGCCCGCGCTGTTGCGGCTGGCGTCGTGCACACAGGTCAGACCGGCAATGCGCGTTTTGAGATCGGCGGGCAGCTTGTCGTACGCCGCGTACATGTCACAAAACCAGGTGTCGCCGCCGCTGGGCGGCACTTCGATCGCGTAGAGAATGCTCGCGCTGGGCGTCATCTCGTTATACGACATATCGGTGTGCCATTCGGCTTCGTACGATCCAAGGCCGCCGATCGGCTGGCCATCCACCACGATATTGGAAATGGCGGTGACCTGCGGAAACTCGGCGAGATACGGTTTGCCCGTCTTGTTCGCCGGGGTTGGCGCGCGATCCAGCTCACCAAACAGTTTCGAAAAATTCACCAGTTGCTGCGTGCTCATGCCCTGCTGACCGCGAAAGCGCAGCACTTTGTGTTGCATCCAGGCCGCCATGATCTGCATACCCGCCTCGGGCGGCACCGGCTCGCGCAGGTGAATGCCATCGATTTGAGCGCCTATACCGTTGCCGAGCGCCGTTACAGTGATGGATTCATTCGCGATGGTGGTCATGGCACGTGCTCCTTGGGAACTGCCGATTTTATCCTGCGCACGACAATCGTATTGGCTGCGCCATCACGCGACGATTGCCGTGGCACACGTGCCCCGGGACCCGCTGGAGGTTAAATTAAAATATCAATAAAAACATATACTTGCAATGAAGTGCAACGCCGCAAGGCGCGCCCGCTGCCACCGCGGTGCTGCCACGGTTGCTGCACCCGGCAAGGGCGCGAATCCCGCATGCGGCACGCGTTTTGCTTGCCAATGTGACGCGCAGCGTCCATACTGCCGCGCTCAAATTGGTTGTCGGTTAGCCCCGCGTACCCGCCACGGGTACTTTCGTCGGTCTTCCTCGATTGGTCATTTGACGCCGTGATCAATGTTGAACACGGCCAAGCCTACCTGGAGATCGCATGGCTATCGGCACCGTAAAATTTTTTAATCCCACCAAAGGTTTTGGCTTCATCGCACCGCAGGATGGCTCGAAAGATATTTTCGTGCACATTTCCGCCGTCGAACGCGCGGGCATGCAGACGCTTGCCGAGAATCAGAAGGTCTCCTTCGATGCCGAACGCGGCAACGACGGCCGCTTCTCCGCCATAAACCTTAAGGCCGCTTAGACCCGCGGCGGATAAAGGAATCACCATGGCCAAGGAAGAAATCGTCGAGTTCGAAGGGGTGGTCAACGAAGTGCTGCCCAACACCGTGTTTCGCGTAACGCTGGCCAACGGCCACGAAGTCACTGCCTACGCCTCGGGCAAGATTCGCAAGCACCGCATCCGCATTCTCGCGGGTGACAAGGTGACGCTGGAAATGTCGCCCTACGACATGAGCAAGGGCCGCATCAGCTTCCGCCACAAGGACGAACGCGCGGCGCCAGCCAACTTCTCGCGCCCCACCTACCACCGCCGTTAGTTCCTTAACTGGCCGCGCGCTACTGCGCGGTCCAGCCCCCATCGACGACAAGGCTGGTCCCGGTCATCAGGGACGCCGCGTCGCTCGCGGCAAACACCACCGCCGAAGCGACTTCTTCGAGCTGCCCCAGCCGTCCCAGCGGGATGCGCTCCATCACCCATTGTGCGAATTCCGGCTTCGCGAACATCGGCGCCGTCAGCGGCGTCATGAGGAAGGTTGGCGCGATGGACAGCACGCGAATGTTGTCCGGCGCCAGCTCCACTGCCATCGCCTTGGTCAGTCCCTCGATGGCGTGCTTGGTCATGCAGTAGACGGTGCGGGTGGGCGCGCCAACGTGGCCCATCTGCGAGGTGATGTTGATCACGCTGCCGCCGCGCTGCTTGCGCCCGGGGTGCTCCAGCATTTTTTTCACCGCCGCTTGCGCGGTAATGAACATGGCGCGGATGTTCAGATCGAGCATTTTGTCGAGATTGGCCTCGCTCACCGCAACAAACGGCTGGGGCGCATTGGTGCCGGCGTTGTTGACCAGAATGTCGAGCGCGGGCAGCGCCGCTATCGCCTGCTGTACCGCGGCAGTGTCGGTCACATCGCACACCAGTGCGTGCGCGCGCGCGCCCGCTGCCGCAAGCTCCGCAACCGCCGCATCCAATTCGCTTTGCGTGCGCGATATCAGCCATACCTCCGCGCCAGCGTGCGCCAGCGCCATGGCCGCGCTGCGGCCGATGCCCCGCCCCGCCCCGGCCACCAGCGCCACCCGTCCGTCGAGACGGAATTTATGGCTGACGTCGCCGCTGTTATGCGAAGCCATTACGAGGCCTTCGCGCCCAAACCGACATTGCGCCCGCCGTACTTGCGCAGGCGCAGGTCGGCTTGTTCCTTGTGGCCCCAGAAGCGCTCGATTGCGCACAGCCGCGAACAATAGTCACCGACCATCACGCTCGCGTCGTCACTGATTTCCTGATAAGTGCAGGTCTTCAGAAACTTTCCCACCCACAGCCCGCCGGTGTAGCGCGCGGCGCCCAGCGTGGGCAACGTGTGATTGGTGCCGATCACCTTGTCGCCGTACGATACATTGGTCTGCGGGCCCAGAAACAGCGCGCCGTAGTTTTTCATCTTTTCAAGAAAGTAACGCGGCTCGCGCGTGAGCACCTCCACGTGCTCCGCCGCGATCCGATCGGCTTCTTTGACCGCTTCGTCCACCGAATCGACCAGTATGATTTCACCGTAATCGCGCCACGCCACGCCCGCGACATCGGCCGTCGGCAGCACCTTCAACTGGCGCTCAATCTCTGCCGGCAAAGCTTCGGCAATTTTTCGTGACGTCGTAATCAGGATGGCCGGGCTGGTCGGCCCGTGCTCGGCCTGGCCCAGCAGATCGGTGGCGATCATGTCCACCTCGGCCGAATCATCGGCGATCACCAGAATTTCCGTCGGCCCGGCCAGCAGGTCGATGCCGACGCGCCCGAACATCTGCCGCTTGGCTTCAGCGACGTAGGCATTGCCGGGCCCCACCAGCATGTCCACCGGCGCAATGCTTGGCGTGCCCACGCCCATGGCGGCGATCGCCTGCACGCCGCCCAGCACGTAAATATCGTCGGCACCCGCCAGCACCATCGCGGCAATGGTTTCGGCATGCGGCATGCCCTGATTCGGCGGCGTGCACGCAATCACGCGCCGCACGCCCGCGGTGCGCGCGGTGACAATGCTCATGTGGGCCGACGCGACCATCGGGTAACGCCCGCCCGGCACATAGCAGCCGACGCTGTCGACCGGGATATTGCGGTGGCCCAGCTTCACACCGGGCAGGGTCTCGACCTCGATGTCCTTCAGCGCGCCACGCTGATGTTCGGCGAAGGTGCGGATTTGCGCCTGGGCGAACTTGATGTCATCGATCGTGCTCTGCGGCACCTTGCGCATGATGGCGTCGATCTCCGCCTGCGACAGCTTGAAGCTCGCCGGCGACCAGTTGTCGAATTTTTCCGACAGTTCGCGCACCGCGGCGTCGCCACGCTGTTTGACATCGGTCAGTATGGATTCCACCGTCTGCCGTACTTTGAGATCGATGGCATCGGTGACTTCCTGTGAAATGCGTCGCTTGAGAAACTGGGGCATGAGAATTCCTTGGTTTTGCTTTTGGCGTCACCCGCGCTGTCTTCGGGAATCACACTCGCGATTCGAGGCGCCATCGTACGCCATGTCGAAGAATATTACCCTATCTGGCGCCGCCACGATGGCAGCCAGCTTCCCGTCTCGATGGCCTCGCGGGATCTGCTGCGGTCTAATCATCCAGCAACAAGTTCAGCAGTGGCGCCACGGGGAGCAGCGTCACGCTATTGGATGCCAGTGACGCCGGTCCGGTGCCCGCCGCATTGGTCGCCGCCACCGTGCAGGTGTAGGTTTTGCCTGCGCTGAGTCCGCCAACCTGTATCGCAGTGGCACCGGCACCGCTGGTATTCGAGTTTGACACACCGCCGTTGGTGGAGGCGCAGCCCGCCGCATAGCTGGTAATCGCCGCGCCGCCGTTGCCGGCGGGCGCGCTGAATGCCACTGTGATGGCGGCCATGCCGGCCTTTGCCGACACGGCGGTCGGGGCACCCGGCAACCCGGCAACGGTGGTCACGCAAAAATTCGCGGCCACGCCCCCGATCACAAGGGTGGCACAGGTCTGAACGCCGTTGCCCGCCGCCGAAGTGAGTCGCACGGCGGCAGACTGACCCGGACTGATCGAGCCGGGTGCCGACGTGAACGCGCCACCGTTGATGCTGTAACTGCCGCCCGCGCTCACGCTGATCGGCGCCGCGGCGTTGTAGCCGCCTGGCGTAAGGGTATTGGAAGTCACGACCGTATTCACGGCGACGCCATTCTGCGCGGTGAAGCCGAACGGGTTGGGCGTGGTGTCAGGGGGAGCCGCCTGCGTCGTCACCGCAAAGTTTCCAGCCACGCCGCCGATGGTCAGTGTCGCCGTGCTGGTGGTGCTGAACACCGTGGCGCTGGTCTGACGCACCGCAACCGTCTGTCCCGGACTGATCGTGCCGGGTGCCGACGTGAACGCGCCACCGTTGATGCTGTAACTGCCGCCCGCGCTC
>CADECM010000022.1 GCA_902825845.1 uncultured beta proteobacterium
ACCCACGACCCCCTGGTTCGTAGCCAGGTACTCTATCCAACTGAGCTACGGGCGCTAAGAGTCGGATTATAGCAAAAACTCAAGCGGTTACGAAATTCACGCGCTGGAACCAGTTGCGCGTGCCCTGCGTGCTAGCATTTTGTCCCTGTTCGCACCCACCACACTGCAGGAGTCTCTCAAGTGAAAATCGGTTTCGCAGGCACCGGCCGCATGGGCGCCGCAATGGCAGAACGGCTACTGGCACATGGCCATGAAGTGGTGGTATGGAACCGAACAGCGGCCAAGACGCGGCCACTGGCGGAAGCCGGCGCACAGATCGCTGCGACGCCTGCCGAGGTCTCCACGCGCAGCGAACTGATCATGACCATCTTGACCGATGCTGACGCCATACAAGCCACCTACAGCGGAGCGCGAGGCCTGCTTGAAGGCGCGGTGACAGGCAAATTGTTCGTTGAAATGAGCACCGTACGGCCCGAAGTCGAGCGCCAGCTGGCGCAAGCGGTCAATGCAAAGGGTGCTTTCATGATTGATTGCCCGGTGGGGGGCACGGTCGGCCCCGCACGCGACGGCAAACTGCTGGGGCTTGCCGGCGGCGATGCCCTGCACGTGGCCCGCGCCAGGCCGGTGCTCGACCAATTGTGCCGGCGTGTGGATCACTGCGGCCCGATTGGCGCGGGCGCCAGCATGAAACTGGCGATTAATCTGCCGCTGTCGGTATACTGGCAGGCGCTGGGGGAGGCACTGGTACTGTGTCAGTCGCTGGGACTCGATCCCGCAAAACTGATCGAGATTTTTTCCGAAACGTCCGGTGGACCGAATGTGTTGAAAACCCGGGGCCCCGCACTGATCGGTGCATTGAGCGGTGTCGCGCCGCACCCCGTAACCTTCGACATCGATTCCATCCGCAAGGACTTGCGCACCATGCTGGAAGAAGGACAGGCGCTGGGGCGGGAATTGCCCTTGTCGGCGCGCTCGCTCGAATGCTATGACAAAGCCTCCGGCAACGGACTCGGGCCCGCCGACGCGGTGATGATGACAGTAGCGTTCGCGCAGCGCAGCGCCAAGCGGACGTAACAAAAGCGATGGAGACGGGCTACGCTACCGCTTGTGCAAGGCATCCAGTAACGGGTCTTTGGTATCCAGAATGCCGGACACCGTGCACGCGTTCTTGCGCCCTCGCGTGATCGTCATGGAACCGTTGATTTCCCCAGGCATGCCGCAGAATCTGCCGCGTTGTACCTGTTCGAATTCAAACACGTAGGCATCGGACCGGGTACGGATCAAGAACCGCCCCTCAGGCGTATGCACGCGCGTCGCGCCGTCCCGTGTCAGCCGCCACTTGGTTCCAGGCGAGTTGCGCGCAAAATCGAAGGCGCAGGTACGCGGTTTCCATTTACTGTAATACGCAAAATTGGCGATTTGACCGCCGCGCGCCTCGAACGCCATGCGTGCGTGCAGATCCTCTACACCATGCTTGCAGTCGATGCGCTCCAGCGCGCCCTTCCCCACTGCCACGGGTGCGGGTCTGTCGCCGGGCACATCGGCCATCGGATCGATTCTGGGCAACGCAGGCTCTTCAGCCACTGCCGGCGGTTCAGCCGGTGCCTCGGGCTCGGCAGCCGGTTCAGGACGCGGCGTTGCAATAATTCCACCCTCCTCTTTTGATACCAGCGGTGGCGGCGCGCACGCACCGACCAAAACCGCAACCAGCATCACCGAGAATAGCGTTTTAAACGGGATACGCTGCATGTGCATTTCCTTTCAAACGATAGTTCACCGCGTGCCGGCCGTGTCCCTGCCGATACCAAGCCCTGATCTTTCGTCATTCATTGCCGGTATTGGCAAACCCTGTCGTCGAACACGCGCGATTCCTTGCGCCGCGGCCAATGGTCATGGTGCCGTTCATCCAGCCGCCGCTACTGCAAAAACTGCGTCGGGACACATCCTGAAACTCCAGCTCATAAGCATTGGCGACCGCGCGAATGACAAACCGCCCCTGCGGCGTATGCACGCGCGTGGCCCCATCCGGTGTCTGCCGCCACTTGGTACCCGGGGCATTGCGGGCAAATTCGAGCGAACAGGTGCGTAGCTGCCATTTGTTGTAGTAGGCGAAATAGGTAACCTGTCCGCCGCGCGCCTCGATGCCCAAACGATGCTTGTCGTCCGTTCCAGTCGAGCAATCGATCCGTTCGCCGGCGCCCTTGAGCGCCGGCAGCGGCACATCGCCGGCGATATCGGCCATGGGGTCAATCCGCTTCACGGCCGGTTCCGCCCTGGCAACTTGCACGGCCTGAGGTGCGGGCTGCGCCACCGCAGGCTTTGGCGCCGGCGCCGGGCCACTCTGAGCACAGGCACCCAACAACCCTGCACACAGTGCCAGTGCTGTGTAACGTAACTCCCCGGCTGCTCGCATATATTCTCCTCGTTATTGTATTGAACGCTGCCGTTGGCTCGCGACAGCCGCGTAAGACTGCCCGCGCAATCCACTGTGCCGGTCGGTGCGCCAAGCCGCTTCATCAACACGCCGGCATCCGCAACAATCACCCGGCGCTTTGCAGCCAACCCGCACCGCGGCCAGCAAACGCCCGAAACCGTAACCGCATCGCCATGCCTTGTCAAACGCGCGTGAAAATTCAGCTGCAAAAATGCCGCTGCGCAATCATCAAATCGTCGGGCCAAGTCACTTTCAGGTTGCCCGGACTGCCCAAAACCAGCAATGGCTTGAGTCCCAATTGCTCCACCGCGCCGGCCTCATCGGTTACCCGTGCCGGGTCGGCCCTGCGCAGCGCCTCCAGCAACAAGCGGTAGCGGAACATTTGCGGCGTCTGCGCCTGCCACAAGTGCTCGCGCGGCGTTGTCTCGACAACGCGTTGCGACGCGTCCGCGCGCTTGAGTGTGTCAGCCACGGGCAACGCGAGCAGGCCGCCAACATTGTCTGCCGCGAGTTCATTCACGAGCCGGTCGATCAGCGCGGACGTCAGGCAAGGGCGCGCTGCGTCATGCACCAGGATCCAGTCGTCGGGTTCCACCACTTCGAGCAGGGCGACCAGCCCATTCAACACGCTGGCGGCACGAGAAGCACCACCGCAGTACAGCGGCTCCAGTTTGCCGTCGAAGGCGCTCCAGTCGTAGCGCCTGAACCAATCATCCTGCGGCGCCAGCACCACGAAAACCTGCCGCACGTTCGCATGGGCGGACAATACATCCACGGCATAATGCAGCAGTGGCTTTCCGCCAAGTGCTTGATATTGTTTTGGAATCTCCCCGCCGAGGCGGCTGCCAGCGCCAGCGGCGGGAATCAGGGCGTAAAAATCGGGCATCGCTGCATGCTTCACAAAATCTTGAGCCGACGGCCATTCTAACAGGCGTGTTCCCTCTATAATGGCATCCGTTGGCGCGCCGTGTGACGAACCTGCGCCACGGAAATCAACCTGAATGAAAGGATTTACCATGGGCTTACTCGACTCCATACTCGGTTCCGTGCTGGGTGGCGGGCAAAACCAGAATTCTGGACAGGCTGCGCTGATCAATGCCGTCATTCAGATGATTGCCAACAAGGGCGGCAGCGGTGCCATGGGCAACGCCATGAACAGCGGCGGTGGCGGTGGCTTGGGTGGTCTTGGCGGGCTGATCGGTGCATTGACACAGGGCGGCCTTGGCAATGTGGCAAGTTCCTGGGTCGGCACGGGCCAGAACCTGCCGATATCACCGGAGCAACTGCAAAATGCACTGGGTGGAGGCGGCGGCGGCCTGCTGGCACAAATTGCGCAGCAGGCGGGCATGTCCCACGGCGACGCTGCTTCGGGCTTGTCGCAGGTTCTGCCCGGGCTGATCGACAAACTCACACCGGACGGCCAGTTGCCGCAGCAGGACACCCTCGAAAACCTGCTGGGTTCGCTCAACATCGGCAGATAGTTGCCACACGCATGGCCAGCGTACGCCCGGCGGCAATTGCGGGGATGTTTTACCCCGGGTCCGGCGCAGCGCTGGCACGCGATGTGGATGCCCTGCTGGCCGGCGCGCAATCTGACGCGGCGGCTGCGACACGGCGTGCCCCCAAGGCCATCATCGCACCGCACGCCGGATTCATTTATTCCGGGCCGATCGCAGCCCGCATCTACGCACTGATCGCACCGGCGCGCGCGTGCATCCGGCGCGTGGTATTGCTCGGACCGACACACCGCGTGGCGATACACGGCATGGCGTTGCCCGGCGTCGACGCATTTGCCACGCCACTGGGCACGGTGACTGTCGATACCGGCGCCGTCGATGCGCTAATGCAATTATCCTTTGTCGGTGTCAGCGCCGAGGCGCACCGGCTGGAACATGCGCTCGAAGTGCAGCTGCCGTTTCTGCAGACAGTCATCGACGACTTCACACTGGTGCCGCTGGCGGTGGGACGCGCCAGCGCGCAGCAGGTGGCCGATGCCATCGACCTGCTGTGGGGCGGCGACGAAACATTGATTGTCGTCAGCTCCGATCTGTCGCATTACCTGCCCTATGCCGAGGCGCAGGCGACGGATCGCGCGACGGCACAGGCGATCATCGGCCTGCGTACCGATATCACCCACCATCAGGCCTGTGGCGCCACACCCGTATCGGGGCTGAACCTGCTCGCCCGGCGGCACGGCCTCACACCGCGGCTCATCGATCTGCGTAACTCGGGCGATACCGCGGGCGACCCATCGCGCGTGGTGGGCTACGCCGCGATTGCCTACGACGCACCGGCGCCCGATGGCACCTCTGCACACTGAGGCCGCCGACACCCTGCTGCCGATCGCGCGCGCCGCGATTGGCGCGCAGCTGGGCAAGGCGCACCCTGCGGACGAAAGCGCCGCGTGGCTGCGCGAGCCTGGCGCCTCGTTCATTACGTTGAATCTCGATCACAAGCTGCGCGGCTGCATCGGCTCGCTGCGCGCACATCGCCCGCTGCTGGACGACATCAAAGCCAATGCGCTCGCCGCCGCATTCAAGGATCCGCGCTTCAAACCGCTCAGCGCCATCGAATACGACAGCATCGTCGTTGAAATTTCGCTGTTGTCGGATTTAACGCCGCTGAGCTTCAGCGACGAAGGCACCGCATTGGCGCAACTTCAGCCGCACGTGCATGGCGTGATCTTCGAATACGGCCACCACCGCAGCACCTATCTGCCGCAGGTGTGGGAAAGCTTTGCCGATCCCGCCATGTTCCTCGCCACGCTCAAGCAAAAAGCAGGGCTGCCGCCCAACTTCTGGGAGCCCGGGGTGAAGTTGCACACCTACACCGTCG
Source organism: uncultured beta proteobacterium (assembly GCA_902825845.1). Taxonomy (GTDB): domain Bacteria; phylum Pseudomonadota; class Gammaproteobacteria; order Burkholderiales; family SG8-41; genus UBA5216. The sequence goes on from CADECM010000022.1 coordinate 5,270, forward strand.
CCAAGTTCAGCGAGTCGCCGCCGCAGCTAGGCTGACAATGGACGCCTATCCCGCCCGCTGGTGGCATCTGCTCGACGACGGGCGCATGCAGTGTGACCTGTGCCCGCGCGATTGCAGGCTGCATGACGGCCAGCGCGGCGCGTGTTTTGTGCGCGAGCGCCACGGCAACCAGATGGTGCTCACCACCTACGGCCGTTCCTCCGGCTTTTGCATCGATCCCATTGAAAAGAAACCGCTGAATCAGTTTTATCCCGGCTCCAGCATACTGTCGTTCGGCACCGCTGGCTGCAACCTCGCCTGCAAGTTCTGCCAGAACTGGGACATCAGCAAATCGCGCGACATGGATCGCCTTGCCGATCGGGCCACGCCCGAAGCCATTGCGCAGGCGGCGGTCAGGGGCGGCTGCAAAAGCGTGGCCTTCACCTACAACGATCCGGTGATTTTTGCCGAATATGCGATGGACATCGCCGATGCCTGCCACGCGGTCGGTGTGCAAACCGTCGCTGTCACCGCGGGCTACATCCACGATGCGCCGCGGCGCGCGTTCTTCGCCAAAATGGACGCTGCCAATGTCGATCTCAAGGCGTTTATCGATGCGTTCTATTTCAAGCAGTGCGCGGCGCATCTGCAGCCGGTGCTGGATACGCTGGTATATCTGAAGCACGAAACGAATGTGTGGCTTGAAATCACAACGCTGCTGATTCCCGGCAAAAACGATTCCGACGAAGAACTCACCACACAGTGCCAATGGATCATGCGGCACCTCGGCCCCGACGTGCCGCTGCACTTCACCGCATTTCATCCGGATTACAAAATGCGTGATATCCACGCCACGCCGCCGGCCACGCTCACGCGCGCGCGCGACATCGCGTTAAAGGCGGGCTTGCATTACGTGTATACCGGCAACGTGCACGACGAGCACGGCGGCTCGACGTACTGTCCCGGCTGCCAACAGCCGCTGATCCTGCGCGATTGGTATCGCATCGACGAATACCGCATCACCGCCGACGGCAACTGTCCCCATTGTGGCGCTGCGATCGCCGGACGGTATGCGGAAAAGTTCGACAAGCCGTTTGGTCCGCGGCGCGTCCCGCTTGGCATCGGCCGCCAATCACCTCCAGGGCATTTTAATAAATTTGTTTAAAATCCATTACTTATAATCTACTCTCCGCCACAACCGCTGCCGCCGTCCGAACCGCCGTCACTGCTAAAGCCGAGATCGCCAAAGCCGCCGCTGCCCCCAAATTCGGTGGCACAGGTAACGCTAAGCGTGTTAGCGTCCCCCGGTTTATCGCGTAATGCATCGCAATCAGGCGCGTAGCGAAAACCGTTTTCGATGTTGAGCTTGCTGTCGAGCGCAAACAACAACGGCAGGCGCGAGGGCGTCAATGGATGGATGGTTTCATCGCGGCACGCCAGCACCCAGGTGCGCCGCAGGCCCTGATTGGCGACGGATTGCGACCCCAGCACCACCGCCGGCGTGTGATGCAAAAACTTGCCGAACGCCTTTTTGCAGAATGCATCGTAGTGTTTGGTGAACAGTATAAATTCGTGCCACAGGTCATCGACGACCTTGGACGGCATCGACACGAACTCGCCCTTGGCCATCAGGTTGCACAAGAAGAATTTGCGCAAGCCGCGCGCGACCAGTTGCTGTTGTTTCAGGGTGAGATCGGGATATTTGGCCGCAAGCCGCGCCAGCAAACCCTGTGGAAATGAATACGTGCGTATGAATTCCGTACGCCTCATGCGTTGCAGCGCCTGGTACAGGCCGCCCGCAATGATGAAAGCCATGAAGGCGACAAAAAACGCGACCATCGTCATTGTTATTCCCCCTGTCGGCGGCCCTTGACGCCAGCGCCCGCCGGTATAATAGAGCCTTTTTATCATGCCGTTGTTAGCACCACCACGGCCCGGCGAACGCGCCCGGGCCGGCCCCTTTCACGGCTCCAGCGATGCGCTTGCCATCGCCGAGTTGGCGGGCTCGGTGCGTCCGCTGCTGGCTATCACCGCGGACGCTACCACCGCGCAGCGGCTGCAAGGCGAGATCGCGTTCTTCGCCCCCGCGCTCAAAACCTGCGTCTTTCCTGACTGGGAAACGCTGCCCTACGACACGTTTTCCCCGCATCACGATCTGGTGTCGGAACGGCTGGCCACGCTCTATGAAATGATGCGCGGCGCCTTCGATGTGGCCATCGTGCCGGTGACCACCGCGCTGACGCGCCTGATGCCGGTCGAGTACCTCGCCGCCAACACGTTTTTCTTCAAGCAGGGCGGCAAGCTCGCGATCGACGCATTGCGGCACCAATGCACCATCGCCGGCTACACCCATGTGACGCAGGTGGTGGCGCCCGGCGAATACAGCATCCGCGGCGGTCTCATCGATATTTTCCCGATGGGCAGCGCCCTGCCCTACCGCATTGATCTGTTCGACGAGGACATTGATTCCATCCGCAGCTTTGATGTGGATTCGCAGCGCTCGATCTACAAGGTGAACGAAGTGCGCCTGTTGCCCGCGCGCGAATTTCCGATGAACGAGGCTGCGCAGACACTGTTCCGGCAGAATTTTCGTATCAAGTTCGAAGGCGACCCGTCGAAAAGCCGCGTCTACAAGGACGTCTCCAAGGGCGTGCCCAGTGCCGGCATCGAATACTACCTGCCGCTGTTCTTTGAAAGCACCGCACGCTTTACCGACTACCTGCCGGCCGGCACGGTGGTCTGCGCCGTGCATGGGCAAGCCGCTCTGCAGGCAGCCGTCGACGCGTTCTGGCAGGACACCCACAGCCGCTACGCCACCCTGCGCGGCGACCGCGCCAATCCGGTGATGCCGCCGCACGATCTGTTTCTGGCGCCGGACGAATTCTTCGGTTCCATCAAACCCTTTCCGCGGCTTGAATTTGTGCCGGCCGTCGCCGCGCCGGCGGAAGCAACCGGAGTCGTGGCGGATGCGCCCACAGCAGTGCTGCCCGCGCTGGGCGTGGAGCGCCGCGCTGACAATCCGCTGCACCGGCTGCACCAGTTCCTGGCGAGCTACTCCGGCCGCGTATTACTGCTCGCCGACAGCCCGGGCCGGCGCGAAACCATGCAAACGTTTCTCGCCGAATATGATTTGCGTCCCGCGGCCGCCGCCAGCTACGCGGAATTCACCGCATCGGCCGAGCGCGTCATGCTCGGTGTGGCACCGCTGCAGACCGGCTTTACGCTGGCGGATCACAGCCTCGCCATCATTACCGAAAACGAGCTGTATGCCACGCAGGCACGCAACCGCAATACACGCGAGGGTCGCAAAACCACCGCCGAGGGCATGCTGCGCGACCTGTCCGAGGTCAAGACCGGCGATCCGGTGGTACATGAGCAGCACGGCATCGGCCGGTATCTCGGCCTGCACAGCATGGATCTGGGCGACGGCCCCGGCGGTCAACTATGCGAGTTCCTGACGCTGGAATACGCGCGTGGCGACAAGCTCTACGTGCCGGTGTCCAGCCTGCATCTGATCAGCCGCTACAGTGGCGCCTCGCCGGAACAGGCGCCGCTGCACAGCCTCGGCGGCGAACAGTGGGAAAAGGCGAAAAAGAAGGCCGCCGAACAGGCGCACGACACCGCGGCCGAACTGCTCAACCTGTACGCGCAGCGCGCAACGCGCAAGGGCCACGCCTTCGCGCTCAAGCATCACGATTACGAAGCCTTTCGCGAAGGCTTTCCGTTCGAGGAAACCCCCGATCAGGCAGCCGCCATCAAGGCCACGCTCGACGATCTCACCAGCGGCAAGCCGATGGATCGCCTGGTATGCGGCGACGTGGGATTCGGCAAGACCGAAGTGGCATTGCGCGCGGCGTTCGTTGCCGTTGCTGACGGCAAACAGGTGGCGGTGCTGGTGCCCACCACCCTGCTGGCTGAGCAGCATTTCACCAGTTTCAGCGACCGCTTTGCCGACTGGCCGGTGAAGATCGCCGAGCTGTCACGCTTTCGTACGGCCAAAGAACAGACCGAGGCGTTGGCCGGGCTTGCCGCGGGCAGCGTCGACATCGCCATCGGCACCCACAAACTGGTGCAGCGCGGCGTCAAATTCAAGAACCTTGGCCTCGTCATCATCGACGAGGAGCATCGCTTTGGTGTGCGCCACAAGGAGCAGTTGAAGGCGCTGCGTGCCGAGGTCGACGTGCTGACGCTGACCGCCACGCCGATTCCGCGCACCCTGGCGCTGTCGATGGAGGGCATGCGCGATTTTTCGGTGATCGCCACCGCGCCGCAGCGGCGTCTGGCGATAAAAACCTTCGTCACACGCTACTCCAAGGCGCAGATCCGCGAGGCCGCGCTGCGCGAACTCAAACGCGGCGGGCAGATTTATTTTTTGCACAATGACATCGACACCATCCGCCACGTCGAGGAAACATTGACGCAGCTGCTGCCCGAAGCGCGCATCCGCGTGGCGCACGGGCAGATGCGCGAGCGCGAGCTGGAACTGGCGATGCGCGATTTCCATCAGCAGCGTTTCAACATTCTGCTGTGCACCACCATCATCGAAACCGGCATCGACGTGCCCACCGCCAACACTATCATCATCAACCGCGCCGACCGTTTCGGGCTGGCGCAATTGCACCAATTACGCGGGCGCGTTGGACGCTCGCACCATCAGGCCTACGCCTATCTGTTGCTGCCGGACGAGGGCAACATCACCACGCAGGCGAAAAAGCGCCTCGAAGCCATTCAGATGATGGAAGAACTGGGCTCCGGCTTCTTCCTCGCCATGCACGACCTGGAAATCCGCGGCGCGGGTGAAGTGCTGGGCGAATCGCAAAGCGGCGAAATGCAGGAGGTGGGCTTTAACATGTACGCCGCCATGCTCGATACCGCGGTGCGCGCGCTGAAGCAGGGCAAGGAGCCCGATCTTGCCGCGCCGCTGGGCGTGACCACCGAAATCAACCTGCATGTGCCCGCGCTGCTGCCCGCCACCTACTGCAGCGATGTGCATGAACGGCTGGTGCTCTACAAGCGCCTCGCCAATTGCGAGAACGATGACGAACTGGAACGCCTGACCGAAGAACTGATCGACCGCTTTGGCGAACTGCCGGGCGCAACCCGTGCCTTGCTTGAGTGCCACCGGCTGCGCCTGGCAGGCAAGCCGCTGGGCATCTCAAAAATCGATGCCAGCGATGCAGCGATACAATTGCACTTCATTCCCAAACCGCCGATTGATCCGATGAAAATCATCAAGCTCATTCAGACCCGGCGCAATTACAAACTGGCGGGACAGGATCGTTTGCGTATCGAAATTGGCACCGATGACGTCGCCGCCCGCGTCGGCGTGATCCGCGACGTGTTTCGCGCGCTATCCTGAGTCACCACAAAAATTAAAATACCATTTAAAAACAGATACTTATAGATATTCCGATGGAACCCAAGGCACGCAGACGCCACATCCCGCCGCCAGTGTCAGGATTCGACATGCTGGCCGAACAACGCATTCGCGAGGCGCAGGAACAGGGCGTGTTCGACAATCTGCCGGGTGCAGGGGCGCCGCTCAAGCTCGATGACGACGCTATGGTGCCGGAAGAACTGCGCGCCGCATATCGCATTCTCAAGAATTCCGGCTATGTGCCGCCGGAAGTGGCCGCGCTGCACGATCTGCGCGAAGTGGAGCAGATGCTGGAACACGCCGTCGACGATGAAGAACGCCGTGTGCTCGCCGGCAAATTCAGCGCGCTGATGGCGCGCGCCGGCGTCCTGCGCGGGCGCCACTTCGCCATCGACAACGACTACTTTCAGAAAGTCGCCGAAAAGCTGGGCAGCCGCCGGCGCTAGCCGCGCGCTCAGCCGTTGGCGGCCTTGCGCGGCTGCATAGACTGCAGCATTGCGTCCACCAGCGTTTCCGCCTCCTGCGCGCCGGACACACCCACCGCGCGGTTGAAAATGAAAAACGGCACGCCGTTGATGCCCGCGTTGCGCGCCTCAATGTCGGAATTTGCCACCACATCGCGATCGGCATCGCTCGCCAGGTACGCCTTCGCGGCGGCTTCGTCCAGACCGGCCCGTTGGGCGATCGCGGCCAACGCGTCGATGTCGGTGAGGTTGACGCCTTCAGTGAAGTAGCCATTGAACAACACTTCCGCGACTTCGTCCTGCCGTCCGTGTTGGTCGGCATAGTGCAGCAGGCGATGGGCGTTCAGCGTGTTGGGCTGCACCGCGATCCTGTCGAAAGCGAATGGTATTCCCACGGTTTCACCGACCTTGCGCACGCGTTCGTAGGTATTGCCACGCGCGCCGAACTTGCGCGCGATGTATTCCGCGCGCGGAATGCCCTCGCCGGGCAGATCGGGATTCAACTGAAATGGCAGCCAGCGCACGGCCGGCTTGACATCGGGACGCTGCTCGCTGAGCAGCTTTAACGCGGCTTCAAGCCGGCGGCTCCCGATGAAGCACCAGGGTCAAACCACGTCGGAAACGATGTCGATCTGCAACTCGAATTGCTGGCTCATGGCGGCCTCGCTCAGGTTGTGAACAGGTTTTGATATTGTTCGCGTAGTGTAGCCTTGAGCATCTTCCCAGTCGAGGTTTTCGGGATCGCCTCAACGAACTTCACGGCGTCGGGCAGCCAGAATTTGGCAAACATAGGCGCCAGATGCGCGGTCAGTTCGTCAGCGGTGGCGCTGGCGCCGGATTTGAGCACTACCACGGCCACCGGCCGTTCGTCCCACTTGGGATGCGGCACCGCGATCACCGCCGCCTCCTGTACCGCAGGATGCGCCATCAGAGCGTTTTCAAGGTCGACCGAGCTGATCCACTCACCGCCTGATTTCACCAGATCTTTCACGCGGTCAGTGATTTTCATGTAGCCGTGCGCATCCATGATCGCGATATCCCCAGTGCGAAACCAGCCGTCGTCGGTCCACTTGTCCTTTTCCGACGGCAGTTCGTGATAGCCCGCGGCCACCCACGGCCCGCGGATTTGCAACTCGCCCATCGACTTGCCGTCCCACGGCGCCTCGCCCGCTTCCGCCATGGTGCGCAATTCGACAAACGGCAGCGGCATGCCCTGTCTGGAACGCACGGCGTATTCGTCATCGGGCGTCGAAGACGCCACGTCACGCTTGATGAAGCCCACGGTACCCAGCGGTGAAGTCTCGGTCATGCCCCAGCCGTGAATCACCCGCATGCCGAATTTGTCGAGCGCGCGGATCATCGATTCCGGCGCCGCGGCGCCACCACACACCATGCGCAATCCCGGTTGCAGCTGCCAGCGCGAGGCTTCCTTTTCCAGCGCCTGCAGGATGCCCATCCAGATCGTCGGCACACCGGCCGACATGGTGACCTGCTCCGACGCATATAAATCGAGCAGGTTGGCCGCGTCCAGGTGCGGTCCGGGAAAGACCAGTTTGGCGCCCACCATCACCGCCGAGTACGGCAGCCCCCAGGCATTTACATGAAACATGGGCACCACCGGACACAGCGTGTCGCGATTGCTGAGCGCGAGGCAATCGGTGGTGGCCGTCACCATCGAGTGCAGCACCGACGAACGATGACTGTAAACCACGCCCTTGGGCTTGCCAGTGGTGCCCGAGGTGTAGCACATCCCGGCTGCGTCGTTTTCATCGAGCTGCGGGGGAGCGAATGCCGGCGCGTCCGACAGCAGTTTTTCGTAGTCGTCAAAACCTGCCGGTACCGGCTGTCCGGTCAACGGCACCACGATCACGCGCTCGAAATGGGTCTGCGATCTGAATTTCTCGTAGAGCGGCAGCAGCACGTCGTCGACGATCAGGAAACGGTCCTGCGCGTGGTTGGCGATATAGGCGATGTCATCGGGATGCAACCGCAAGTTCAGGGTATGCAGCACGCCGCCGGCACAGGGCGCGGCAAAATAGGTTTCCAGATGCGCGTAATGATTCCACATCAGGGTTGCCACGCGCTCGCCCTTTTGCAACCCCAATTTTTGCATCGCGCCGCCGAGCGCGCAGGTGCGGCGGTGAAATTCGCGATAGGTCTGGCGATGCAGCGATTTATCCGGCAGGCGCGTGACAATTTCCGATGCCGCAAACAGCTGCCCCGCGCGCCGTAACAAATGCGTCAGCGTCAGCGGAAAATTCATCATCGTGCTGTGCATGGCTCTTCCCCCCCTAGTGTCCTGAGTCAGAAATTCGTAGCTGAATTCTTTTGCCCGTTTGCCGATACTTTGTCGCGCTCCTCACCGGGTGCCCAACCCTGTCTCGTCGCGCTTCGCGTCTCGTCAAACAGGCAAAAGAATTCGGAGAGTCCATCTTTCTGCCCTAATAGTGTTCTACGAATTTCTGACTCAGGACACTAGGATGATCCGGGATCAAGCGTCCCGCGCCAAAAGCGATGCGTCCTCGCTGCGCATGGGCGTCAGCCGGTTGACCCCGTGCGCTGCAAAGCGCCGCGCTGCTGCCACCGCGCGTGCATCCTGCTCGTGTTCCAGCGTCCATTGCGCGTGGCGCAGCAACAGCGCCAGTTCCATCGCCCGCCCCAGCGTCATCGCGAAGCGGCGCGCACCCGCTTCGACGGCTTCGGTGCTGTTTCGTGCGGCATCGGCCAGCCATTCCGCCGCCTGCTCCAGCACCCGTTCGACCTGTGCGGAATAGCGCAGCAGCGCGGGTTCGCGCACGCCTTGCTGCAGAAAGCTCACTTCGCGCTGCAGCAGCGGCAGCCCGGCGGTGTCGTGCAGCGCGCGCAACAGGTCCAGCGCCAACACATTGGTAGTGCCTTCCCAGATCGGCAACACCTGCGCGTCGCGCAATAGCTGCGGCAAGCCGGTGTCTTCGACGTAGCCGGCGCCGCCAAAGCATTCCACCGCCTCCGACAGCACGGCGACCGCCTGTTTGGCGGTCACCAGCTTTGCCACGGGCGTCAACACGCGCAGCAATTCGAGCTGCTCAGCGCTCGCATTGCCTGCCTCATCGCGGCCCAGCAGTTCCGCCACGAAAAAAGCGAGATGAAAGGCGCCCTCGTATTCCGCCTGCATCCCGGCCAGCGTGTCGGCGTGCAGCGGCTTGTCGATCAGCTTCGCGCCGAATGCCATGCGCCTGCCCGCGTAGTCGCGCGCGAGCGCGATGCCGCGCCGCATCAGTGCCACCGCGTTGATCGCATTCCACACGCGCGTGACGTTGAGCATGGGCGCAATATGGCGCACGCCGTCGCTGGTGCCATACACCAATTGCGCCGGTGTGCCATCCAGTTCCAGCTCCGCCGTGGGCACCTTGCGGGTGCCCAGTTTGTCTTTAAGGCGATTGACGACAATGCGGTTGGGCATTCCGCCCGCATCGCGCGTTTCCACGTAAAACAGCGCCAGTCCCGCGCCGCCCGGCGCATTGCCCACGGGACGTGCCAGCGTCAGCGCCATGGGCGAGGCAATGGCCGAGGTAAACCACTTGCGCCCATACAGGCGCCAGGCGCCGGTTTCGTTGCGTGCCACGGTTTCAGACAGGCCCACGTCGGAACCGCCGCTGGCCTCGGTCATCCACTGGCCGCTGCTCCAGAACGCGCTCGGATCGCGGCTCAGCAGATGCGGCACCGCGTGTTCGATCAAGGCCTTGTTCCCCGACACGCTCAAGGATTTCGCCGCCCCATCCGTCATCGCCAGCGGACAGGTGTAGATATCCGACGACGGCGCGAACAAGTACACCAGCGCAAACTGGTGCACGCGTGAAAACTCGCCGTGGCGCCTTTCGTGGGCAATGGCCACCAGCCCCTGTTGCGCGGCAATGCGTTCGGCCTCGCGCCACAACGGCGACACCTCGATACGGTCGATGCGATTGCCCCACGCATCCCACGGCACATGCCGTGGTTCACTGGCGCGGTCGGCGAGCTGCAGACGATAGAGTTCTCCGCCGGCAAGTTCGCCCATGCGCTGCAATGCCGGCTCGATGTCCATCAGCATGTCCGGCGGCAGCGTGCGTGACAAATAGCTACGCAACACACGATCAGCCGCATACTGATTGCTTAGTTGCGGCGGCACCTGCACGAAAGGTGCGTTAGGCATGGCGGTTGCGTCTACAGAGTGCTTTGCTGCCCATTATCGACCAATGCCCGCTCGGGGCGCCACACGGCATTGCAATCCCCTGCAGCAGATAATTCTTAAGTATTTGTTTTTATTGTATTTTATTTACGAAGCGCCGTAACGGATACCGCACCGTCGAAGAACCCCGGTACCGATTTCAGAAATGCACTCAGTTGCGCCTCGTCCCATCCGCCAAACAGCGCATTGCGGCGGAACTTGTCCTCGATCTCGGCGCGCGTGAGCGGCTCCTGCGCGCCACCACGAATATGATTTTGCCGTTCCTCCACCACGCTGCCGTCTTTCAACGTCATGCGCACGTGGCCGGTGTAGGCCTTGGGATACGGATTGTTGGGGTCCACGACATAGCGCACCTTGGACGACAGCGCAAGAATGCGCTCATCGCGCACGGTGTCCTCGGTAAATGCCGCAAGCCCCGCGCCGCCGGTCACAAACGCCACCGCGATATTGAACGGCGCGCTGAACTTGGCCGCATAGTCGTTGGCCGGACGATGCTTGGACGGCAGCGGATCCCACAGCCGATGCACATAACCTTCGGCGGTTTCGCACAGGATGTCGGTCACGTCTTCCGGCTTGATACCCTTTCTCGCAAGACGCAACGCGCAATCGACATAGGGCTGGTTCATGGTGCCGGTGGCATAGGGCTTGAAGGTAATGACATCGGTGTACCACTGTTTGCCGAAACCCTCGGTGAGCACGCCGTAATCGCCTTCCGCATTGCGCGCAAACGCATAGTAAAACCCATGCGTGCCCTCGAACACGGTGCGCGGCCCGAGAAACCCCTGCTGCCCGAAGCGCGCAGCCTGGATGCCGATCTTCGCCGCCCACCCCGCATGCAGGCGCTTGGTCCAAGCGCCCTCGGCCAGGTACTCGATGATGCCACCCGCCATGCTGCCAGCGATGCCCAGCGCATCCACGGTCTGCCTGCGATTCAGGCCCATGGTGACGCTCACTGCGAGCGTAGCCGCCATCGCGCCGAGAACGCCAGTCGGATGGAAGCCCGACTTGTGTATCGCCTTGGGGATCACCATCGACAGCCGGCACAGGGTTTCAATCCCCGCCACCATGCCCTTGAACGCCGCCGTGCCATCGCAGCCAAAGCGCTCACACGCTGCCAGCACTGCGGGCATGATCACCGCGCTCGAGTGCACCGGACCACCCTCGAAGGTATCGTCAAAGTCTTCGCCGTGCGCCGCGCAACCGTTGATCATGGCCGCGGTTTCCGCTGCATAGGTCGCGCGATGTCCGATGGCGGTTGCCGCACCGCCGCTGTCGACGCCCGCGACAACCGCCTTGATGTAGTCGGTATTGCGCGCCGCAACGCACAGGCCCACCACGTCGATCAGCAGTTCTTCGATGCGCGTGCGCACCGCCGCGGGAACGGCACTGACCTCCAGCGCCAGCGCCTGATCGGCGATGCGCTCTGCAACAGCCATCGTTTCATTCCGGGTCACAGTCATGGCCTTACGGTTACCAGCCCAGCACGTAGGCCGGACGCCGCAAATCGGCGCCACCGTGCATGACACCGTTTTTGTGGTCATTGACAATGGTGCACACCGCGCCCGCGAGCCAGGTGAAATCCGGCCATTCGCGCACGTCGTGTCCGCGCGCCGCGAGATTGTCGTTAACCGACTTGTCGATGCGTGATTCAAGATACAGCCGATCCGGAAAATACGCATGCGGTTCGAACGATCCCGGGTAACTGTAGGTCGAAAAGCGCGGCGCCTCGATCGCATCCTGCGCCGACATGCCGAACACGTTGACGTTAAGGAACACCTGCAGCATCGCCTGCGTCGGCACATCGCCGCCCGGTGTGCCGAACGGCATGTACGCCTTGCCGTTCTTGAACGCAAGCGCGGGGTTGGGCGTCAGTCGCGGCCGTTTGCCCGGCGCCACCGAGGACGGATGCGAGGGATCGCTCCACGACTGCGTGCCGCGGCCCGAACACAGAATGCCCACACCGGGAACGATCGGCGTCTGATCCGAACCGTCGCTCGGCGTGCACGACATGGCATTGCCGTCCTTGTCGATCACGCAAAGGTACGAGGTATCGCCCGGACCCGGTTCGCCCGCGCCCTGTGCGGGCGACATGGCGCGGTTGTCAATTTCGGTCATGGTTTTCGGATCGCCGCCGCGCGGCATGCCGGCACAGGCGGCATCCATGCGAATGCGCGTGCGCTGCCACGCCGCGTATTTTTCCGACATCAGGCCGGCCATCGGCACTTTGACAAACCGCGGATCGCCGAAATGATTGTGGCGGTCGGAGAACGAGAGTTTCAGCGCTTCGGTCAGCAGATGGATGTAATCGGGCGTGTTGTGTCCCAGCGCACGCAGATCGTAGCCTTTGAGAATATTCAGCGCCATCGGCAGCGCTGGCCCCTGCGACCACGGGCCGCAGGCATGCAGTTCGATGCCTTCGAAGCGCGTTTTCACCGTGGGCTCGTGGCGCACGCCAAATTCGGCGAAATCCGCGAAGCGCATGAGGCCGCCCTGCTTTTCGATCCAGCGCGCCACCTCGCGCGCCACGTCGCCTTTGTAGAACGCATCGCGCGCAGCCTTGAGGCCGGCCTTGCGGCCCTTCTTGCGCGCCACCTTGCGTTCTTCGTCCGCCAGAAACTGCAGCGTGCGGCCCAGTTCGGATTGCACAAACACTTCGCCCACCTGCGGCACCCGGCCCCTCGGCAAAAATACCCGCGAGCTCGACGGCCAGCGTTCGTAGTCCTTGCGGTGGTTCGTAATGAATTGCGACAGCAGCCCGTAGACCGGGAAGCCCTTGCTCGCAAAGCGGATCGCCGCGGAGGCCACCTCGCCAAAACTCATGGTGCCGTAATTCGCCAGCGCGGTGATCCACGCGTCGGGGGCAGCCGGTACCACGCAGCGTTCGACACCCGGTGGAATCTTGCCGCCGTGCCGCTTTTGGAAGTAGTCCGGTGTGATCAATTTCGGCCACACGCCGAGGCCATCGATGCAGTGCACTTTTTTGTCCCTGGCGGTGTGAATGATCATCGGCGCGACGCCGCCGAAATTGACTTTGTCCGTCTGCACCACGCCGATGGTGATCCCCGCCGCCACGCCGGCGTCGATGGCGTTGCCGCCGGCCTCCAGAATTTCAAACGCGGCGTGGGCCGCCAGATAATGTCCGGCCGCGACGACATGGCGCGTGCCCATGATGGTGAGGCGCGGCGAGGATTGGGTCTGCTTGACTGCGGGTAACGCATTGGGTGGCAAATCGCGTGGATTCATGGCGGCTCTCCAGACATTGCAAAATTTTTGCGGGGCTCCGGGATTCCCGCCCCCTTTCGATTTTAGTCTCAATTGCGCTTGCGCGGCAGGCACCCAACGCCTGCTGCGATCCCTGAATCGACGCCCAGACGCCAGCCCCTGTAAAATCCGCGTTTCCTGCAGAAAAAGCGAGAACCGCCATGGACATGTTCGACTTTCAGTTTCCCTATCCGTCACAGCGTATGCCCGTGCTTGCGCGCAACTGTGTCGCGACCTCGCAACCGCTGGCGGCGCAGGCCGGCCTGCGCATGATGCTGAAAGGCGGCAACGCGGTGGACGCCATCCTTGCCTCGGCCATCTCGCTGACCGTACTGGAACCCACCAGCAATGGCATCGGCAGCGACGCGTTCTGCATCATGTGGGACGGCAAACAGCTGAAGGGTCTGAACGCCTCGGGCCGCTCGCCGGCCGCGTGGACGCCCGACCGGTTCAAGGGCAAAAGTGCGATGCCGGCGCGTGGCTGGGATTCGGTGACGGTGCCCGGCGCGGTATCGGCATGGGTCGAGATGTCGGCAAAATATGGAAAGCTACCCTTCGCCGACCTGTTCGAACCCGCCATCAAGTACGCGAGCGATGGTTACATGGTTTCGCCAACGATTTCCCGCCTGTGGGCCGGTGGCGTCGCCGAGTTGAGCGCACAGCCGGGCTTTGCCGAGGCATTCATGCCGCATGGCCGCGCGGTGCAGGCCGGCGAAACCTTCGTGGCCAAGGCGCACGCGGCAACGCTTCAGCGCATTGCCGAGACCAAAGGCGAGGCTTTTTATCGCGGCGATCTCGCTGAAAAAATCGCGGCTTTCGCCAAACAACACGGCGCTGCGCTGACGCTCGAGGACCTGGCAACGCACACCCTCGACTGGGTGGAGCCTGTCGGCATCGATTATCGTGGCTACACGCTGCACGAGATTCCGCCCAACGGCCAGGGCATCGCGGCGCTGATCGCGCTGGGCATCCTCGAAAACTTCGATGTCGCCGCGCTGCCGATCGATTCCCCCGACTGCATGCACCTGAAAATCGAGGCGATGAAACTCGCGTTTGCAGACATCAACGAATACGTGTCGGACATATCCACCATGCGCGTGACGCCGGCGCAGATGCTCGACAAGGCCTATCTGAAGGAGCGCGCCAAACTGATCGACATGAAAAAGGCCGGCACGCCGTCCTTCGGCACGCCCAGCAGGGGCGGCACGGTGTATCTCACCGCTGCCGACGAGTCGGGCATGATGGTGTCGTACATTCAGTCCAACTACTCCGGTTTCGGATCGGGCGTGGTGGTGCCCGGCACCGGCATCAGCCTGCAGAATCGGGGCTATGGCTTCAGCCTGAAACCCGGCCATGCCAACGTCGTCGCGCCGAAGAAGCGCCCGTTTCACACCATCATTCCCGGCTTCCTGACCAAAGCCGGCCAGCCGCTGATGAGTTTCGGCGTGATGGGCGGCTCAATGCAGGCGCAGGGCCATATGCAGGTGGTTTCGCGCATGGTCGATTACCACCAGAACCCGCAGGCAGCCAGCGACGCACCGCGCTGGCGCATCGACAGCGGGGTCACGGTCGGCATCGAGCACGGCGTGCCCGCCGCGACCATTGCCGCGCTGCAGGCGCGCGGCCATGACATGCCGCAGGCGGATCGCTGGAGCACGGACTTCGGCCGCGCGCAATTGATTTACAAGATGGAAAACGATGGCGGCTACTTCGCCGCTTCGGAACGGCGGGCCGATGGCCAGGCGGTAGGTTACTAAAAATAGTTGTTTAAAAACAAATACTTACATTCTAAGCGTTGAAGCGTTGTCTTCCTCCAGCAGCGCTTGTAATGTCCTGGACTTGAATTCGCGGTGATACAACACCGCGATCACCCACGCCGTTGCCACCACCATCAGCACCGGATGCAGGAACCAGCCCATCGCCGCCACGGCGAAATAGTACGAGCGCAAGCCGTGATTGAAATTCGACATCGCGTAAGACGTGATGCGGGCGATGCGATTGATTTGTGCGGCGAATTGCTCCGGGTTTTCCTTGGGCATCTTCGGGCCGGCCGCCACCAGAATGCCTGCGAAATTGACCTGCCGTATCGACCAGGAAAACTTAAAGAACGCGTGCACGAAAATCAGCACCAGCAGCAGCATCTTCAGTTCCAGCAGCCGCGATGAGGCCTTGACCGTAAACGGCAGTCCCGACACCAGATCCTGCGCCTGCTGCACATAGCCCATTGACGCCAGCAACGCACCGAGAATCAGCATGGTGGTGGAGGCAAAAAACTGCGAACTGCGCGTAATGTTGCGCATCACGTTGACATCGACCATGCGGTTGTCGCGCCCGATCATCTGCACCATCCACTCGCGGCGAAAGTGGTCCATTCTCGTATGCAGGCTGGGCACCCGCCTGCCGTGCCAATCCGCGAATACCACGTAGCCGACCCAGCCCGCCGCGAATAGCAACACGGCGGCAAGGTCGGACCAGGTGAGACTGAGTTCAGTAAATATTCTGCCGAGCATGATGCCGCGATTGTAAAGCAATCATCCGCGCGCCGGTCCGGGCGTTTACATTACAATCCTGCTCCACAATACTCGAACCGCCGACAAACGCTGCCTTTACCCGGCAAGGAATCGCCATGACGTCGCCCAACACCGGCATGCTGCTGGCCATGCTGGAACTGCAGGACAGCATGAACCGCAAGATCGACAACGACTGGTTGTCAAAGCGCCACGCCTATCTGCGCGCGGTGCTGGTCGAAGCCACCGAAGCACTGGAGCACTACGGCTGGAAGTGGTGGAAAAAGCAAACGCCCGACATGGCGCAATTGCGCATTGAAATGATCGACATCTGGCATTTTGTGCTGTCGGAGTACCTGTTGCGTGCGGGCGGCAACAAGAACGCTGCGCTACAAGCAATGCTAAGCGACTGGCATGCCGGCGCCACCGTTGACTTGGATGGCACGCACTACGAACTGGATACACTCGACATGCGCCGGCAACTTGAACTGCTGGCCGCGCTGGCAGCGGTACGGCGGCTGTGCCTGCCACTGGTGGCGCGGCTGTTTGCCGCCAGCGATTTGCCGCCGGCCGCGCTGTTTCGCGACTACGTATCGAAAAACGTGCTCAACCACTTTCGGCAGGATCGCGGCTACAAAAGCGGCACCTACAAAAAATTCTGGGATGGTGCCGAGGACAACGTGCACATGGCACAACTGCTGGAATCCATCACCGTGCCTGATGAACACCTGCCCGACGCTTTGTATCATGCACTGGCGGCACGCTACGATCAATTGTCGGCGGCGGGCAGGCTGGGCTGAATTCCGCGAGGCGAACACCGGCTCGCGCGAGGGCGCGGCCCACGCAACCGCTACTGATCCAGCTTGATGTTGGCGGCCTTGATCGCGTGGGCATATCGCGCCGTCTCAGCCTTGATCCTGGCGGCGAATTGCGCCGGATTCGAAACGTAAGGTTCGGCCCCCACCGTGGCCAGCCTTTCCCTGACATCCGGCATCACCAGAATCCTGCCGATCTCATCCGACATTTTGCCGATGAGCGGCTTCGCGACGCCGGCGGGGAACACCACGCCCTGCCAGTAGTTCACGTCGAAATTCGGCAGGCCGCCCTCGCCAAAGGTCGGCAGCTGTGGCAAGGCCGCCAGGCGCGACTCCCCCGTAATGGCCATGGCCTTGAGCTTGCCGCTCTTCACATGACCAATCAGGTTGATCGGAACGTTCAGATGCGCCTGCACCTGACCACCGAGCAGATCCACCAGCGCCGGACCGCCACCTTTGTACGGCACGTGCTGCAGCTTGATGCCCGCCAGGATGCTCAATACTTCCATCGCGACATGGCCCTGACCACCGCTGCCGGACGAGGCGTAGTTGAGTTTCCCGGGACGGGACTTCGCATACGCAATCCACTCCTGCAGGTTGCCCACCGGTATCGAGGAATGCAAGACCAGCATGAACGGAATGCGCGTCAGGGAGGCTACCGGCGCGAAATCGCGCAGCGTGTCATATGGCAGCCTGGGGTACAGATTCGGCAGAATCGCCAGCGTGCTGTCCACGAATAACATGGTGTAGCCATCCGGCGTGGCACGGGCGCCAATTTCAGTTCCGATAATGGTATTGCCGCCGCCACGATTATCCACCAGCACCTGCTGGCCCCAGCCATCGGTCAGCTTCTGACCGATGATGCGTGCCACCACCGTGGTACCGCCGCCTGGCGGGTATGGCGTAATGAATCGAATTGGCTTGGCAGGATAGGATGGCTGGGCGGCGGCACCGGTGACAGCCAACATCACGCCTGCAGCCAGCACGCTCGTCCATGCGATTGAGCACCTCATTGCCTGACCTCCCGGACTTCGGGTTGAACATTCGGTCGCACTACTGGTGCAAGCCCGCGCGACATTCCGCAGGATGTGCGACAGGTTACACAAAATGCACCGACCACGGCTAATGCTATCGGTGTGGCTGCTATCGACAACACGGGGTTATGCACACGGACTGCGCCAGTCGCGCTTTCGCCGCGCCGAAAACACAGCGGCCACCCGCAGGTGGCCGCTGGCCGGCGCACACCACAACTAGCCCTTCTGCCCTTCCAGCAGCAACTTAGCCACTTCCGGCGCAATGGCCGCCGCGCGCTCGTCGAGTTGCTTGTCCGTCAGATTCGCAATCGGATGCGGCATTTCGAGGAAACGGAAGCCCTCCAGTCCCCAGGTGCGTGCCATGGCATTGCCGGTGGCGCGGAACACGTGGGTGATGATCGAGGCCGAGGGAATCCCTTGCTGTTCAAACACGATGCTGTCGAGCACACTGCCCGAGCTGCATGACCCTCAGTCGCCGACGCCGGCAACAATGACGTCGACGTTGCCTTTGTATTCCTCGATGATCTCGGCATGCGGCGCCGAACCCGAACTCTTCTTGCGGCGGATCACGCGCGACTTGGTGCCGTGTTCCTTTTCCAGTATGTCGGCAATACGCATCAGCAACTGGTCAGAGTTGTGCTTGGTGTTGTCGATCAGACCGACCCGCAGGCCGTTGAGAGACTTGGGACGTGGCGCGTAATTGATGCGCCGCCCCGCTATCTCGGTGGTGGGATCCAGAATTTGCACGGTCATATGATGTGCTCCTTTCGATGAAAACAAACAAAAAAACCTTTGCCACAGATTAACGCAGATCAAAACCAAAGGGGTTTGCGACTCACGCCTACTTGATCTCCCGCGTCACGCTTTGCGAGCCGTTTTTGCCGCCCCAGCCCGGGATAAAACACGATTGCACGCCGGCAATGCCGCCCGCCGCGATCACCAGGAAATCCTGCGGGGTTTCCACCAATGTCACCATGTTCTTTTCGTCATCCGCGGTCACCTCGCCCGGGGCGACGTGAATGCGCTTCAATTCCGCCAGCGACGTCCTGGAATGCTCGAAACAGAAATTCTGCACCTGCTCGCGCGTCCAGCCGGCTTTCTTGATGGTCAACTGATGCTCGCCCGGAAACACCATAGCATACTGCGGCTTGCGATTGCTGCCCGCGGATATACGCATGCTCGCGCACATGGTTTCCAGTATGCCGTCAGGCGTGGCGCTCAACTGGTTGGAAATCTGGTGCGGGGCCAGTGCCGCGAACACGGTCACCGCGTTCTGCTCCCTGCTGAAGCCGCGCGTGGTATGGAACGGCGGCCACGGACTGCTGTCCGTCTCGTTCTCGGCGATGCAGTAGGAATACTTGCCGCCGTGTCCCATGCTGCTGCGATCCAGTTCGCCGGGCAGCGTACCAATCACATTGCGCATTACCAGCCGCACTGCGCGGCCGATGGTGGCGTTCGCGCGCCAGCCGGGGCCGAACAGGTTGTCGCCGGAATTCATGTCGAGCTTTTTGGCAATGGGGCCGTTTACCAGCATGAATACCGCCGATCCGCCGGTGCTGGTGGCCGGGCCATGGTAACCATACTTGGGGTCCGCCAGCGCTTCGATCGCGGCGGCCACCACCGGCATGTATTCGGGCTTGCAGCCGGCCATCACAGCGTTGATCGCCACTTTTTCCGCGGTCACTTTCACCTGGCGGTTTTCGATAAACGCCAGCTGGTGCTGCGGATCGAGTTTGGCCGCCGTCAGCATCGCTTCGACTTTTTCCGCGGTCGGCGGTATCACCGGCAGACCGTCGGTCCATCCGTTCGCGTAGCAAAGTTCCAGCGCATCCCCCACATCCTTCGCGTCATGCCGCCGTGCTTTCAGTTCCATGTTGGACTTTCCTGATGGTGATATTTATTAACAGCCTCTCGCGATTTCAGCGTCAAGTCAAGACGTATTTCGCGTCACAACGCGCGCAGATGTCGCGAATGTGCCGATCCAGCTTTTCCGGTATCGGGATGCCATTCTTGAGCCGGCTTTCGCGCTCGGCGGCCTCCGGATCGCCCGCCACCAGCACCGGGCGCTCGGGGTCCAATGGCGGCGTGGCATGCAAAATGTCGATCACCTCGTCCAGATCGTTCTCAAACTCCCCTTCTCCGCGAAAGGCCCTGGGATCGATGGCCAGAAAAAAATGCCCGATGTTGTCCGGATCCTTGTCGCCCTGCGATTTTTCGCGAATGGGTGAAAAACTGCCGCCGTTCAGGGTACCGCCGAGAATATGCGCCATCATCGCCAGGCCATAGCCTTTGTAGCTCGCCATCGATTCCATGCCGCCCACCGGCGTGATGCCGCCCGCCTTGTTGCCCTCGCGCATCATCGCCAGGGCCTTGCCCGCATCGGTAACCGTCCTGCCCTCGCCGTCAATCACCCAGCCTTCGGGCAATTTCTTGTTGTTCAGGTCGTAGACCTTGACCTTGTTGGCGGCGGAGGTGGTGGTCGCCATATCGAGCGTGAACGGCCGGTTGCGTTTTGCCGGCGCGCTGAAGGCGATGGGATTGGTGCCCAGCACGGGAATTTTGCCGCGCGTGGGCACCATGGTAATCCCGCGCGTGGCGCTGGTCACCATGCCGATTACGCCGCGCCTGGACGCGATGCGCGCGTAGACGCCAGTGGCGCCGAAGTGATGCGAGTTGCGCACGCCCACGCCGGCAACACCAATTTTCAGCGCCTTGTCCACCGCGAGGTTCATGGCGAACACCGACACCGGATGGCCCAGACCAGCCTGTCCGTCGACCAGCGCCATCGCCGGCGTATCTCGAACAATGGTGGGCTTGGCATGCAGGTTGAGCTTGCCCTCGAGTTTGCGCGCCTCGTACGTCATCAGCATCGAAATGCCATGCGAATCCACGCCCAGCAAATCGGTTTCCACCATCGCATCGGCGGTGATGGCGACCAGATCGTCCGCCATACCCCAGGCACGAAGGATGTTGACGATTTGCTGGCGCACGCGGTCGTGAGTGATGTTCATGAAGGCTCCGTTCTGTGATGGTCAAACAACCGGCAAACGTATTCGGAACAGAAAAAGCACCCGGCGCAGCTTGCATCCGCAGGCGCCCGCCCGGATCAACACGGCACTTATATCATGGTCGCGCCGCCGTTCACATCCATCGTCACGCCGGTCACGTAGGAGGCCTCGGGACTCGCCAGAAACACCACCGCCGCCGCGATTTCTTCCGGCCTGGCGAGGCGGCCCACCGGCGTGGATTTTTCGATGTGCGCAATACGCTCCGGCGTGCGTATGCCAAGGGTGCGCGGCGTCAGCACATTGGCCGGCGCGACCGCATTCACGGTGATGCCGTATTTACCCAGATCGAGCGCCGCCTGCCGCGTCAGCGCCAGCACGCCGCCCTTTGCCGCGGTGTAGTGCGGCGGATTGGGATTGACCCCGCTGCGTGCCGCCATGCTGGAGAGGGTGACAAAGCGGCCGTAGCTTGCGCCCATCATCAGCGGCGCGGCGGCCTTCAGCAGGTAGAACATCGAACGCAGATTCGAATTGACCACCGTATCCCACGCTTCCACCGGACAGTCGATCAGATTCACGTACTGGGGAAAGCCGCCGGCGCTGTGCACTACGATGTCGAGTCGTCCCGCGCGCGCGTGCGCGTCCTGCACCGATTTCTGCGTCGCTTCCCAGCTCAGCAAATCCGTGACGCACGGCCAGGCCTCGCCGCCTTCGGCAACGATCGAATCAGCAACGCGCCGCGCGCCCGCGGCATTGATGTCCATCACGCCAACACGGGCGCCACGGCGCGCCAGTTCGCGCGCGGTGGCTTCCCCGATGCCGGTTGCCGCTCCGCTCACCAATGCAAATTGCCCGGCAAAACCACTGGTAGTCATCGATCTTCCCCTCGCGATTATTGGTTTCAAATCAATCGCTGCAGCAGCGGTGAACCCCGCCACAACATCGCGGCGCGCTACTTGGCCTCAAGCTTCGCGTCACGCACCACCTTCGTCCAGCGTGCAATTTCGGATTGCACATGCGCCATGAATCCCTCGGGCGTGGCGGTGTCGACATCGACAGCCTGTTCTTCCAGGCTTTTCCACAGTGGGCTGCCGTCGGCCAGCAGCTTGTTCATGTCGGCATTGATTTTGGTGATGACAGGCTGCGGCACCTTTGCCTGCGTGCACAGGCCGTACCAGCCCGTGACATCAAAACCGTTTACGCCCTGCTCCTGAAACGTCGGCACCGCCGGCAAGCGAGAGTTTCGTTTCGCCGACGTCACGCCCAGACCGCGCAGGCGACCGGATTTGACCGCGGACAGCGGTCCACCCGCAAGATTGCCGACCGACGATTCGATGTGCCCCGCCATCACGTCAGCCAGCGCCAGCGCCGCTCCCTTGTACGGCACATGCACGATTTTGATGCCGGTGATATTCATCATCAGTTCGACCGACATATGCGGCGATCCACCCACCCCGGAAGAACCAAAGTTGACCTGACCGGGGTGTGCCTTGGCATAAGCAATGTATTCGCGCAGGGACTTCGCCGGCATGGACGGATGCACCATGAAAATATTGGGCACGCCGCCGATCTTCGCGGCAAACGCAAAGTCCCGGATGGGATCGTATTTCAGGCGTTTGCCAAAGCGCGCGGGCGTGACACTGTGCGACCCGATATTGCACAACACCAGCGTATAACCGTCAGGCGGCGCGGCCGCCGTGATCTCCGTGGCAATATTGCCTGCCGCGCCGGGCCGGTTTTCCACCAGTACCTGCGTGCTCCACGCTTTGGTCAACGCCGATGCCACCAGGCGCGCGGTGGTGTCGACGCCGCCCCCCGGGGCGTAACCGACCAAAATGCGCACGGGCTTCGACGGATAATTTTGCGCGGTGGCGGGTGGCACGAAACAGGACGTCGCTGCCAACAACGGCAGGGCAATGGCACGCGATCTGAAATACATCATGGTCTCCTCGGGTCATGGCGCGCGACACGCCTTGTTTTGAAAAATCCGGCGGCGGCCTGACCCTGATTGTATCGTCATCGCTCATCGCCTATTTCTACTGGCTGGACACCGACGCCAGGCTGGAAGCCGCGCAACTCGTCAACGATGGCATCGCGAACATGGCCGGCGCGTTTCCGGAGCGCCCGATGGGCATGGGCACAATGCCGATGTAGCATCCCGATGCCGCGGTGGCGGAACTGGAACGCATCGTCAAACAACACGGGGCGAAGCCCACCCCATCGCGATAATCTCCAAAGTAGAGGGCTTGAGCGCTCGTGAGCGGGAACAGATTTTCAGCGGCTCGGCGTTGCGCCTGATGGCGCGAAAATTTATAAGATATTGTTTTTAAACAATTTTTTAAAATACCATTGATGCGGCCAGCGGGCTGCGCGCTTATACCGGATCGCGTTGCGGCGCGGCGCGCAGCAGCGCGCTGTAGTACGCCGGCTGCGGCAGTCCGCTGAAGGACGCCAACTGGATCGGTCCTGACGCATCCGCTTCGCGCCACCACAGCGTCTTGCCATGGGCCATTGACTCCCATCCGTGCACAGCGGCCATGTGTATGAGACGCTGCATGTCGAGCCCGGCCGGGATTGCCATTTCAAAGTTGCCGGACGGCGCCTGCCACCAGGCCGCCAGCGCGGCGACTGGCGCATCGTGCGCCGCGGCAGCCGCCGCCGGAAACGGCATGGAGGCCAGATGTTCCTCGAATCGCTGCAGACTGAAATCAACACTCAAGGTTGCCAGCGCGGTTTCTTCCAGGTCACCGTACCAGTCGCGCGCGCTCAGGAACGCACTGACAGCTCCCGCGCAAACCGGCATCGCGACGGCTATCGTCAGCGGAAAATGTCGTCCCACCTTGTCAACACTGGGCATCATGACGCCGCCCCACAAGGTGTCGCCGATCACACCGGGCATCAACACAAATCGCCATACGGGACTATTCATGTAGATATCGAGCCATTTCTGACCCAGCAGGTCGCGGCTAGCCGTCATCGCCTGTTGCAGCCAGCCGTCCCAGATGGATATAAACGGCTGGCTCAGGCGGCGCGAGGCAAAGTCGCCGAGCGACGGTATCTTGCCGTACCAGCCCGGTACCCGCTCCGCGTCCGCCGCCATCAGAGTCCGCCCGGACAGCGAAACTGTTCCAGGTCCTGCAGGCGGAACGGATTGCGCACGCTGCTCGCGGTCACCTCGAACTGCGCCTGCCGCCCGTCGATCACGAAGGTGGCCAGGAACTTCTCCGCCTGCGGCGTCGCTTCGATCTTGACCTGATCGAACATGCGGAACAACGCCCACGGCCCTTCGAACGGGCCAAAGCCGCGCGTGGCCGGCGGTGTCAGCTGTACGCGCACCTGGGTACTGCCGCGCGGGCCCGGCCACTGCACCGCCTGCGGCACCTGCGGACCGTGGCTGTATTTGACGATCTGGCCGTCCACATCGAGGATGAATTGCGAGATCGCGACATCCATCGACAGCGGTTTGAAATCGAGCCGCAGGCTGGGCGTCGCGCCGCCGCGAAAGAACACCTCGCGGATGGTCTGGGCG
This sequence comes from uncultured beta proteobacterium, assembly GCA_902825845.1. Lineage (GTDB taxonomy): Bacteria > Pseudomonadota > Gammaproteobacteria > Burkholderiales > SG8-41 > UBA5216. The sequence goes on from CADECM010000022.1 coordinate 29,448, forward strand.
CGCTGGAACTGCAGCAACGTGCCGCCGTCACCGCCCATGCTGGCGTCGCCCACCTGGCGGAAGCGCCAGGGTTGCGCGGCGGTGTCCACCAGTGAGGCAAGATTCTTCTGGAAAAAACCGTCCATCAGCCGTCCGGAACCGAACAACTGCGCAAAATCTTCCTGCGTCACATTGCTCGCGCTGCCTTTGGCGAACGGATAGCGCCCGCCGATCGCCTTGCTGCAGAAGCCGTAAATTTCAGCCTGCACCGCCTTGGATAAATTGTATTTCATGCCTGAAAGCGCCTGATTCTGTCCCGCCAATGCGAGCGTGCTCAACAAGGATTTGACGGGCTCGGGCAGGCGCCCGGCCTCCGCCTTGGCCTTGATCGGCAAATCGGTGGGCGGCGGCGGATTGCCGCCCTTTACCGCCAGTTCGGTGGCCGTGAGCTGGGCATAGAGTTCGCCGATCAGCGACAGCGTTCCGTCGATGGGCGCGGGTTGTCCCTGGCCCGCGCCTCGCACATACTCGCGCAACGCAGTAAAGCGGTCATCGACGATCAGTTCGGGCCGCGACAGCGTATCGGCCGCGGGCGCCGCGGCGCGCTGTGAGCCGCCCATCAGGCGTCCCATCGTTTCCTTGGTCTTGGCGATCACGTCTTCCGCTTTGCGCACCACGTCCTTGTCTGCATCCGCCACGCTCACCAGCGTCACCTCCTTGACGATGGCCTGCAGCAGCCGGCGCAACGGCGAATCGGGCGCGGCCAGCACGCGCGTCTGCTGGATCGTCTGCGACAAACCGCCGCCGTGCTGCAACCGTACGTCTTCGACAAACGCGCTCCAGGTATTCGCGTAATCCGTCAGATACAGACGCTTGACCTCGTTGAGCAGCGCTTCGCGGGTCTTGAGATCGCCGGGATTGATGCGTTCCGCCTTGGGCAAATCCAGCACCCAGCCCTCCTCGCTGGCGAGCTGATTGGTGACCACCAGCGAGTCCTTCAGGAAACTGCCGTGGTATGCCTGATAACTGAACAGACCGGGCACCCCCGAGTTCAGCGGCTTGCCGCTGGCGCGCGCGAACACCAATGCCGCCGATGGCCCGGCCGCCGTGGCCAGCTTGAACTCCGGCTGTCCCTTGCCGATGCCCAGGCGCTTCAGGCGGCTGTAGACGCGTTCCGCCAGCGGCATGCGTGCCAGTGCGGCGCGCGCTTCAGCCAGCAGACTGGCGTCGGCGGGCACCGGCGAGGCAACGGCGCCCTGGCGGAACAATTCGGCGAGGTGTTCGCGCAAGGCCACGCGCTGCTCGCTGGTGACACTCTGCGGCAGATTGCGTTCCCAGTCGGATTCGATATACCCCTGCAATGCGCCGGCATCGAAGTGTTCGACATCGTGCAGCATGATGTAGGCCTTGAGCGTTTCGTAGAGAAACTCGACGCTCTGATCACCGCGATTGCGCAACTGGGATTCGATGCGCCGCGAAAGACTCGGCAGGAACGCACTCTGCAGCACCCTGCGGTAGGCACTGTTGGCAGCACCCTCCAGCTTGTCACTTTGCGACAACCCCAAGCCCATCAACAGGCCGTCGCGATTGGCGTCGGTGGACGGCAGATCGCGGATCGATTGCAGCAGCGGCAGCAGCCTCACCACGTCGCTTTCGCCGGCCGGATTGAGCGCTGCCACCTGTTTGGCCAGCGGCGGCACCTTCGCCTGCACCGCGGCGACGTGCGCCTTGTTGCGCGTGTAACTGATGGTCCAGGCGGCCACGCTGCCGAGGGTGACCGCCGTGGCCAATCCCAGTCCCGTCCACTGCAGCAAGGTTCGGCGGCGCTCCCAGCGCAGGTTGGCGCCCGCCAGCCCGGCCTCGTTGAAAATCACCGAATCCAGCAATCGCGTCAGGAAATAGCTGCGGCCGCTGGGTTGCTGCGGCGCGAGCATGCGTGCCTCCAGGCGCAGCGCGCGGCCGAGACTGCCGATGACGCGGTCGATCGCGCTGCCTTCCTGGGTCCCACTGGTGAAGTAAACGCCGCGCAGCATCGGCTGTTCCACAAAGCGCGACGGCGCAAACACCTTGCCCACGAAGTCGTCCAGAATGCCCTTGAGACTGCTGAATTGCTGCGGAAAGGCGTAAATCAGCGCGCGCAGATTGGGGGTGCGCTCATCCTGCAACAGGTCGATGACGCGATCATTGAGGCGCTGTTCCAGCGCATCGAATTCGGACCTGAACGCGGGTGCCGCCGGCCCCGCCTCGGCCGCCTGAAACGCGAACGTGGTGCCCCAAACCTGCGCGCGCTCTTCCGCGCCGAGCTTCTGGAAGAACTCCACGAACCCCGCCAGCAAATCCATCTTCGTCACCAGCACGTAGATCGGGAAGCGGATGCCCAGCTGTTCATGCAACTCTTCCAGGCGCTGGCGCAGGATGCTGGCGTGGTGTTCGCGCTCCGCGGCCGATTGCTGCAGCAGATCGCTGACACTGATCGTCAACAGCGCGCCGTTGATGGGGCGCCGCGGGCGGAATTTCCGCAGCAGGGAAAGAAAGCCGCTCCACGCCGCGCGATCGACCTCGACATTCGCTTCATGCGTGGTGTAACGGCCCGCGGTATCGATCAGTACCGCCTGATCGGTGAACCACCAGTCGCAATTGCGCGTGCCGCCGACGCCGCGGATCGCCTCCTGCCCGAAGCGCTCGGCCAGCGGAAACTTGAGGCCGGAATGAATCAGCGCGGTGGTCTTGCCCGAACCCGGCGCGCCGATGAAGATATACCAGGGCAACTGATAGACATAGCGCCTGGACAAGCGCGCGGCGAGGCCGGGTGCCTTGTCGCTGCCGCCCAGCCGCGCCTTGCTCAGAATCTTCATCGCGTCTTCAAAACGATTGCCCAGCGTGGCAATCTCGTCCGCGCCGGGCGCGTCCTGCGCCGGCCTGGCGGGCGCTTGTTTCAACAGCGTTTCGAACAGCCGCGCATTGTTCAGTTTCGCCCGCAGCGCACGCCAGGCGATTCGGCCCAGGAACAAGCCCCACACCACGGCAATGGCTATCCAGCGCGCCGTGGCGGACTCCAACGGCCGGTACTCGCCAAGCGCAAGCAGCGGCCCGCCGTACCAGATGACCAGACTGATCAGCAGCAGGCCCAGTGCCGTCATCGTCCAGCGATTGAAGATCCAGCCCAGAAGCTTTTTCATGCGCGACTCCGGCCGCAAAACCGCCCGCGGCGCGCGCGCAGCGTCCGGCAGCGGCATTCCCGCGTCAAGGCGCGCATCGCTCAGGTCCCCTTGCTGGCGGCAAACAGCGTGATCTCGATGCGCCGGTTGCGCGAACGGCCGTCCGCGCCGGCGTTATCGGCGATGGGCTCGGCATCGGCGCGTCCTTCGGCGGACAGACGCTCCGCGGGCACCACCTGCGCAATCAGACGCAGCACCATGCGCGCGCGTTCCTCCGACAAATGCCAGTTCGACGGGAAGCGTGCGGTGCGTATCGGCTGGTTGTCGGTATGGCCGATCACCTGAACCTTGCCGGGGACGCCCTTCAATGCGTCCGCAATGCGCTGGATCAGTGGCAGATAGCGCGCGGAAATGGTGGTGCTGCCAGGCTCGAAAAGACCGTCGCCACGAATCGTAACCACGCTCATGGTGCGTTCGTCGCGCACGGCCACCAGTCCTTCGGCGATCTCCGGCGCGAGGAAAGTGGCCAGACGCGGCGGCACCGGTAGCGGCGCGGCCGCGGCAGGCGCCGGTGCCGGCGCGGTGACACGAAGGGCCTGAATCCGCGCATACGTCTGATCCGACAGATCGCCCAGCTTGTAGCGGTAGACAAAGTACACGCTCAGCATGATCGCCGTCGCAAGCGTTCCGGCAATCCACAGCGGCAGCGCATCGAGAATTTTGGAACGCGCCGCGACCACGCCTTTCCAGCGCGGAGACAGGTCGCGCTCATAGTCGCCGGCGGCCTTGTGCAATATCTGCGCAAGGCGCTCGCGCAGCACTTCCAGCTGCGAGCGCCCATTGTCAATCACCCGGTAGCGGCCCTCAAAGCCGAAGGCGAGGCACACATACATGAGTTCCAGCAGCGAACGGTTCGCCGCGGGATTTTCCGCCAGCTTGGACAGCAGCTGAAAAAACTTCTCGCCGCCCCAGGTCTCATTGTGAAACAGCACCAGCAGGCTGTTGCGTGCCCACATGCCCGATCCGCCCCACGGCGTGGAGGCAGCCGTCTCGTCCACCACCGTGCACAGCACATAGCGGGCAGCAATGATGTTTTCCGCGGAAACGCCGGCCTCGCGCGCGCGCATTTCGAAGCGCTTGATTGCTTCCACCAGATAATCGCGCAGGGCCGCGGCATCCGGATGATTGAGCGTGGTGCGCAACTGCGGAATAACATCGAGCAGTGGGTTGGCCGCGGCCACCAGCGGATTCATGCCGGCAACCACCGGGGGATCGGCCACCTGCGCCGGCGCACCAGTATCCGCGGCCGCGCGGGCCGCGCCTTGCCCGGGGATACTGCGCCCGCCCGGCGTGGGCATGATCACCGTCCGTCCGGCTTCCGGCATCGCAAAGGGATCGTCGTTGTTGCTCATGGCGCGGCCGCCTAACCCCGTATGGCCCAGAATTCGATTTCAAGTCCCGGAAATTCACCGGCAATATGCATCGCCAGACCGCCGGTGCGTTCCAGCTGCTTCCACAAATCACCGCCGCGCTCCATTTCGAAGTAATTGAAGCCGGCATGGTAGGGAATCTGCCGCGGCGCCACCGGCAGCGAGTGCAGTGGTATGCCCGGCAGCTGCAGATTGACCAGATCGCGGATGCGCTCTGCCGGCCCGATCTTGACCTGTGCCGGAAAGCGCGTGCGCAGGGCGTCGGCGGGCAACTGCGCATTGACGGCAAATACGAAGCTCGCGCTCTTGAGCAGTTCCAGATCCGCGATGGTGGCCACGCGCACGCCGTACTGGCGATCCAGCAACTCGATGGCGATGGCGCTCTGCTCGAGCACCATGCTCAATGCACGCCGGATTTCGGCAATCAGCGGCGTGAAGCAGGCGCGCAGATCGTCGTGATGATACGGCGGGAGCCGCGCCGGGCGCCGTGTGCCGGTGCTGAACGTCGCAAAATCGCCGGCCACCGACAGGCATAACGCAAACAGGCGTTCCGGATGCAACAATGTCACCATGCCCAGATGCGCGAACAGCGGCTCATAGCGGTTGATGGTCTGCAGCATCAGAAAATCGGCGATTTCCGCGACGCCGCCGCGCCCGGGCTGGGACAGCCGCGACGCCAGCGCGTCTCCGCGCTGATGCAACAGCCCGTGCAGATCGCGCACATGCCGCGCCAGCAACGGCTGCGCGCCGGCATGCAGCGTCGGCGGAATGTAGGTATTGTCGAGCACGACCTGGTTGTCGGCGCGGCGCTCCAGCACGCGCACCACGCCGAGCGTGCAGTAGGCGTCGGTCACCTCGCTCTCGCGAAACAAACGCAGGCGCAAGCCGCCCAGTTCAACCAGGGCGCTGGCATCCGACGTCGAATGGGTATCGGGCACATCGGCATCGACCACCGCAAACCGCGCCAGCGTGTCCGGATCGCCGGCGGCAGTGGTCGATTCGATGCTGCCGGCACGCCGTACCGGCAGTGCCAGTACAATCAGCTCGTCCCTGACTTCGGCGCCGATTTCAAGGGGTTCGGGCGCCGCATCCTCCTCCGGGAAATGAAATACGGTGCCGTCCGGCAACACGCCTCGCGCCGCCGCGATCTGCACCTTGCCCAGCGCCAGCGCATCGGCGTCGAGTTCCAGCTGCAGATAACCCCAGCCGTAGGGCGCGATCGCACCTGCGCGGTGTTCGATGATGCGTTCGAGGTAGCGGTCATGCTGCTGGAAATGCTGGGGCTGCAAAAACATGCCCTCTGACCAGATGACGCGATTACGATGCATTGACATTCATCCGTCGGCGGTTGCGGGCGCGAGGGGAAGACCGGGCCTGTGATGGAAAGACACGTGTCATCAGCCGTTAGCGGTTAAGGACCGTCACGCTGCTGCGCTCGATCACCACCTGCAGGTTATTGGATTGGTGGGGAACAAAGGTCGCTACGCGGCGCCACTCGGAACGCTCGAGGTCGCGGAAAGCGGCAAACAGGCCCAGATAGACGACCTCGGGCGGCAGCTGTTTATCCAGCGTCCTGGATTCATTCGGCAGCAACTGGAATTCCTCCTTGAATACGAGGTCGCCGCCGAGTGTTTCCTTGTCCTTCTCGTAAAGCGCGAAAAAATCGGCGGTATCGTACGCGGCGCGGGATTTCAGTCCGTACATGCGCACCGTCACCGGCGACGGACGGCCACGCGCATCCGGGTTGACGTTCGCCTGCGCATTAAACACGACCTTGACCAGGGTCGGCTTGGGTGGCGGCGGCGGCTTCGCGCATCCCGCCGCCACGGCCAGCGCCGGCAAGGCAAACAACAGCCGGCGGCGCAACAAAAAGCTCATTGAATTCTCCTGATACGGACGCCGAACGTGTCGGCCTGACGCGCCGCCCCGCGACGTTTTTTCCCGCGATATCACGGCAGGGATGCAGTATAGAGTATCTGTACGCCGCGCGCGGGCCCGTTCACGGCGCGCCGCCGCCGTCGCGCGAGAGCTTGGCAATCTGCGCCTCATAGGCGCGCACGAACTCGCGCCCGAACATCTCGTGAAAATTGTCCTCCGCTTCCCGCGACACATCGCCGTAGAGCGCGGAAAACAAATCCCACATCCTTGCCTTGCGGCTGCCCGGCAGCAGCGTATCCAGCACGCTCTTGTCCTTCAGGCGTTGCTCCAGATGATCCGGATTGAAGCGTTGCAGAATGCCCGTCAGCGCCGCGCGCATGCCGGCCATGAACGCGAACTGGTTCGAGCGCAAATCGTTGCACGCGTCCCGCACCGCCTCCAGCGGCTGCATATAGCCGCGCTGCGGCGACAGCAGATGCATCAGCGCGGCCTCGACGTTGGGCGAGAATTTGAGCGGATTGTTCTCCTGCGCCACGATCATGGTGACGTCCGCGCGCATCTCGCGCTTGAGCATGGCGCGCGCCAACAGCAGATCAAGCATGGCCTGCACGGTCTCGCGCAACACCTGCCCCAGCAGATTCATGGTCTGCGGCGTCAGGCCCGCCGGAAAACTGAAATTGGCGATGCCCGCACCTTCAAGAAACGCTTTCGCCAGCGCATCCGCGCCGGGCCTGGCGACGGCAACGCGCTGGGTTGACGCCAATGCGGCGTCGTCATCGGGAATGCCGGCGGGCGGTTCAGCCGCGGCCAGGGCCGGGGCCGCGGCTGGGGCGCCCGCCACGGCTGGGACAACCGCCGCGGCTGTTGCCACCAACGCGGCGGGCGCCACGGGCGCCGCGGGCTTGGCAGGTTCCGGATCCGGGATCGCCCGTGGCGGCACATACGATGCGGACCATTCGGGCGCATCGTTGCGCTGGGTCGGCGCCGCCGCGGCAGCCGGCGCGGCCATGAACGCGTCGAGCGGATCCAGGCTGGGGCCACCTTTGAACGGGCCCGCGTCCGCGGGCGCGGCCAGCGCTACGCCTGCGCCCAGCGGATCGCCGACTGTCGCCGGGCCCAGACCAAACAACACATCCAGACTCTGGCTTTGGGGCGACACGCCAAAGCCGGGCGTGCCCGGCACTGGCGGTGTGTAAGGCGACGGCGTGGAAGGCTTAGCCGGATGGGCAAATGGATCGAAGTCGGCTGGTATCCCGCCTTGTGGGCGATTGTCGGGCATGGCGAACGGATCCGCCGCAGGAGCGGCCGACGGATACAGCGGTGCATTGCCGGCCGGCGCAGCCCTCGGTATCAGATCGGCGAAGGGGTCCGCACTCGAGGCAGTCCCGAACATGGCCATTGGGTCGCCTGGCGCGCTGCCGCCCGCACGTGTATTTGCCGCCGCGGCATCGGGCGCGACCACCAATTGCACAATGGCGCGCAGCTGGTATTCGCCGATGGTGAGTTCGTCGCCGTGCGCGAGGCCCGCTTCGCTCCCCTTGCCCAGTGCACGGCCGTTGACCATCACCGGGGTGCTGGAACCATGATCCTCGATCACGTAGTGCCCGGCGTGAAGCTTGATCCTCGCGTGCGTGCGCGATATGAAACGCTCCGCGTCCGGCAGCACCAGGGTATTGGCGTCCGCGCGCCCTATGGTCCCGCCCTGCGCGCCAAATTCCGCCGCAAGGACACGCGGCGGTACCGCGCCCTTATAGTGAATCACCTCAAGCTTGAGCATCCGGATCCTCTTTCCTACCGCCAGCCAAATTACGTCCCCAAAACAATCACTTGCAGCCCGCAGCCATTTTATACCTTGCGCAGCAGCTGCCACACCAGGCACTGCGACGCGGAGCGCGGCGCCGTCAAATATGCAACCCGATACGACATGAATATCATAGCTTATTGATTTTAAATTATATTTTATAAGAGTACGTTACGGCGGCGGCGTTGCGATGGTAGACCTGCGCGCCGGGCAGCACACCTCAAGTTGCTGCCTGCGCCCGCCGATAGATTGATTATGAAGGAAGGTGTTGCCAACCGTGGCAGCCTGCGGCGGTTAGCGGCACACGCGAGACACCGTCGCCGGCCGGGAAACGCCGGATTCACGGGCAATCAGGCGCAAGCGCGTCAAAACAGGAATCGCTGTAACAATCAAATCGTTATGTCAAACCTCGGCGATATCGGCAAGGACACGCTGCGCGGAATCGCCGGCATGTACGCGGCGGCGACGCGCGAGAAGCGGCGCGTGCTGGATGAAATGAGCGCCGTCAGCGGCCTCTTGCCGCTGCTGATGAAGCCGCGCAATCATCAACGATGGACGCGCGCCGAGAAAGTACTGCTGCGCCGGCACATGAAACGGGTGTCGCGCCTGAGCCCGTACCTGGTATTGCTGGCCATGCCCGGCGGATTGCTCGCGCTGCCGGCCGTGGCGTGGTGGCTGGACCGCCGCCGCGCGGGCTCGCGTTAACCCCCACGCGATCCCATCCGCGCCGGCGGCGTCGCGTCATAAACGCCCCGGCTTGCGGCGCGCATCTGCGGGTATCGCGATGAGCTGTGCATTTTCTGCGCTGTTCGACGCCTCACCGTGCACCGCGTGGCGCTATAGTGCACGCTCGATTATCTCTCCAGTTCGAGCCCCTCCATGCCCTATGTAATCCGCGACAGCAGCGGCAGAATCCTGCAGGTGATTGAAGCCAGCGTATCCGGCGCCAACGAAAACCTGCCGGCCGATTGCCCGGAGCTTCAGGATTACCATGCCGGCCGCGAGCTGGGCCCCAATACCCTGCGCATGCAACTGGTGGAAAGCGATCAGGGCATGGCACGGCTGGTCGAGGATCTGATCGACATACTGATTGCCAAGCACCTTATCCAGTTCACTGATCTGCCGCACGCGGCCGGCGCCAAGTACCTGCGGCGCCAGGGCAAACGTGAAAAGCTGGAGGCGATCAACAATCTCGTCGAGGACAGTGGCGGACTGTTCTGAGCGCCGCTGCTGGACGCCTTCACCGCTACACCGCGGGCCAATAGCGGCGGCGAAAACCCGCGCACGGCCATCCGTAGTGCGCGCGCCGCCCCAAAATAGGTGTATTTCCTACACCAGGCCGGGCATAACGTTTCTTTCGCGCGCGCCGTTGTGAAATTAGAGTGGGAACTGTCCTGAACAGACGGATTTCACGCAACCCAACGGAGGCTTTATGGAACAGATCGAATTCCCGCAATACAGTTTCGCCCAGTTAATCGAGCCGGCTGTCGTACAGGCGGCGGCTGAACGCGCCGCACAGTGGAATCTGCCGCGCCGCATTTGCCGCCCGCTTGACCGCCGCATGGTGGTGCCGGTCAGCGCCGATGTGGCAGCCTACGACGCCACCATCGAAGCGTCGCCGATCGATGAGGAATAAGCGCCGGACGTAACCTTGCCGCGGCAGTGCAACGCCATTGCCGCGGCGCGCAGTGCTGGCACGCGTGCAGCACCGCCGCACACCCGCCTGACATTGCCGAGCAAGCACCGCACCCGGTAGTGGAATCTATATAAGTTATTGTTTTTATTGAATATTTTTATTTCAACCCTCAATGCCGTACGATGGTCTGCCGGGTTCCCGTGTCGCCCATGCGGGAAGCCGACGCGTACCTGCCGCTGGCACTGTTCACCGCATCGACTGTCACCCGGTTGCGTCCGCCCGATTTTGAGGCGTACAGCGCCTTGTCGGCGCGTGCCAGATAACTTTCAATGCTATCGCTGGCGCGATAGTCGGTAAGGCCCAGCGATATGGTGATCTTGCCCACTTCGCCGGTCGTCGCGGTACTGATGCGGCCCTTGGCAATGGTGGCGCGAATGTGCTCGGCGAGTTTTTCCGCGCCTTCGATCGGCGTATCCGGCAAAAACACCACAAACTCCTCGCCGCCGATGCGCGCGGCCGTGTCCTGTCCCTTGATCATCTTGCGCAGAATTTGCGCCACGCTGCGGATCACCTTGTCGCCAAACAAATGGCCATAGTCGTCATTGCATTTCTTGAAATGATCGATGTCCACCACGATCAGGCATGAATCGCCGAGCCCACCGGCATTGGCGGCCTGAATGGTCTCGATGGTCTTCATGAAACCGCGGCGATTGGCGATACCGGTCAGCGGATCCGTCAACGCCTCGCCCTTGGCGCGTATCAGTTCGGCACGCAGCTTTTCAACCTCGCGGCTGCTGAATTGCAGCTGCAATTCCAGCTCACTGGTGCGCGCACACATCTGCTCGGTCTTCTCCAGCATGGATTGCACGGCGGTTCTGAGATGTTCCGGATCAATGCCGGGCTTGAGTTGCTCGCCGAAGCCGCCCAGGGATTTGCTGTAGTCCGAAGCATGCCTGCCGGTGTCACTGGCGGTACGCGACAAATCCGCCAGCATGCGTTCCAGTTCAGCGCGCAATTGCAGCGCCACCGCATCGTCGCGTTTGGCAATATGCTGTTCATGCAACTGGGATACCATGTGGTCATCCAGTGGCGTGCCCGACGCCAGAAACTTGTCCACATCGGTCTTGAGGGCGGGATTCATGCCCGCGGCGTATTCATACCAGACGGCATAGCTGACCGGATGAAATCCTGCAGCCTGCTTTGCCAGCAGCGGCAATATCATGCGCAGCAGTTCGCCGCTGGCTTCGCGTGTTTCGGAGTAGCGTTGCATAGGGGTTAGTCCTTCACGAACAGCATCGATTGGCGTATTTTCATGGGGTATCCATGCATGTTCCGGGGCGCGCGGCGGCGCCTTGCCGGCACGCCGGCATCCCTGGTTTCACGTGCAAATATATCCGCGCCGGCGAGCTGCCATGGCATGGAGGAAAGGCTAAAAACCGAGTCATATCGGCGTTTGCCCGGGAATAATACTTTCAGCAACATCATGCCGCCCGCGCGGATGGCGCGCACGGCCGCAGTCGCCCGGCCAGTTGATCCGGCGGCATGGGGCGGCCCAACAGATAGCCTTGCGCCTCGTCGCAGCCGATGTTGCGCAGGAAAGCGAGTTGTGATTCCGTTTCCACGCCCTCCGCCACCACGTTCAACCCGAGACTGTGGGCCATGGCAACCAGTGCCTTGGTGATGGTTGCGTCGTCCGCATCGTCCGGCAAATCCTTGACAAACGAACGGTCGATTTTGAGGGTCTGCGCCGGAAAGCGCTTCAGGTAGGCGAGTGACGAGTAGCCCGTACCGAAGTCGTCAATTGCAATGTGCACGCCCATTTGGTGCAACTGCATCAGCGTCTGCAACGTGCGTTCCGGATTGGCCATCAGCAGGCTCTCGGTGATTTCGAGCTCCAGCGCGCTGGCGTCCAGTTGTGTCGCGGCCAGTGCCTGCACCACGTCGTCAACCAGGCCGTCGACATTGAACTGGCGCACCGACAGGTTGACGGCACAGCGCGGCGGCGTCAGACCGTCGCGGCGCCAGGCCTGAGCCTGCCGGCACGCCTCGCGGATCACCCATTGGCCGATGGGCGCGATGAGACCGCTGTCTTCCGCCAGCGTAATGAACTCGCCGGGACCGACCAGGCCACGCGCCGGATGCTGCCAGCGGATGAGCGCTTCGACGGCAACCATCTCTCCGCTCACAATGTTGATCTTGGGCTGGTACACCAGCCGGAACTCCTCGCGCTCGATGGCCAGCCGCAGATCGGCCTCCAGCGCGAACTGCTGCTCGGCGCGGGCGGCGAGTTCCGCCGTGTAAAACTGATAGTTGTTCTTGCCCTTGCTCTTGGCCAGGTACATCGCCGCATCCGCGTGCTTCAGCATGCTCGCGGCGTCGTCGCAATCGTCCGGAAAGACGCTGATGCCGATGCTGCCGCTCACCTGAAAGCTGCAGTTCTCGATGCACAGGGGCTCATGGATTGCCCGCAGCGCGCGGCCCGCTATGTTCGCCAGCATCACCGCGTCGACACAGTTCTCCAGCAGCACCACAAATTCGTCGCCGCCCAGCCGCGCCACCATATCGGTCTTGCGCAAGAGGTGCGTCAGCCGCGAGGCAACCACCTTGAGCAGCGTGTCGCCGGCCGCATGACCCAGACTGTCGTTGATATTCTTGAAGCGATCCAGGTCGATGAAGAAAACCGCGAATGGCGAACCGGAGCGGCGCGAGCGCTCCAGCGCGCGCCCGACTTCACTGATAAAGGAACGGCGGTTGGGCAAGCCCGTCAGGCCGTCATAGCTTGCCAGATGCGCCACGCGCTCCTCGGCCAGGCGCGTCTCGGTGACGTCGCTGCCGACGCCGCGATAACCCTTGAATTCGCCGAAGTCGACTATGGGTTCGCCGCTGATGCGCATGTAATGGCGGTTGCGGTTGCTGTCCGTGTAGCCGAACGTGAAGTCGCGAAAGGGTTTGCGCGCGCTGACGCAGTCATGGTAAGCGCACAATGCATCGTGTTCCGCGTGATAGGCCTCGCCTTCCATACAGCGCGTGCCCAGCAGCACGAACGGGTCGAATCCGGCATTTTCCGAATGCCGCTCGGAAAAATAGGTGAAGCGGCAATCGGCATTCTGCTCCCACACCCAGTCGGAGGACAGCGACACCAGGCTTTTCAGCCGCCCCTGCGCAATACGCAATTCGCGGTTCAGTTCGTTCATCTCGTTGGACGACACCTCCTGCGAACGTTCCAGCAGGTAGCGGTCTTCCTCGGCTTCGGTGTAGGCGCGGCTGACTTTTTCCAGCAACCGCGGCCACGTGTCGGGCGCGGGCGGCGGGCCGCCCGCATCCAGACCCAGACGCTTCAATTGGCGCTTGAGCAGCGCGTTCAGGGAACCCGCCATGATTTCAGACTTCCGTGATGACCGTGACCGTCATGGTCTGATTGTGCAGATCGCTGGCGCCACCCTGAATCGTGGGCGAGATTTCGCCATAGGAATAAAAGCCGACGTGTTGCGCGCCGGCGGGCGCGCCATCGAGTATGGTCTCCACCTCTTCCTCGGTGCGCTCCCCCAGCACCAGTCTGCGCCCCACGCAACTGACCGAAATCACCAGCGCGCCGCCGCTGCCGGCGAGGTCGCGCGTGGCGCTCGCAATGGCGTGACCGGCACTGCCGATGAGGCTGTCGTCCTTGGCGCGCATCAGCCGCGCAATGGCGCCCTGCGGCATGTCGCCGGCAAAGGTCATGGACTTCTGCGCTTCGTCGATGCCGAGTATGGTGCGCACCACCGGCGTCGTGTCGCCGGCATGGCGGCGAATGGCAAGCGGAAACAGCAGCGCATTGCCGGGCAGGCCCGCGGCCAGTTCGCCCAGATAGGTTTTGTACAGATCCAGCGCCGGCTTGCCATCCAGTTCATGCAAAATATTGCCCTCCGAGCGCGTAATGCGCCGCTCCGGACCGAAATCCGACCAGCCATGGTCGCAGCCATGGCCGACGCGAAGGCGATCGCCGTAAAAGCCCACGGCGCAGATGTGATTGCGTTTCGCGGCCGCGCCGTCGAGCACCCAGGTGCTGGCGAAATTGCTGCCGTCGCCCGCGAGTCCGCCGAATATGGACACGTTCGCCGGCAACCCGCTGGACAGGCCCTCCACCAGCGCCGTGCCATTGACACAGGTGCCATCCGACAGCACCAGCACTGCGGCCAGATCATCGGCCTTCAGTTGCGCCGCCAGGTCCCGGCCAGCCTGCAGCGACCCATTGGCATCGGCGATCGCGGTCAGCGCACGCCGCAGGCGCGTGTGGCTGAACTGCGTAATTGCCACGCTGACCGAGTCGTCATTGACGCAGTCACCGGCGATTTCGCCGGAGGTCGAACAGCCGGCAATGATGGAACGGGGAAACGCAGCCGCCAGCGATGCAAAGGGGGCCGGCGCCGTTTCGAACGATTTCGCGCCAAACGCCAGCACCAGGGTTTGCGGACCATCCAGTTCGCCCGGTGGCGGGACGGTCCAGCCTTCGTTCATTTGGAAGCTTGCCGATTGGGTGTGCATTGTTTTTTTCCTTGCTCTGTTTACGCTATCCGGATGGGATTCCGGCATGAATGGCCGCGCTGGCACGGCATCACGTTTAGAAAATGCCCGACGATTCCATGGTTTCCGTCATCACGGCTTCAAGCGCCTCCATGGACGTGTTCAGGTCCGCCATGGCGAAAACGCAGCCATTGCTCCAATCCGGACTCTCGGTCCCGGTGGTCTGCTTGACGTAGATCCATTCCGCCACCAGCGCCAGTGCAATCCGTTTTGCATGCGCGGGATTAATCTTCTCCCGGCCCTGCAACAGGGTCGTATAGTCGTGATGCCAGAGGATGGGTTCGTAAATTTCCTCCGGCAGCAGCCAGATCCTGGCAAGATTGGCGCCGACCAGCGCGTGATTCATGTTGTGCAGTTTGTTTTCGAGCGCGATGACGTTGCCGCCCGCGGGTGACGCCTCGCCGGGCAGTACCGGGTGATAGTCCTCATAGCTGTCCATCATCGCCAGCATGCCGCAGTCGCGGAACAACGCGAAGGTGTAGGTCTCGTCGCGATCAAAGCCGCCGAGCCGGCCCGCCAGGAACGCGCTGATCTGCGCGATGGTGGCGGACGATTCCCAGTATTGCTCCATGCGCTCCGAACTGCCGTTGGCGAACGCATCGCGCAGCAGCACCCGGGTTGCGAGCCGTCTGACCTCGCGCAGTCCCAGCAGGATAATGGCCTGTTGCACCGACGTCGCCTTGGTGCGCAAGCCGTAAAAAGCCGAATTGACCGTTTGCAGCATGGCCGCGGAGAGGCTGGCGTCTTCGCTGATCAAGCCGCTGATCCGCGTGAAGTCCGGCTCGTCGCCGCGCATTTCCTTCATCAGCTTGGTCAATATGGCAGGACAGGGCGGAATACAGATTCCCGACAGCACCTGTTCGGCGTCTTTATCCGTGAAACTTGTGTTTTGATCCATGTATTCCCACCCCATTGATTGGTGCGCGCAAAATCCCGACACGGCGCCTGTCACAGACACCATCGGCAAAGTGATATGAATCTTAACGGCCGGGCGCAACGGCCAATCCGGCGAACAGGGCCTGGGTATGCATGCATTTCACGTCTTTGCCCCGGCACGCGCAACCACCCCTGCCGCAGGGTTGGCCACCCTGTGACAGGCGCGGCACGGCAGCGATAACCACGCAAGAGAATACCGCTGCACATTCCGGCCGCGGGACATCAGTGCCGGGTCACCTCGAGGAAATGCATGGGGTCCACGCCCCATTGTTCGGGGGACTCGTCGGCGACGATGCGATAGTCGGGCTCGCGCGCCAGGTCGATTTCGACCGGGGCAATAGGGCCGCGCGCTGTGCTGCAGTAGAAGGCCCGCACCGCCGGCTTGAGCAGCACCGATGTATTTTGTTCCGTTACCACGGCGAGCCAGCCGTTGCTCAGCCGCACCAGCGTGCCGGTGGGATAAATGCCAATACAGCGGATAAACTGGCGCAGCAGCGTTTCATCAAAATGGCCGTTGCACCACTCCAGCATTTTGCGCAGGGCCTCGGTGGGCGCGATGCCCTTGTGATAGGGCCGGTCCGAGGTGATGGCATCATAAACGTCGACGATCGCCGCCATGCGCGCGAGTTGCGAAATGCGATCGGCGGGCAGTTTTTCAGGATAGCCCTTGCCGTCCATTCGCTCATGGTGATGCAGCGTGATATCAAGCGGTGCGGCGCCCACATTGCTGGATTTGAGCAGAATCGCATGCCCTTCGGCGGGGTGACGCTTGATCAGCAGAAACTCTCCTTCACTGAGCTTTCCTGCCTTGTTCAGGATCGCATCCGGCACCAGTGTCTTGCCCACGTCGTGCACAAAGCCGCCGATGCCCGCCTGGCGCAGCGCCTCCCCGCTGAGTCCCAGCGCGCGGCCGAACGTCACCATCAGCGTGCCCACGCTCACGCAGTGCATGAAGGTATAGTCATCCTTGTTTTTCAGCCGCAGCATGGCGAGCAGCGCGCCGCTGTTGCGCACCACCGACTGGGTGATGTCATCCACCAGCCCGGCCACGTTCTCCACCTGCACCGCCTTGCCGAGGCGCCCGTCGCGCATCACGTCACGCACCACCGTGCCCGCGCGCTGATAGAGGATGCGTGCGTTCCGTATCTCTTCGCTCACGGTAATGCGCATGGGGGGCGGCGATTCGTTCGCCACATCGCGCATGCGCGCATCCACTTCTGCGCGCACGTCGGCGGCGGTCGGCGCGTCGTGCACGTCATCGCCCTTGTCAGTATCGATGTAAACCGCCTGCAGGCCGGCCGCCATCAGTTCGGCGACCTGATCCTCCGACTTGAGCTTGAAGCGGTTCAGGGTGAATGGGTGGTCAGCCCAAGCCACGCCGAGGTCGTGCACGTACATGCCGGGCGCCAGCCGTTCTACCGATATTTTCTTTAGCATAAGCGCTATATCGGCATTTCGAGCGCCATCTTGAGGCGTAGCGGATCAACAAAAAATACAATAAAAACATATACTTATGACTTTGGCCCCAGAAGACGCCGAGAGCGGCGCCACACGCGCTAGTACGATGTCAATCCGCCGTCGAGTGCCAGCGTCTGCCCGGTTACATAGGCGGCCGCCGGGCTTGCAAGGTACGCAACCAGGGCCGCGACCTCGTCCATGTCGCACAGCCGGGCCAGCGGCACGCGCGCGATCATGTCGGAAAAACCCTTGGGGTCCGCGCCAAAAAACGCCACCCGCGATGGTGTCGCGACCGTGCCCGGCGCCACCGCATTGACGCGTATGCGGTGGGCGGCCCACTCGATGGCCAGCATGCGCGTCATATGCGAAATGCCCGCCTTCGAAACGCCGTACGCCGAACGCTGCGCGAATCCGACCAGGCCGTGAGTGGAACTGAGGTTGACGATACAACCCGCGCGCTGCTGCGCGATCAGGTGACGCCCCATCTGCTGGCACATGAAAAACGTGCCGGTGAGGTTGACGTCGATGATTGCCTGCCATTCCTCGCGCGTAGTGTCCACCGCCGGCGAGCGCGTGGTGATGCCGGCATTGTTCACCAGCAGATCCAGTTCGCCAAACGCGCCGGCCACCGCGGCCATGGCCTGCTCGATACTGGCCTGCGCGCGCAAATCGAGGTCCACGCCAACCGCGCGTGCGCCGGCAGCTTCGAGATCTTTGGCGGTTGCCCCGAGCTTTCCCGCGTCCGTGCCGGAGATCGCCACATCGTAGCCATCCGTCGCCAATCGCCGGGCAAGCGCAGCGCCCAAGCCCTGCGTGGCGCCGGTCACGAAGGCGGTGGGTCTTCTTGCAGCCGTCATGCACTCCTCCACGATTGCGGCAGGCACACGCGGCGATGCGCGTCACCCGCCATTCGCTGAACCCGGGCCGGCGGCCTCAGTACCCCTTGCGCCGGTCCACCACGCCCAGCAGCGGCTGGTCCTGCGCGAATCGACGCACGTTCTCACACCAGAAATCCACCACCGCATCACTGAGCTTCACTGACTCGGTGGCGATATGTGGCGTGATGATGGTGTTGGGCAGATCCCACAACGGGCTCTCTCCGGGAACAGGGTCCGCTGCCGTGACGTCCAGACCGGCCCCGGCAATGCCGCCCGCGCGCAGTACGGCAATCAGCGCGTCCTCATCGATCAACGCGCCGCGCGAGACATTGATCAACAACGCGCTGGATTTCATCGCCGCCAGCGCCGCGCCGTCGATGATGCGTCGCGTCTCGGCTGTGTGCGGAAGGCACAGCACCACAAAATCGGCCTCGGGCAGCACCTGCAGCAGTTCACTTCTGTCGAAACAACGGTCGACATGCGCAAGTCCGCGCCGCGTCCGGGACATGCCCAGCACAGTCATCCCGAACCCGGTTTTGCACACGCGCGCAAGATTCCCACCCGCGCTGCCGACACCCAGAATCGCAACGGTTTGACCGTGCAGCGGCAGCCAGTCCTGCCCTTCGCGCCGCCACACGTGCTGTTGCTGATTCCTGAGATAAACCGGCAGATTGCGCGACAGGGCCAGCATCAGCAACACCGCGTGTTCGGCCATCAGTGGTCCCGGCGGGCCCTTGATGCAGGTGATCGTCACATGATCCGCGGCGAACAACTCTGCCGGCACGGCCTGATCCACGCCCGCCGTGGTGGTCTGCACCCAGCGCAGCCGCCCGCCCGGCTTCAGCACATCGCCGGAAAACTTCAGATAGGGCCGGCTCCCGATCACGGCATCTGCCAGCGGCGCCTGCTTTGCAAACACCGCGGCATCGTGAACGATGCGCACCTGCACGCGGGGATGTGCCTGATGGAGCCTTTGAAACGCCGGTCCGCCCAGACGGTAATTTTCCGGAACGCCCACCAGCAGCAGCAATGCATCTGACGCCATCACATCCCCCTCACACAAACCCGGCCGGTGCTGGCCGCCATCGGCCATACAAGTTCCGCGTTTAAACGCCCTGCGTACGACTGTATGCGCCCGTCCGGCATCGGTCAATAGCGCACGCCGCGCCATGCGGCACGCCGCATGGCGTTGTGCGTTGCGCTTTGCCAAGGACATTGCGTGTCCAACCGCGAAATCAAAATGCTCAGCAACCGCGCGCGGAATATCGCCGATGTGTCGATCGAGATCGCTGTGGCGTGCCGCGAGGATAGCAACAACGCGTTCCGGGCCTACACGCGTTATTGGAGCCCACCCTGGCTCGCCGCAGTGCGAGCGCGAAACTGCCTGAAGACCTCGAACACGATTACACCGCTCACGCCGGCGACAAAAGCCATCAGAAGATCGGAGCCGGCGAGCGCATCAAAGCGGAACAGTTGGGAAACAGGCTCGACATACAAAGCCGACGCCAGCGCCGTCAAGGTGCCCAGCAGGATCCACCCCAGCGCGGGCGTGGGATTCGCGAGGGCGAACGCAAGGGACTTTTCACCGGAACGGTTCATCAGGATCAGCCCCACGTTGCCAAACACGATGGCTGCAAACGCCAGCGCACGTGCTTCGCCGTCGCTGGCGCCGTGCGCGAGTGACCACGCGTACGCGGCACAAACCGCAATCAGCACCGCAATGCCGGCCAGCAGACTCTCGCCCACCGTGCGCACGTCGAACATCGGCTTGGCGGGATCGCGCGGCGGCTGCCGCATCGACCTTTCGTCGGCGGCTTCCGCCTCAAACACGATGGCACAGGCCGGATCGATGATGAACTCCAGAAACACCACATGCACCGGAAACAGCACCAGCGGCCAGCCGAATGCCAGCGGCAGAAACGCCATCCCCACCGTCGGCACATGCACCGAGATGATGTAGCGCATGGCATTGCGGATATTGCGGTAGATGCGGCGTCCCAGACGCACCGTGTCGACAATGGAACCAAAGTCATCGTTGATCAGTACCAGCGAGGCGGCCTCGCGCGCCACATCGGTGCCGCGGCGACCCATGGCCACACCAATATGCGCCGCCTTGAGCGCCGGCGCGTCGTTTACG
This sequence comes from uncultured beta proteobacterium, assembly GCA_902825845.1. Taxonomy (GTDB): domain Bacteria; phylum Pseudomonadota; class Gammaproteobacteria; order Burkholderiales; family SG8-41; genus UBA5216. The sequence goes on from CADECM010000022.1 coordinate 49,302, forward strand.
CCGTCACCGGTCATGGCCACCACTTCGCCCGCCGCCCGGTAAGCCTGCACCAGACGCAGTTTTTGCCGGGGTGTAATGCGCGCGTAAATGTGCACGCGCGCGACCGCCCGTGCCAACGCCGCGTCGTCCATGGCCTCGATATCAGCCCCGCTGAGCGCGCCGTTTTCACAGCGAATGCCTGCCTGCTGCGCGATCGCCAGCGCGGTGCCGGGATGGTCGCCGGTGATCATGACCACCTGTATGCCCGCGCGCCGGCACTCGGCCACCGCTGCCGGCACTGCCGCGCGCAGCGGATCGGCCAGTGCGACGAAACCGAGCCAGCGGAAGGGATATTGCGCGGGATCGGACAGCCAATTGGCGTCGTTCCACGCCGCGGCGGCCACGGCCAACAAGCGCAGGCCGCGCTGCGACGCCTGAGCAGCCTGTTCCGTTGCCGCGTCGCGCGAACCGGCATCGAGCCCGCACAAGGGCAGCACGGTTTCCGGCGCGCCCTTGATCGCAACGCGGCCGGCGCCCAACGGCGAACGCCAGCCATGACAGATCGCGAGAAAACCCGCCTGCAGTGGATAATCCGCCGCCAGCCGCCACTCGCGGCGGATGGCGGCGGCCGACCGCGCAACGCCCTCACCCGCCTGCAAGATCGCGCGCTCCATCGGGTCAAACGGGTCGATCTCGCAGGCCAGCGCCGCGGCATCAAGCAGCGCGGCCGACTGTGCATCGGGCGGGTGCCACAACCCGTTATCAAACACCTCGGCCACGCGCATGCGGTTTTCCGTCAGCGTGCCGGTCTTGTCCACGCATAGCACCGTGGTGGCGCCCAGCATCTCCACCGCCGGAATGCGCCGCGTCAGCACCCCCTGACGCCCGATGCGCCACGCACCCAGCGCGAGGAACACGGTGAGCACCAGCGGAAATTCCTCGGGCAGAATCGCCATCGCGAGCGTGAGACCGGCCAGAATCCCCGCCAGCCAGTCGTTTCTCAGCAGGGCATACGAGACGGCCAGCACCAGGCACAACGCAACGGCGACTGTCGCCACAATGCGCACCACACGGCCGGTTTCCGCCTGCAAGGCGGTGTTGCCGGTCTCGATGCCGGCCAGCGATACGCCGATGCGGCCCATCTCGGTGTGGCGACCGGTGGCGAATACCTCGGCCCGCCCGCGCCCTTTCACCACCAGCGTGCCGGAAAACACGCGACCCTCGCGCGCGTCCGGCGCCGACGGCAGCACCTGCTTCTCCACCGGCAGCGACTCACCGGTGAGCAGGGACTCATCGACGAACAAGTCGTGCGCGGCCAGCAGTCGCGCATCCGCCGGCACCCGGTCGCCTTCCGACAGGATCAGCAGATCGCCGCGCACGGTTTGCGCGCCCGCGATACGCTGCTCGACGCCGTCGCGCACGACTTGCGCGCGCGGGCTGGACAGATCGCGCAGCGCTTCCAGCGCGCGTTCGGTCTTGCGCTCCTGATAGATAGTAAGGCTCATCACCACCACCACCGAGGCCGCCAGCACCAGCGCCTCGCGCACATCACCCAGCAACAGGTAAACGGCGGCACCGCCAACCAGCAGCAGAAACATCGGTTCCCGCAGCACTTCAAGCGCAATGGCCGGCGTATTGCGGGGCCGTGCTGCCGGCAGCGTATTCGGCCCGTCCCGCGCAAAGCGCCGTTGGGCATCGGCGCTGGAAAGTCCCGGCGTGCTCAATTGGCGCGAGCCTCGCCCGGGAGCGCCTCCCGCTGCGCCGCCAGCGACAGACTCATTTGCGTGACGCCGGCATCGCTGTCATAGCTGAACTGGAATCCCAGTTCCCGCGCCAGCGCCAGCATGCGATCGTTGCCGCGCAGTGCCGTACCGTTAAGTGTCTCAAGGCCGCGCGCGTCACAGTAGCGAATAATCTTGCGCATCAGCAGCGAACCCAAACCGCGGCCCTTGATATCCGAACGCACGAGAATGGCAAATTCGGCCTGGGTATTGTCGGGATCGGCGATCGCCCGCACGACGCCCCAGGTTTCCGCCGTGGCCTTGCCGTCGTCGACGCCGGCGATGAACGCCATCTCACGGTCGTAGTCGATCTGGGTAAAGCGCGCAATCTGGCTATGCGTTGCAATGCGCACGGTGTGAAAAAACCGCAGCCGCAGATCCTCCGCATCCACCCGCTGCAGAAATTGCGCGTGTTGCGGCTCGTCTTCGGGACGGATGGGCCGCAGCACGAGCTCCCGCCCCATCAGCGTCACGCGCTCTTCCAGTTCACTGGGATAGGGCCGAATCGCCAGGCGTTGCGTGCCGGGCTGCCGCGATCGGGCCACGCGAATGCGCGCATCGAGCGCAATCGCGCCCTGATCGTCGATCAGCAACGGGTTGATGTCGATCTCGGCAATATCGGCAACGTCCACCATCAGCTGCGATACCTGCACCAGCGTCAAATGCAACGCCGCCAGATTCGCCGGCGGCCGGTCGCGATACCCGGCCAGCAGTCGCGCCACACGCGTGTGCGACACCATTTCCGCGGCCAGCGCCATATTCAGCGGCGGCAGCGCCACCGCGCGATCCGCCACCACTTCCACCGCCACCCCGCCCTGCCCGAACAGGATCACCGGACCGAATACCGCATCGACGGCAGCGCCAACAATCACTTCATGCGCCTTGGGTTTCACCACCATTTGCTGCACCGTGTAGCCCGCCAGTTGCGCCTGCGGCGCACGTACGCGCACCCGTTGCGCCATCGCCGCCGCCTCACGCAGCACGTCGTCGGCACTCGCCAGATTCAGCGTTACGCCGCCCACGTCCGATTTGTGTGTGATCTGCGGCGACAGAATCTTCAGCGCCACCGGAAAACCCATGTCGGCGGCAACCTGCGCAGCCTCATCCGCACTGCCTGCGCTGTGCGTGCGCACCTGCGCTACGCCATAGGCGCCGAGCACGCGCCTGGCTTGCGTTTCGCTCAGCCACTCGCGGCCCGCCAGCAATGCCGCATTTACAGCCTCGCGCGCTGCCGCCGTATCCGGCGCAAAATCGCCGGGAACGGACGCCGGTGTCTGCATCAGCACCTGCTGATTGCGTTGATACGCCACCCGTCGCATGAAGGCGCTGATCGCCTGTTCCGGCGTGTCGTAACAGGGTATGCCGGCCGACTCGAAAGTGCGTCGCGCCTCGGCCACCGCGTCGGCGCCCAGCCAGCATGCGAACACACGCCTGCCCTTGGCGAGCGGCGCGCAGGCACGGGCCACCTCCGCCGACGACACAATGGCCGTCGGCACATGGATGAACAAAATTGCGTCGTGATCGCCATCCTCGAGCAACGCCCGCAGCGCATCGACATGGCGCGAGACGCCGGCGTCGCCGATCATATCCACCGGGTTGCCGTGCGACCAGGTGGCGGGCAGTACCGCATCGAGACGCTGCCGGGTGGACGCGGCCAGCGTCGCCAGCTGCCCGCCGTGCAGCGACAGCGCGTCCGCGGCCATCACACCCGGGCCGCCGCCGTTGGTCATGATGATCAGGCGGTTGCCACTGACCGGCTGCGCGCGCGCCAGTGTTTCCACCGTGTCGAACAGGTCCTGAATGGTGTCCACGCGCAGCATGCCCGCGCGGCGCAGCGCCGCGTCGTAAACATCGTCCGCGCCCGCGAGGGCGCCGGTATGAGACGCCGCGGCCCGCGCACCTTCGGGAGCGCGTCCTGCCTTCACCACCAGCACCGGCTTGTTGCGGGCCGCGGCGCGCGCCGCCGACATGAATTTGCGCGCGGCGGTTATCGATTCGATATAGAGCAGAATCGCCTGCGTTGAGCTGTCGCTGGCGAGGTAGTCGAGCACGTCGCCGAAATCCGCGTCCGCCGCGTCGCCCAGCGAAATGAAGTGCGAAAAGCCGATCCCGCGCGACTTGGCCCAGTCAAGCACGGCCGTGGTCAAGCCGCCGGATTGCGACACAAACGCAAGATTTCCCGGCAGCGCCGACGTGTGTGCAAAGCTGGCATTGATGCCGAGGCCGGGCACCAGCAGCCCCACGCAGTTGGGCCCCAGAATACGCAGCAGATAGGGCCGCGCGGCGGCGCACATCGCCCGATCAATGGGAATGCCCAGCGCATCGCGCACCCGCGCCAGCCCGCCGGTGATGACCACGGCGGCACGGGTGCCGCGCCGGCCGAGCGCATCGATGATGGACGGTATCGTTGCCGGCGGCGTGGCGATCACCGCGAGGTCGGGCGTTTGCGGCAGCTGCGTCACGTCCGCGTAGGCGCGCTGGCCCGCCACCATCAGGTGCCCGGGATTGACCGCATGGATCGGGCCGCCGAAGCCGCCGGCCATCACGTTGCGCATCACGGTGGCACCCACGCTGCCGGCGCGATCGGATGCCCCGATCACCGCAATCGATCGCGGGCGAAACAAATATTGAAGGTTTCGTACACTCATGGCTCGCCTTGGTTAACCCTCATCTTACAGCGGCGGGTACGGCAGTGACTCGGCCGCGCGCAACGCGGATTTCATTTTCCGCGGCGCCATCATCATGATGCGCTGGTAGAGCCGCGTGAACGCGAGGCGCTGATTGCGGCCGAACAGCGGATCGTCGTTGGCCGCGAACGCCGCCGCGATCCGCGCCCAGTCGTCGCCGGTGAGCACCGTCTGCGCGTGTTGCATCAGCGCCTCTTCGCACGCCATGTGTTCGCGCATATCGGCGGCGTAACCGTCGACCGCCGCGCGAAAGTGCTCCAAGCCATCCGGCGCCCCGCCCTGATAGTGCACCAGCGCGCGATGCAGATGCGACAGCGTAAGCGCGCTGCGTCCATGGTCGGCCTGCAATCGGTCCAGCACGGCGGCCGATTCGGCGCTGCGCAGGTGCATGGCCTTGAACAAATGCTCTTCTTCCCTGGGATGGTGACAGCGCTCGGGAAAACAATCGATGTAGTAAAGCGCCGCGGCGAACAGGCCGAAGTCCGCCACCGCATGATTGGCCGCGACCTTGTTCAGCAACGCCTGCAGCGTGTGCAGAACCATGCCCAGCGAACGGTGTTCCTGGTGGATGGTGTCTATCGCATGCTCACTTGCGTTCATGAATGCCCTCCTGATGACCCACGGGGCGCAACGCCCCCGCCCACTATCCATGGCGGAGCGGTTTTTGCGATTGATGCAGATCAATCAGGCATTCCGATAAAAAATATCAATAAAAACAAATAGTTAAATTACATCACCTTATGCTCGACCGCGCGCCGGCGTGTGCCCCGCGGCAATCATTTGATCTGCCTCAAGCGACCGCGTGCCCTTCGGTGATGTGATACGGCCATGCACAAACCATCCGCCGCCCGCTGCAAAACACAAGCAACGCCGGTTCAGCGCCGCCCCTGTACAAGCGCCATGCATTGCGCGCCGCGGCATGACTGAACTCTTTGGTTCCGACGCGTTTTCGCCCAAGGAAGTTGCCGAGCGCGTGCAAAATGTCGGCGTCGCCAAGGCGCAGCTGCCGTTACTGTCAATGTTCATGCTGGGCGTACTCGCCGGCGGCTTCATCGGGCTGGGTGCGCTCTACTATGTATTGGTCGTCAGCGATCACACGCTCGGCTTCGCCGCGGCACGCGTCGTCGGCGGCGTGTGTTTCTCGCTGGGCCTGCTGTTGGTCGTGGTCGCGGGCGCGGAATTGTTTACCGGCAACAACCTGCTGGTCATGGCGTGGGCCGACGGCAAATTGTCGACCTGGGCGGTGCTGCGCAATTGGGCAGTGGTCTGTGCCGCCAACTTCGTCGGCGCCGCTGGTCTCGCCGGCCTGGTGTTTTTGTCGGGGCACACCGGCATGAACGGCGGCGCCATCGCCCAGTCCTATCTCGACATCGCGCTGGCCAAAACCACCATGCCCCTGTGGACGGCTTTTTTTCGCGGCGTCATGTGCAATGTACTGGTGTGCATGGCGGTATGGATGGCTTTCGCCGGGCGCAGCGTGGTCGACAAATTCATCGCCATCGTGTTTCCCATCTCGGCTTTCGTCGCGGCCGGATTTGAGCACTCCATCGCCAATATGTACTTGATCCCGCTCGCCATGATGCTCAAGGCGTCCGGCGCCGCATTGCCGGCCGCCTACGACGCCATCACTTTTGCCGGCATGCTGCGCAACCTGGTGCCGGTGATCGCCGGCAACATCATCGGCGGCAGCGTGCTGGTGGCGCTGGTGTATCACATCATCTACCGCAGGCCGGGAGCGGAATAGACCCTGAATCACACCCCATCGATCCAAAGAAAATTCAAACGATACGCACACGGGCGGCGGCGTTGTGCCGTGCGCGGGCCTGCTATATATTGAGGCGGTCCGCGCAGCCTTGAGCCATTCGATCCTGAACTTAAATTATCGTTTAAAATCAAATACTTATGGAAAACGCACCGACGCACAGCGACGATCACTATTTCATGTATTTCCCCGGCAACTACCGCTGGTCGGCGGGGTTTCTCAGCATGTTGAGTTGCTCCACATGGGGCGGCGCCGACATCGGCGAAGTGGATCGCATCGGACAGATCCTCAAAGCCGCGCCCAAACAAACCGACGAAGCGTGGTTCGATGCCTGCGTCAAGGTGGCGCAGGAGACCCACGCGCATGCTGCGCGCTACGAAAAATCAGGCCACCGCGTGTCGGCAGCGCCGTTTTATCTGCGCGCCTGCAAGTACTACCAGATGGCCGAGCGTTTTCGCACACCCAAGGATGCGCGCGCGCTGGAAATTTATCAAAAAAGCATCGACTGCTTTCACGCGTTCACGCGCATGAGCGACGTCAGGATCGATATCGTCGAAGTGCCGTTCGTCGACGGCAGCCTGCCCGGCTATTTCGTGCACGCGCAGAACAGCAATGCCGAACGCAAACCCGCGGTGGTGTTTTTTGACGGGCTCGACGTCACCAAGGAACTGCTCTACATGCGCGGCGTGCCCGACCTCATCAAGCGCGGCATTTCGGTGCTGATCATGGACGGCCCCGGCACCGGTGAAGCGATCCGCTTTCGCAAACACTATCTGCGCCACGACTACGAAGTCGCCGGCAGCGCCTGCGTGGACTGGCTGGAACAGCGCGCCGACGTCAATCCAAAACGCATCGGCATCGTCGCCAACAGTCTCGGCGGGTATTACGCGCCGCGCTGCGCCTCGATGGAGCCGCGCTTTGCCGCGTGCGTGGCGTGGGGCGCGATCTGGGACTACTACGCGACGTGGAAGCGCCGCATCGACGCCGCGTTCAACGCGGCGATGTCGGTGCCCGGCCACCATATCATGTGGATCCTCGGCGTGGATACGCTTGATGCGGCGCTACAAAAGCTCGAACCGTTCCGCCTCGACGGCGTGGTGCAAAAGATGCGCTGTCCGTTCCTCGTCGCGCACGGCGCCGAAGACGAACAGGTGCCGCTCGCCGATGCGCAGGCGCTCTACAACGCGTGCGGCGCCAGCGACAAAACCCTGCGCGTGTTCACGCCCGAGGAAGGCGGCGCGCAACACTGCATGCGCGACTACGCGGTGCTCGGCGTGGCGGAAATGTGGAACTGGTTTGAGGATAAACTGGTGCGCAACTGATCCGCTGCGCGGACCCTTGCGGCCGGTGATGCCGGTGACATTACCTGTGCCGTCGTGCCGGCAGATGCGGCGCCTGTTCCTGGCGTCGACCTTTCGGGTGAGGCGGTTACGAAGGTCGTAGCCATTGTGCCTGGCGCTGTTGCCTGGAACGCGGGATCGCCCCCCGCCATCACGTATACACCGTCGCGCCACGCCTGGTGCGCGGCATAAAATATCATTTAAAAACAGATAGTTATAACGAACTCACTGGGCTGTGTGCGCCGCTCCGGGCAGCACCAGACAGAGCAACCCCGCGTGTCGTGTCGACGCCGCGGGGTGCGTGGCCTGAATCAGGCTGAAGGCGCCAACGCCCGCCAGCACCACGACGGCGAACACGCGCGCCGCAGGCGACGCGATGGCGTTGCGCAATCGATCGAAGAACACCGCGATCAACAGCACGTTGGGCAGCGTCCCCAAACCGAATGCCAGCATCACCAGCCCGCCTTCCAACACATTGCCCGTCGCCAGCGCGGTCAGCAGCATGGCGTACACCATGCCGCACGGCAACCAGCCCCAGGCCAGGCCCAGCCCGTACGCGCGCCGCGCGTTATTGGCGGGCAAGAACCGGCGCGACCATGGCTGGACATGCCGCCACAGCGTCGCCCCCGCCGCCTCCAAACCCCGTTCCACGGGCTTGCAACCGGCGATGATCAGCGCGAACAAACACAGACTGACGCCCGCCGCGGCCATCGCCAACTGCTGCACCACCGCGCCGCCACGCAAGGCGAGGCCGGCCTGACCCAGCGCGCCGGCAAGCATGCCGCCCGCCACGTAGCTCGAGATGCGCCCGCCGTTGTAGCCCAGCGCAAGGCGCCAGCGCGTTGGCGCCGCGCGCGCGCCGCAACGCGGTCCGCAGGCGGCGCCGATGATGCCGCCGCACATCGCCGCGCAGTGCACGCCGTTGAGCAGTCCGGCGGTAAACGCCGTCAGCACGATGATTTCGAGCCAGCCGATCACCGGCTTGCCTGCAACCGTTGCGGCCCGTTGCCGCGGCGCGCCGTCGATCTACCCATCAGCCGCTCCCGCGGTGTTGGCGCCCTGCTGCAGCCAGCAGGTCAGCGCGCTCGACAATGCACCCAGTGCCCAGAACAGAAAAAAACCGATGGTATATATCGCGTTGCGGCTCAGCTCGAGCGGCTGACCGAATAAATTCAGATCCGACGGATCCAGCATGCTGAAAAAAATCCCTTCCGCCATGCCGCCCACCAGAAACGACGGCCACAGTATCCACATCGCGCGCTTCATCCCGATGCCCTCCGCCTATTGACCGGACGCGGTGAGATCAGTTGCCCCGGCGCCCGGCACCCGCAAGGTTCCGCTCAGCCGCCAGGTACGCTCGCGATCTTCAAGCACCACGTGCCAGCGGCCGGCGGCAAGCGGCGGCAATGCCGCCGCGAACTCGCCGTTCACGGCGGTCAACGGCAGTGCAAGGTCGAGTCCGGGCCGCGTCGGATGAACCACGCGCAACATCAGGTGCCCGGCGGCCGGTTCGCGATTCATGCGCACGCTCACGCGCCGCGCGTTCGCGTCAACCGTCACACGTGCGCGGTAGGCCAGTGTGCCGGCTGCCGCGTCGCGCGACAACACCTTGTTCACCGCCAACCCCTGCTTGTAGTAGTCATCCGCCACCAGGCCATCGTTGCTGGCCAGCGCCAGCCATATCGTCACCGCGCCGGCGACGATCACCGCCGCCGGCCCCGCCATCAACAGCCAGGGCCAGGGTTCGCCATACCAGGGTTTTACCGATGCATAGAGGGTCATGGCGCTCCGCCTATCTCATGAAAAAACGCGATTTTTCGTCCACACGCAGACCGGCATCATCGAGGTCAGCGACGTGAAAACGTATGTCGTACGATCCGCGTTTGACGTCGGCGGGATTGGCCCGCACCGTTACCGTCACCATGCGGGTCGTCGCGCCGGCCACGGCCACCGGCTGCGCGGCGATCACCTGCAGGCCCGGCGCGCCGCTCGCGCCTATGGTGAGCCGGCGCGCGTGTTCGCTGGTATTCATGATCTGCAGGCGGTAGACGTTTTCGATCATGCCGTCACGCGTCTCGCGCGCGAGCGCGGCGCGGTCGCGGATCACGTCGACCTTGAGCGGCGTGCGCAGATACAGCGCGCCGAGCAGTGCCGCCACAATCCCCAGCAACAATGCGCCATAAATCAGCGTGCGCAGGCGCAGCACGCGCCGCCACATGTAGCGCGCATCCTGCTTTGCGGCAACGGCGTTCTGCGTCGAATAGCGAATCAGCCCGCGCCCATAGCCCATCTTGTCCATCACCTGATTGCAGCCATCGATGCAGGCGGCGCAGCCGATGCATTCGTACTGCAGCCCCTTGCGGATGTCGATGCCGGTTGGGCAGACCTGCACGCAAATGCCGCAATCGACGCAATCGCCGACGCCCAGCCGTGCGCGATCGGCGGAGCGGCTGCGCGCGCCGCGCGGCTCGCCGCGCTGCGCGTCGTAGGTAATGGTCAGCGTGTCGCGGTCGAACATCGCGCTCTGGAACCGCGCATACGGGCACATGTACTTGCACACCTGTTCGCGCATCCAGCCGGCGTTGCCGTAGGTCGCGAAACTGTAGAACAGTATCCAGAACGTCTCCCACGGCCCCAGTGACCACGCCGCCACTTCGGACGCCAGCACGCGTATGGGCGTGAAATAGCCGACAAAGGTGAACCCCGTCCACAGCGCGATGGCGATCCACAGCCCGTGCTTGAGCGTCTTGCGTCCGAACCACGCAGCGCCCGCCGGGCCGCGGTCGAGCCGCATGCGCTGCAGGCGGTCGCCCTCGACCTTGTGCTCGATCCACATGAAAATCTCGGTGTACACCGTCTGCGGACAGGCATAGCCGCAGAATAGCCGCCCCGCCACCGCGGTGAACAGGAACAGCGACAGCGCCGATATCACCAGCAGGCCGGTGAGAAAAATGAAATCCTGCGGCCACAGCACCAGCCCGAAGATGTAGAACTTGCGCGCGGCCAGATCGAACAACACCGCCGGCCGCGCGTTCCATGTGAGCCATGGCAAACCATAGAAAATCAGCTGCGTGGCCAGCACCAGCACCAGGCGCCAGCGCGCGAACCAGCCGTGCACCGCGCGCGGGTAAATCTTCTGCCGCACTTCATACAGCGAAGTCTCGGTCTCGCCGCCGGCGTCCACCGCGGTGCCCGCCGGTTTTCGCGCCCGCGCCGCCGCGCTGCCCGCCTTAACGCGGCAATCCATAGACGTAGGCGGTCAGCAGATGAATCTTGCCTTCGTCCAGGAAACCCTTGTGCGCGGGCATCATGCCGCCGCGGCCCCTCGTGATGCTCTCGATAATCGACGCGTCGGAGGCGCCGTGCAGCCAGATATCATCGGTCAGATTGGGCGCGCCGATTTGTGGATTGCCGGTGCCCTTGGCGCCATGGCAGGCCGCGCAGATGGTGTCGAATTTCTGCTTGCCGCGAAACGCGCGCAGCCCGTCATGGGCTCTGCCGCCCAGACTGAACACATAGTGCATCACATCACGCACATCGTCTTCGCTGCCCACCGAGGGCCCCATGGGCGGCATCAGGCCATTGCGTCCGCCGGCAATGCTGGCCCGTATCGCTTCCGGCTCGCCCCCATACAGCCAGTCGCCATCGCGCAGACTCGGAAATCCGCGCGACCCGCCGGCGTCCGAGCCATGGCATTGCGCGCAGTAATTCAGAAACAGGCGCTGCCCCATTTCCCGTGCCCGCGGATCGGCCGCCACCGTCTTGATGTCCTGCTTGAGATACTTGTCGATCAGGGGACCGTACTGGGTGGCCGCGCTCGCCTGCTCGGCCTGGTACTGCCCGTCGGAACCCCAGGACAGGTAACCCGCGTAGCGGCCCAGCCCCGGGTAGAGCGCCAGATACGCGAGGCTGAATACGATGGTGATCACAAACAGCCACAGCCACCAGCGCGGCAACGGATGGTTTCCCTCCTCGATATCCTCGTCCCATACGTGTCCCGTGGTTCCGGCATCCCCGGCACCGCGGCTCGACAAACCGAGCAGCAGCACCGCGCACGCCGCGATGCTGATCAGCGTGATCACCGCGATATAAAGGCTCCATGCATCATGGGTGAAATCGCTCATCGTACTCCCCCGCGGATTATCACGTCTTCTTCCTGATCATCGACCGCCAGCCGCGCGGCGGCATCGAAATCATCGCGCCGACGCGAACTCCATGCCCACAGCACGATGCCCACGAACGCCACAAAAAGCACTGCCGTCATGACCGACCTGAACCATCCCATATCCATCTTCGTATCACCTCACGTTGCGCAGCAGCACGCCCAACCCCTGCAGGTAGGCGATCACCGCATCCATTTCACTCTTGCCCTTCGCGCTTTCGCCGGCCCCCGCGATATCCGCGTCGGTATAGGGCACGCCCACGGCGCGCAGCGCGCGCATCTTCGCCGGCAGTACCGCCGCGTCCACCGCGACGTTCTGAAGCCAGGCATAAGCCGGCATGTTCGATTCGGGCACCAGATCGCGCGGATTGATCAGATGCAGGCGGTGCCACTCGTCCGAGTAGCGCAACCCCACGCGCGCCAGATCGGGACCGGTGCGCTTCGACCCCCACAGGAACGGGTGGTCGTAAACGAACTCGCCCGCCACCGAGTAGTGGCCGTAGCGCTCGGTTTCGGCGCGAAACGGGCGGATCATCTGCGAGTGACAATTGCCGCAGCCCTCGCGCACGTAGATATCGCGGCCCGCCAGCTGCAGCGCGGTATACGGCTTGAGCCCGGCCACCGGCTGCGTGGTCGATTTCTGAAAATACAGCGGCACGATCTCCACCAGGCCGCCGACGCTGATGGTCAGTATGACCAGCACCATCAGCAAGCCGATGTTACGCTCGATAACTTGGTGTCCGGATGCAAAATTCATGATGGTCCTGTTCCTCGTGTTACCCGTTGAGCGTTAAGCGTGCGCCAGGCGCACGGCCGGTATCGGCGCCACGAAGGGACGCTGTCCGGCGACGGTTTTCCATACGTTCCACGCCATGATCAGCATGCCGCTGAAATACAGCAGGCCGCCCACCAGCCGGATTGCGTAATACGGATAGGTGGCCTTCACCGATTCGACGAAACTGTACGTGAGAGTGCCGTCGTCATTGACCGCGCGCCACATCAGGCCCTGCATCACGCCGGCGATCCACATCGATGCGATGTAGAGCACGATGCCGATGGTGGCCACCCAGAAATGCACGTTGATCAGGTTCACGCTGTGCATCGTGGCACGGCCATAGAGGCGGGGAATCAGATAGTAGAGGCTGCCGATCGACACCAGCCCCACCCACCCCAGCGCGCCGGAATGCACATGCCCCACGGTCCAGTCGGTGTAGTGCGACAGCGCGTTGACGGTCTTGATCGCCATCATCGGCCCTTCGAAGGTGGACATGCCGTAAAACGACAGCGATACCACCAGGAATTTCAGTATCGGATCGTCGCGCAGTTTGTGCCACGCGCCCGACAGCGTCATGATGCCGTTGATCATGCCGCCCCACGAGGGTGCAAGCAGGATCAGCGAAAATACCATGCCGAGGGATTGCGCCCAGTCGGGCAGCGCGGTGTAGTGCAGGTGGTGCGGACCCGCCCACATGTAGGTGAAGATGAGCGCCCAGAAATGCACCACCGACAGGCGATAGGAATAGATGGGGCGTTCCGCCTGCTTGGGAATGAAGTAATACATCATGCCCAAGAAACCCGCGGTCAGGAAAAACCCCACCGCGTTGTGGCCGTACCACCACTGCACCATGGCATCCTGCACGCCGGCGTAGGCCGAATAGGATTTCCAAAAGGTCACCGGCACCGCCGCGCTGTTGACCAGATGCAGTACCGCGACAGTCAGAATAAAGGCGCCGAAAAACCAGTTCGCGACATAAATGTGCGGCGTCTTGCGTTTGGCGATGGTGCCGAAGAACACCACCGCATACGATACCCACACCAGCGTAATCAGGATATCAATCGGCCATTCGAGCTCGGCATATTCCTTGGCGGTACTGATACCCAGCGGCAGCGTGACCGCCGCCATCACGATCACCGCCTGCCAGCCCCAGAACGTGAACGACGCCAGCGCCGGCGCGAACAAGCGGGCATGGCAGGTGCGCTGCACCACATAGTACGACGTGGTGAACAGCGCCGAGCCGCCAAACGCGAAGATCACTGCATTGGTGTGAAGCGGCCGCAATCGCCCGTACGAGAGCCACGGCGTGACATTCAATTCCGGCCAGATCAGTTGCGCCGCGATCAGCACGCCCACCAGCATGCCGACGATGCCCCACACCACCGTCATCAGCGCAAACTGCCGCACTACCGTGTAATTGTAGGTTTCTCGCAAATCCATGTACTCCCCTTTCGTTCTGCGTTGAATATTACGGGCGCAACACACGCGACACTTGACCTGGATCAACCGCAGGGGCGATGGGCAACCCGTCCGCCTCATCGCTGTCCATCAGGATGCGCTGCGCAGGGCCGTCAAAATCATCGAACTGCCCGCCTCGCAACGCCCACCAGAATGCAATGCCCAGCGGAATCACCAGCATCACCGACAGTGGAATCAGCAGATAGAGAATGTCCATGGTCAAGCCGCCGCCGGCCACGGCCGGTCTTTTTCCGCGACACGCGTCAGGCGCAGCGCGTTGGCCACCACCAGCAGGGAGGATATCGACATGCCGACGGCAGCCGCGAGCGGCGTTACCTGGCCGCTCACCGCCAGCGGCACCGCCACCACGTTGTAGGCAAACGCCCACGCCAGATTCTGGTGGATCACCCGCATTGTGCGGCGCGCCGTAAGCACCGCCGTCTGCAACGGCTGCAGGTTTCCCGAATACAGCACGATATCGGCAACCGTCTGCGCCAGTGCGGCGCCCGAACCCAGCGCAATCGACACCTGCGCCTGTCCCAGTACCGGCGAATCGTTGACGCCATCGCCGACCATCGCCACCACTGCGCCTTGCGTCTGCAGTCCGCGCACATATTCCAGCTTGGCGGTCGGCGTCGCCTCCCCGCGTGCCTCGCCGATGCCGAGTTGTTCAGCCACGCGCCGTACGTGGGCCTTGCGGTCGCCGGACAGCAGACACACCGCGGCACCGTCCGCGGCGAGTGCGGGTACCACCCGCCGCGCGTCGCTGCGCAAGGGATCATCCAGCGTAATCACCGCAATCCAGCCGCGTTCGTCGCCCAGCGCGACACGCACGGCGTCACCGACTCCAGCCGTTGCACCGCCCGCCAGGGGTCGGCCATGCAACTGCGCCACAAACGCCAGCGCGCCGATGCGCATGCGCCGGCCGTCAATCACGCCTTCCATGCCCTGACCCGGCACGCTGCGCGGTTCACCCGCGCACGTTACGGGCGCGTTTCCGGCGCGCATGATCGCGCGCGCCACGGGATGTTCGGATGCGGCCTCCAGCGCGCGTGCATACGCAAGGCACTGTGCCTGTCCGACCTCGCGCAATGGATGCACCGCCAACAGCGTCATGCGCCCTTCAGTCAACGTGCCCGTCTTGTCAAACACAAAAT
>CADECM010000023.1:0-29660 GCA_902825845.1 uncultured beta proteobacterium
GATCGGGAAGATGGATTTTTTGGGCAAAGTGTAGGTTGGTGGTGGGCGCTGTGGACCCCAACTATTGCGGTAAGAAACAATCTGCTCTGGGGCTTGAGCTTCACCCAAGCCTACTCGCTGTAAAACCACCAATAAATGGGCGCCGCAAACAAACCAAAAGCGAAAATTGTTATCGCCCAAATACTACGCCTGGGCAAAGACATATTTCGGTTCAATAGTGCATGAACCACAAAGAGGAATAGCGGAAGGAGAAACGATGTTCCAAAGACGATCCACCAATACGATATCCAAAATTCGGTACGCGGAATCAACAGGGGCGTAAATTGCGGGTCAGCGGTATCGCCAATCGAGACATAGGCGAGACCAACGATTGGATATAAGGCCGCGAGTCCCCAAGGAATATTTTTCCGCATAGTCATTTTGCGCTGACCACCAAAATTCAGCTAATCGACTTTAATCCCCGCCGCCCGAATAGTCTTACCCCACTTCGCAAACTCGTCCTTGAGCCGTTTCTCAAACTCCGCAGGCGTATTCCCCATCGGTTCCGCGCCTTCTGCGGATAACCGCGCCCGCACTTCCTGCAACTGCAACGCCCGCGCCATTTCACGCTGAACGGTTGAGCGTATCGCGAGCGGTGTGCCCGCCGGTGCCATCATGCCGTACCACTGCGTGACCTCGAACCCCGCCAGGCCCTGCTCGGCGATGGTGGGCACGTCCGGCAACACCGCCATGCGCGTGCGACTGGTGACACCCAGCGCGTGCACGCGCCCGCCGCGCAGGTGTGGAAGCATGGTGAGCGCACTCGAAATCGCCACGTGCACCTGCCCCGAAATAACGTCGGGAAACGCCAGCGCCATTCCCTTGTAGGGGATGTGCACCATCTCGATGCCCGCGGCGGCGCTCATCAGTTCTGCCGTAAGATGAATCAGGCTGCCTTTGCCCGACGATGCATAGTTAAACGCGCCCGGTTTGGCCTTGGCGAGCACGATGAATTGGCGCAGCGTTTTCACCGGCACGCTCGCGTTCACCGCGAACACATAGGGGTTTTCGCTGGCCAGGCTCACCGGCGCGAGATCGCGCAGGGTGTCGTAGTTGACCTTGTAGAGCAGCTGGTTGGTGACAAAGGTGCTCGACGAAAACAGCAGCGTGTGGCCATCAGGCGCGGCGCGCGTGGTGAGTTCCACCGCGACGCCGCCGCCACCGCCCGGCCGGTTGTCGATCACGAACTGTTGGGCCAGACGCGCGGTCAGATGTTGTGCCAGCATGCGGCCCACGGTGTCGGTGCCGCCGCCCGGCGCCACCGACAGGATGACGCGCACTGGACGCGCAGGGTAGTTTTGTGCTGCCGCCGCGCTTGCAGCGGCCAGCGCGCACAAAGCCGCCACCGTCATCCGGTGCGTCATGCGTGCCCATTCACGCATTGCGCAATGTGCTCCGCGGCGCGCAGGCCGAAGGTGACGCCCTTGATCAGCCCGCCGACATAACCGCCACCGCTCCCGCCTTCGAGTCCGCCGGTGGTCGCACCAACGGCGTAAAGGCCATCGATCGGCGCGCCGCGCGTGCTCATCACACGGCCGTCGCCGTCGGTGAAGATGCCGCCGAAGGTGTAGGTCATGCCGGCGCACAGCGGCACGGCGAAGTACGGCGGTTTGGCGATCGGCGACGGCACGATCGGTTGCGCACTGCGGGTGGGGGCGAGGCTGGCGGTATTGCCGGCGGCGACGGCATCGTTATACGCCGTCACCGTGCGCGCCAGTGCTTCCGCGGCAATGCCGGTTTTGGCGGCAAGCTCACTCAAACTGGTCGCCTTGATTATGGTGCCGCCGGCATTCGCCAGTTGCGGATTCGCGGGGATGCGCGCGGTGCGGCCCGGCCCTTCCCAGATGGCGTTATCCAGTATCGCCCAGGTGGATAGGGGATTCGCGAGGCGCGCTATGGTGTTGGCAACGAATACGCCACCCTGCCCTTCGTCGACAAAGCGCTCGCCCGCGTCATTCACGACGATGCCGACCGTGCCCAGTTCGTCGAGCTGCGGATACGGCCACACCTTGTCGTTGGTGAAGGAATCGCGCGACAGCATGTGCCCGTAGAAATACTTGAGTTCGGAGAATTGCGCGCCCATCGCGCGCGCCATGCGCATGCCGTCGCCCACGCCGGTGCCCGCGCCACGGGTCTTGACCTTGTCGAAGTCGATGCCCATGTGTTCACGCACCAGCGCCGGATTGCCCTGATAGCCGCCATCGGCCAGCACCACGGCGCGTGCGAGAAATTGCTGCCTGGCCGCGCCCGCTTCGTTGCCCCCGGCTTCGACGCCGATGCACTGGCCTTCCTTTTCCATCAGCGACAGGGCCGGCAGATGAAACAGTTTGCCGCCGCGCTTTTCAAGATTGGCCACCAGTTGCCGCAGCGTGACGTCGGGGCCGCGGCCCTTCCAGTCCAGGCCCGCGACGATCGGTCGCGGCGGCGCCAACACATGTTGCTGCCACACGATGTTGCCGACGCGGATGTATTTCGCGCCTTCACTTTGCAGCCAGTCGATGGCGCGGCCGGCGGTAGTCGCGAGCGCACGCGCCAGCTGCGGATCGGCCTTGCCGCTGGTGGCATCGCGGATCACCGTCATCAATTTGTCGGCCGGATCCTTGGCGTTATGCATGGCAATGTGCAGCACGCCGCCGGAGTAGCGCGAATTGCACAGATACTGCGGGCCAGCACCGCGTTCCAGCACTGCGACCTTCAGGCCCTGTTGCGCCGCGCGGTTGGCGGTGGAAAGGCCGGCGATCCCGCCGCCGACCACGATGACATCAAATTGTGGGGTGCTCATCTGCTTGTTCTTTCACGCGTCCAGTGGAGGAGAAGTATTCGGCAGCGTTCCTGGTAAAGGCACTCATGGTTTGGCTTCCGATTTCAACGGGTCGATTGTAATCCACCGCGTACTGCTAGACTTGCAGGCACATCACGCCAGGAGAATTCCATATGTCGTTCACGGGTCGTATCGGGCTGCTCGCACCCTCATCCAACACCACGGTTGAACCCGAGTTTTACAAGGCGCTGCCCGAGGGCGTGACGCTGCACACTGCGCGTCTGCCGATCACGCAGGTGACGCCGGAATCCATCGGCAAAATGGCCGACTCGCTCGATGTCGAATCGAAACTGCTGGCTACCGCTGACGTCGACGTGATTATTCTGGGCGCCACCGCGCCGAGTTTCCTGAAGGGTCTCGGCTACGACCGCGAAGTAAGCGAGCGCATCACCCGGGTCACCGGCAAGCCGGCGACAACAACCTCGACGGCACTGCTGGAAGCGTTCAAGGCGCTGGGCATTTCCCGCATCGCGCTGGGCTCGGCCTACACGCCGACGGTGAACGACATCTGCGCGAGTTTCATCGAAGCCAATGGCATCAAGGTTGTGGCCAAGGACGGTCTTAACGTCGTCGACAATCTGGAAATCGGCCGTCTCGATGTGCAGACCGCCTACGATCTGGGGAAAAAGATCGACCGCCCCGAAGCCCAGGCCATCGTGCTCGCCTGCACCAACTGGAAAAGCATGGCGATCATCGAACGGCTGGAACAGGACCTCGGCAAACCGGTGCTCAGCACTGCGCAGGTCAGCATCTGGGGCGCATTGAAGGCCATCGGCTACACCGGTAGCATCGCGGGATACGGCAAACTGTTACGCAGCTTCAGCGCCAACGCGGGCAAAGCGGCCCGAGCCGCAGCCTGAGCCGCCGAGATGCGCATGCCGTGGCCCTGGATCATCGCGGCCGCGCTGGGTGCGCTTCACCACGCTCACGCGCAGACGTATCCCTCGCGCCCGCTGCGCATGATCATTCCCGCCGGCGCGGGCGGCGGCGTGGATACGGTGGCGCGCACGCTGGGTGTACCGCTCTCCGCAACACTGGGGCAACCGATCGCGATGGACAACCGGCCGGGCGCCGGCACCATGCTGGCCTCGGAGCTGACCGCAAAATCTCCGCCCGATGGTTACACCTTGCTGATGGTTACCAACAGCCATGCCATCAACGCCGCCCTGCACAAGAACCTGCGTTACGATCCGGTCGCGGATTTTGCACCGATCAGCTTCGTGAGTACGCTGCCCTATCTGCTGGTGGTGCATCCGAGCCTGCCCGCGCGCTCGGCAAAAGAGCTGATTGCCCTTGCGAAGCGACGCCCGGGCGAGTTGTATTTTGCCTCTGCCGGCGCGGGCTCGGGCACGCACCTCGCGTTTGAATTGTTCAATCAGCTGGCGAATATTCGCGCTGTGCACGTGCCCTACAAGGGCGGCTCAGCGGCGCTGGTGGATGTGGCCGGGGGTCATGTGCAGATGATGATCAGCAGCATCATCAACTGCATGCCACACGTGCGCGGCAAGCGATTGATTGCGCTGGGTGTGTCGTCCGCGAAACCTTCGCCCGCGTTTCCGCAGTTTCCCCCGCTGGCGGCCTCCGGGCTGCCGGGCTATGACACCAGCGCGTGGTACGGCGTGCTGGCGCCGGCACGCGTGCCCACCGACATCGTGTCGCGACTGAACCGTGACATCAACGCCATACTGCGCACGCCCGATCTGACGGCGAAACTGGCGGCGCAGGGCGCGGATGTGGCCGGCAGCACGCCCGAGGCATTCGCGGCCACCTTGCGCGCCGATATCCGGAAGTGGGGAAGACTCACCGCAGGCCTCACGCCACAGGTTAAGTAACTTATTGTTTTTAAAGGATTTATTATGAGCCGATTGTTTGAAAAACTGGCCGCGGGCGAGATGGGACTGGGGGTGTGGATCAAGGGTGGTCCAAGCTGGGTATCCACCATCGCGCGCGCGGGTTTCGATTTCGTGCGCCCCGACATGATGTTTTCCGCCATCGACTGGCGCGAACTCGATCACATCAACCGCACCGCGCAGGCCGTGGGCATCACCACCTGGGTGCGCGTGCCCGCGAATCCATGGCTCGCCGGCAACGATTCACTGCAGGTCACCGTCGATGTGCAACGCGCGTTCAGTCTGGGCATTCCGTTTGTCGGCGCGTCGGTGGCTTCGGCGGCACAGGCGCGCGCGTGCCTGGAGGTGTCGCAGGACTGGCATCGCTCCGGCGCGGGCGAGTATCCGAACTCCAACGAAACCTTCGCCGCGATGCATAAGAAGGAATCCGACGCGGCGGTGTTCGCGCCGCATATCGAGGCGGGTAACGCAATCAAGGAGATCGACGAGATCATCGCCCTCGACGGTCTGCGGGTGATCATGCTGGCGATGACGGATTTGAGTAAGGCCATCAATCTGCCGTTCGAATACGATCACCCCGAGTTGTGGCGCGCGGTCGACCGCATCGTCGCCAAAGCGCACGCGCGCAATATCGTGGTTGCCGCCAACATGGGCTACGCCTTCACCACGCCGGAGCAGATGCGCGACCGCGTCAAGCGCATGCACGAACACGGCATCCGCATCTGCCTGATGCAGGGCGCGGACATCATGCTGGAAAATCTGGCCAAGGCGGTGATCGCCGATATCCGCGACGTGCTCGCCTGATGCGGCACCCCGCGTGACAATCACGGCCTGACGCAAATACCGTTGCGATGGCGATGGACAGCATCGCCGGACAGTCGTGTGGACGGCGTTATTCTTTTTTTCGCCGCTCGCGCGCGAGCTTGATCAAGCCGTCCACCGTGGGCATCACGTTTTGCACGGATCCCGACTGTCCGCTGCCGGTCTGATAGCGGCCATCCACCACGACCACGGGCGTGCCACGAACATCATAATCACGCGCCAGATCCGCGGCGCGCACCACCTTGTCCCGCACCTCCCGCGCGCTATTGGCGGCATCCCACCTGGCGCGCTCGATACCATTGGCCACCGCCCACCTGGCCCAGCCTTCGGCATCGGGGCTCAGCAATCGATCACGGTTTACGGCGTCGAATACCTTGGCGTGCAGGCGGTCCGCCTCGCCGAGATGCTCCAGGGTGTAGTAGCGATGCGCATCCGGAAGCCACTCCTGGCGCAACACGGCGGGGACGCGGCGCAATACGACATCGGCGGGCATGGTTTTTTCCCACGCCATCAGGAGCGGCAGCAGTCTGTAGCAATACGGGCAGCCATACCAGAAAAAATCGATCACCTCGATCGTGTCGCCGGGCGGGGTCGGCCGCGGGGAGATGGTGCGATAGCTTTCTTCGAACGGGCGTGACGGCGTCTGCGCCAGCACCTGGCGCGTGCCGGCCGCGCCGCCCGCGAGATACCACAGCACGCCGCGCCGGGATATTGTCATGCGCGGGATTACTTGCCCTGGCGATTCGCCCGTGCCATGGCGATCAGTTGATCCAGATGCTTGAAAAACAGATCGTAATCAACCTCTCCACCCTTGGGCGGCACCATGTGGGGCGCAATCAGATAACGCCCGTCCACCGCCACCGCCGGCGTGCCGTCAACGCCATAGGCGGCGGTTGTGTCCACGGTGCGTTTGGCTTTGCTGACCACGGCAAACGAGTTGTAGGCGTCGGTAAATTTCTTGACGTCAACTTTCTGGGTGCCGACCCAGTCGAACAGGGCCTTGGGGTCTTTCGCCAGCAATTTCGGATCGAGTTTCCTGGTTTTGTGGATGGCGTCGAACACCGCGCCGTGCAACCGGTCGTGTTCGCCGATCGCATCGATGGCGTAGAAGGCGCGCGCAAGCTGCGTCCATGATTCATTGAACGCCGCCGGCTGGCTGCGAAACGACACATCCGCCGGCTTGCGCTTCAGCCACGCCCGCAATGAAGGCTGCAGTGCCGAGCAATGCGGGCAGGCATACCAGAAAAATTCGAGCACTTCGACATTCTTGCCGGGGGGCGCGGGCTGCGGCGGCGAAAGGGTGCGGTAATCCTTGCCCGCCGTCATTTGCGCCTGTGCCGAAAAATTCATCAGCAGGAACAGTGCTGCGCCCGCAAGCTTCAGGAACGGATTTAATGCGCGCATTCTCACTCCGTGTATTGTCTGCGATACCCGCACCGTGAATTACTTCTCCGGCTCGCGCACTTTGACCAGCGCCACTTCGATATTGTTCTGTTTCAGAACGTCGCGAACCCGGTTCAGTTCCTCGACATCGGTATACGGGCCCACCCGCACGCGATGCCATACGCCCTTGTCCGGCAGATTGCGTTCCTGGATTGCCGCTTCCAGTCCCAACAACGCCAGACGGGCCTTCAGGTTGTCCGCTTCCGGCGCGCTTTGAAACGATCCCGTTTGCAGGAAGAACGTTTCCCGCGCGGCCGGGGTTGACTTTTTTTCCACCGCGACCGGCGGGGCGCTTTCCATGGGCGGCACAGGCTCGGCTGGCTGGGCTGGCCGTGCCACGGGGGCCTTGGGCGCGGGCGCGGAGTCCCTGGTGGAATACGGTACTGGCGCGGACTTGGGCGGCGCCTTGGCGGACCAGGGACGGGGCAGCTTGTTGATGTACCAGGCCACGCCCAGTGCAATAAACAATCCCAGCACCAGGCCGATCAGGATGCCGAGAAAGGTTGAACCGCCGCGGCGCGCCGGCGGTTTTGCGGATTTTCTTGCGGGTTTTGCCATGGCGCTATCTTACATTTTTTCCGGTGCCGAAACACCCAGCAGCGCGAGACCATTCGCCAGTGTTTGCCGCACCGCGCCCGCCAAGGCCAGGCGCGCATGGCGTTGCATCGCATCGTCGGCAAGAAATCGCGTGTTGTTGTAATAACTGTGAAACAGCGCCGCAAGATCCTTGAGATAAAACGCGATCAGGTGCGGCGACAATTCGCGCGCGGCGATGCCGACGATCTCGGGATACTCGGACAGCTTTTGCATCAGCTCCAGCTCGGCCTCGGTCTCGAGCGGTGACGGATCAGCGCTGGCCAATCCGGCCGCGTCGCCCCCCCACTGCGCATACACGCTGCACACGCGGGCATGCGCGTACTGGATGTAGTAGACCGGGTTTTCATTGGTGCGCGACTTCGCCAGATCCAGGTCGAAATCGAGATGCTGGTCGCTCTTGCGCAGCACATAAAAAAAGCGCGTGGCATCCTCACCCACTTCCTCGCGCAGCTCGCGCAGCGTCACGAAATCACCGGAGCGCTTGCCCATCGCCACTTTCTCGCCGCCACGGAACAACACGGCGAATTGCACCAATGGCACGATGAGCTTGTCCGGATCGGCGCCCAGCGCTTTCAGGGCACCTTTCACGCGCGCGATGTAGCCGTGGTGATCGGCGCCCCACACGTCGATGATCTGATCGTAGCCGCGTTCGAATTTGTTCAGGTGATAGGCGATGTCCGAGGCAAAGTAGGTGTATTGCCCGTTTTCGCGGCATACCACGCGATCCTTTTCGTCGCCAAAATCGGTGGAGCGAAACCACAATGCGCCATCTTTCTGGTAGAGATGTCCATTGCGCTGGAGGGTTTCGACCGCACGCGCCACTTCGCCGCTGTCGTAGAGCGAGCGCTCGGAAAACCAGCGGTCGTAGTGCACGCCAAACCGGGCCAGATCGTCGCGCTGATCGGCGAGCATCGCGTCCAGCGCAAATTGGTGCACCACCCACCAGCGTTCGCCCAGCGCGGACTTGGCGCGCGCCATCAGCGCATCCAGTGCGGCATCGGCATCTTCGCCGTCTGCCGGCGTCGCGGTTGGAAAATCGCGTTGCAGGGCCGCGCCGTGCGCCGCATCGAGTGCGCGCGCGATGTCGCGCACATAATCACCCCGGTAGCCATCGGCCGGGAACGCCACGGCCGCGCCGCGCGTCTCCAGATAACGCAGCCATACCGATGCCGCGAGGATATCCATCTGCCGCCCGGCATCGTTGATATAAAACTCGCGGGTGACGGTATGGCCGGCGGCCTCCAGCACATTGGCGACGCAGGCGCCATAGGCCGCGCCGCGCCCGTGCCCGACATGCAGCGGGCCGGTGGGGTTGGCCGAGACGAATTCGATTTGAATGTTCCTGGGCGCATCGGCACGGCACTTGCCGAACGCCGCGCCCGCGGCCAGGATTCGATTGACAACACCTTGCTTGCAGGCGCGCGTGAGAAACAGATTGATAAACCCGGCACCCGCGATTTCAACTTTTTCGATCAGCGGCGAAGCGGGCATCGCCGCCAGCAGTTTTTGCGCCACATCACGCGGCTTGGCGCGCAACACCTTGGCCAGTTGCAGCGCGAGGTTGCAGGAGAAGTCGCCATGCGCGACCTGCTTCGGGCGGTCCAGTGTAATGGTGGCGCCCGAGGCATCCGGCGCGGCGGTTTTCAGTGCCGTGCCCAGCAGATCGGTGATCGCGGTTCTGGCATCGGTGGGAGGTTCGGTGCTCATGCGGGGCGGTCTGCTCTCCTGCGCAACGCAGGCGCAAAAAGTCCTTTAAAAACAGGCGATTTTATCACGCCCCCTACAGTTCCAGCGGGTCGATGTCGAGAGACCAGCGCACCGCGCTGGAGCGCTTGTCAGCGAGCATGGCACGCCATTGCGACAGAAAACGCTGCAGGCGATTGCGGCTTGCGCTTTGCACCAGAAGTTGCGCCCGTTCCCTGCCCGCCAGCCGCATCATGCTGGCGGGCACCGGATCGTAGACCGTGACGCCATCGGCAATATTCTGTGCCTGTTCTGACGCACCGGTGAGCCACTGGATCGCCGCTTCGAGTGTTGAGGCTTCGGCGCGCAGCAGGGCTTGATAGTGATAGGGCGGGAAGCCCGCGGCGCGGCGTTCCTTGAGCAGGGTGTCGGCAAAGTGGGCGAAATTCTGGTCACGCAGCGCGCCGTACAGCGGATGATCGGGAAATTCGGTCTGAATCAACACCTCGCCCGCCACGCTGCCGCGTCCCGCGCGGCCGGAAACCTGCGTGAGCATGGCGTAGAGCCGCTCCGGCGCGCGGAAGTCTGTGCTGTACAAAAGGCTGTCGGCGTTGAGCACGCCGACCAGCGACAGATTGGGAAAGTCGTGCCCTTTGGCGAGAATCTGCGTGCCAACAAGAATGTCGACCTCGCGCGCCTCGATGCGCGCACGCATGCCTTGCCATGCGCCCTTGGTGCGCGTGCTGTCGCGGTCGATGCGCAGCACGCGCGCAGCCGGAAAGTGGGCGGCGAGGGCAGTTTCGACCCGCTGCGTGCCCTGTCCGACGGGCGACAGATCGGCGTTGCCGCAAGCGGGACAGGCCAGCGGCACTTGGGCCTGATACCCGCAATGGTGGCAGTGCAGGCGGCGGTCCTGCAAATGCAGCACCAGCCGCGCGCTGCAGCGATGGCAGGCGGAAAGCCAGCCGCATTCATGGCACATCAGCACCGGCGCATAACCGCGGCGGTTGATGAATATCAGCGCCTGCTCCCGGGCGGCAAGGCGGCGCCCTATCGCTTCGAGCAGTGAGGGGGCAAGGCCGTCCTGCAGCCGGGCGTCGCGGGTATTGATGCAGTGAATTTGCGGCGGGGTGTTGTTGATGCGATGCGGCAGGCGCGCCAGCGCGTAACGTTCGGTTGCCACGTTGTGCCAGGTCTCCAGCGACGGGGTTGCCGAACCAAGCACGATCGGCACGCCGCGCTGGCGTGCGCGTACCACCGCGAGATCGCGCGCGGAATAGCGAAAGCCCTCGCTTTGTTTAAAGGAGGCGTCATGTTCTTCATCGACCACAATCAGGCCCAGATGCGGCATCGGCGCAAACACGGCCAGCCGCGTGCCGAGCACGATGCGCGCCGCCCCCGACTGCGCGTCGAGCCAGTGCCGCAGACGTTCGCCTTCGTTAAGTCCGCTGTGCAGGGTGACCACCGCCAGATGCGGGAACCGTCCGCGCACCGTAGCCTCGAGCTGCGGGGTCAGCGCAATTTCCGGCACCAGCAGCAGCACCTGGCGATCGCGCCGGAGGACTTCCGCCATCACCCGCAAGTAGACCTCGGTCTTGCCGCTGCCAGTGATGCCGAGCAGCAGCTGCGGCTTGAACGCCGACAGGTCGGCGCATAGCGCTTGGACTGCGGTAGCCTGATCCAGCGTGAGTTCAGGGCATACAGGCGCGGCAGCCGTACCGCCGTCCGTTGCGGACGGAGATGTTAGCAAGCCCTCACAGCATTCGACATATCTATCTATAAGTAATTGTTTTAAAACAATTTTTTCTGTTCTCGTGCATTCGGCTATGACACTGTAGGGCACTACAGCGCGCGCCTGGAACAAGGCCAGCATGCGTCGTTTCGCCCTTGCGCGCTGCGGCAGACTATCGACCGCCAGTGCGGCCCCACGCGCGGTCAGCGCATAGTGCTGTAACGACTTTACGGGCGTGGCGCGCGCGCGGCGCAATCCCGCCGGCAGGGTGTTCATGACTACGGCGCCCAGCGGATAGTGGTAGTAGCCCGCGGCAAAGCGCATGAGCTGGATGTCCTCGGCGCTCAATCCGTTGGTTTCGCGCAATATCCGCGTGACCGGCTTGATTCGCGCCAGGTTCACCGCGCTCGAGTCGGCGATGTCGAGGATCACGCCGACGGCGTTGCGCGGGCCCAGGGGCGCCAGCACCCGCGCCCCGATTTCGGCTGCACCGGCGTCATCGCAACGGTAGTCGAACAAGGTGTCCACGGGCACATCAAATCCTACGCGGACGATTTTCATTGCCGATGCAGGGCGAACGGGCGGAGAGTTAGCGCACTTTGTTCAAGTCAGAACCCCAAACAGGGCGCAACGGTTTGGTTTAATGAGGAATCCTGAAGGCAGATCGAAAACTGTGGATAACTCTGTTAATGCTTACTCACGCTGCGGTCCAGACAGATTAGAGGACTGTTTGCACAGGCGCAAAAATATAATAAATATTCAATAAAATCATATACTTATATTACATATCTCTAATGAGGTCGAGTATTACCCTTTTAGTCAGCAAACGCTGACTCCAGTGCATATCCTGGTGTTCAGGTCGTTGCATGATAGCGGGCACTCAGTTCGTGAACCGCGTCGACCAGCGCGCCGACATGGGCAGGCGGGGTGAATTGGGACACGCCGTGGCCGAGGTTAAACACATGTCCGGACCCCTCGCCGTACGACGCCAGCACGCGTCCGACCTGCTCGCGAATGCTGTCGGGCTGGGAAAAAAGCGTCATCGGATCGAGATTTCCCTGCAACGCAACCTTGCCCCCCACGCGCGCGCGCGCCACGCCGATATCGCAAGTCCAGTCCAGCCCAAGCGCATCACAGCCGATTGCCGCGATGTCCTCCAGCCACAGGCCGCCGCCTTTGGTGAAAACGATGCTGGGCACGCGCTGGCCGTCGCGCTCGCGTATCAGACCGGCGACGATGCGCTGCAGGTAGTCGAGCGAAAACTCACGATATGCGGCGGCCGAAAGCGATCCGCCCCAGGTGTCGAATATCATCACCGCCTGCGCCCCCGCCTCGATTTGCGCATTGAGGTAAGCGGTCACTGCGTTTGCATTGACCTGCAGCAGGTGGTGCAGCAGATCGGGACGATCGTAAAGCATCGTTTTAATGGTGCGAAAGTCACTGCTCGCGCCGCCTTCGACCATATAGCATGCCAGCGTGTAGGGACTGCCGGAAAAGCCGATCAGCGGCACTTCGCCGTTTAGCGAGCGGCGAATCTGCGCCACCGCGTCCAGCACGTAGCGCAAGTGCTCCGCTGGATCCGGCACGCCCAGATTGCGGATTTCCCATTCTTCGCGCAATGGCCGCTCGAATTTCGGCCCCTCGCCCTCGGCAAAGTAAAGCCCCAGACCCATCGCATCCGGGATGGTCAGAATGTCGGAAAACAGTATTGCCGCGTCAAGGTTGAATCGCGCCAAAGGCTGCAGGGTCACCTCGGTCGCGTAATCGGGGTTCTTCGCGAGGTCCAGAAAACTGCCGGCGCGGCGGCGCGTTTCGTTGTACTCGGGCAAGTAACGGCCCGCCTGACGCATGATCCACACCGGGGTGTACGGGGTGGGCTGCCGCAGCAGGGCGCGCAGAAAGGTGTCGTTTTTCAAAATCAGGATTTAGGATCCGGCACGACGCGGGCGCGGGCGTTGTGTTTGCTCGAACCTTGATCCGGAATCCGCATTCCGTATTCGCCTAGCGGGGAAGATCCGAGCTACCCATCAAAAACTCATCGACCGCGCGCGCGCACTGCCGGCCTTCGCGAATCGCCCACACCACCAGCGATTGCCCGCGGCGCATGTCACCGGCGGCAAATACCTTGGACACCGATGTCTGGTAATTTTCAGTGTCTGCCCTGACGTTACCGCGCGCGTCCTTGTCGACACCGAGTTCATCCAGCGCACCGGCCTGCGTCGGGCCGAGAAAACCCATCGCCAGCAGCACCAGATCGGCCGGCATTTCAAATTCGCTGCCGGGAACCTCGGACATTCTGCCGCCTTCCCATTTCAGACGCACGGCCTTCAGCGCTTTGACTTTGCCATTTTCTCCTACGAAGGATTTGGTGGCAATGGACCAGTCGCGGTGCGCGCCCTCTTCATGCGACGACGAGGTGCGCAGGCGTGTCGGCCAATACGGCCACACGGGGTTGCGCAGGGGATCATCCGGCTTGCCCAGCAATTCGAACTGTGAAATTGATTTCGCGCCATGGCGGTTGGAGGTGCCCACGCAGTCGGATCCGGTGTCGCCGCCCCCAATCACCACCACATGCTTTCCGGTGGCCATGATCTGGTTCGCGACTTTGTCGCCTGCCACCACCTTGTTCTGCTGCGGCAGAAACTCCATGGCAAAGTGCACGCCTTGCAGTTCGCGCCCGGGTACCGGCAAATCGCGCGGCGTTTCCGCGCCGCCGCACAGCACCACGGCGTCGTATTCCGCCAGCAGTTTCTGCGCGGGAACATTGACGCCGACATGCTGTTTGACGCGAAATTCGACGCCTTCGGCCTTCATCTGTTCGATACGCCGGTCAATGAAGTGCTTCTCCATCTTGAAATCGGGAATGCCGTAGCGCAACAGCCCGCCGATGCGGTCGCTCTTCTCGAACAGCACCACGTCGTGCCCCGCGCGCGCCAGCTGCTGCGAACACGCCATGCCCGATGGGCCGGAACCGATCACCGCCACGCGCCTGCCGCTCTTTTGTTGCGGCGGCCGCGCTTGCACCCAGCCGTTTTCCCAGCCCTTGTCGATGATCGCGTGTTCGATCGATTTGATGCCGACGGGGTCGGCATTGATGCGCAGGGTGCATGCTTCTTCGCACGGCGCCGGGCACACGCGGCCGGTAAATTCCGGAAAGTTGTTGGTCGAGTGCAGCGTGTCGAGGGCGGCCTGCCAGTCCTGCCGATAAACGAGATCGTTCCAGTCTGGAATGATGTTGTTGATCGGACAACCGCTCATACAAAACGGCGTGCCGCAATCCATGCAGCGCGCGCCCTGCACGCCCGCCTGTTCGTCGCTCAGATGCCCGACAAACTCGCGGTAATGCTTGATGCGCGTGCGCGTGTCTTCGGCCGCTTCCTGCAGCCGTTCGTGTTCCAGAAATCCGGTAACTTTGCCCATGGCCGTTATTACGTAACTATTTGATTATGCTGCAATTTTCTTGTTCGCGGCCAACTCGCCCAGCGCGCGGCGATATTCGTGCGGGAACACTTTGACAAATTTTGCGCGGGCCGTCGCCCAGTGCTCGAGAAACGATTGCGCGCGCACGCTGCCGGTATGGCGCGCGTGCGCTTCGATCATCTGCCGCAGCAACACGTCGTCGCACAAGCCGCGGTGCCAGAATTCGCGCGCAACCTTGATCTCCTGTTCCTTCTCACTCAATACCGGCTCCAGTTTCACCATGGCCGGGTTGCAGCGCGTATCAAACGTACCGTCTTCATCGTACACATAGGCGATGCCGCCCGACATCCCCGCGGCAAAATTGCGGCCGGTTGCGCCCATCACGACCACGGTGCCGCCGGTCATGTATTCGCAGCCATGGTCGCCCACGCCCTCCACCACGGCGTGCGCGCCGGAGTTGCGCACCGCGAAGCGCTCGCCCGCCACACCGCGGAAATAGGCTTCGCCCTCGATTGCGCCGTACAGCACAACGTTGCCGGTTATGATGTTTTGCACCGGATCGCCCTTGAATTTGGGCGACGGCTGCACGCTGATGCGGCCACCCGACAGGCCCTTGCCGCAATAGTCATTGGTGTCGCCGATCAGTTCCAGCGTCACACCGCGCGCGAGAAAGGCGCCAAAACTCTGCCCCGCCGATCCCGCAAAGCGCGCGTGAATCGTGTCATCCGGCAGACCGGCATGCTGGTAGCGGCGGGCGACTTCATTCGACAACATCGTACCCACGGTGCGATTGATGTTGCGAATCGGCATGTCGATGCTCACCTTCTCGCGCCGCTCCAGCGCCGGCTGCGCCAGTTCGATCAGGCGCTGGTCGAGCGCTTTATCGAGGCCGTGGTCCTGCGCTTCACATTGATGGCGCGCGATCTCCGGACCGACTTTCGGCTGTGCAAAAACGCGCGAAAAATCCAGGCTCAGCGCCTTCCAGTGTTCGATGCCTTTGCGCATGTCGAGCAGGTCGGCGCGGCCGATCAGGTCGTTGAAGCGGGTCACGCCCAGTTTCGCCATCAGCTCGCGAATTTCCTCCGCCACGAAAAAGAAATAGTTGATCAGGTACTCGGGCTTGCCGGCAAATTTCTTGCGCAGCACCGGGTCCTGCGTGGCGACGCCGACCGGGCAGGTGTTCAGATGGCATTTGCGCATCATGATGCAGCCCTGGGTCACCAGCGGCGCCGTGGCAAAACCGAATTCGTCGGCGCCGAGCAGCGCGCCGATCACCACGTCGCGTCCGGTCTTGAGCTGGCCGTCCACCTGAACCGCGATGCGGCCGCGCAACTTGTTCAGCACCAGTGTTTGCTGCGTCTCTGCCAGGCCCAGTTCCCACGGCGTGCCTGCATGCTTGATCGATGACCACGGCGAAGCGCCGGTGCCGCCATCGTGGCCGGAAATCGTGACGTGATCCGCCTTGGCCTTGGCCACGCCGGCAGCCACCGTGCCCACGCCGATTTCAGACACCAGCTTGACGCTGATGGAGGCGCGCGGATTGCCGTTTTTCAGATCGTGGATGAGTTGCGCCAGATCCTCGATCGAATAAATGTCGTGGTGCGGCGGCGGCGAAATCAGTTCCACGCCGGGTGTCGAGTAGCGCAGTTCGGCGATGTACTCCGATACTTTCTTCCCCGGCAACTGTCCGCCTTCCCCCGGCTTCGCCCCTTGCGCCATCTTGATCTGGATTTGCTCGGCACTCGCAAGATACTCGGCGGTGACGCCAAAACGGCCCGAGGCCACCTGCTTGATTTTTGATTTGAGCGAGTCGCCTTCGCGCACTTCGGCATAATTTTCCACGCGCGACGCTCCCAGCCGGGACTGCAAGGTTTCGCCGGCAACAACAGGCGCGAAACGATTGCGGTCTTCGCCGCCCTCGCCGGTGTTGGACTTGCCGCCAATGCGGTTCATCGCCAGCGCCAGCGACGTGTGCGCTTCTGTGGAAATGGAACCCAGCGACATGGCGCCGGTGGAAAAGCGCTTGACGATCTCGGCGGCCGGCTCGACGTCGGCGATGGGCACCGGCGTGCAGCGTCCGAAGCGGAATTCAAACAGGCCGCGGAAGGTCATGTGCCGCGCCGATTGGTCGTTGATGAGCTGCGCGTATTCCTTGTAGGTCGAATAGCTGTTCTCGCGGGCGGAGTGTTGGAGCTTGGCAATGGCATCCGGCGTCCACATATGTTCTTCGCCGCGCGCGCGCCACGCGTATTCGCCGCCGGCATCGAGCGCGCCCGCGAGCACCGGGTCGTCACCGAACGCCGCGCGGTGCATGCGGATCGCCTCTTCGGCGACGCGAAACATGCCGATGCCCTCCACATTGGAGGTGGTGCCGGTAAAGTATTTGTCGACCAGCGGCTTGGCCAGTCCAACTGCTTCAAAAATCTGCGCGCCGGTGTACGACATGTAGGTTGAGATGCCCATCTTGGACATCACTTTGCGCAGACCTTTGCCCACGGCCTTGACGAAGTTCTTGATCGCCTTCTTGCCGTCGACATCGGGGCCCAGCCGCTGTTGGTCCGCCAACTCCAGCAGCGTTTCCATAGCCAGATACGGATGCACGGCTTCCGCGCCGTAACCGCCAAGCAGCGCAAAATGATGCACTTCACGCGCGCTGCCGGTTTCCACCACCAGTCCCGCGCTGGTGCGCAGGCCTTTTTCCACAAGGTGCTGGTGGATCGCGGACAGGGCCAGCAGCGCGGGTATCGCGACGTTGTCGCGGTTCACCTTGCGATCGGAAATAATAATGATCGAGTCGCCGCCGCGTACCGCGTCTTCGGCCTGGGCCGCGATGCTGTGCAGGCGCGCCTCAATGGCTTCGTTGCCCCACGCCAGCGGGTAGGTGATATCCAGCTCGCTCGACTTGAATTTGCCGTCGGTGTAGCGGTCGATGTGACGGATCTTGTCCATTTCCTGGAAGTCGAGCACCGGCTGGCTGACTTCGAGTCGGATCGGTGGATTGGTCTCGTCGACACCCAGCAGATTGGGCTTGGGCCCGATGAACGACACCAGCGAGGTCACCAACTCTTCCCGAATGGGGTCGATCGGCGGATTGGTCACCTGCGCAAACAACTGCTTGAAGTAATGATATAAAGTCTTGTTTTTATTGGATAAAATGGCGAGCGGTGAGTCGTTGCCCATGGACCCCGTGGCTTCTTCGCCGTTAATCGCCATCGGCGTCAGCAGAAACTTCAATTCTTCCTGCGTCCAGCCAAATGCCTGCTGCCGATCGAGCAAAGACACTGCGCTGCGCTCGGGCCGTGCGCCGTCGGTTTCGACATCGTCAAGTTTGACGCGGATGCGTTCGATCCATTCCGCATAGGGCTTGGCGGACGCCAGCGATTCCTTAAGTTCCTGGTCGTCGATGATGCGGCCTTTCTCGAGGTCGACGAGGAACATCTTGCCGGGTTGCAGGCGCCACTTTTTGATGATTTTTTCTTCGGGTATCTGCAGGCAGCCGCATTCCGAACCCATGATCACCAGGTCATCGCTGGTCACCATGTAGCGCGCGGGGCGCAAACCATTGCGGTCGAGCGTGGCGCCGATCTGGCGGCCGTCGGTAAACGCGATGGCGGCCGGGCCATCCCAGGGTTCCATCATGGCGGCATGATATTCATAGAACGCGCGGCGGCTGGCATCCATCAGGGCGTGACCTTCCCACGCCTCGGGTATCATCATCATCACCGCGTGCGCGATGGAATAGCCGCTCATCACCAGCAGTTCCAGCGCATTGTCAAACGATGCCGAGTCGGATTGTCCCGGGTAGATCAGCGGCCACAACTTCTTCAGATCGTCACGCAAAATCGGGCTCGAGATGGCGCCCTGGCGAGCACGGATCCAGTTGACATTGCCGCGCAGCGTGTTGATTTCGCCGTTGTGCGCGATCATGCGGAACGGGTGCGCCAAATCCCAGGTGGGAAAGGTGTTGGTCGAAAACCGCTGATGGATCAACGCCAGCGCCGACACCACGCGCTCATCCTGCAGGTCCTTGTAATAGACGCCGACCTGATTCGCCATCAACATGCCCTTGTAGACCACCGTGCGGGCGGAGAACGACGGCACGTAATACTCGGATCCGTGTTTCAGGTTCAGCGAACGTATGGCGATTCCGGCGCTTCTGCGCAGCACGTAAAGTTTGCGTTCCAGCGCGTCAGTCACCGTCACCCCGGGGCCGCGCCGCACGAA
Source organism: uncultured beta proteobacterium (assembly GCA_902825845.1). Lineage (GTDB taxonomy): Bacteria > Pseudomonadota > Gammaproteobacteria > Burkholderiales > SG8-41 > UBA5216. Next base: position 18,632 of record CADECM010000023.1, read on the forward strand.
CACCTGACGGATCACCGGTTCGATTTGCTTGACCGACTCGCCCAGATCCGTGTTGTCCACGGGCACATCGCGCCAGCCCAGAAGCAGCTGCCCTTCATCCTTGATGGCGCGCTCGATCGCGTATTCGCAGGCGAAGCGCGCAGCGGGTTCGCGCGGCAGGAAGACCATGCCAACCCCATACTGGCCGAACGGGGGCAGCTTCACACCCTGCTTGGCCATTTCCTCGCGAAAAAACCTGTCCGGCATCTGGATCAGAATGCCGGCACCGTCGGATGCCTTCGGGTCCGCCCCTACCGCACCACGATGGGTGAGGTTTTTGAGAATGGTGAGGCCCTGCTCAATGATTTCGTGGCTTTTCTTGCCTTTAATGTTTGCCACAAAACCGACACCGCAGGCGTCGTGTTCATGCGCCGGGTCATACAAGCCCTGCGCGACCGGGGGAAAACCGGTGCTCGGGGAATCGAGGGTGTCCACCATAGGCCTCACCAAATAATTCAACAAAAACAAATAGTAGAGTGAAAAATATTGCGCCGCAACAAAAATACTGTCGCGGAGGCAGAATGTTGGGGTGAAACCCGCTGAGTCTACCGCTACCGAGTCCCTGCTTCAATAGCCAAGCAGCGGCCCCAAGGCCTTTACACGGGCTCCACGGCAAACAAGCGGCGGTGTTCCAGCATCGCGTAGCGATCCGTCATGCCGGCTATGTAGTCGGCAATGGCGCGCGGCTTGTCTTCACGTGCGCGAGCCTGGAAATCCGGCGGCAGCAGCTTCGGCTCGGCAAGCAATGCATTAAAGAGATCTGCAATGATGCGCCGCGCCTTGCTGCTCATCCGCGCCACGCGATAGTGCTGGTACAGATTTATGCGCAAAAACTGTTTTAATTCAATCTGTTGCTTCTCGATGCGGGGACTGAACGCGATCAGCAGCGGCAGGCGCCGAACATCGTCCGCAGACTGCGGGGCGTGCATCCGGATATTGGCCAGGCTCTGCCGCGTAAGGTCTGACACCAGCGTACTGATCATGCGGCGTACGGTTTCATGCACCAGGCGCCGTCCGTTCAGCTCGGGAAAGTCTTTCAGCGCCAGCGTCTGGTGCTGCCGAAAAATCGGAACGGTGGTGAGTTGCTCCATGGTCACCAGCCCCGAGCGCAAACCGTCATCGACATCGTGGTTGTTATACGCCAGTTCGTCGGACAAATTGACCAACTGCGCCTCCAGAGAAGGGCGCCGCCGCTTGATGAAACGTTCTGCAACCGCCCCCAAGCGCAGGGCATTCTTGCGCGAGCAGTGCTTCAGAATGCCCTCACGGGTCTCGAACGTGAGATTGAGGCCATCAAAGCCGCCATAGCGCTGCTCGAGATGATCGACCACGCGCAGGCTTTGCAAATTGTGCTCGAAGCCGCCGTAGGGTTTCATGCAGGCGTTCAGCGCATCCTGACCGGCGTGGCCGAAGGGGGTGTGGCCGAGATCGTGGGCGAGGGTGATCGCCTCGGTAAGGTCTTCGTCAAGATGCAACTGGCGCGCGATGGATCGCGAGATCTGCGCAACCTCGAGGCTGTGCGTAAGCCGCGTTCGAAACAGGTCGCCCTCGTGGTTGACGAATACCTGCGTCTTGTATTCCAGCCGTCGGAACGCCGTGGAGTGAATAATGCGGTCACGGTCCCGCTGATACTCACTGCGCCCCTGCGCGGGGGCTTCGCGATGCACGCGCGCGCCGGCGTGTGTCGCCTGCGCGGCATAGCGCGCGACTTTAAGCATGCGTTTGCGCAGGCGTGGACAGCACGGCGTGCAACGCCGCACTGTCATATTGATTGCAGATGAATGCCTCGCCGGGCTTGCGCAGCAGGATGAACTTGATTTTGCCACCCTCGACTTTCTTGTCGTGGCCCATCAGATCGAGGTAACGCTCGACGCCCAGATCGGGCGCGGCCACCGGCAGCTTTGCACGCGCCAGAATATCCACCACGCGCCGCACGTCGGCCTTGCCGATATAGCCGAGCTTTTCCGAAAAGCGCGCAGCCAGCACCATGCCCGCCGCGACCGCTTCACCGTGCAACCACTCGCCGTAGCCCATGCCGGCTTCAACCGCATGGCCAAAGGTGTGGCCGAAATTGAGCAACGCCCGGTCGCCGGTTTCGCGCTCATCCTTGGCGACGACCTCGGCCTTGTTCTGGCATGAGCGTTCCACCGCAAAAGCCAGCGCCTCCGGTTCCAGTGCCGTCAACCGCTCAATGTTCTTCTCGAGCCAGCCGAGAAATTCCGCATCGCGCAAAAATCCATACTTGATGACTTCCGCCAACCCCGCGGCCAGCTCGCGCGGCGGCAGGGTGCGCAGGGTATCCATGTCCGCAATCACCACCTGCGGCTGGTAAAAGGCGCCCACCATGTTCTTGCCCAGCGGATGATTGATTGCCGTCTTGCCGCCAACGGCGGAATCTACCTGTGACAGCAAGGTAGTGGGTATCTGAATGAAGGGCACGCCACGCTGGTAGGTCGCGGCGGCAAAACCGGTAAGGTCACCAATGACACCGCCGCCCAGCGCAATCAGCGGCGTTTTGCGCTCACAGCGATGCGACAGCAGTTCGTCGAATATCCTGTTGAGCGTTTCCCAGTTCTTGTGTGCCTCCCCATCAGGGAGGACCACGCTGATGCAGGTGACGCCGCGCGTGCGCAGGCCGGCCTGCACAGTCTCCAGATACAGCGGCGCGACGGTGGTGTTGGTGATCACCACCGCCTTGTCCTTCAACAGCGTGTCCGGAATCAGGCGCGCGTCGGCGCATAAGCCAACGCCAATGTGTATGGGGTAACTGCGGTCACCGAGGCTTACGGGCAGGGTTCTCATGGATTAGTTCATTGAAGGTTGGGGTTGAGATCGTTGCTGCAGTTGTGCCTCGATTTGCGCCGCCAGCGCGCGCACGCTTTGATTGCCGGTATCGACGATGAGGTGCGCCACTTCGCGATACAGGGGGTCACGTTGCTCGTAGAGTTCACTGAGCCTTGCCGCGGGATCCGGCACTTGCAATAGCGGCCGCGCGCGGTCTCGCAATGTGCGGCGAAGCAGCGACTTTACCGGGGCGCGCAGATAAATTACGGTGCCATTGTCTCTTAGCAATTGCCGATTCTCCACCGACAAAATTGCGCCGCCGCCCGTGGCCAGCAGAATGTTTTCGCGCGCGACCAGCTCGGCGATCATCTTGCGCTCACGCGCGCGGAATCCCGCTTCACCCTCAATCTCGAAGATGAGCGGAATGCGCACACCCGTGGCTCGCTCAATTTCGTGATCGGAATCGAAAAAATCCTTGCGCAGCAGGCGCGCCAGCACTTTGCCCACTGACGTTTTGCCGGCGCCCATCAGCCCCACAAGGACGATGTTGCCCCGGTCACCTTCCGGCAGACGCTTGCTGTGCAGGGAATCCATCGGCACATTCTAGCCGAATCGGGAGACCAGGCGGCAAGCGTCGCGCCTCCCTCGAAAAAACGGCGCCTTGCGGCGCCGTTTGTTGCAGGCAGAAACCGCTACTGCCGCAAATTGAGGTTGTCCTTGAGAATCTTGGGCGTAATGAAGATCAGGAGCTCCGCGCGGTTGTCCTGCTTCTGATTTTGCTTGAACAGGAAGCCGAGATAGGGCAGGTCGCCCAAAACAGGAATTTTGGTTGTATTGGTGTTTTCGGTCTGCGTGTAGATGCCGCCGATGACCAGCGTTCCACCGTTTTCAACCAGCACTTCGGTGGAAACCTGCTTGGTGTCGATGGTCGGAATGCCGGCTGCGGTGATGGTCCCGACCGAATCCTTGTTGATATTCAGCTTCATGATCACGTTGTCGTCGGGCGTGATCTGCGGCTTCACTTTCAAGGCCAGCGTGGCCTTCTTGAAAGCAACCGTTGTCGCGCCACTGGACGACGCTTGCTGGTAGGCGAGTTCCGTGCCTTGCTCAATCACCGCTTCATTCTGGTTGGCCGTGATAACCCGCGGGCTGGATATTATCTTGCCCTTGCCGTCGGCCTGCAATGCAGTCAGTTCCAGTGCGAGCAATCTGGAAAACGAGCTGTTAAAGATAAGCGTGGAAAACGTGCCCGCGACTGCGCCGCCAATGCCGCCCGCGGGCAAATTTACCTGGAGGCCCCCGGCATTGATGGTGGGAGTGCCGGTTACGACCCCAGCAGTTTGTCCAGTGTTTACAATGTCTGCGCCGAAGCTGAACGTGGGTCTTCCGCCTGCCACCCGGCGATCTTCGGAGTAACCCAGGCGCACGCCCAAATTGCGGCTGAAGGTATCACTGGCTTCCACGATTCGCGACTCGATCATCACCTGTCTTACCGGTATATCCACGGCCCGTATCAGGCGGCGAACATCTTCAAGCCGTGACGGCGTGTCCTGCACAAACAGTTGATTGCTGCGCAAATCGATGGCCGAACTGCCGCGCTTGGACAGTATGCGTTGCGCCGCACCGGCGCCACCGCCGCCGTTGAGCAGCACCTGAATGGGCGCTGCTTGCTGATAATTAAGCCGGAAACTCTCTGTCTGCAAGGGTTCGAGATCGGCAATCTGCGATCGCGATTCCAGCGCCAGCTTTTCGCGGGTGGCCAGTTCGTCGCGTGGGGCTATCCAAACCACGTTGCCTTCCTTGCGCAAGTCCAGACCTTTGCTTTTGAGAATAATATCCAGCGCCTGGTCCCAAGGCACATCTTTCAAACGCAGGGTAAGATTGCCGCTGACCGAATCACTGGTGATGATATTCAAGCCCGTAAAATCAGCCAGCACCTGCAGCACCGAGCGAACCTCCACGTTCTGGAAATTCAAGGACAGTTTTTCACCCACGAATCCCGGGCGCACCAGCCGATTCGGGTCCTCCACCACCCGCTTCACTTCCACGATAAAGCGGTCGTCCGCCTGATACGCGGAATGTTCCCAGTTGCCGGTCGGGGTAATGACGACACGTGCGCTGCCGCCGCGCGCCGTGGCCTCCACGGTCTTCACCGGAGTGCCGAAATCGGCCACATCGTAGCGCTTTGCCAGATTGGACGGCAGCACGGCGTTTTGAAAATCCACGATAATGGAACGGCCCTGTTTGCGCACGTCGATGCCAACCTGACTGTCGGAAAGATCAATCACCACGCGTCCCTCTCCCGAGTCACCGCGGCGAAAATCAACATTGCGCAGACTGTGCTTTTGCACCGCGGGGCCGGCTTCCGCAAAGCGCCCGCCAGGCGCGCCCGCAACCGCGCCCTCTGCCCCGCCTTGCAGTGTGATCAGCAGCATCTTGCCGTCCAGTTGCGTGGCGTAATTCAGCGCGCGCGTCAACTCCATGACCATGCGGGTACGGTTGCCAGCCTGCACGATATTGATCCGCCGCACGTCACCATCGGCGATGTTATCCACGTTACGGCCGAGTGAAGTCCCGGTATTGGCAAAATCGAACGCCAGGCGCGGCGGGTTGGTAACCGTAAATCCCGCCGGCGCCGTGGACAACGCCTCTTTTAACTGCACGCGAACCAGCACCTTTCCGCCGGATTGGGGCGAAACGTTAACGCTCTCGATGCTGTTTTGTGCGTGGGCCAGGCTGGTCACCGCGCCAAGCACCACCGCGATCAAAGCGGCCTGCAGACGCGAAACCAACGACAGCGCGGATATTCTCATTCTTTTCTCCTGATCATTCCTGCAACAACAGCGATTGTTCTTTCTCTTCCCAGTTGCCGTTGCTGTCCTGCAAGATTTCTTTCAGCTTGATGGCACCGTCCGATACCGCGATGATGCGGCCGAAATTCTGTCCGAGGTAGTTCCCCGTCTTGACCTGAAAGAGCGTATTGTCCGGCGTCTTTACCAGAGCGAAAGTTTCCTTCTGTTGCAACACGCCAACCATTTTCAGGGATTCGAGCGGATACGCTTCAAGCGGCTCGCGTCTGCGGTTCGGATCGGGGGCAAGCCCGCCCTTTTGGCTGTTCTTGGGTGGTTCGATCTTGCGCGGCTTAAATGGATCCGTCAGATCAAATGCCGCATACTCGATAGCCTCGTACGGCTTGACTTCGGGCAACGGGGGTATCCGTCCGCGGGGCAGATTATCCTGTTCCTTCACCCAAGCCTTCAGATCGCCATGCTGTTCGCCGCCGCAGCCCGTAAGCCACAGGCACGCCACCAACGGTCCCAAAAAAAGATATTTAGTTTTCATTATTTAGGCCGCGCGCCTTTCTTGCCGGCGGCAGATGCAGCGCGCTTCTTCTCGGCAACCTCGCTCTCGTCGAGATAACGATAGGTCATCGCGGTCGCGTCCATAGCGAGTCCATTGCTGGACGGTCCGATTCCGATGTCGTTAAGCGTCACAATTCGGGACAGCTTGCCAATATCTCCGGCAAACGCGCCGATATCGTGATAGTTGCCGGTTATTCGAATCGTAATCGGCAACTCGGCATAAAAATCCTTCATGGTCTCCGTGGCGGCGGGCTTGAAGAGCTCAAACTGAAGACCGCGGCCCAGTCCCGCCTGATTGATATCCGTGAGCAGAGCATCCATTTCGGATTTCCCCGGCAATTGCTTGAGCAGCGCACCAAATTGCTTTTCAATGTCGTCCAGCTGCTTGCGATACGCCGGAAGGTTGACCGCGACCTTCTTCTTGTCGACAAACGTCGTCTTCAATTGCTCGGTTTTGGCACGCTCGGCATCGATTTGATCCAACTGGTCGCTCCAGATGAAATAGTAGGCAGCGACGACTATCAGCAGCAGCAATGCCAGCAGCACGAGGAGCTTGGGTAGCGCCGGCCAGGAACCGATTTTCTTCGGGTCCAGCCTCCGAAATTCATCCAGTGTCATGGCGAATTATCCTTTTTCGGCCTTGGTGCGAACAATCTGGACGTTCATCGTGAACTCGTTCGCGCGCGTGGCGCCCTGCGACAACGCCTTGATTTCGACCAGCGCGGGATTCCCGAGCTTCTGGGAGGACTCGAGGTTGCGCATCAGCGTCGACACGCGCGCCTGGGATTGCGTTACGCCATTTATGGCGACTTTGGAACCTTGTTGTCTGACTGTGCGCAGGTACATGCCGTCCGGCAGCTGGCGCACCAATTGATCGAGCAAGTGCACGGTATCAGATCGGTTGCTTTGCAGCGTTTCGACCACTTGCTTGCGCGCCAGCAGGGAAGACGTCTGTTCCTTCAGGCGGTTGATCTCTGCAATTTCCTTGTCGAGCGTGGCAATTTCCTCGGTCAAATACTTGTTCCCGCTGACATGGCCGTCGTACTGCTGGCCGAGGAGAAAGTACACGCCATAAGCCACGACTGCGCCCACCGCGGCGACCAGCCCCAGTGCGATTGCAAACTGCTGCTGCTGTTGTTTGCGCCGGGTCTCACGGTGCGGCAATAAGTTGATGCGCATCATGAGTCGAATCTCCGCATGGCCAGGCCGCAGGCCACCATCAGCGATGGCGCATCCTGCTGCAGGTTCTTGGGACGTACCTTGGAGGACAGGGCCATGTTCGCAAACGGATTGGCGATGATGGTGTTGACTTGCGTGCGCTGGGCCACCACGCCATCAACACCGGGCAGCGCCGCACAGCCTCCGGTAAGCACAATATGGTTGACCTGGTTGTACTGTGTGGAGGTAAAAAAGAACTGCAAGGCGCGCGCAACTTCGAGGCCGAACGTTTCAAGGAAAGGGTTCAATACTTCGGTCTCATAATTGTCGGGCAATCCACCGGCGCGCTTTGCGACCTCCGCTTCCTCGCGCGAAAGACCAAATTTGTCCTGGATTTCCTGTGTCAGCTGCGCACCGCCGAAGGGTTGCTCGCGCAAATAGATGGACTGCCCATTGCGCAACACATTAATGGTCGTGAAGGTGGCCCCGACATCCACAATCGCAACATTCTGGTCCTTGGCATGATCGGGAAATTGCGATTCGATCAGCTCGTACGCGGCCTGGGCTGCCAGCAGGTCGACATCGACCACCGCCGCCTTGAGTCCGGCGACTTCAGTGGCCGCGACGCGATCTTCCACCTTTTCCTTGCGTGACGCGGCAATCAAAACCTCCACGTCTTCCGCGTCCTCGCCCGCCGGCCCAACCACCTGAAAATCCAGATTTACTTCGTCCAGCGAAAAAGGAATGTACTGGTTGGCTTCGGCTTCGACTTGAACTTCTATTTCTTCTTCGGTCAAACCCGCCGGAACCAGAATTTTCTTGGTGATGACCGCAGCATTGGGCAGGGCAAGCGCCACGTTCTTGATACTGCTGCCCAGACGGCTGTGACAGCGCTTTACCGCTTCGCCAACCGCATCAAGATTGTTGATATTGCCTTCAATTACCGAATCCCGTGGCAGCGGCTCAATCGCATATCGTTCGATCCGGTACATCTTGTTACCGGTATCCGTCAATTCCACCATTTTTACGGCTGATGTACTGATGTCCATGCCAATGAGCGGCGGCGCTTTGGCCTGGAACAGCCGTTCCAAAGATTTCAAAGTGTCGGAAATTTTGATTTTCGGTAGGGGCATAGGGATTTTTGCCTGAGATTCGCCTGAATTATGCAACGTGATCCTGAATCATTACGGTGACAATTCTCACGATCCGGCGTTGAAATCGCGACTGCTTTCTACGATATAGTGTAACAAGTGTAACTTGTAGTTGAGGGCCTTGCTCATATTCAAGTGCACTGTAAATAATATCACCTAAGTATAAGAATTTTCTCAAGTTATTTCCAGAAAAGCCACAGCTAAATGTCCGCTCGCTGGTTGACCTATCCCCTATTACTAGTGGTTGTAGGGGTTTTCGCAACATCCCTGCTGTTGGCCTTTGCGGCTGCCATGATTTGGCCGACGTTGCCTTCGCTTGACGTTTTGACGGATTACCGGCCCAAGGTGCCACTTCGCATCTATAGTGCCGATGGCAAACTGATCGGCGAATTTGGCGAAGAGCGCCGGTCTGTAGTTTCCTTCAAGGAAGTGCCCAAACCGCTGGTAAACGCCATTCTGGCCGCGGAAGACGAACGTTATTTCCAGCACCGGGGCGTCGACTACGTCGGCATGGCGCGCGCGGCTTTCGCCAATTTCAGCCAGATCGGTCCGCGGCAGGGCGCGTCCACCATCACCATGCAGGTGGCGCGTAACTTTTTTCTGACACGCGAAAAAACCCTCACCCGCAAGATCAACGAAATTCTGCTGGCGTTCAAAATCGAGACGAATCTGTCCAAGCAACAGATTCTGGAGCTCTACATCAACCAGATTTACCTCGGCCAGCGCGCGTACGGTTTTGCCTCCGCCGCGCATATTTACTACGGCAAGCGCCTCGATCAACTGTCGCTGGCCGAGACCGCCATGTTGGCAGGCCTGCCAAAAGCGCCGTCAAGCTTTAATCCGGTGGCCAATCCGGCGCGCGCCAAGTTACGCCAGCGGTATGTATTGCGGCGCATGCGTGAAATGAACGTCATCAGCGCGCAGCAGCAAGCTGACGCCGACCAGCAACCGCTGACGATCAAGAATGAATTGAACGAATTCCCGATCAAGGCCGAGTATGTCGCTGAAATGGTTCGCCAGGCGATGTACGAGCGCTACAAGGAAGACGCCTACTCCCTAGGCCTTCGGGTGCATACCACCTTGCTGACACAGCATCAGGACGCCGCCAACGCCGCGCTGCGTGCGGGCGTGCTCGCTTATGACCAGCGCCACGGCTACCGCGGTCCGGAAGCGTACGCGGAGCTGCCTGCCAATGCCACCGCCGAGGCCCTGGAAGAAGTGTTGCAGGAATATGCGGACAGCGATGACATTTCTGTGGCCGTCGTCACGGAAGCCTCCCCGCGCCACATCAAGGCATATCGGCGCGGCGAATGGGTGGACATCACCGATGCCGGTCTGCGTTTTGCGAGCCAGTTCCTCGGCGACAGGGTAAATGCCAATCAGCGCATCCGCCGCGGCGCCATCATTCGCTTGCAATCTGCCGACAGGAAACGCTGGAGCATCACGCAGTTGCCGGTGGTTGAGGGCGCACTGGTTTCTGCGGACCCGCGCGATGGCGCGATCCGTGCGCTCGCGGGCGGCTTCGATTTCGCGCGCTCCCAATACAACCATGTCACGCAGGCGCTGCGCCAGCCGGGATCGAGCTTCAAGCCCTTCGTGTACTCGGCGGCGCTGGAAAAGGGCTTCACCGCCGCTTCTGTCATCAACGACGAACCCCTGACGTTTTCCGCCGCGCAAACCGGCGGTGAATTGTGGGAGCCGAAAAACTATGATGGCACGTACGACGGCCCCATGACCATGCGCCAGGCGCTGGTGCGATCGAAGAACCTGGTGTCGATCCGCATCATTCAGGCTATAGGCCCTCGTTATGCACAGGATTACATCACCCGGTTCGGCTTCGATCCCAAACAACACCCGCCCTATCTCACCATGGCCCTGGGCGCGGGCAACGCCACGCCGCTGCAGATGCTTGGCGGCTATTCCGTGTTCGCCAATGGCGGTTATCGCGTCAAGCCTTATGTCATCCAGCGCATCGAAGATGGCCGCGGTACGGTCCTGTTTGAACAACCCGCCAAGCGCGCCAGGGACAATGCCGAACGCGTGCTCGACGAGCGAAACGCCTTCGTGATGACCAGCATGATGCGTGACGTGGTGCGGTACGGCACGGCGGCTGCGGCGATGCGTCTCGGCCGCGGCGACCTCGCGGGCAAGACCGGCACCACCAACGATTTTCTCGATGCCTGGTTTGCCGGCTACAACGCGGAACTGGTGGCGGTGGCGTGGGTGGGCTTTGATCAGCCCAAGACACTGGGCCGCAACGAAACCGGCGGCAGCGTCGCGCTGCCGATCTGGATACGCTATATGGGCGCGGTGCTCAAGGGCGCGAAGGAAGTTCCCCTTGAGACGCCCCAAGGCGTGGTGTCGGCCGGCGGCGAAGTCTATTTTCAGGAGTTTGGCCCGCGCGCGAGCGACTCTGCCGGCGACAATGGCGCCGAGGCCGCGCAGCCTGCGCCGTCCGCACCGGATAACGTGCGAAATCAGCTGTTCTGAAATGAACGACCGGTCACGCAACGACACGCGCGCCCCGGCATGAAC
>CADECM010000023.1:29760-64380 GCA_902825845.1 uncultured beta proteobacterium
CATGAACGAACGCGCACGTAACGACACCCGCGCGCGTATTGCCCACCTGGCTGCGCGCATCATGGCCGAAGATGGCGTCGAAGATTATGGTTTGGCCAAGAAGAAAGCGGCCCGGCAGGCCGGTGTTGCTGACGCCCGCCAACTACCCGGCAATGACGAAATCGATGCGGCGCTGCGCGCCTACCGCGATATTTATCAGGCAAACGACCATCGCGCGCAACTGGCGGAACTGCGTGAGATTGCCGTGCGCGTCATGACGGAACTGGATGCATTCAATCCGCACCTGACGGGGAGCGTACTCAACGGCAACGCTGGCAAGTACGCCGGAATCGTATTGCAGCTTTTCGCAGACGACGCCAAAGCGGTGGAACTTTTCTTGATCGATCGCGGCATCGACTACGACGCGGCCCAAACCAGTCTCTACAGCGGCGATACCCGCATCACCGTACCGCTCTACCGATTAAACGAGGACGGCGCGGAAATCGAACTCGTCGTGCTGTCGCCGCGAGAAGCGCGTAGTCCGCTGAAAACTTCACCCTCGGGCAGGGCGATCGAACGCGCAAAGCTGGCAGCCGTGGAGATGCTGTTGTCTCAAACCTGACGATATAATGCAACTATTTGTTTTTAAACAACTTTTTAAATGGCCAGATCGTAGCGGTTATAGTTGCGGATGACTTTGTCAAAGGTCTCGGTGCCAAAACGGAAAGCCTGCTCGCGGCCCACGTACGGCTGATACACAAAGGCTTGCTCCCGCGGGAAATGCTGGCGCCGCGCATCGATGGCGAGCGCCACCACGGCCGACCGTTTTTCGATGCGTTCGGTGTCGTAGTACACCCCCTCTTCACGCATGGTGAGTGCCGTGTGTTGCCCCAGCACCGACTTGCGCCGGTGAAAGCCGAACGTAATCGATATGCGCAAGTCCGCGGACGAGTTGGCAAACGAACCATGCAGCGTCTGCCGATTGACGATGGTCACATCACCCGGCGCGCAGATCAGCGGCAGTGCTCCCGGCAATTGTTCGCTGCCGCCGTTGTCGGTGACCATTTTCTTGATGTCGGCGCGCCCTTTCTTGTGCGTACCCGGCACCACCCATAGCGCGTTGCCCGCGGTGGTGGGATACAGCTGCACCTGATAGTTGAAGCCGTGGATACCTTCATCCCAATCGGGTGAGTTCCAGTGCGTCACGCCGTCCTGATGCCAGGCCACGGAACCGCCGATCTTCGGCTGCTTGACAAAGATCACGTCGTTAAACGGCACAAAGTCATCGCCGTTAATCGACGCCGCAATTGCCAGCAACTGCGGATGCCCGTAGACACGCAGGCCCGACGGCATGTACTCGCACATGCCGCGCATGCGCAGCACGGTGTACGGCGGGGCATCACTGTCGGGCACGGGCTCCGCCATTTTGCTTGGATGGCGCCCGCCCAGCAGACTGGTGCCGCCCTGCGGGTCCGATAGCGGCTTGATCAGCGTAAACGGTTCGCGCGCCGCATTGCGCCCGAGGGCCGGCCTTCCACGTGCGTCCACCTTCGATTCCGGACTGACCGGCGCACCGTCCAGCATCGCGCCTGCGTCCTGCCTCAGCGTCTCGACCTCTGTTGGGTCGACCACGCCTTCAAACACGTAGTAGCCGTGTTTCCAGTACGCCGCGAGGATCTCGGGATGCAGCCGGCCATGGGCATCAAAGCGGGCAGGCCCCTTGTTGCCGATTTCACCGGCGAGCCGCAGGCCTTCCTGCTGGTAAGCCGCCATGCCTTGCGCATGCCTGGCCCGCGTTAGTTGCTCACGATGTGCATCCGCGACTGTATTCATGGCGCTCCTCCCGATTCAGGGTAGTGCGCTATCGTATTGCGCCAGGGGCATCTTGGCAAATTCGGCTGTGCCACGCAGCGAATGCCTGCACCCTACGCGTGGTCCTTCAACTGCCTGGCTGCGTCCACCGCAAAATAGGTCAGGATGCCGTCCGCCCCCGCGCGCCGGAAGGCGAGCAGCGCTTCCATCACGCAGCGCTCCTCGTCCAGCCAGCCGTTGGCGAACGCCGCTTTCAGCATCGCGTACTCGCCGCTCACCTGATACACGTAAGTCGGAACGCGAAAGGCATCTTTCACGCGGCGCACGATGTCGAGATAGGGCATTCCCGGCTTGACCATCACCATGTCGGCGCCTTCCTCGAGGTCGAGCGCCACTTCGCGCAACGCTTCGTCACTGTTGGCCGGATCCATCTGATAGGTGTACTTGTTGCCGCCGCCCAGCGTCTTGCTGGAACCGACCGCGTCGCGGAAGGGGCCGTAAAATCCTGACGCGTACTTGGCGGCGTACGACAAAATACGTGTGTGAATAAATCCTTTGCCATCCAGCGCTGCACGTATCGCGCCCACGCGCCCATCCATCATGTCTGACGGCGCGACGATATCCACGCCGGCCGCCGCGCACACCAGCGCCTGCTTCTGCAGCACGCTGACGGTCTTGTCGTTCAACACATAGCCGCTGCGGTCCAGAACGCCGTCGTGGCCGTGCGTGGTGTACGGATCCAGCGCCGCATCCGTAATGATCCCCAGTTGCGGCAAATGGCGCTTCAGCGCGGCCACGGCACGGGGAACCAGGCCCTTGGGATTGGTTGCTTCCCGGCCATCAGCGGTTTTAAGGCTCGGCTCCACTGCGGGAAACAGCGCCATCGCCGGGATGCCAAGCTGCACGCATTGTTCCGCGCGCAGCAGCAATTTGTCGATGGTGTAGCGCTCGACACCGGGCATGGAATCGATTTTTTGCGTACGGTTTTTTCCTTCGATGATGAACACCGGGTAAATCAGGTTGTCTACGGTCAGTCGCGCCTCTCGCATCAAGCGCCGCGAAAAATCATCGCGCCGCATCCGCCGCATCCGCCGCCGGGGATAGGACCCCATGGAATGTTGATTCATAAGATTTTGATTTCAGACAGAAAAAAGTTTTGAACTCTTGGTGATTATAAGCGTCTTAGAAATAGACGCGTTTTACGTCTCCCGCTTCACCTCCCTGGGCGGGTGCCTTAATCCAATTAAGGCTTTTTGGCCCCCGGCTTACTCCCCTTAGCCGGGGGCTTTTTCGTGCTGTTCGTCCGCGCGAATTCGGTTGCGCGGCTTCTCAATCAGCGCCTTGGGATAACCATGCGGCAATCAGCGCATTGGCCTCCGCCACGCCGCGGTTCGCGGTCGCAGAAAACAGTTGCGTTGAGCAATTAGGATAGCGCCGCGTCAGCGTGATTCGCGTCGCGCTCAGCACAGCGGACGATTCACGTTGCGTCAACTTGTCGCATTTGGTCAACAGCACGTGCACCGGCCGTCCGGTGGGAACAAACCATTCAATCAGTTGTTCGTCCAGCGGTTTGAGCCCATGCCTGGAGTCCGACAGCAAAATCAGTCCCATCAGCGACTTACGCTGCGTAAGGTAAGCACTGATTAACACGCCCCAATACTCGCGCTCGGTTTTCGATACTTTGGCAAATCCATAGCCGGGCAAGTCCACCCAGCGCATATTCCTGCCAGCGCCAAAGAAATTGATGGTTTGCGTTCGGCCGGGGGTTTTGCTCACAAACGCGAGACGATGGCGATTGGCCAGCGCATTGATCGCACTGGACTTTCCCGCGTTGGAGCGGCCCACGAACGCCACTTCGCGTCCGCTGTCAGGCAGCATTTCCTCCATTTTGTGCGCGGAGGCCAGGAATTCGACAAGCGGGACGGTCATAGGTCGTTGTAATTGAACCTGAATCTGGCGCGGGGCCGGCAGCGTACTATACAATAGGCGGCTCACCTACCCTGCACTATTCCGGAGCCTTCATGAAATACCGCCTGATGCTGGCGACTGCCATTGGCGCATTGGCCGCGCCGACGTTGCACGCGCAATACGTAATCAAGGGCGACGCCGCCAAAGGCCAGGAAATAGCGGCCAAAGTATGCGCTGCCTGTCATGGGCCGGACGGCAATAGCCCGCTGGCCGCCAATCCCAGTCTGGCGGGACAGCATCCCGAGTATATCTACAAGCAACTCGGCAACTTCAAGCCCAAGGGCGGAAAACCTGCGGAACGCAACAATCCCGTCATGGCCGGCATGGCCGCACCGCTCTCCGACGACGACATGAAGAACGTCGCCGCTTATTACGCCAGCCAGACACCGCGGCCGCGCGCCGCACGCGACCCCGCGCTGGTGAAGCAAGGACAACTGATTTACCGCGGCGGCATCGGTGCCGGCAACGTGGCGGCATGCGCCTCCTGCCACTCGCCGAATGGCGCAGGCCTGCCGGCACAATATCCACGCATCTCCGGACAGCATGCCGAATATACGGCCGCGCAATTGAAAGCGTTTCGTGCCGGCGAACGCGCGAACGACCCCAACAACATGATGCGCGCCGTGGCCAGCAAGTTATCTGACCGCGATATCGCGGCCGTTTCGGAGTACATCGCCGGGCTACGGTAACGGCAAGCGTTGCGCGGCAAATCCAGCGCCGCGGCAGGCCTATTAAATATTCGTTTAAAAACAAATACTTACGTCGATTCGAAAGCCTTGCCGGCCGCCGCTACTGTTTTCTCGATGTCGCCTGCGGTGTGCGTGGAAGAAACAAAACCTGCCTCATACGCCGAAGGGGCAAGATACACGCCTTCCGCCAGCATGCTGTGAAAAAACTGGTTGAAGCGCGCCTTGTCGCATTCCATCACTTCGGCATAATTTTGCGGTACGGCGGCACGGAAATAGAGCCCGAACATGCCGCCCACGTGCTGCGCTGAAAACGCGATCTGGCGCGACGCGGCAGCTTCCATCAGCCCTTTGCACAAGGCGTGTGCGGTCGATTCCAGTTTGTCGTAAAAGCCCGCGCCCTGAACGATGCGCAGTGTCGCAAGGCCCGCCGCCACCGCCACCGGATTGCCCGAAAGCGTCCCCGCCTGATACACCGGACCCAGCGGCGCGACGCACTGCATGATGTCGCGCCGGCCGCCGAAGGCGCCCACCGGCATGCCGCCACCGATGACTTTCCCCAACGTCGTCATGTCGGGCGTAATCCCGTACAGCGCCTGCGCCCCGCCCAGTGCGACCCTGAAGCCAGTCATCACCTCATCGAATATCAACACGGTACCGTGTTGGGTGCACAACTTGCGCAACAATTGCAGAAAACCCGCCTTGGGTGCGATCAGATTGGCATTGCCCACCACTGGCTCCACAATGACCGCCGCGATACTGTTTCCGGCATTGGCAAATGCCGCGCTCAATCCGGCTTCATCATTAAAGTCCAGCACCAGCGTATGCGCCGTGGTCTCGGCGGGCACGCCAGCCGACGAAGGCTGCCCGAAGGTGAGGGCGCCGGAGCCGGCTTTCACCAGCAGCGCATCGGCGTGACCGTGGTAACAGCCCTCGAATTTCACGATCGTGGAACGGCCGGTAAAGCCGCGCGCCACGCGGATGGCGCTCATCGTCGCCTCAGTGCCCGAACTGACCAGCCGCACCATTTCCATCGACGGCACCAGCCGGGTCAACAACACGGCCAATTCGAGTTCCGCCTCGGTGGGCGCGCCAAATGACAGTCCACGCTCCGCCATTTGTTGCACGGCTTTCACCACCTCGGGGTGGGCGTGGCCCGCAATCAGGGGCCCCCAGGATCCCACGTAGTCGATGTAACGGTTACCGTCGGCATCCCAGATGTGCGCGCCGCGTCCGCGGCGGATAAACGGCGGCGTGCCGCCGACCGAGCGGAACGCGCGCACCGGCGAGTTGACGCCGCCGGGTATCAGCAACTGGGCATGGTTGAACAGTTTTTGGCTCTGATTCATGACAAACCTCAACGCATCTTGAACAAGGCACTGAAGCCTCGCGCGGCCTGCGCGATATCGGGCGCGCCGAACAGCGCGGTAATGACGGCGACACTGTCCGCGCCGGCGTTGATCAGTACCGAAGCATTTTCAATGGTGATGCCGCCGATTGCCACCACCGGCACGCCGAATTTCTGTTTGGCCTCGGTCAGCAGTGACGGTGACGAGCGCACCGCGCCGGGCTTGACGCTGGACACAAAAAAACTACCAAAAGCGATGTGATCGGCACCCTCGGCCAGCGCGCGCTCGGCATTCGCCAGATCGCGGTAACAGGATGCGCCCAACAGCTTGTCGGGGCCGATGCGCGCGCGCGCGGCGGCAATCGAACCATCCTCACGGCCCAGATGCAGCCCATGCGCGTCCACCGCCAGCGCCAGCTCCACATCGTCGTTCACGATCAGCGCGGCATCGTGCTCGCGGCACAGCCGGCACAGCGCCGTTGCCTGTTCCATGCGCTGCGCCGCGTCGGCAATTTTATTGCGATATTGCACCAGCCGCGCCCCGCCCTCCAGCGCGGCGCGCACGCGCGCCACCAGGCGTGCGCTGTCCGTGTCATCGGGGGTTACGGCGTACAGTCCCGCAATACGATTCGCTGCGCGATTCACGGCGCCTCCTTGTCGGGTTTGCCTGTTGCGTCCGGCGCCTGCTCTTTCTCGTCGCGCTCTTCCTCTCGCGCCCAGAACAGACGGTCTGGAATATGCTGTCCCATGCCCGCGCGGAACGCAGCCTTGAGCGACTGCCAGGTATATTCCTGCGCGTCCTTCACCGCCTCGGCCATGGGCAGGCCGTTGGCGATGGTCGCCGCGATGGCAGAGGCCAGCGTGCATCCCGAACCGTGATACTGCCCGGGCAAACGCGGCCACGATTCGGCGCCGACCACGCCTTCTTCGCCGTACAACGTATTGATCACTTGCGCCGTATTTTCGTGCGTGCCGGTGATCAACACGTATTCGCAGCCGGCGGCGACGATACGCCGGGCGCACTCGATCATTCCCGGATCGTCCTTGTCGTCGCGCTCGTCCAGCGCGAGCCGCCGCGCTTCAAGACTATTGGGCGTGATGATGGTGGTCTGCGGAATCAGCAGCTCGCGCATGGCGCTGACCATTTCATCATTGGCCAGTTCGTCACCTCGACCGGACGCCAGGACCGGATCGAGAATCAGCGGGATCTCCGGATAGTCGGACACCACTTCCGCGATCGCCGCAACATTTTCGAGGCTGCCCATGACGCCGATCTTGAACGCGGCCACCGGCATGTCTTCGAGCACACAACGCGCCTGATCGGTGATCCAGTCGGCATCGATCGCAAACACGTCATCAACGCCCATGGTGTCCTGCACGGTAATCGCCGTCACCACCGACAACGGGTGACAGCCCATGCTGGCCAGCGTCAGAATGTCGGCTTGCATACCGGCGCCGCCGGTGGGGTCGGTGGCCGAAAACACAAGCACAATGGGCGGAGCTTCGGACATGGCAGGCGTCGCATCACCTGCGCCGCGGGAAATCCGGCGCCGGATCGTTTAGAATCGGAAATAATTCAGATTCTAACGTGTTTCCAAGGCAAAACCCTTTTTCTTATGGCCAACGACACCACACAATACAAGACTTGGATGTGCCTGATCTGCGGCTACATCTATAGCGAAGAAGCCGGCGTTCCCGACGAAGGCATCGCCCCCGGGACCAAGTGGGAAGACGTGCCGGTGAACTGGACCTGCCCCGAGTGCGGCGCGCGCAAGGACGATTTTGAAATGGTGCAAGTCTGATCATAGGAGAGCGCCCGTGAGAATGCTGCATACCATGATTCGTGTCGGCGACCTGCAACGCTCGCTCGACTTTTACACGCAGGTGCTCGGCATGAAATTCCTGCGCAAGTCCGACTATCCCGAAGGTCGTTTCACCAATGCCTTCGTCGGTTACGACGAGGAATCCAAAACCGCGGTTCTTGAACTCACGCATAACTGGGACACCAAGTCCTATGACCTCGGTAACGGCTACGGCCATGTCGCGATCCAGGTCGACGACGCCTACAAGACCTGCGAAGAGGTCAAAAAACGCGGCGGCAAGGTCACGCGCGAACCGGGACCGATGAAGCACGGCAACACCGTGATCGCGTTTGTGGAAGATCCGGACGGCTACAAGATCGAGTTCGTGCAGCGCAAAGAAGCGTAAACCCTTTTTTGACATGGATTAACGCAGATTACCGCAGATTTTTCTGAGATCTGTCTGCGAAAATCTGCGTTAATCTGGGTCAAGGGTTTTTGGTCTTTGTTTTTCCGATAACCAATTCGCCATCCGCACAAAGTCACCAACCGCCAGCGTTTCCGCCCGCGCGCCGGCATCGATAGCGAGCGCTTCGAAATCGTCCGGCTCCAGAATGTTCCGCAGCGTATTGCGCAGTGTTTTGCGCCGCTGGGAGAATGCCGCGGTGGTGACGCGCGCGAATAGTGCTTCATCCAGCGCGGCTGGCTCGCGCCTTATGCGCGGCGCCATGCGTATCACGGCTGACTCGACCTTGGGTTGCGGGTAAAACGCTTCGGGACCGACGTCGAGAACCTTGTCCATCTCAAAACGGTACTGCAGCGCCACCGACAAGCGGCCATACGCGGCGGTGGCAGGGGCGGCAACCATGCGTTCGACCACTTCCCGCTGCAACATGACATGCATGTCGCGGATACGGGCGATCTGATCCGCCAGGTGAAATAACAATGGCGTGGAGATGTTGTACGGGAGATTGCCGACCACACGCAAGGCCGGCCCCAGCGACGCAAAATTGAATTTCAACGCATCGCCTTCGTGAATCACGAGGTTGTCGTATTTTTCGTGCAGCGTCCTGACAATGTCGCGGTCGAGTTCGATCACATGCAGCTGCGTCAGCGCGCGCGACAGCGGGGTGGTGAGCGCGCCCAGACCGGGACCGATTTCCACCATCAGGTCATCGTGCCGGGGCGCGATAACTCTCAGAATTTCATCTATAACATATTGATTTTGAAGGAAATTTTGTCCGAAGCGTTTGCGCGGCTGGTGGCGCATGGCTCAGCCGCGCGCGCGCGCGCGGGCCAGATCGATGGCGAGCTTCGCCGCTTCGATCAGACTGCCGGGATCGGCACGGCCCGCGCCAGCGATATCCAGCGCCGTGCCATGATCGACCGAGGTACGAATAAGCGGCAGCCCCAGCGTGACGTTTACGCCGGCGCCGAAGCTTGCATACTTGAGTACCGGCAGACCCTGATCGTGGTACATCGCAAGCACGGCATCAAACTGCTTCAATCGTTCGGGATTGAACAAGGTATCGGCCGGCAACGGATCGGATAGCTGCAGGCCCGCCGTGCGCAATGCGCCGATCACCGGCGCGATGATCTCGATTTCTTCCCGGCCGAGATGGCCCGATTCGCCCGCATGCGGATTCAATCCCGCCACCGCGATGCGCGGCGCGGCGATGCCGAAGTGCTGCTGCAAATCGTGATGCAGTATGCGCAAAGTTTGCGCGAGTCCGTCGCGGGTAATGGCGGCTGCGACGTCCTTCAGCGCCAGATGTGTGGTGGCAAGCGCCACGCGCATGCCGCCGCCCACCAGCATCATCACCACCTGTGCCGATCCGCTGCGCTCGGCCAGAAACTCGGTGTGCCCGGTGAATGCGATGCCCGCGTCGTTGATCACCCCCTTATGCACCGGGGCGGTGACCATCGCGTCGTAGACTCCATCGCGGCAGCCGTCGCACGCCACGCTGATGGTGCGCAGCACGTAACGGCTGTTGGCGGTGTCGAGCTTGCCGGGCACGCTCGGCGCGGCAAGCGGCACGTGCAGCACGCTGACGCCGGCAGCCGCGGCGTTGCACCCGCCTTCGAACTCCAGCCAGTCGCGTCCGCTGCGTTGCTGCAACAATGCGCGGTCGGCGATCACCACTACCCGTGCGGGCAGCGCCGCGTCCAGCAGCGCGGCGCAGATTTCGGGCCCGATACCGGCCGGTTCGCCGGCGGTTACAGCGATGGTGAGTGGCGAGGACTGGCCGGACCTGCGCATCGCTTGCTCAGCGTGCGCGCGGCGTGCGCCATGCGCGCCTAACGTTCATCCAGCCGCACTTCCACATAGGCGCGGTCGCGCGTCTGGCGTATCCATTCCTGAAACGCTTCTTCGCCCTTGCGCTCGCGCAAGGTCTGGCGCGCGGCCAGACGCTTGCGCTCGTCGCTCAAATCCGCAGTGCGGCGCGCCAAAACCTGTATCAGGTGCCAGCCGAAGGGCGAACGCACGGGTTCGCTGATCTCGCCCGTTTTCAACTTGTCCATGGCGCGTTCGAACTCGGGCACGGTATCGCCCGGCGACAACCAGCCCAGATCGCCGCCGCGGGAGGCGCTGGTATCCTCGGAGTTGGCACGCGCGAGCTGCGCGAAATCGGACTTGTTGTCCAACCGTTCCTTCAAATTGAGCAAACGATTGCGGCCTTCGCTTTCCGAGACAATTTCGGTGACCTTGATCAGCATGTGCCGTGCATGTGTTTGCTGCACCGCGACGGCCTGTTTGCCACCGCGGCGATCGTTCAGCTTGACGATATGAAACCCCGCGGGACTGCGCAATACGCTGCTCAGTCCGCCCGGCTTCAGCCCCTGTATCGCTTCGGCGAACAGGGTGGGCAACTGTCCGTTGTCGCGCCAGCCCATGGCGCCACCCTGCAGTGCGTCGGGCGCCTCGGAAAACGAAGCGGCGGCCTGGCGGAAATCCGCCCCCGAATTCAGTTGCGCCAGCGCCTGTTCCGCGCGCGCCAGCCGTTCCTGCACCTGTTCCGGCGAAGCATTTTCAGGCACGCGCACCAGAATGTGTGAAACGTTGGACTCGACGTTGGCCGCCTCCGGTTGCGGAGCCGCGAGCAGATTGTCGATTTCGCTGTCGGTCACCACGATCTTGTCATTGACTTCGCGCTCACGCAGCCGCGCGAGGATGATTTCGCCGCGTATATCCTCGCGAAAACGCGAGTACGGTATGCCGTCCTTTTCCAGCGCCATCTGCAGCTGGGCGGTCACCATCTGATTGTCCTTCGCGATACGGTCGATGGCGCGATCCAGTTCGGTATCGTCCACGCGCATGCCATTTTCGCGCGCGACCTGGACCACCGCGCGGTCGGTGATCATGCGTTCCAGCAATTGCCGTTCGAGATCGGCACGCGCGGGCACCGGTGTTCCCTGGCGCTGCAACTGGCTGATCGCGCGCGCCATACGAACATTGAGTTCGTTGCGCGTGATGACTTCGTTATTGACCACCGCGACGATGCGGTCGATGGTGGCGACGCGCTTGCCCGCAGCCTGCCCCCAAGTGGCTGCCGGCAGCACCAGCAGCAGTGTCGCCACGCATGCGGCGATCCAATTTTTATTCAATAAAATCATATACTTAAGCCTTCGTGCCGCAGGCACGCCCGTCACCGTTCCGGGACATTATATTCATCGGGCCTGGCCGCGCGCGGATCGGCGCGCCAATAGCCGGTAACGTTCCGGCGCAGCAAATCCAGCGAATTCGACCCGACACTGGTTAGTCCGTTCAATTCCAGTTCGATGAAGAAGCTGGTGTTGGATGTGGCGGTTGCGGTCGACAGGCGGTGGGCAACCACGCGAAACGCGTAACAGCCGCCATCATATTCCATTCCCGCCAATCCTTCGAGCATGCGGCGATCCTGCACTGAAAAATTCCAGCGGCCGAGGACTTTCCAGCGGTTCGCCAGCGGCCACTGTCCGGACACGTCAACCTGCCGGATGCTGGTGCTCGTGTTCTGACGGTAGGCAAGGTTGAGCAATTTTCCCTGTTGCGGCTGGTAGCGCATCACCACATTCGAGCGCGCGGTGCGGCGCTCATCGGTGTTGAACTGCCAGCCCACGTCGGCCGTCAGATGCGGCGCCACGGTGCCGCTAAGCACGGCCAGCAGATCGGAACGCGAACTCTGGTTGCTGCGCGCGGGCACGCCCGGCAGGGTAACCTCCTGCGGTTTGAAGTAGTAGCGCTGCGCCAGCCCCACCCGCAGCAGCTCGACGCCGGTGTCGGGATTGATCAGCCGCGAACGCGCGCCCAGCGTGAGCTGATTGGCGTCGTTGATACGGTCGCTGCCGCTGAACTGATTTTCCGAAAAAATGGTCGCGAAGTTAATGTCCTGCAACCCGCTCTCGAAGTTGGGCAGACTGTCCTGGTTGCGGTTGGGTATATAGACGTAGTAGGCCGTCGGCTCCAGGGTTTGCGTATAGCCGTTGCCAAACAGCCTGGTGTTGCGTTCGAAATTCAGGCCGGTCGTCGCGCTCACGATCGGCACCACGCGTGATGCGTCCGCGAGAGTGGAACGCTTCGAATCCATGAAGTAGCGTGTCACGTGCAGGCCGGCCTTGGGCGTGAAGTACGCAGCGGCGGTTTGCAGCGGCAACGTCAGGCTCGGATAGGCGACCACCCGCTTGCCGGTGGCCAGTGTCGGGTGATCGAACTGCGTATAACTGCCCTCAAAATTAAAGTCGCCGCCCAGCGTATCCAGCCGCTGCGCGGCCAGGGCCAAATGCGGCAATCGCGAATAGGGCGGGACGAGCGGCACCTGGGGATCGGTCTGCAAGGTCTGCCAGCCCTGTACCTGTGCGGTAAAACCATAGGTGCCGCCGTTACCCCACACGCCGCCGCGCGACAGCGATGCCTGCCGCGTCAGATTGGTTTGCGAGGTGAGGCCGACACTGCTCGCCAATTCGGTAAAGTAGCGGTCGTCACTGACCCTGGTCACATCCACCGCCGCGGTCCATGTATTCCATAACGTTTGCGTATGCTGCAGCTTGAACAACTGCCGCGAGGTGTCCGCAAGCCGGTCATTGGGCATGAGTTCATAGGTCACCTGACCGCGGTAAGTCGGTTGCAGGTAGCGAAAATCGTTGCGCAATTGCAGGCCGCGCTTCACCATCGCCCGCGGCGTCACGGTCAGGTCGTAGTTGGGCGCCAGATTAAAAAAATAGGGCACGCTGAACTCCACCCCGCTGGTGGTGCTGGTGCCGTAATGCGGGGCCAGGAATCCCGACTTGCGTTCATTGTGCAGGGGAAACGAAAAGTAGGGCGTGTAAAACGCCGGCACACCATGGAAATCCACCTTGGCATTGCGTGCCACGCCGACACCTTTGTCGCGGTATAACTGCAGGTCTTCGGCGCGCATCTGCCAGCCGTCATTGCCGGGTTCGCAGGTGGTGAAGCTCGCCTTTTTTGCGTGAAACACGCCCGGTCCCTCGAACAGCACGCGCTCGGCGACGCCACGGCCTTCGATTGCGCGCGCCGGTACACCCGGCGCCGCGCTTGCCGCTGTGCCAACCGGCGCGCTGACGGCAATCGGCAGGTTGCCGGTCTCGCGCGGGTTGACGCCGTAGCGCACGTTTTCCATCACGCCGCGATCGGTGTTAAGGTCGTAACGCAGGCGCAGGCCATCGGCCGTATACGCGCCCTGCTCAAAATGCACATTGCCGATCGCGGTGACCTCGTTGGAACGCTGGTCGTAGCGCATCCAGTCGGCGGCGAACGCCTGTCCGCGCGATCGCGCGTGCGCGTTGCCCGACGCCTCGATCTCGCGTTCGGTATAGCCGTGCATGCGGTCGGCCTCCATGTAAAGCGGCGCCGGCGTGTCCGACTTGCCGTCGGGCAACGCGGTGATCGTGGGCTGCAGGCGCAGGCGCAGTCCCTGCTGCGCGTGCGCAGTCCAGGGCAATGCGCACATCAGCGCGAGTGCGACGGGCGTTTTCCGCAAATGGAAGGTCATCCGGGAGGTATGGTAAATCGAAGTGCTAAAATCGCATAAAACCCGTGATAAGGCAACGCTTTGTCTGCGACCGACACGCGCTTCGAACAGTTATGCGATTGGCTTGCGCAGTATAAGTTCGATACAGAATTTTCGATTGCGCCGGCATCAGCCGACGCCAGTTTTCGCCGCTATTTTCGTGTTAGCGCGGGCGGCGCAACATGGATCGCGATGGACGCGCCGCCGCCGCAGGAAGATTGTCGCCCTTTTGTCAAGGTTGCCGCGCTGATGCGCGACGCGGGCCTGAACGTGCCGCGGGTAATGGCGCAGGATATCGAACGCGGCTTTCTGCTGCTAAGCGACCTGGGCACCACCACCTACCTGAACGGCTTCACCGGTGACAACACGGACGCGCTGTTCAGCGACGCGATCGATGCATTGATCCGTTGGCAATGCGCAAGCCGTCCCGGCGTACTGCCGCCCTACGATGCCGCTTTGCTCCAGCGCGAAATCGATCTGTTCCCCGAATGGTATGTGGGCAGACATTTGAATGGCGCCTTCAACCCTGCGCAGCAACAGACCTTTGCCGCGGTGTCGACACTGCTGATTGAAGCTGCGCTGGCACAACCTCGCGTCTACGTGCATCGCGACTACATGCCGCGCAATCTGATGCTGTCCACGCCCAATCCCGGCGTGCTCGATTTTCAGGATGCGGTGTACGGTCCCATGACCTACGACGTGGCGTCGCTGTTTCGCGACGCCTTTGTCAGCTGGCCGGAGGAGCGCGAACTCGACTGGGTGATCCGTTATTGGGAGCGCGCCAACGCTGCCGGGCTGCCGGTGCAAGCGGATTTTGCGGCATTCTGGCGCGACGTCGAGTGGATGGGACTGCAACGCCATATCAAGGTATTGGGCATATTCGCGCGCATCAATTATCGGGACGGCAAATCGCACTATCTGGGCGATACGCCGCGCTTTATCGGCTACGCGCGCAAAGTGAGCATACGCTATCGCGAACTGGCGCCACTGGCGAAGCTGCTGGACGAACTCGAAAACCGCGCGCCGGGCGTCGGTTATAGCTTCTGATGAAGGCCATGATCCTTGCCGCCGGCCGCGGCGAACGGATGCGGCCGCTTACCGACATCACCCCCAAGCCGCTGTTACGTGTTAATGATAAGTATTTGATTTTACACAGTATTTTTAATATGCAGCAGAGCGGCATCACGGATCTGGTGGTGAACACATCGCATCTGGCTGAGCACATTGAAACAGCGCTCGGCGACGGCGCGCAGTGGGGTGTGCAGATCCGCTATTCATTCGAGCGCGAAGCGCTGGAAACCGCCGGCGGCATTGCGTGGGCATTGCCGCTGCTGGGCGACGACCCGTTTCTGGTGGTCAATGGCGACGTCTTCAGCGACTACCCCTTCGCCACGCTGCGGGCGCGCGCGCAAACCTTGTGCGCAGAGCGGCCGGCGCATCTGGTGCTGGTGGACAATCCCGCACACCACCCGCAAGGCGACTTCGGATTGCGCGGCGGGATCGTCATGACCACAGGGCCGCGCCTCACGTTCAGCGGTATCGGCGCCTATCATCCGTCACTGTTCGCGGGTCTGGCGCGTGGCGCCCGCCACCGGCTGGCGGCGTTGCTGGCGCAGCCGATCGCCGAAGGACGCGTGACGGGCGAACATTTTCGCGGCGAGTGGAACGATATCGGCACACCCGAACGCCTGGCGGAACTGGATGCGCGACTGCGCGGCGCGCGTGCCGGGTGAAGGCGCCGGCAGCGCTATAATCAACCGGCCATGAACGCCACACCTTACCGCCGCCGCCGCGCGCTGCTTGCCCAACGCATCGGCAAAGGCGTTGCCATTGTGCCCACCGCGCCGGAACGTACGCGCAACCGCGACGCACACTATCCGTATCGCTACGACAGCTACTTCTACCACCTCACGGGGTTCACGGAGCCGGAGGCGGTGGCCGTGGTGATTGCCGGAGACAGTCCGCGCAGTTTGCTGTTCTGCCGTGAGAAAAACGAAGAGCGGGAAATCTGGGACGGCTTTCGGCATGGTCCGCTCGCGGCAAAAGCGCGCTTCGCGTTCGACGAAACCCATGCCATCGACCAACTCGACAAGCTGATGCCGGATCTCCTTGCCGATCAGCCGGTGGTGTACGCGCACCTGGGTGCGGATCCGGCGTGGGACGCGCGCGTATTGGGCTGGGTAAATGCCGTACGTGAGCGCGCGCGCACCGGCGTGGCCGCGCCGCGCGATATTGCCGACGTGCACACCGTGCTTGACGATCTGCGCCTGATCAAGGATGAGGACGAACTGGCAACCATGCGCCGTGCGGCGGCCATCTCCACCGGCGCGCACCTGCGGGCCATGCGCGCCGCCCGTCCCGGCGGCACCGAATATCAAATCGAAGCCGAGCTGCTGCATGAATTCCGGCGCCTCGGCGCGCAGTCGCCCGCCTATACATCCATTGTCGCTGCCGGCGCCAACGCCTGCGTACTGCATTATGTGAACAACGACGCGACGCTCAAAGACGGCGATCTGCTGCTGATCGATGCCGGCTGCGAACTGGACGGCTACGCCTCCGACATCACGCGCACCTTTCCTGTGAGCGGACGTTTCAGCGGCCCGCAGAAAGCGGTCTACGAACTGGTACTCGCCTCGCAGGCGGCCGCCCTTGCCGAAGTCAGGCCGGGCAACACATGGAACGCACCGCACGACGCCGCGGTCATGGTGCTGGCACAGGGCTTTCTGGATCTCAAGTTGCTCACCGGCAGTCTGGCTGAAGTGCTGGAAAAGGAAAGCTATCGCCAGTTCTACATGCACCGCACGGGCCACTGGCTGGGGCTGGACGTGCACGATGCCGGTGATTACAAACGCGACGGGCAGTGGCGCACGCTGCAGCCGGGCATGGTGCTGACGGTCGAGCCGGGTTGCTATATCCGTCCCGCGGCCGGCGTGCCCGACACATTCGTCAACATCGGCGTGCGCATTGAGGACGACGTGGTGGTGACATCCGCCGGCTGCGAGATTCTCACCTCGGCCGCGCCCAAATCCGTACCTGATATCGAGGCCGCCATGAATGGCGGATAGCTGTTCGCGGACCGGTTATCTCCGATATATCGACCCGCCCGCGTGGCAGAACCGTTGGGAAGCAGTGAACATTTCTCGCGCAACGCGTTGGCGGCATGGAATTTGACACGGATATCGCAATCGTAGGCGGCGGCCCGGTGGGTGCGGCGCTGGCGCTGGCGCTGCGCAACAGCCCATTGCGGGTCACGCTACTGGAAGCGCGAAGCGCGCCTGCCGCAAGCGCCGCACGCGATCCGCGCCCCATTGCAATTTCCCATGGCAGCCGCTTGCTGCTGGAACGGCTCGACGCATGGCGGACGTTGATGCCCGCACCCATAGCGCACATCCATGTATCGCAGCGCGGCGGTTTTGGGCGCATCGCCCTCAGCGCGCGCGACGCCGGCGTGCCCGCGCTCGGTTATGTCGTTGATTACAGCGACGTATTCACCAACCTCGCGAATGCGGCACGTGTCGCCGGCAGCGACTACCGTGATGACGCGCGGGTGAGCGCGATACACCGTGACGGCGATGGTTGCCGCATCGACTATGCGCTCGGCGGCGACACGGCGGCACTCCATGCGCGCCTGGCCGTGGTCGCCGATGGCGGCGCCATCGACGGCATCGCGCCGGCAAAGGTCGTCGACTATGCGCAGTGCGCACTGACCGCGCGGGTGCGCGCGGCGCAACCGCATCGCGACACGGCCTACGAGCGGTTTACGACGGAAGGCCCTCTCGCGTTGCTGCCCTTTGGCACGGAAATGGCCCTCGTGTGGACACTCACGGCGGCGCGCGCGCAGTGGCTGGAGGGCGCGGCGGAAAGCGAATTTCTTGCGGCGCTGCGCAACGCCTTCGGCGGGCGCATGGGCGAGTTTACGCAGGTTGCGCGGCGCGCGAGTTACCCGTTGATGCTGCGCTTGTCGGCCCATGCAGACCCGGCGCACGTGGTCACCATCGGTAATGCCGCGCAGACCCTGCATCCGGTCGCGGGACAGGGCTTTAATCTCGGGTTGCGCGACGCATGGGAACTCGCACAGGTTCTGTGCACCACACCGGCGCAAGCGCTCGCCAGCCCCGATGGTCTGCGCCGCTATCGCAACGCGCGGCGCCTCGACCGCCTTGCCACGGCAGGCACGACGCATGCGCTCGTACGCCTGTTCTCGAATGATTTTTTTGCGCTTGGCGCGGCACGCGGCGCAGGCATGACACTTCTTGGCTGCGTTCCGCCAGCGCGCGATTTTCTCGCGCGGCGCATGATCTTCGGCACGCACGGCTGATTGTCGCGCGCCGCGGCTGGCAAGCGCATCGCGTTACCACAATCGCGTACAAATGCAAGCGCGCGCGCCGCAGTACACAAACTTTTTTCAACGCGCGTAAATTCACACGCCGCGCAATCGCATAGCGCATTTAACGCAAGTGGCGTACGAACAAATTTCGGTAAGTGCCTAGGACTACGCGGAGTTTTCGCCGCGCTCTGAACAATTCCGCGGCGCCTTTTCGCACCGGTAAACGCGTACACAATAAATTCGAAGAAACCCTTTGCACACTGCGCGCGCAGGATTAGAATCGCGTCCTTCCCGCATCAGCCTGATCAGCCAGTACACGCGATTACCACAAAATAAAGTGTATGCAAATCGGTAAGCATCAATTGAAGAACAGGCTGGTGGTGGCGCCGATGGCGGGAGTTACCGATCGGCCGTTCCGGCAATTGTGCAAGCAGATGGGCGCAGGCATGGCGGTGTCTGAAATGGTGGCGAGCAACTCGCTGCTGTGGGGCTCCGAGAAAACACGCCGCCGCGCCGACCACGCGGGCGAGGTCGATCCAATCTGCGTGCAGATTGCCGGCGCCGACCCGCAAATGCTCGCCGACGCAGCGCGCCATAACGTCGACAACGGCGCCCAGATTATTGATATCAACATGGGCTGCCCGGCGAAAAAAGTATGCAACGTGATGGCGGGCTCCGCGCTGCTGCGGGACGAACCGCTGGTGACGCGCATCCTCGACGCCGTGGTGCGCGCCGTGCCGGTGCCGGTGACGCTGAAAATACGCACCGGCTGGGACCGCGGCAACCGCAATGCCGTCAGCGTGGCCAGGATTGCCGAACAGGCTGGCGTGCAGGCTCTCGCCATACACGGCCGCACGCGGGCTTGCGGCTTCAGCGGCGAAGCGGAGTACGACACCATCGCCGAGGTGAAAGCCGCCATCGGCATACCGGTCATTGCCAACGGCGATATCAGCACGCCCGAACAAGTCAGGCACGTGCTCGACTACACGCGCGCAGACGCGGTGATGATCGGCCGCGCGGCGCAGGGTCGCCCCTGGATGTTCCGCGAAATCAATCACTTTCTCGCGACGGGCGCGCATTTGCCGCCGCCTGAAGTGCTCGAAATCCACCGCGTGCTGGTGGCGCATCTTCATGATCTTTATGGGTTTTACGGCGAGCACCGCGGGGTACGCGTGGCACGCAAGCATATATCCTGGTACAGCAAGGGGCTGGCCGGCTCGGCTGCGTTTCGTCATGCGATGAACCAGCTTGAAACCTGCCAGGAGCAACTGGCGGCAGTCGACGAATTCTTCAACGAACTCGCCGATCGCAGCCGACACCTGATCTACAGTGAGGATCTCGCGGCATGATGAACCGGATGAACGACGGCGATATGGCCCGTACGGTGCGCAGAGCAATCGACGGCTACTTCAAGGACCTGGATGGCGAAAAAGTGTCCGGCGTGTACGAGATGGTGATCAGCTGTGTGGAAAAGCCGCTGCTGGAATCGGTGCTGTCGCGCGTGCGGGGCAATCAGACGCACGCCGCCCAAATGCTGGGCCTCAATCGCAATACCCTGCGCAAGAAGATGAAGGCGCATGGCATCAAATTCTAGGATGGCGTTGTACGATGCGGGTATTGGGCGTACCATCCGCGGGGTCGGCACAACTTTATTCTAACTCCCCGATCCTCGCTCCGGAATGATCAAACAAGCGCTTATCAGCGTCTCGGACAAGTCAGGGTTGGTGGAATTCGCGCGCGGACTGGCGGCGCTCGGCGTTTCGCTGCTGTCCACCGGCGGCACCGCGAAAATGCTGGCCGCCGCCGGCCTCGACGTAACCGAGGTCGCGGACTACACCGGCTTCCCGGAGATGCTCGATGGCCGCGTGAAGACCCTGCACCCCAAAATACACGGCGGCCTGCTGGCGCGGCGTGAAGATCCCGCACACTTGAGCGCCATTGAGGCGGCAGGCATACCCACGATCGATTTGCTGGTGGTCAACCTGTACCCCTTCGAAGATACCGTCGCCAAAGCCGATTGCACGCTCGAAGACGCCATCGAAAACATCGACATCGGCGGACCGGCCATGGTGCGTTCGGCCGCAAAAAACTGGCGTGGCGTGGGCGTGCTCACCGATCCCGCGCAGTACGCGGCCGTTCTCGAGGAATTGAAGGCCGACGGCACACTGTCGGACCAGACGCGTTTTGCGCTGTCGGTGGCGGCCTTCAACCGCATCTCCAATTACGATGCGGCAATCAGCGACTACCTGTCGGCGCTGCAGCCCGATGGCACGCGCGGCGAATTTCCGGCGCAGGCCAACGGGCGTTTTGTGAAGCTGCAGGATTTGCGTTATGGGGAAAACCCGCATCAGCGCGCGGCGCTTTATCGCGACCTGCACCCCGCGCCGGGGTCGCTGGTGTCGGCAAAACAGCTGCAGGGCAAGGAACTCTCCTATAACAACCTCGCCGACGCCGATGCGGCGTGGGAATGCGTAAAGTCTTTTGATGAACCGGCATGCGTGATCGTCAAGCATGCCAATCCCTGCGGCGTGGCCGTGGGCCGCGACGCCGCGCAAACCTATGCCAGGGCGTTCGCCACCGATCCCACATCGGCGTTCGGCGGCATCATTGCCTTTAACCGCACCGTGGATGCGGCCGCTGCGCAGGCCGTGAGCCAGCAGTTCGTCGAAGTGCTGATCGCGCCTGCGTACAGCCCGGATGCGCTGACCGTGCTCGCCGCCAAAACCAACGTGCGGGTGCTGGAAATTTCGCTGGCGGAAGTACGGCCCGACGGGACCACGGCCTGGGCGCGGGGCCGCAATGCCGCCGACGTGAAGCGCATCGGTTCCGGACTGCTGATCCAGTCGGCGGACAACCGGCAAGTCACCGCGGCAGAACTGAAGGTGGTGACCCGGATCAAGCCCACGCCGCAACAACTGGCCGATCTGCTGTTCGCGTGGCGCGTCGCCAAGTACGTAAAATCAAACGCCATCGTGTTCTGCGCCAATGGCCAGACGCTGGGCGTGGGCGCGGGGCAGATGAGTCGCATCGATTCCGCCCGCATCGCCTCGATCAAAGCCGCTCAGGCCAAATTAAGCCTGGCGGGATCGGTCGTCGCCTCGGACGCTTTTTTTCCGTTTCGCGATGGGGTCGACGCGGTGGCGGAGGCCGGCGCCAAGGCAGTCATCCAACCGGGCGGCAGCATACGCGACGACGAGGTCATCGCCGCCGCCGATGCGCACGGCATGGCCATGGTGTTTACCGGCGTGCGCCATTTCAGGCACTGAACCTTGAGGCCTGAGGCGCTACAACCAGTTTCGCGGGGCATCAGGCGTGTGCGCCGCACGCCGCACGCCTCGCGCCTCACACAACCATGAACATCCTCGTCATCGGCAGCGGCGGCCGCGAACACGCGCTGGCATGGCGCCTGCTGCAATCACCGCGCAGTTCAAAAATTTATGTGGCGCCGGGCAATGCCGGCACGGCGAATGAGGAGGGCATCGAAAATGTGCCTGTGACCGGGACCACAGCGCTCATTGATTTTGTCAAGAAAAACAATATTTTACTAACCGTTGTTGGGCCGGAGGCGCCACTCGCCGAGGGCGTGGTCGACGCGTTTCGCGCGGCCGGGTTGCGCATATTCGGTCCCACGCAGCGCGCGGCGCAACTGGAAAGTTCCAAGGATTTCTCCAAGCGTTTCATGCAGCGGCACGGCATTCCCACCGCCACTTTCGCCACGTTCAGCGATGCGGCCCAGGCGCATGCCTATATCGACCAGCACGGCGCGCCGATCGTGGTCAAGGCCGATGGCCTTGCGGCCGGCAAAGGCGTTGTGGTGGCGAATACGCTTGTAGAAGCGCACACAGCCGTGGACATGATGCTGGTGGACAGCAAGATGGGCGTAGCCGGTGCGCGCGTGGTAATCGAAGATTTCCTCGAAGGCGAAGAAGCCAGTTTCATTGTGATGGCGGACGGCCGCCACGCGCTGGCGCTTGCCAGCAGCCAGGATCACAAGCGTCTGCACGACGGCGACAGCGGTCCCAACACCGGCGGCATGGGCGCCTACTCCCCGGCGCCGGTGGTCACGCCCAGCATCCACGCCAAGGTGATGCGTGAAGTCATCATGCCCACGCTGCACGGCATGGAAAAGGACGGCATCCCGTACGGCGGTTTTCTTTACGCGGGACTGATGATCACCCGTGACGGCAGGATCAATACGCTGGAATTCAACTGCCGCCTGGGCGACCCGGAAACGCAGCCGATCATGATGCGTCTGAAGAGCGATCTGGTGGATCTGGTCGAACATGCCATCGACGGCACGCTCGACAAAATCGAAGCGGACTGGGATCCGCGTGTGGCGCTGGGCGTGGTCATGGCCGCGCACGGCTATCCGGACAACCCGCGCAAGGGCGACGTGATACGGGGCCTGACGGAGGCCGCCGCGGCCGGAGAGGACTATCACGTGTTTCATGCCGGCACCGCGCTCGACGGCCAAAAACTGGTGACCGCCGGCGGGCGTGTGCTTTGCGTCACCGCGTTGGGCCACAGCGTGCGCATCGCGCAAAAGCGCGCCTACGAAGCGGCGTCGCAGATCAGCTTTGACGGCATGCAGATGCGGCACGACATCGGCAACCGTGCGATCAGCACCGGAGGCGCCGGCGGCGCGCGCCGGCCGTAGTTGCCGATTCACGCGCAACGCGTTTTGCGCTATCTTGTCCTGCCATGGATAGCACCCCGGTAAAAGTCTACCTCGAAGGCCTGCAAAACCGCATCGTCGACGCGCTTGCGGCACTGGACGGCAGGTCTTTTGGGCGCGATGCATGGACACGCGCCCAGGGCGGCGGCGGCATTACCTGCATTCTTGAGCAGGGCGATGTGTTCGAGCGCGCCGGCGTCGGGTTTTCGCATGTGTTCGGACAGGGGCTGCCGCCCTCGGCCTCCGCCGCGCGGCCGGAACTCGCGGGCCGCGGTTTCGAAGCGCTGGGCGTGTCGCTGGTGCTGCATCCGCGCAATCCGTTCGTGCCGACGGTGCACATGAATGTGCGCTTTTTCTGCGCGATCAAGGCTGGCGCGGCACCGGTATGGTGGTTCGGCGGCGGCATGGACCTCACGCCTTACTATGGTTTCGTGGACGATGCGCGTCACTTCCATCGGAGCTGCCGCGATGCCCTGGCGCCCTTCGGCGCGGACCTGCATCCCAAATACAAGACATGGTGCGACGACTATTTTTATCTGAAACACCGTAACGAGCCGCGCGGCATCGGCGGTATCTTTTACGACGACGTGCACACCCCCGATTTCGACACCTGCTTCGCCATGATGCAAGGCGTGGGTGATCACTTTTTGCCGGCTTACATGCCCATCGTCGAACGCCGCCGCGCGCTGCCCTACGGCGAAAGCGAGCGCGCGTTTCAGGCATACCGGCGCGGGCGCTACGTCGAGTTCAACCTGGTGTACGACCGCGGCACCTTGTTCGGCCTGCAATCCGGCGGACGCGCGGAATCCATCCTGATGTCACTGCCGCCGCTGGTAAACTGGCGCTACGACTGGAAACCCGAGCCGGGCTCGCGCGAAGCGGCGCTGTACGATCAGTTTCTGGTCGCCAGGAACTGGCTGGACTAGTGTAGTGCTTCGTTGTTCATGGCTGGCCGCCCGGCGCGGCGTTGCCGCTGTTTGCCGCGGGTTCGTCCATGCCCAATTCCTGTACCTTGCGCGTGAGCGTGTTGCGCCCGATGCCCAGCAGGCTGGCCGCTTCAATGCGGCGGCCGCCCGTTTGCGCGAGCGCCTTCAGGATCAGTGCCTTTTCGAACTGGTGCGTCAATTCATCCATGATGCGTGTTTCGCCGCGCGCAAGACGCACTTCGGCTTCGCGCTCCAGTGCACTCACCCAGTTCTGGTCCGTTGCCGCGGGCGTGTCGCTGCGTATTTCCGGCGGCAGATCGTCGATTTCAATCTGCGCGGCCGGTGCCATCACGGTGAGCCAATGGCACAGGTTTTCAAGCTGCCGCACGTTGCCGGGAAAATCCATCGCCGTTAAATAGCGCACCACGGCATCCGAAAAGCGCTTGGGTTCGACGCTGAGTTCGGTTGCGCTCTTGCGCAGAAAATGGCGCGCCAGCAGGGGAATGTCTTCGCGCCGCTCGCGCAGCGACGGCAACCTCAGTCGGATCACGTTGAGCCGGTGAAAGAGGTCCTCGCGGAACAGGCCCTGTTTCACACGCGCTTCCAGGTCCTGATGCGTGGCCGCGATCACACGCACACTGGCCTTGATTGGCTGATGGCCGCCGACACGGTAATAGTGGCCGTCGGACAGCACGCGCAGCAAGCGCGTCTGCAGTTCCGGCGGCATATCACCGATTTCATCGAGGAACAGCGTGCCGCCTTCAGCCTGCTCGAAGCGGCCGCGGCGCGTGGTTTGCGCACCGGTAAAGGCGCCGCGCTCGTGGCCGAACAGTTCGGATTCCAGCAACTCTTTGGGAATGGCCGCGGTATTGATGGCAATGAACGGCTGCTTTGCGCGCGGACTGTGGCGGTGCAGCGCGCTTGCCACCAATTCCTTGCCCGTGCCCGATTCGCCGGTGATCAACACCGTGGCATTGGACTGCGCCAGCCGTCCTATGGCACGAAACACATTCTGCATCGACGGTGCCTGACCGAGGATTTCCGGCGCGGATTCGTGTACTTCCGCGGCCGTTTCCGGCGCCTGATTTTCGTTCATCGCACGGCGTATCAGTTCCACCGCGTCGTCGACGTCAAACGGTTTGGGCAGGTATTCATAGGCGCCGCCCTGAAAGGCGGTCACGGCATTGCCCAGATCGGAATACGCGGTCATGATGATAACCGGCAGCGCCGCATACTTCTCGCGCACTTTTTGCAGCAGCACGAGACCGGATTCGCCCGGCATGCGAATGTCACTCACCACCACGCGCGGGGTCTCTGATTCCAGTGCCTGCAGTGCTTCCTGGGCGGACGAAAACGTGCGGTGGGCGATGTTCTCGCGCGCCAGCGCCTTTTCGAACACCCAGCGTATCGAACGGTCGTCGTCGACGATCCATACCGGGTTTACCGACATGGGCGGCCTCGAAACCAGGCCCGCGGCAACGCGGGCAGACTGCGGCATGGCGCCTGTGGAATACATGGCAATGCTCCTTTCCCGCACAGGGAAACGTTTTCCTCGCTGGGGTTCAAGCGCTTTTGTCTGGGCCGCTGTTGTGTCATTGTGCAGCGCGTTGTGAATGCACGTCCGGCGCTTCCGCCACCGGCAGCAGTAACGTGAAGCAGGTGCGTCCGGGCGTGCTTTCGAACGTTAACGTGCCGTTGTGCTGGCTCACGAAATTCTGCGCGATGGTCAAGCCGAGGCCGCTGCCGCCTTCGCGCCCGGACACCAGCGGATAAAACACGCGTTCGCCGATCTCCGGCGGAATGCCAGGGCCGTTATCAATGATCGAGAGTTCGATGGCGTGCCGATAGCGTTTGCGTGCCAGTGTCACCTGGCGCGCCGCGCGGGTTTTCAGGATAATCTCGGCCGCAGGATCGATTGCGTCACGCTGTGCTTCGGTCAGCGCCTGCGCGGCATTGCGCGCCACATTGAGCGCGGCCTGTATCAATTGTTCGGCGTCGCCGTACACCAGCGGCAGACTGACATCGTAGTCGCGTGTGATGGTGATTGCTTTCTGATATTCCGCCGACAGCACGCTGCGCACGCGCTCCAGCACTTCGTGGATGTTGACGTGGCTCGGCGTGGGCATGCGGTGCGGCGCCAGCAGACGGCCCATCAGCGCCTGCAGCCGGTCTGCTTCCTTCATGATGACCTGGGTGTACTCGTGCAAATCGGGATTCTCGAGTTCTCGATCGAGCAATTGCGCGGCGCCGCGGATGCCGCCCAACGGATTCTTGATTTCATGGGCAAGGTTGCGCATCAGTTCCCGGTTGGCCTCGGACTGGTCATGCACGCGCTCCTCGCGCGCGATGCGCAACTGTTGCTCGATCGGCCGGAACTCCACCAGACAGCCGTCCAGATCAAACGCGCTGTTGCGCTCGATCGGCGATACGGTGCAGGTGAGATGCAAACGCGGACGGCCGCTGACGCCGAGGGCCAAACCATGTTCCGAGAAGCTGCAGTTATGATCGCGCGCATACTGCAGGGCAGCTTCAAGCAGCTCGTGATCGGCAAAAATCCGGGCCAGTGAATGTCCCACGACGTGGGAACTGCTCAGTTCCAGCAGGTTTTCCGCGGCCGGATTCATATGACGCAGCACGTCGCCGTTATCCACGACAATCACTGCTGTCGCCAGCAAATCCAGGCCTGATAGTGCCGCGGGTGTCATGGTTGGTGGGGCTCCTGTTCCTTACCCCACCATGAGCAAGAAGCAGGCCAGATTCGGCCTGCCGGCGCCTAACGCATATTGCTCATCTCTCGCTTGAGATTGGCAACATTGTCTTCGTGCAGCTTGACCTTTTTTTGATAGGGCTCCAGGCGATCCAGCATGCGCTGGGCATTGCGTTCGCTGCCCAGACGGATGTTTTCCTGTTCGGCCAGTTCGCGTTTGGCGTCCTGCAAATTCTTCTGTTCGTTGATGAGTTCGGTTTCGAGGATGCGCTTGCGGTCGTTGTCGCGCTGTTGTTGCACCTGCGGCGCGACTTTGGGGAAGCTTCCGGGCGAGGGCTGCGCCTCTCTGCCGCGATTCGTGGCCGCACCGCCCGGCGGTGGCGGAGATACCACGTTCGGCGTCACCGTTATCTGCGTGCACTTCTTCTGCTTGGCTTCGACCGGATCGCTGGTAAACAGCACATCGCCGCCGGGGCTGACGCACTTGTAAATATCCGCCTGCAACGGGCCCGCAGCCGCAATCAGGAACAACAGTGCCATCACTCGTTGCATCGAATTCCCCACGAAATTGCCGGTTCGGAAAATAACGTCGCATACTCTAGGTGGTTGACCGACAGACTTCAAGTTGCAAACGTAACTATCTGTTTTTAAATATTAATTTAGTTTGCACTATTTTGGTGCATATTAATTCTACGCTGCTTGTCCTCATCGCGGGCACAAAAAAAGCGGGCCAAGGCCCGCTTTTTTTGACGCCAACTGCGTTTACAGGCTGTAGTACAGCTGAAATTCCAGCGGATGCGTGGTCATGCGGAAAGCGGTGACTTCTTCCATCTTCAGCGCGATGTAGGCATCGATCATATCGTTGGAGAACACACCGCCGCGGGTAAGGAACTCGCGGTCATTGTCCAGATGCTCCAGTGCCATGTCGAGCGACGAGCACACGTTGGGCACCTTCTTCGCTTCTTCGGGCGGCAGATCATAGAGGTTTTTGTCGACGGGGTCGCCAGGATGAATCTTGTTCTGCACCCCATCGAGGCCTGCCATCATCATCGCGGTGAACGCCAGATACGGATTCGCGGTGGGATCCGGGAAGCGCACCTCGATGCGGCGCGCCTTCGGGCTTTGCACAAACGGGATGCGGATCGAAGCCGAACGATTGCGCGCGGAATAGGCGAGGTTGATCGGCGCCTCAAAGCCGGGCACCAGACGCTTGTAGGAATTGGTGCCGGGATTGGTGATCGCGTTCAGCGCCTTGGCGTGCTTGATGATGCCGCCGATGTAAAACAGCGCGAATTCCGACAAACCGGAGTAGCCATTGCCGCTGAACAGATTCTGGCCGCCTTTCCAGATCGATTGATGCACGTGCATGCCGGAGCCGTTGTCGCCAACCACCGGCTTGGGCATGAAGGTCGCGGTCTTGCCGTATGAATGCGCCACGTTGTGCACGGTGTATTTCAGAATCTGGTTCCAGTCGGCGCGCTTCACCAGGCTGGTGAACAGCGTGCCGATTTCGCACTGGCCGGGCGCCGCGACTTCGTGGTGATGCACTTCGACCGGCACACCCTGCTCTTCCAGCGCGAGGCACATGGCCGAGCGGATGTCCTGCAGCGAATCCACCGGCGGCACGGGAAAATACCCGCCCTTGATCGGCGGTCGATGGCCCATGTTGCCGCCCTCAAAATCTTCGCCCGACGACCATGGCGCTTCGCTGGACTTGATTTTGACAGACGACCCGGACATATCGACGTTCCACTGCACCGAATCAAAAATGAAGAATTCGGGTTCCGGACCAAAGTAAGCCGTGTCACCAAGGCCGCTGGATTTCAAATACGCTTCGCCGCGCCGCGCGAGCGAACGCGGATCGCGGTCGTAGCCTTTGCCGTCGGAGGGCTCGACCACGTCGCAGGTGACGATCAGCGTCGGCTCG
Source organism: uncultured beta proteobacterium (assembly GCA_902825845.1). Classification (GTDB taxonomy): domain Bacteria; phylum Pseudomonadota; class Gammaproteobacteria; order Burkholderiales; family SG8-41; genus UBA5216. Next base: position 57,923 of record CADECM010000023.1, read on the forward strand.
TCGGTAAACGGGTCCATGCGCGCCGAATCCGCATCCGGCATCAGCAGCATGTCGGACGCCTGAATGCCCTTCCATCCCGCGATCGACGAGCCGTCAAACGCATGGCCGTCGGTGAATTTGTCCGCGCCGAACATCTTGCTCGGCACGGAAACATGCTGCTCCTTGCCGCGAGTGTCGGTAAATCGCAGGTCGACAAACTTGACCTCATTGTCCTTGATTGTCTTCAATACATCGGCGGCATTAGCCATTGTGTCTTTCTCCAGGCGGATTAGTGTATGCAAGTGTGCGGTACGTACATCGCTCCCTGACTGAGCATGAAGCATGCCAAGCCGATGCACGGGGTTGGCATTGTGCCACAAGCCCAATTTCTTCCAAACCCGGCAAGTTCGGCACTGTTTTGGTGCCCAATCGAAAATTATGCCCTTTCATGGTGCGTATCGCCGGAAAAAGCCCGCGCATTGGTGCCTTATCGCAGCGCGTAAAAATATTTCATGAAAATCAGATAGTTAATAATTCCCGCCAGTCTGCTCCTGAATTTCTGAAGTCATCTCAAGTTGTGCTCGGTTAAACTCCGCCACTGGCCATCCAACAACACCCAACATGAACATTGACCAAATACTCGCCAGCGCAAAACAGCGCGCACAAAAAATGAGCTTGCCCTATGCCGGCGCGCTCACGCCGCAGGAAGCGTATGCCCTGATGCAGCAGCACACCAAAGCCAGGTTGGTCGACGTGCGCACGCGCGCCGAATGGGACTGGGTGGGGCGTGTGCCCAACGCGGTGGAGGTCGAATTCCTCAGCTACCCGGGCAATATTCCCAATGACGGGTTTCTTGAAGAACTGGAGCAAAAAGTGGCCAAGGACGCACTGCTGCTGTTTCTGTGCCGCAGCGGTGGCCGCTCGCACAATGCCGCGGGCTTTGCGGCCGAAGCCGGTTTTGCACACGCCTACAATGTGCTTGAAGGTTTTGAAGGCGACCGCGACGCCAATGGCCAGCGCAACAAAATCGGCGGCTGGCGCGCCGCGGGATTACCGTGGGTGCAGGGATAAGACCACCCGCTTAAAACACAACGCGGGCCGCGTCTGCGCGCCTGGCCGGCGTTGTGCCGTTGCCGTTGTTGCTGTCGTCCGCGCTGCGGGCGGCAACGATTCCCTGGCCTGCGGCAGACTAGCCGTGCGGCTTGGTCATGCGCGGCGTGAATGGCGCATAGACGCGGCCGGCGCCTGCCGCGGCCGTTTTCGCGGCTTCAAGGTCAGACGCCTTTAACACAACAATCGCGCGATACGGTGTTGTGCGGTGCAGCCCCACCGACGTCAACCACAGCGGCGTCTGCGCGAACGGCAGTTTGCGCTGCGGGCTGTCGCTGTCAAGGGCATAAATCCACTGTCCCGCGTTCACCATGGGTACCTCATCGGCACCTTCAAACAGATTTCGCGTCCACAATTGATAGTCGCCGTGAAAGCGCACGCTCTGGCTGCCACCGCCGCCCATATTTTTGTAGGCCGGACTGTCGTAGACCGCGGCCGATTGCACCGCATACATCGCCAGAAAGCGCGGCGGCGTTTCATCGGCGGCCTTGAAGCGCTGCGCGCTGCCAAAGCCGGGCACCGCCAGCAGCTTGTGCAAATAATCCGCATACCACGCATGCCACGCCGGCTCGGTCTGCGGATTGGCGAAAATATGATCGACCATGTAAATCATGTGACTGTCCCTCGGGCAGCGCGCGCGATCGCACGGGTTTGTGGCAATGCATCGCTGTCAATGATACACAAACGTCATGTTTTCGCGCGCAATCGCAGCCACCCGGTGACCAGGGGCGAACGCTTGCCCGGCATCGTCCGTATCTGCCTGTCGGACGGCAGCGCGCCAGCGTGCCGGCAATCTCAGGCCAGATAATGTTCGCCCATCGCATCCAGCCGCGGGGAATGGGGAATTGCCATCACGATCAGCGCGGCAATGCCGGTCGCCACTGCCGCCGACACCAATATCCACGCCGGCGCCAAACTCTCCGCCAGCACGCCGCCGAGCGCGGTGCCGCCGCTGATGCCGCCCAGCAGACAGGTGCCGCCCCAGGTAAAACTTTCCGCAAGCTTGCCGTGCGGCGCCAGCCGCGACAGCAGCAGCGACTGCGTGGCGATCACGCTCGCCATCGGCGCACCGGCGACGATATTCACCAGCATGTAAAGCGCCACGTTGTCCACCGGCGCCACCAGCAGCGAGCCGGCGGCCATGAAGCCGAGCGCGATCGAAAACTGCCTGCGCAGCGGCGCCCGCCAGTGCCACGCACCGTAAGCGAATGCGCCGAGCGCACTGCCGACGCTCGCCAGCGCCAGCGCAATGCCGGCGGCGGCGGGCATGCCGCGCTTGGTGGCCCATGCGGTGACACCCACTTCGTACAGGCCGAACGCCACCGAGTAAAACAGCGTTGCCGCGAACAACACGACCATGCCCGGCTCGGCAAATATCGCCCAGCGACTGCCCGCGCCGCGCGGCCGGATCTCCCAGTCGCGAATCACCGGCGTGCGAATGAACCACAGAGTGCCAATGCCGGCACTCAGCGCGGCGAGCAGCACCGCGCCCGCCGGTATGCCAAACGCCAGAAACAGTGCCACCAGCGCCGGGCCGATGACAAACACCGATTCGACGATCACCGAATCGACGGAATACGCGGTCTGCAGCAACGCCGGTTGGGTGAGCACGCGCGGATACAATGTGCGCATGCAGATGGTGATGGGCGGCAACGACGCGCCCGCGAGGTAGGCGCACAGCGCAACAGCCGCGGTATGCGCACGCATGAGCACCAGCGCCACCAGCGCAATCAACATCACCGGATAAATCAGCGCGCACAGCCGCAACACGGGGCGCGGTCCGCCGCGGTCGATGGCGCGCCCAATCAACGGCGATACCGTGGCCAGCCCCAGCACGTACAGCGCGCTGGCGACACCGGCCTGGATGAATGACCCGGAGGTGGTCTGAACCAGCAGCAGGATTGCAAACCCTGCGATGCCGATCGGCAGACGCCCGGGCACCGAAGCGAGCAGGGTGGCGTGGATCGCGGGCACGCGAAACAGATCGCGATACCTATCCAGTAACATATTGATTTTAAACGATTTTTATTCAGGCCACGGAATCGCGCCCGAATACACGGTGGCGAGGATCACCACGCCGAACACGATGCGGTACCACGCAAACGGCGTGAAATCGTGCGAGGCCACGTAGCGTATCAGCCAGCGTATGCAGGCGAATGCCGAGACAAACGCAGTGATCGATCCCACCGTGAAAAAACCGATGTCGTCCGTGCTGAGCAAGGCGCGATTCTTGATCAGGCTGTAGCCGCCCGCGGCCACCAGTGTCGGCACCGCCAGATAGAACGAAAACTCGGTGGCAACCTTGCGCGACAGGCCGAACAGCATGCCGCCGATGATGGTCGCGCCCGAGCGCGACGTGCCGGGGATCAGTGCGAAGGTTTGCGCGATGCCGACCTTGAGCGCGTCCTGCCACGTCATATCGTCGACCTCCAGCACCCGCGGCGGGGGCGGGTTGGGCCGCCGCTCCACCCACAGAATGATCACACCGCCGATGATGAATGCCAGCGCCACCGGCACTGCAAAAAACAGGTAGCTCTTGACCAGCCCGCCAAACGCAAGACCCATCACCGCCGCCGGCACAAAGGCGATGATCAGGTTGGCGAGAAAGCGCTGTGCGGCAGGGTCACTGAATGCGCCGGCCGCCACGCTGATAAAGCGCCGCCGGTACTCCCAGACCACGGCCAGCATGGCGCCGGTCTGGATCACGATTTCGAACACCTTGGCCTTTTCGCTGTGATAGCCGAGCAAGCCGCCGGCAAGGATCAAATGTCCGGTGCTGGAGATCGGCAGGAACTCGGTGAGGCCCTCGACGATGCCGAGGATTACCGCGATAAGATAGGATTCAGCCATGCGCGCTCAAAAATGGGCGCATGCTATCACACGCGCGCCGCCGGCAAACCGGCCCTACAATCCGTGCGGGGAATGCGGCGCCGGCTCGCGCAGGGCGTCGCGCAGCGCACGCCGGGTCTCGGCTTCCAGCGTTGACAGCAGCGCGCCCATCAACGCCGTGCCGCGCACCGACAGGTCGCGCTGAATCTGCCCGGCGCGGCGTTTCAGCGCTTCCGATGGCCGCGCCTCTTCGCCGCGCGCGGCGGCCGCCATTGATTCGCGCAGATGTTCGAACAGCAGCGTCACATCGTCATCTCGGATCACGCCCTTGAGCAGTGCCTGCGCGGACAGGCTGTCAAAGGGCTGGTCCGGTACTTCGCTCTGCGCGTGGGCCGGCAGCGTGGCCGGCACGGCCATGGCAACCACCGCGGCAACGACAATCCAATGACGAACAGTCATGCTCAAACCTCCGCAGGCGAACGCTCCGACTTGCACAACGTGCGATTTTAGCCAACCCGGCGGCAACGTCATAACCTATTGTTTTTAAACAACTTTATTTCGACCACGCCACCAGCGGCGGGCGCACCAGCCCACTACCGCCAACAATACAATCCACACCATCGCCGCCGCCACAAAACTGATCAGAGCGGCGAGGCTGTGCATGAACACGCGGCCAAAACCCAGCAGCGCCGCTTTCACCGGCTCGAAAATGCTGCGCTCGATGGCGCTGCGCCGTGCCTGATAGTTGATGTCGAACAACTCGCGCTCGGTCTGTTGCGCCAGCACGCGGCGCTGCGAATTCATGCTGTCGAGTTCGCCCTGCGTTTGTGACAACTGACGCTCGATGTCGACGGCTTCCTTGATGCCCGCCTTCGGATCGGCCAGCAGCTTGCGCAAGCGGTCGCGCAACTGCGTGAGATTGGCCATGCGCGCTTCGACGTCCACCACCTGCAGCGTTTTATCCTCGGCGCTGGTGGATTGATTGATCACGCGGCTGTCGCCGCTTTTAAGCGCCTCGGTGAACTTGTCCCTGTCTTTATGCGCGACGCGCACGCTCAGACTCGCACTCGGCGGCTGGTTATCGTTTTCTTCGCTGAAACTTTGATTGAGCACCACGCAATCCAGTGCCTTGCAGCGCAACAGATGCGCATCCACCACGGCGCGCAGCCGCGCGCGTTCCGCTTCGATGGCGTAGCGGTGGGTGTAGGCGATGTAGCGATTGTCGGCGGGTGGTGCTTGCGCGTCGGCGGCGGATTCGGCTTGCGCCGTCATCGCGCGGCCTGGCGGCGCCATCCCCGCTTGCGCAACAACGGCCCGGCTGACCGGGGCGCCGGCAGGCACGGGCCGTTCACTGCAGCCCGCAACCCACGCCACCCAAATGAGTGCAGCCAGCAAAGCATGGCTATGCCGGCTGCGGCCCATCACAAATAATTGTTTAAAATCAGATACTTATGATTTATACTTTATGATAGACCTCGGCGCCCTTTTTCACGAACTCGATCGACTTCTGCTCCATACCCTTGGCGAGCGCGGCTTTCTCATCGACGCCCTGTTGCGCGGCGTAGTCGCGCACGTCCTGAGTGATTTTCATCGAGCAGAAATGCGGGCCGCACATGCTGCAGAAGTGCGCGAGCTTGGCGCCTTCCTGCGGCAGGGTTTCGTCGTGGAACTGCTTGGCCTTGTCCGGATCGAGGCCGAGGTTGAACTGGTCGTCCCAGCGGAACTCGAAGCGCGCCTTGGACAGCGCGTTGTCGCGGATCTGCGCGCCGGGGTGGCCCTTCGCCAGATCGGCGGCGTGAGCCGCCACCTTGTACGCCATGATGCCGTCCTTGACGTCGTTCTTGTCGGGCAGGCCGAGGTGTTCCTTCGGCGTGACGTAGCACAGCATCGCGGTGCCGTACCAGCCGATCATCGCCGCGCCGATTGCGCTGGTGATGTGGTCGTAGCCCGGCGCGATGTCGGTGGTGAGCGGCCCCAGCGTGTAGAACGGCGCTTCGTGGCACAGCTTCAGTTGCAGGTCCATGTTTTCCTTGATCATGTGCATGGGCACATGGCCCGGGCCTTCGATCATGGTCTGCACGTCGTGCTTCCACGCGATTTGGGTGAGTTCGCCCAGGGTTTCGAGTTCGGCGAGCTGCGCTTCGTCGTTGGCGTCGTAAATCGAACCGGGACGCAGCCCGTCGCCGAGCGAGAACGACACATCGTATTCCTTGAGCAGTTCGCAGATGTCCTCGAAGTGCGTGTAAAGAAAGCTCTCCTTGTGATGCGCGAGGCACCACTTGGCCATGATCGAGCCACCGCGTGACACGATGCCGGTCATGCGCTTGGCGGTCATCGGGATGTACGGCAGGCGCACGCCGGCGTGCACGGTGAAGTAATCCACGCCCTGCTCGCATTGCTCGATCAGCGTGTCGCGGTAGATTTCCCAGGTCAGTTCCTCGGCGCGGCCATCGACTTTCTCCAGCGCCTGATAGATCGGCACGGTGCCGATCGGCACCGGCGAATTGCGGATGATCCATTCACGGGTTTCGTGGATATTT
>CADECM010000024.1 GCA_902825845.1 uncultured beta proteobacterium
TGGCCGATTCCAGAGATTGATATTAAACCTCCATTGCTGCCGGTGGTGAAATTCGCCGAATTTGCTCCAGACGGCTTTTCCGAATCCGGCCATGCCGAGGTGTTCTTCATCAGCAATCAAAAACGTTTGAATCTTAGATTCGTAATAGCCAGTGCGAGACCTGCGGACTTGAATTAGCGTCAGTGCTCGGCTAAAAGATGGTCAGATCCATTCCACTTCTGGTTCATCGCCTGGCTGGATGGATTGAAGTAGCCCTTCCTTCTGGCCAGGCGCGGGCTCGACACACTCGAATCTGCGTGGGACATAAGGTGGTACGGAACACACGTCATATTTGTTGAGCAGAACGGAATGCTCTGCATGACGTCCCCAGATAACCTTCCAGACGCCTTCCATACAAACAAAGGTTTCGTTCGTGTTATGGTTGTGCAGCATGGGGCCATTCCCGGGCTCGGCTTTAATGAAGGACATTTGAAAGCCTTCCTTGACCGGAATGGCTGACCACGGGTCGGTTGCTCCATCCGCAATCAGACCTGTGCCCACAATCAGGTAGTTCTTGCGGACATGTCCCGGCAATTGACTGTCGTGGTAGCGGTTAGGGGGATACTTGATCGTGTCAAAGCGGGCAACGCGCTTTTCCATCTGATCGGTGGTGTATTCCACGATAGGCATACGGTACTGCGTGATCATGGTGCCTCCTGTTGGATTATTAAGGGCGATGCACAGCGCCGACGCTCATAGCTCTTTTTACAGAGTTCATATGTTTTGCACAAAATGGAGTTTTTTTCAACGAAATCGGCCAATAGCACGCGCCCAGCATAACGTCGCAAACCTGTCGGATGCAAATTCAGCGTGTTTTGCCGCCGACAGTTTTTCAGGCTTAGAATGAATCTCCGCAGTCGCCCAATTGCGGCCGCTGGCGACGGGCAGCAATACAGCGGCATCGAATTCTCGCTTTCGCTGCCCAATCCGTGTTCAATGCTTGGTACGAGCACACACGATAAACCTATTGCACGACGCAATAGCGGCGAATGACTGTAGCCCGGAAGGAGCGCAGCGCATTCCGGGGTAGTATTCAAGGATGGTCCAGTATCGCCGCAGCCGGGTAGCCGGCGGCACATTTTTCTTCACGGTTGATTTACACGACCGGCGGCACCGGTTGCTCGTCGACCATGCGGATGCCCTGCGCAATATCGTGCGCGCCATACAAACCGAATCGCCGTTTGTGATCGACGCGATGGTGGTCCTCCCCGATCACTGGCATGCGGTATGGACGTTGCCGCCCGAGAACGCTGCGTACGCCCGCCGGATTCAGCGCATCAAGGCGCATTTCACCCGGCATCATGTGCGCGCAGGTGTCAACCTCGCAAAAGACCAACGCGGCGAATACCTCTTGTGGCAAAAGCGATTCTGGGAACACACCGTGCGCAACGAGCGTGACTTCGAAGCGCATGTCAACTACGCGCATATCAATCCGGTAAAACACGGACACGTGACACGCGCCATGGATTGGCCGCATTCAACGCTGCATCGATACATTAAAAAGGGGTTGCTCGCTGCAAACTGGGGATGTGCTTCGCCGGAAGGCACGTTTGGCGAGTGATGCCACGTTTCCCGGAATACGCTGCGCTCCTTCCGGGCTACCGATTCTTCCGAAGCACAGGGCAACGACAAACGATGGCTTTGCCGTGGCTGGTTTAGATGTCTGGGCGACAGCAACGGGTCGGCACTTCCAGTTGGGATGATTGAACAGCAGCCGTTCGTGATAAGTGGCTCGCCAACTTCGGATAGTTGCCAAGTATGAGTCATTGGTTCGCTGCGTCGCTAACGTCAGGTCAGGCCGATTAGTGTGAATTAGCCTGCAGTCGGGCTTCGATGTGTAGCCGTCGCTCGGATGGCGGCGCTCCGTATCGCGCACTGTAAAGCCACGGTCCAATCAAGCGAACAACGCCTGTGTTAGCCAAAGGACACCCAGGTGGGTGGGGTAGAAAGCCCAAAACATGCCGGTAGCGCGAGACGGGCAAGTCTACGAATTGCGTTGCGTAATCAAACGGGATTACCAGCATCGCAAATCGGCCGCCACGCAATGCATCAGCGTCCAAGAATGTAAGTGAGCGTTACGAAAACGCACGCGATTGACTATGCTGCCGTCCCGCGATAGCTTGGCGTTTGATGAAAGAAGGGGCGAGGGGTTTCCGCCTGAAAACCATCGCCATTCACAATGGACCGATCAAAACGCCATGCCCGCTTCGTCCACCGTCCAGAGAGAACAACGCCCAAGTCATGAAGTGACTTCGCCGACAAGGCGGCGCGCAGCCTCGTCGTCCACGCAGGAACGGGGCGCACCTACCGGTATGCCGTTGTACCTTCAATCGCTGCAGTCCCGCACCGGCATGGAAGCGCCCCTGCCCGTCTCAACCAGCGCGGACCGCGTCGTCGCAAGCGCGGGCACCCAAATGCAACCGGGAACGCTACAGGATATGGAGCAGCGCTTCGGTCAGGATTTTTCACAGGTGCGCATTCACACCGACACCGCCGCAGCGCGTTCGGCGTCCGAGGTGAATGCTCGCGCCTACACGGTCGGCAGCCATATCGCGTTCGGTGCGGGCGAATCACCATCCGACCCACGCCTGCTTGCCCATGAATTGGCGCATGTTGCGCAGCAAACCGATATGCAGCCCATGCTGTTCCGCCAGCCCAAGCCCGGTGCCGACAAAGCGCCCACCCAGGCCACGTATCCGCAATGGACGCCGGCCGATGCGGTGTTTGAGCTCCGCTCGCTCAAGGCTGATGAATGGGCGATAACTTTGTCGGGTCGTACCACAGAAGAGTCCGGGCGTACTCTCCTGTGGCCGAAGTATATGCCGTCGACCGTTACGATGACCTTCAAAGTGGCGATTACGGACCCCATCGAGCGGGGATGGTTTACCATCTCGGGCCTCCAAGCCTTTCACCTCGAGTATATGGAGCCCTCGATCGCCGCGCTGTTCCGCGAGCGCGGCCTGGTAAATGATCCGGCCGTCAACCCCGATGTAGCAAAAGCCCGTGACGCGTTCCGCAAACACAATGCCGATCTGGGCGATTGGATACTCCGCACCATCCATTTCGCGCTGGCCCGGGCGACTCGGGGTAACGCGGACCTGATGCTTGCTTTTTATCGCCATTATTCCAGCCACGACCTCGAACGCGAAAAAATGAAGGGCCTTGGCGAGACGTCGTCGGGTGATACGGAAATCAGTTCACGTGTCTTGACGGTGGAGACTGACCCAAAACGCACCAGCGATCCGGTCAGCCTGTTGGGCAGCACGTTGATCCATGAATTTGTGCACACGCCGCAGGGTGCCAAGGAGTTAGGCGGTCAGGTCACGCAATTGCCCAAGGAAGCAAAAGCCTACGCCATCGAACTTCTTTTTTCGGAACGTATGGGCGACCAAACGAGAGCGGCCGACATCGAAAAACAGTGGTATTCCAATGATTCCGTGGTTATGAGCACAGGCTCCGACAAGGTATTCAGCCGCAGCTATAACATCATCGCTGCGCTGTATGAAATCATCGACAGCAAGGGCGGCGCCGAAGCGACCGCGGCGCGCAAGATGAGCGTGGAATTCATTTCAAGGAATGAAGCGGATTACGGGCCGGAATTGAAAGGGTTCATTTCCAAGACAGGTTTGTGAGGACGACTGCCACGACGGGCAACCTGTTGTGATGACGAGAGGCAATATTGTGTGGCAACAGATGCCCTCTGCAACCGTGGCCCTCTGGGGCGGAAAAACAGTCGAAGCCGGCGGGTCGAGCCGGGGATCGCGAAAGTGTCAAGCCGCTTTGTGCGTCGGGCAGGTAACGGATCGATGCAGCCTCGCATACGACGAATCTGATGCGGTGCTTTCTCTACGCCCAATCCACAGTGGCCACGATCGGGCAAACGCATCCCGATAGCCGGTAACATAGAGCGGGCACCTTTTGCAGGCGTTCAGGCGGCCGCTTCCAGTATCTTCAATACCTGTTCGGGCGAGGTGATTCTGAGCGGATTCGCGTGCAGCGCTTTGTCGTGCATGGCGGTGGTGGCAATCGACGCAAATTGTTCCGGGCCGATATCGACGTCGGCAAGCCGACGCGGCAGACCCAGCTCGCCGATGAAATGATCCAGCACGTCCGCCGCATCTTCGCCGGGATGACCGAGCGCCGCGGCCACCAACTGCTGGCGCTCGGCATTGGCGCTCCGGTTGTAGCGCAACACATGCGGCAACATCACGCACGAGGTATAGCCGTGCGGCACGCCGTGTGAGCCGCCCAGTGCGTGCCCAATGGCGTGGCTCGCGCCCATTTCCACCCCGCCGTGACGTCCTGCGATCGCGAGCCAGATGCCGTAGAAACTCTCAAGCCGGGAACCCAGATCGGCGGGATCGCGTTTTGTCTTTAGCAACGATGACGCCAATAGCTTCAAGGCGTGCTGATACATGCCGTCGCTGACAGGGTTGGAGCGCGGCGAGCACAGGCCCTCGACCGCATGATCGATGGCGCGCACACCGGTTGACAGCCACACCCACAGCGGTGTGTGCACGGTGGGCGCCGGATCGAAAATGACGGTGCGCGGAATCGCCTGCGGATTGCCGTGGCTGAACTTGCGCTTGACGCGCTCATCCGTGGCCCCGCCTCCGGTGGTGAGTTCGCCTGCCGACAGCGTGGTCGGAATCGCGATCTGGGGGATATGCGAACCTTCGTACAGCGCCGTTTCGCGCGTGCCGTCTGGATGGGTAATAGCACGAAACCGATCAAAGCCGGCCACATCGGTGATGTTGTGCTGCAGGCACAGCCGTACCATCTTGCCGCCCTCGGTGACCGACCCGCCACCGAAGGTTACGACCAGATCGGTGCCGGCAGCACGTGCAAGCTGTGCCGCTTCCAGCACGGCGGATCGTGGTGTGAAGGGCGGAATACTGTCGCAGGTTCCAGCATAACGGCTGCCCAGTGCGGCGCGCACCTTATCAACCTCGTCGGTGGTGCGATTCATGGTGCCGCTGACGACCAGAAACACCCGCCGCGCGCCGATGCGTTCGACTTCATCCGCCAGTGCCTGCGCAGCCGGTTTGCCATAAATCAGCCGTTCCAACGCGGGAAATTCGAATACGTGTTCGCGCATAGTGTTTGATCTCCAGATAACGGCGATGGATTGGGATCAGCTGCATGCGAGACCCCCATCGCGGTGCCGGCATGCTGCCGTAAAAGGAGGGCATGCCATGACCCAGGTCAAAGGTTATCACGCTCATGTCGACTTCGATGCTGCCACCCGACGTGCCACTGAGCGGTTGCGCAAGAGCGGCCTTTGCCACCGCAGTCAACGGTGGGAAGGGACAGGAGATCAGACACGCGCGCTGGAAATACCCACCTCCAAGAGCCCCCCCGTACCCCTTGGGCTCAATCCATCTTGATCTTCCGATCCCGAATCAGATTGCGCCAGCGCTCGATATCAGACCTGATGAGCGTCGCCAGCTGGTTAGGCGGGCCGCCCAGCGCGGTCGAGCCGTCGGCTTCCAGCACCGCGGCAAAATCCTTGTCCTTTACGATGGCGTTGATTTCTGTGTTCAGGCGGCTGACGATTTCCAGCGGGATGCCCTTCGGGCCGAGAATCGCCTTCCAGTCGTAGGGGTCGAAGCCGGGTAATCCTGCTTCGGCATACGTCGGCACGTCGCGCATGGACGACAGGCGGTGGCTGCCGCCGACGGCCAGCGCGCGAATGCGGCCGCCTTTTACCATTGGGGCAGCCACCGTCGGGTTTGCCGTAGTCACCGCAATATTTCCGCCCAGCATGTCCGTCAGCGCCTGCGAGGAGCCTTTGTACGGCACATGGGTCATCCGGATGCCGGCGACCGAAGCGAAGTGCTCCATATTCATGTGCGCGATGGCGCCGATGCCGGCCGTACCGAACGTTACCTCGCCGGGATAACGCTTGGCGGCAGTGATCAGATCCCGCAGCGTTTTGAAGGGGGAATTCGGGGCCACAATGAACACGGCCGGGGCACGAGCAAGCGCGCCGATGGGCGTGACGTCACTCAGCGGATCGAAGGGCGCCTTGCCGATAGCCGCCTGGATGCCGTACGTGCTAGAGGTGGAGAGCAGCGTGTAACCATCCGGCGCCGAACGCACAACGATCTCGGCGCCAATGTTGCCGCTGGCGCCAGCGCGGTTCTCGACGAACACCGACTTTCCCGTGCGTTCGGCGAGCTTGCCGGCCACCTTTCGCGCCATGACATCGCCACCGCCGCCGGGGGAAAAGGGCACGATGATGCGTATCGGTCGAGACGGATATGACTGCTGGCTCCACGCGGACGGCGCCAGCATCAGGCTCCATCCCAAAGTCATGGCGGGCAACGACGACAGCAGCAAACGTCCAATCATTATCGAGCCTCTCAAGGAAAGTTCTGTCTTTGCCGCGCCGCGGCGGCCAGCGCACAACGGTAGCACAAAATACGTGCCCGACCTTGAAACCATGCGCCATCGCGTGCCGGGCTGGCGCATGATTCGCTTGGTGAATCGGTGACCTTCCAAGACAGGCAGACCGCACCGAACAACGCATTCTCCCGCCCACTAAAAATCGCGAAGCTGTACCGCAGGGGGCATTCGCGTTACACTTTTGCGATGCTCATTTCACCGGAGATCAAGATGACCCGTAGATTTGACGGCCTGACGCCCTATGAGGGCTACGAAGACGCCATTGTCGAAAAGACAGACGGAGTCGTTACCTTCACGCTCAATCGGCCGGAAAAGCTCAACGCACTCTCGCCCGCGCTGCGCTTCGGCCTGAAACGCATACTGGAGGACGTGAACGACGACGATGATGCCAAGGTGCTGGTGCTCACGGGTGCGGGTCGCGGCTTCTGTGCCGGCGCGGACATGATTGGGCAATCGCATTCAAGCAGCCCACCGCCGAGCCGGCAGGACATGGAGGAATCCCGGTTCGGCTGGATCGGACGCTTTCGCACCATGCGCAAGCCCGTGATTGCCGCAGTCAACGGCGTGGCCGCCGGGGGTGGTTTTTCGCTGGCGCTTGCCTGCGATGTGCGGATCGCGTCCGATCAGGCGCGCTTCGTGTCGGCATTCATCCGGCGCGCCATCCTGCCCGACCAGGCGTCCACCTGGCTGCTGCCCCATCTGGTGGGGACGTCGAGGGCGCTGCTGATGCATTGGCTCAGTGACGAGGTGAAGGCCGAAGAAGCGTTGCGAATCGGGCTGGCCGACAAGGTCGTGCCGCACGACGAGTTGATGGCGCGCACGATGGAACTCGCGAACCGCCTGGCGCACGGACCGTCGATCACGATCGAATTGACCAAGCAGGCGGTTTACCACGCGATGGGCGTTTCGCTCGAAACGCAAGCGGAATACGAGGAAAATCTGCTCAACAAGGTGCACAACACTGAAGACGTCAAGGAGGGGCGGCTGGCATTCCGCGAGAAGCGCAAGCCGGTATTCAAGGGGCGTTGAGCGTTTGCCGCGCCAAACCCCTCTACCCCCCGCCAACCCCGTCTTACTCCGTCACCCCGCCGGCTTCCCCAACCCCGGACCGCGCACGATGCCCCTGGCCGCGAGCGCCTGCGCATCGGCATCCGCGTAACCGAGTTCACGCAGAATTTCTACGCTATCGCGGCCCGGCTCTTTCGGTGCGGAGTGGCGCACGGTAAAGCTATACGCATCGCTCTCGTAGGGGATTGGGGGCAGACGACCCGCCATGTCCCCGATCTGAACGGGCAGCGTGCGGCCTTCCGAGCGCACATGTACATCTTCCTCCAGCACGCTGGATGGCGAGTGGAGCGGTGCAACACACACGTTTGCGGCATCCAGCATGTCGACGATCTCATTGCGCGTGTGGCGCGCGCACACGTCGCTGATACGTTGCTTCAGGATGTCGTGATTCTCGGCACGGCCCGGATTATGGTCGTAAACCGGATCTGCGGCCAGATCTTCCATGCCGAAAATAGGACATATGCGCCGCCACTGCCCGTCGCTGACGATGCCAATGAAAACCTGTTTGTCGTCCTTGCACGCAAAAAGATCATAGATCGCAGTGCCGTTGCGCTTGCCGGCGTGGCGCTGCGCACGCATGGGTTGCGACGGCTCGCCGGTGTACTGTGCAGTGGCCATGTGCTGGCCGACGTAGAACAGCGCCGTCTCGAACAGGCCGCCGGTGATGCGCTGGCCCTTTCCCGTTTTCTCCCGCTGCATGAGCGCCGCCATGACGCCGAGCACCGCATAGGTTGCCGCGCCCATGTCGACAACCGATGCGCCGGCACGCATGGGCTGCCCGGCTGGACCGGTCATGAATGCCAACCCGGACGCCATCTGTCCGGGTTCGTCCATCAACGGCCGCGACGCATAGGGTCCTTTGAGGTAGCCCTTGAGGCTGCAATAGATGAGGCGTGGGTTGGACTCACGCACTTTGTCGTAGCCCAAGCCCAGCCGGTCCATCGAGCCGGGCGCCATATTTTCGATAAGCACGTCGGCGCGATTGATAAGGCGCATCGCAACCTCGCGACCCTCGGGTGAGGCGAGATTGATGACGATACCGCGCTTGTTGCGGTTGAAGTAATAGAAAGGACCGTTGCGCCTGTTGCCCATGCGGCTTTCCTGACCGGCATCGGGCGGCTCCACCTTGATCACATCGGCACCCATATCCCCGAGCAACAGGCCGGCGGTAGGCCCGGCAACGATCTGCCCCATTTCGACAACGCGTATTCCGTCCAACGGCAGGCCGCTCATAGTTTGATCTCATCCTGTGGATTGCGAATGGGTAAAAGTGTAACGCGAGTTTGGCGCTTGCGGTGCAGTTGCCCGCAACACGCGGCACAAGGCCCCTGTCTGATGCGCCGCCCTGACAGGCCATGCGTGGACACAGCGGAGGCCATGCTTTGCGGCCCGTGCTACAGTAGTTGTCATGAATCACCCACGATGCCTTGCCGGGTTGACACCACTGCTGATCATTGTAGCCTGGCTCGCCGTGCCTGCACGGGCTCAGAACTACCCGGTCAAACCCGTGCGCATCGTGGTCGCTTTTTCGCCGGGAGCGGCAACCGACCTGATGGCGCGTGCCGTGGCACAGCGCTTGAGTGATGTCTTCGGGGTTGCCGTGTTTGTCGAAAATCGCGCCGCGGGCGGTGGCGGCACGGTGGGCAGCGCGTCCGTTGCCAAGGCGCCGGCCGACGGGTACACCTTCCTGATGGCCAACAACAGTACGCACGCGGTGGCCCCGCATATCTACAAGAACCCCGGCTATGATGCCTTGCGTGACTTCGCACCGGTGTCGTTGGTTGGCTGGACGACTCTGGTGCTGGTGGTGCATCCCGCGCTGCCGGTCACGGATGTCAAAGGCTTGATTGCCCTGGCACGCCAGCGTCCGGGCCAACTGTTTTTTTCGTCATCCGGCACCGGCACGACACTGCATCTGGCCGGCGAGCTGTTCAAATCCATGTCCGGGGCCGATATCGTTCACATCCCGTATAAAGGTGCGGGGCAGGGCGTCATAGACCTGGTGGGCGGCCAAGTGCAGTTGGCGTGGGTATCGACACTGACTGCCTTGCCCTTTGTAAAACAAAAGCGGCTGCGCGCTTTGGGGGTGGCCACCCTTAAGCGAACACCCGTGTTCGCTGATGTGCCCACCATCGCAGAGGCAGCACTGCCGGGTTACGAAATGCCCAACTGGGTGGGCTTGCTCGCGCCGGCGCAAACGCCACCGGAAATCATTGCCCGGGTCAACGGCGAAATCGCACGCTGGTTGGCCGCGCCCGAGACGCAGCAAAAAATGCTGGCGTTAGGGGTGGACGCGGAAGGTGGCACGGCAGCCAGTTTCGCCGCGTCGCTCGCGCGCACGCATGCACTGATGGGGCAGATTATCAAGCGCTCGGGTATCAAGCTCGAATAGCCGCAGGCGCGCGCCCGCCTGGATCCGCAATCCACGCGGGTCTGCGGCGACACGACACTTTCGGTTTGCGCGGCAGCCGCTGCGCTTGCTGTTCAAGCACACGAAGATGGGTGGTCAACGACTTCGCAGCGGACCCACGGATCCGCGCAAAGTCCGCATGCGCCGGATTTGGAAGATGGTTGAATTCACTGGGCACGACCGCGCTGGGTACGTTCAAGACCGCAGTCCTGCCGCGGGTTATCCGGTCCGCACCGATCCTGCGCAACATTGCCGCCGATTGGACTCGCACAGCACACGACTGGAAACAAGCGATGAATCCGTTCGCGATTCTTGACCGGGAGTGTTTCACTCAAGCACGCGCGTAGAATGAACCGCCGACTACGATCCTTAAATCGCTTCACACACAAAAAAATCCTTACACCCTCGTTGCAGCGCCCTGATGGTGGCGGTATGCGCTACAACGCCGCGCCGCGCGGCAGCGATTGGAACTCGTCGGCATAGCGCACCAGCGTTGCCGGCGGCGGATGGGCGCGCGCCTCCAGCATGAACACCATGAACGATTCCTCCACCCCAAACTCGTTGCGCAGGCCATGACGGCTGGCGGGTTCGAAGCCGAAACGACGATAGTATTTGGGGTCACCCAGCACCACCACCATGCACGCGTCCCGCGCGTGGCATGCCGCGAGGCCGTTCTGCACCAGGCGCCGGCCCACGGCGTGGCGTTCGTGGCCGGGCACCACCGCCAGCGGGCCCAGGCCATGGGCGAGGAAATCAAGCGGCGGATCGAAGCTCACGCGGGTGAATGCGACATGCCCGATGATGTCGCCGTCAATGTCGGCAACCAGCGACACGTCGATTTTGCCGCCGGCGCGCAACTGTTCCACCAGATCGGCTTCCGCACTCGAGGGGAAGGCGCTCACGAGAACCTGCCGCACGGCGGCAGCGTCCCGCGGCTGCTCCGGGCGGATGCGAACGAGCGCCTCGGCGCCGCGCTTGCGCGCTGTCCCGCCAGCGCTCATTCGGGGGTATAACCGCCGGCTCTGACGCTCGCAAGGCGCGGCGGCTGAATCGCGGTGGTAATCAGGTTCTTGTTTTGCCGTCCGCGCTTTACCAGTTCTTCCCACATGCCCGAGGTGGATTTGCGCAGCACCAGCGCGGCATCGGCCTCCTGCACATACCAGTAGTCGCGCTCGATTTCAGCGTCCAGTTCTCCGCGCTGCCACACCACAACACCCGCAAAAAAACGCGCCTGCTGGTGTTCCTTTTCAATCACGCCGTCCACCCGTTCCCGCTCGACTTCAAGGTAAAGGTCAGAGGCGAGCTTGAATTTGCCGCCACTGCCGCGTCCTTGCCGCTGCACCACGGCGAAGAGGGCACCGCGGCTTTCGGGGCCGCCGAGAAAAATGGGTTCGCTGACTTTTTTCGACGGCGCGTGTTCCGGGAACATGTCGCTCAGCTTCACCGGCGTCGGGCGATTGATGATAAAGCCGATGTGCTGGCCGCCGCCGACGGGTGTGACGATAAGGACGCTGGCGCCATACAACTGGTCTCGCAACGCGGGGGTGGCGACGAGTATGACGGGCTGGTCGATCGGGTCCCGCGCAATGGCACTGGCACAGGATAGAAGCGCGGCTAGCGCAGCACACGCGGCAACAGCAATTCGACGCACAATCATGGTCGTCTCCCTCGGATCGGTCCACACTTCCCAGTATGCCTGTCACGCATAAATGGTGCCATCATACCAAATAAAAATACTATTTAAAATCAATTAGTTACATTGCATCGCAGGATCACGCACCGGGTACTACTGCACCGCGGCGTTGCTCGTGGCACGTTCCTGGTGCGGTACGCGCCGCGCGTCGGGTTCGCCCACATGTGCCGGTAGTGAATCGTCGTGCCGGACATGGCAGTCAGGCCTTCGGGTTTGATGATGCATGGCGTGCCTTCGTACCGACAACTTGCGCGATGCCTTAGTCATGTTCTGACGAGAGCAAGTTTGATGCCCGAAGATTGCCGCGAGCACTGCGTCTTTCGTTTTCCCAGCGGCACCAAAACAAAGCGTATTTGATCGCCGCCGCCCAATTCCGGACGCGGTTTCGCGACCGTATTGCGGGTAACGTTGACATTCGCGCCCAATTATCCGCTGTTGGTTGTGGTTGTCGGCGGGTATGAATATTGCGTAAGCCATGTCGCACGGGTCGTCGTGAGGTAATCGCGGCGACCGCGCACTGTGCTGCCTGACCCTGCGACCCCCCCCCAACATGACCCTGGTCACCATCGATGCAACGCCGCGGCCGATCCGCATCGACACCGCGCGGACGGCAGTCATGGTGATCGATATGCAGCGTGACTTCCTTGAACCGGGCGGCTTTGGCGAGTCGCTGGGAAACGATGTGTCGTTGCTGGCAGCGGCGGTTGAGCCGTGCCGGCAGCTGCTTGCTGCAGCCCGCAAACACGGTCTTATGGTCATCCACACGCGCGAAGGCCACCGCGCCGATTTGAGCGACGCGCCGCGCGCCAAGGTCGAGCGCGGTTTGCCGGCGCAGTGCATCGGCGCGGCGGGCCCGATGGGGCGCATTCTCATACGCGGCGAAGCCGGTCACGACATCATTCCCGCATTGTCCCCGGCAGCAGGAGAGCCGGTGATCGACAAACCCGGCAAAGGCGCGTTTTACGCCACGGATCTGCACGCCATTCTGCGCAACCACGGCACCGAAAACCTGATTGTCGGCGGCGTCACCACCGAGGTCTGTGTTCACACCACGGTGCGCGAGGCCAACGACCGCGGCTATCGCTGCATCGTGGCTGGTGATTGTTGCGCCTCGTATTTTCCCGAATTTCACGAAACGGGCCTGCGCATGATCGCCGCGCAGGGCGGCATATTGGGCTGGGTATCGAGTTCGCAGAGCGTATTGGCTGCCTTGTCGCAGGCGCCACGCAACGTGCAGGATCAACAGGGAGAACAACCATGACCACCAGCACTTTCAAACCCGCCTTGTGGGCGCGCGGCGACTGGAACGCCTTCTTCGGCTTCGGCACCAATATCCTGGTCAATATGCTGACGTTGACGGCGTTGTTGCGCTACGTGCTGAAAATGCCCGACGACATCGTATTCGGGCGCATTCTGCCGGCCACCGGTCTGATGTTGTTCCTGAGCACGCTGTACTACGCCTGGCTCGCCTACAAACTGGCCAGGGAAAGTGGGCGCAATGATGTGTGCGCACTGCCTTCGGGCATCAGCGTGCCGCACATGTTTATCGTGGTGTTCGTGATCATGATGCCGATTGCGGCGAAAACCGGCGACCCGATCAAAGGCTGGGAGGCGGGCCTGACGTGGGTGTTCGTGCAAAGCTTTGTGCTGATGGCGGGCGGCTTCATCGCGCCGCTGATCCGCAGAATCACACCGCGCGCCGCATTGCTGGGCGCCCTCGCGGGGGTATCGATTGCGTTCATTTCGATGCGCCCGGCGCTGGAAATGTACATGACGCCCGTGATCGGCATCATTTGCTTTGCGATCCTGCTGGCGAGCTGGCTTGGCGGCGTGCGCTATTTCAGGGGCATGCCGGCGGGTCTGGTGGCGATCATTGTCGGTTCGGCTATTGCCTGGGGCAGTACCGCCGCGGGCCTGAACTTCGGCGGCATGAGTGCCGCCAATCTGGGCGCGTCGTTCGCCACCTTCGGATTTTCTCTGCCGCTGCCGGCGGTTGGCCACGTCTTCTCGGGTTTCGAATTTCTGGGCGTCATTCTGGTCACCGCCATTCCCTTCGGCATCTATGATCTGGTGGAGGCGATGGACAACGTCGAAAGCGCGGCTGCCGGCGGCGACAATTTTCCGACCACACGCGTGCTGACGGCGGACGGCGCGGTGAGTCTGATCGGTTGTCTGCTGGGCAATCCATTCATCAATGCGGTCTATATCGGCCATCCCGGCTGGAAGGCGATCGGCGGGCGCATCGGCTATTCGGCGGCCACCGGCGTGATGGTGCTGATTCTGTCGTGGTTCGGCATCCTCGCGTTGATGATGGCATTGATCCCGGTGGTCGCCATATCGCCGATACTGCTCTACATCGGCATGTTGATCGGCGCGCAGGCGTTCCAGGAAACACCGAAGAGTCACGCGCCCGCCGTGGTGTTGTCGCTGGTGCCACAGGTCGCGGCATGGGGCAAACTGCAGATCGACAGCGCGCTTGGCGCCGCAGGCACCAATGTCGCTGCAGTCGGCCTCGACAAGCTGGGACAGGTTGGCGTGCTCTATCATGGGCTCGAAGTGCTGGGCAGCGGTGCCATTCTGGTGAGCCTGATACTGGCCGCGGTGTCGGCGTGCATTATTGACCGCGCCTATGCGCGGGCGGCGGGATTTGCGGTCGCGGGCGCTGTGCTGACCTTCTTCGGCTTCATGCACAGCGAGGCCATTGGTGTCGCGAAAATGCCGCTGCTGTCACTCAGTTATCTGGGTGTGGCCGCGGTGCTCTACTGGTGTGCGAAATCGCAGACGGCGATGCCGGGCGCACATGAAGCGCCGGGCGCCAACACCGCTACAAACCTGGCCACCGCAAAGTGACCGACCAGCCGATGGATTGGCCCGCCTACGTGGACGCGATGGCCGCGCTGCAGCGTTTGCCGCTGGACGCGGAACGGCGCACCGAAGTGATTCGCCAGCTGGGCAATATTGCAGTCCTTGCGCAGCGCGTGATGGATTTTCCGTTGGCGGAGGACATAGAGCCCGCACCCGTGTTCCGCCCATGACATCGCCGCCATCGCCGGACCCGTTGTTGATCGCCGACCCGGCGTTATGCGCGGCACGGGTCAAAAGCGGCGAGGTCTCGGCGCTGGAGATCGCCGAAGCGGCGTTGACGCGCACACTCGCTTGCGATGGCCGCGTCAACAGCTTTACCACGGTGACAGCGGAGCGTGCGCGCGCTGAGGCGCGGGCAATCGACCGGGCGCGGGCGCGGGGAGAAACCTTGCCATCATTGGCCGGGGTGCCGTATGCTGTAAAAAATCTGTTTAATATCAATAATTTAACAACGATAGCGGGCGCCAGGATTCGTGCCGGTGACATGCCGGCCAGTAACGACGCCTTTCTGGTGCGCCGCCTCAGTGCGGCCGGCGCGGTATTGACCGGCGCACTCAACATGGACGCCTATGCCTACGGCTTTACCACCGAGAACACGCACTTTGGCGTCACCCGCAATCCGCACGATCTGGCGCGGGTGGCGGGCGGTTCGTCCGGTGGATCGGCGGCGGCGGTGGCGGCGGGATTTGTGTCCTTTTCGCTGGCTTCGGATACCAACGGCTCCATCCGCGTGCCCGCCTCGTTCTGCGGCGTGTTCGGCCTGAAGCCGACGTTCGGCCGCTTGAGCCGGTCGGGCACTTACCCATTTGTGCCCAGCCTCGATCATCTGGGTCCGTTGGCCCGCACGGCGCACGATCTGGCGCTGATTTACGACGTGCTGCAAGCGCCGGATGCCGGCGATCCCGCGTGTGCCGGGCGCCCGCTGGAGCCGACGCTGCCCGGCCTGCATCGCGGCGTGGACGGGTTGCGTGTCGCCGTTTTGGGCGACTATTTCCATGACTGGGCTGACGAAGCGCTGCGCGGCTGTGTCGAAAGGGGCGCGGTGACCCTGGGCGCGAGTGAAATGGTGTGTTTGCCGGAAGCGGCGCGTGCACGTGCCGCCGCTTTTATCATTACTGCGGCCGAGGCCGGCGCGTTTTACCTCGACGCGTTGCGCACGCACATGGACGATTTCGAGCCGTTGTCGCGCGATCGCCTGATCGCGGGTGCGTTGTTGCCTGCGGCCTGGTACGTCAAGGCGCAGCGCTTTCGCCGCTGGTTTCAGCAGCAGGCGCTGGCGTTGTTTGAGCGTTTCGACGTGTTGATTGCCCCAGCCACACCCTGTACGGCGACACCGATCGGCGCTGAACACCTGCAGCTCAATGGCGTTGAAATGCCGGTGCGTCCCAATCTGGGCCTGCTGACGCAGCCGATTTCCTTGATTGGTTTGCCCGTGGCAGTGGCGCCGCTATGGTGCGCCAATGGTCTGCCTGGCGGCGTGCAGTTGATCGCAGCACCATGGCGCGAAGACCTTTGTCTGCGCGCCGCGTGGTCGCTGGAACAAACCGGTCTTGCGCAATCGCCGCTCGCCCACCTTGCCGCATGAAGCCGCAGTCCATTTGAGCCAGTAATCATGCGGTGACCGCGTGCCACTCGGCGCCTGAAAGTTCCGGCGCCGAATGGCCGCGGCCATCAAATTACAACGCGATCAGAAAATGTACTGGACACCGAGCGTGAACCGGTTGGTGTCCTGTGCGGACACCGGCAGGATACGATTGTCATCAAACTTGGAGTACATGGCCGACACCTTGATCTTGGGCCCGTCCACCAGGTAGTTGACGCCGAAATCGGTGGCCTTGCTGGTCGTGTTGCTCAGCGAGCGATCGTATTTCTGATGGCGCACAAACGGCTGGAACTGGCCCCAGCCCACCTTCTGCGTGATCAGGAATGACGCGCCCAACAGATAGGCTTTGCCGTCGACCTGCCCGCCGATATTGTTGCCCACGGGACACACGGTGGCACCTGGTTCGCCGGAGCCGCAGTCCACCGCGCCGACCTTGTACTTGTAGTAGGCGCCTTCCAGCGTGGGTACGCCGAACGAGAACTTCTTTTCAAACAGAATATCGGCACTCCAGATACTGAGTTTGCCCTTGTTGGCGAGCGTGCCCGCGCCATCGGTCTGCGTGGAGCCGGCCACGGCGACCGTCAGTATGTCCTTGCTGCCGCCGTACGAACTGCCGGTGTAGTAAGCCGGTGCCGGTTCCGGATCCAGGATGTTGAACGCGAGACGTCCCGAAAACTGCAGCTTGTCCGACGCGCCGGACAGCGTGGCATGCTTGTTGTGTCCCTCGAAGGCGCCAATGGCGTAGACCAGCTTGCCGCCAAATGGCTTGCCCCACACGGTGACCCCGTTGTCGCGGCCCACCGCGAGATTGGTGTAGTTGGATACCACCCCGGGGTAAGACCACGGTACGATGTAGTAAGGACCGTTGAGATTGGAGCGGTCGCTCGGCGGCAGCATGCGTCCAAGCCAGACGTTGATTTCAGGCATCGGCTCAAACTGGGCGATGGCATCCATCACCCGTATCGAGTCGTCGGCCTTGCGCTCGGTGTTGAAAGTCGCCTTGAAAATCTTGTTGTAATGACCGCTCAGAAACAGGCGCACGCTTTCGACTTCGAAGTCGTTGGAGCGGGAAGTGCCGTTCGGGGCGCCATTCTTGGTGCTGCTGTAGCTGCTCCTGAGGCCAAAGCCCGCGGTCAGGCCGGCGTTCTCGCCCAGTTTTATTTCTTCGGCGGCCAGCGTGGACTGTGCAGCGGCCAGAAGGGTGAGCGCGGCAAGCTTGCGCGCGGTCTTCTTGCGGGAAATACTTTTTGAAACGTGTTTTGCGTTTGACCGCACCTCGGGTTTCATACAGGGCTCCTTGTGATGTTGCTCGTTATGGTGTTGAAAATACGACGGGTGCTTTTCATGCACCACAATAGACAGAGCATGTTTCATGCCATCCTGACGCCGGCGAGCCGCGCCACGGAATATGACAAGTGACTTGTCTGACCAGCGGCGCGCTTCCGGCAACCGCGTCGCACATTGATCGACAACGGCGGCACGGCCCGGCACGCGGTCAACCGCACGCTGCTCGCGGGCCGAAAATCGCCCCGCATCCACTAATGGTGCGCAAGCAATCCGTGATGCACCTTTATCGTGCAGCCCCGGGCAATGGGCGGACACCAGCGCTCCCACGACGCATGCGTCGAGGATCCTCTGCGGTCACGTCCAAGCGCTTGGGATAGAGCACTTTCACCATTTAAATCAATAAGATATGTGTCACCTGTGGCGCTGACATGGGGTCACGCGTCACTGCCGGTATGCGCCATTGCCCGCCGCATCCCATGGCCGGCAGTGATCGCCATCGAGGGCTGGCACGACTCCTGCTTTAGCGGTGAATGCACTCACTTCGACCATGGCTTCGATGTGCGAACTGAATGTTTTCTCAATTAAAGGGAGCAAGCACACATGTTTCACCGCAGATCATTCCTTAAACGTTTTTCAGCGCTGGCCAGCACGCTGGCGGTCACCGCCGCGGTAGGCCTGCAGGCACCGCAAGTTCACGCGCAGGGCAAAACCGTCAAGGTGGGCGTGCTGCATTCGTTGTCGGGCACCATGGCGATCAGCGAAACCGTGCTGAAGGATGTCGCCCTGATGGCGTTTGATGAAATTAACGCCAAGGGCGGCGTGATGGGCATGAAGATCGAGCCGGTGGTGGTGGACCCGGCATCGAACTGGCCGCTGTTTGCGGAAAAGGCGCGGCAGCTGATCACACAGGACAAGGTGGCTGTCGTGTTTGGCTGCTGGACCTCGGTGTCACGCAAATCGGTGCTGCCGGTGTTTGAGGAACTGAACAGCCTGCTGTTCTATCCGGTGCAGTACGAAGGCGAAGAAATCTCACGCAACGTGTTCTACACCGGTGCCGCGCCCAATCAGCAGGCGATTCCCGCGGTTGAATACCTGATGAGCAAGGAAGGCGGCGCCGCCAAGCGCTGGGTGCTGCTGGGCACCGATTACGTGTATCCGCGCACCACCAACAAGATTCTGCGCGCGTTCCTGAAATCCAAAGGGGTTGCCGACAAGGACATTGACGAGAAGTACACGCCGTTCGGCCACAGCGACTATCAGACCATCGTTGCCAACATCAAGAAGTTTGCCGCCGGCGGCAAGACGGCGGTGGTATCCACCATCAACGGCGACTCCAACGTTCCGTTCTACAAGGAACTGGGCAATCAGGGCCTGAAGGCCACCGACGTGCCGGTCGTTGCCTTCTCGGTGGGTGAAGAAGAACTGCGCGGTGTGGATACCAAGCCTTTGGTAGGCCATCTGGCGGCGTGGAACTACTTCATGTCGATCAAGTCGCCGGCCAACACCGAGTTCACCAAGAAGTGGGCGGATTACGCCAAGAAAAAGGGCATTGCGGGGCACAAGGACAAGCCGCTGACCAACGATCCGATGGAAGCGACCTACATCGGCATCCATATGTGGAAGCAGGCGGTGGAAAAGGCGAAGTCGTTTGATGTGGCCAAAGTCAGCGTCGCCATGGGCGGGCAAACCTTCACCGCGCCTTCCGGCATCACCTCCACCATGGACCCGAAGAACCACCACTTGCACAAGGCTGTGTTCATCGGTGAGGTCAAAGCCGACGGCCAGTTCAATGTCGTGTGGAAGACCAAAGGCCCGGTGAAAGCGCAGCCGTGGAGCCCCTACATTCCCGGCAACGACAAGAAGAAGGACGAGCCGGCTTTGATGGCTGAAAAGAAGAAGTAACGAGCGTTTGTGACGGCAGAGCGCAGGCTCTGCCGTGCACAAAAAGGGGGCTTCCTGGGTTTTCTAGAGGCTCCCTTTTTATGCGCGGCAAAAACTCAAAAATCACCAAATTGGTGCTCGCGGGCGCCCTGTTTGCGTGCCTGATCGGTGTGTTGCGCCCTGCTTTGGCGCTCGATCGTGCCGCCATGGAGAAACTCGCGCTGGGCGACGGGGATGAACGCCTGGAGGGCATTGCCGCGCTCGTTGCCGAGGGCGATCCGCGCGCAGGCGCCGTGCTGGGTGCACTCGCGGACGGTGAAATGCAAACAGCCTCGAAGCGCATCCTCATCGTCAAGGGCGATGATGCGACGGACGCGGTGACGGGCGAAAAAATCGCGCCCCTGCCCGCCGAGCGCGAGGATGTGATGGTCAACAACCGTCTACGCGGCGCGGTGCAGGACGCATTGGCGGCGCTGAAACTGGTTTCCCCGGATCGCGACATTCGCTTTGCCGCGGCCAAGGAACTGGCGGGCGGTACCGTTGCCGGCATGTTGCCGTTGGTAAAAAAAGCGTTGGCAAAAGAACGCGATGCCGAAATACGCGAACTGCTGGTGCATACCGCGGCATCGCTGGAATTGAAGGCGGATGACATTCAGACACGACTGGCCGCGGTTCGAACGCTGGGCCTGTCCGGCAGCGGCAACGCCAAACGCCTGTTGCTGTCGGTGCTCGAAAGCGAAACCAATGACGATGTGCGGGTCGAAGCGAAACAAAGCCTGGCCCAGGTGAACGACCGGCTGGCATGGGGCGAGCGCGCGGGGTTGCTGTTCGCCGGCATCAGTCTGGGTTCCATTCTGCTGCTGGCCGCGCTGGGCCTGGCGATAACCTACGGCCTGATGGGTGTGATCAACATGGCGCATGGCGAGTTGATCATGATCGGTGCCTACGCCACGTATGTGGTGCAAAACCTGTTCAAGGCGCATTTGCCGGCAGCGTTCGACGCGTATCTATTGTGTGCCGTGCCGGTGGCGTTCGCCGCTTCCGCGCTGGTCGGCATGGTGCTCGAACGTTCGGTGATCCGCTGGTTGTACGGGCGGCCCCTGGAAACGCTGCTCGCCACCTGGGGCATCAGTCTGGTGCTGATCCAGGCGGTGCGTACTCTGTTCGGTGCGCAGAACGTGCAGGTCGAGAATCCGGCGTTCATGTCGGGCGGCGTCGAAATACTGGCCAACGTCGTGCTGCCGTGGAGCCGCATTGTGATTGTGCTGTTTGCGGGCGCCGTGCTGGCCGGCGTGTGGCTGTTGCTCACGCGCACGCGGTTGGGGCTGTTTGTGCGCGGCGTGACCCAGAATCGTGCGATGGCGTCGTGCGTGGGTGTGCCTACCGCGCGCGTGGATACGCTGGCGTTCGGGCTGGGCTCGGGCATTGCCGGTCTTGCAGGCTGCGCGCTGTCGCAGATCGGCAATGTGGGCCCTGATCTTGGCCAATCGTACATTGTTGATTCGTTCATGGTGGTGGTGCTCGGTGGCGTGGGGCAACTTGCAGGCACGGTGTACGCCGCGCTGGGCCTGGGCTTTGCCAACAAGCTGCTGGAATCGTGGTCCGGCGCGGTGCTCGCCAAGATCGTGGTGCTGGTATTCATCATCATCTTCATCCAGAAGCGGCCGCAGGGCATGTTCGCGCTCAAGGGCCGATCGGTGGAAACATGAGCGGGCCACTGGGCAATGCCTTCACCCGTTTGTATGGGGCACGCGGCTGGGCCGTGCTGACGCTGTGCGGCATGATACTGTTCGTGGTGTTTCCGCTCCTCAATCTGGCAGTTCCGGCGGGGAGCGCCTTTCACGTTTCCGCCTACTGGGTCACGCTTATCGGGAAGATCATGTGCTTCGCCATCGTCGCGGTGGCGATGGACTTGATCTGGGGCTACTGCGGCATTCTGTCACTGGGGCACGGCCTGTTTTTTGCGCTGGGCGGCTACGGCATGGGCATGTATCTGATGCGCCAGATCGGCCGCGACGGCCAGTACCGCTCCGACCTGCCCGATTTCATGGTGTTTCTCGACTGGAAGCAATTGCCATGGCACTGGTGGAACAGCGACAGCTTTGCCTGGGCGCTGTTTCTGGCGGTGGCGGTGCCCGGGGTGCTGGCGTTTGTCTTTGGCTACTTCGCTTTTCGCTCGCGCATCAAGGGCGTGTATTTTTCGATCATCACCCAGGCGCTGACCTTTGCCGCCATGCTGCTGTTTTTCCGCAATGAAACCGGCTTTGGCGGCAACAACGGCTTTACCGACTTCAAGCGCATTCTGGGTTATAGCATCACCACGCCGGAAACACGCATGGTGCTGTTCACCGTAACCGCTGCCGTGCTGATCGCCACGCTGCTGCTGGGGCGCTATCTGGTCACCTCCAAATTCGGCCGCGTACTCGCCGCGATTCGCGACGCCGAGCAACGCGTGATGTTCTGCGGCTACAACACGCTGCACTACAAATTGTTCGTGTGGACGCTGTCGGCGGTGTTGTGCGGCATTGCCGGTGCGCTGTATGTGACGCAGGTGGGCATCATCAACCCGGGTGAAATGTCGCCGGCGAATTCGATCGAGATCGCCATCTGGGTGGCCGTGGGCGGTCGCGGCACGCTGGTCGGCGCCATCGTCGGCGCCGGCGTGGTCAACGGCGCGAAGAGTTTCTTCACCCAGGCGTTTCCCGAGTACTGGCTGTATGTGCTGGGGATGATGTTCATCCTGGTCACGCTGTTCCTGCCGCAAGGCATCGTCGGCCTGCTCAACAAATCGCGGACGGCGCGCTGATGGCGGCGATCACATCCACGCGCGACGGTGAAGACGATCCGATTTCGTCCTACAGTCACGTTTTCACACCGGGAGAGCTTGACGCATCACACGGCGTGGTGCTCTATCTGGATAACATCAGCGTCAGCTTTGACGGCTTCAAGGCGCTCAACAACCTGTCGCTGGCCATCGACGATGGCGAACTGCGCTGCGTGATCGGCCCCAACGGCGCCGGCAAGACCACCATGATGGATGTCATCACCGGTAAGACACGCCCCGATTCCGGCACCGCCTTCTTTGGGCAAACTATTGATTTAAAACAATATTCTGAAGTGCAAATTGCGCAAGCGGGGATTGGCCGCAAATTCCAGAAGCCCACCATCTTTGAGCATCACACGGTGTTCGAAAACCTCGAACTGGCGATGAAGGCCGACAAGCGCGTGGCGAAGACCCTGTTCGCGCGCCTGAACAGCGCGCAACGTGACCGCATCGCCGAAATGCTCACGCTGATACGCCTCACCGACAGCGAGCGGCGGATTGCGGGCCTGCTGTCGCACGGCCAGAAGCAGTGGCTGGAAATCGGCATGCTGCTGATGCAGGAACCCCGGCTGCTGCTGCTGGACGAGCCGGTGGCGGGCATGAGTGACGATGAAACCGAACGCACCGCGGAATTGTTTCTGACCCTGGCCGGCAAACATTCGCTGGTGGTGGTCGAGCACGACATGGCGTTCGTCGAAAAAATCGCGCGCAAGGTGACAGTGCTGCACGAAGGCAGTGTCATAGCCGAGGGCGCGATGGACGAAGTGCAGAACGATCCGCGCGTGATCGAAGTGTATCTGGGACGCTAAAGTGCTAACCGTCACCGGACTCAATCAATACTATGGCGGCAGCCATATCCTGCGCAATCTGGCGTTTGAGGTGCCGGCGGGCAAGGTCACCGTGCTGCTGGGCCGCAACGGTGTGGGCAAGACCACGCTGCTCAAATCGCTGATGGGGCTGGTGTCCACCAAAAGCGGCACCATTACCTTCGGCGGCAAGGACCTCACCCACGCCGCGCCGTATGAGCGCGCGCGCGCCGGCCTCGGCTATGTACCGCAGGGGCGCGATATTTTTCCGCGCCTCACCGTGGCGGAAAACCTCGATATGGGGCTGGCCACGCTGCCGCGCGGCGCGAAAATGCCTGAACGCATCCACGACATGTTCCCGGTGCTCAAGCAGATGATGAAGCGGCGCGGCGGCGATTTGTCGGGCGGGCAGCAACAGCAGCTGGCGATCGGCCGCGCGCTGGCGATGAACCCGAAACTGCTGATACTCGACGAGCCGACGGAAGGCATCCAGCCCTCGATCATCAAGGACATTGAGCGCGTGATCCGCATGCTGGCGGGCAGCGGCGACATGGCGATTCTGCTGTGCGAACAGTATTACGATTTCGCGCGCTCGCTGGCCGACCAGTATCTGGTGATGGAGCGCGGCGAAATCATTGCGTGCGGCGCGGGCAGCGACATGGACAAGAACGACGTGCGGGCGCTGCTGGCGGTATGATGGTCCCATGCAGATTACAGAACCCCCGTTTACCGCAACCTGGCGCGCGCATCTTGCGCTCGACTACGAACGGCGCGCCGTGGACGGCAGTGAGCGCACCGTCCTCGCCGCGCGCCGCCACGACGGGCCGCTGGTGGTGCAAAAACCGCTGTATCCCGAAGGGGACGCGGTGTGCCACGGCATCATCGTGCATCCGCCCGCGGGCATCGTCGGCGGCGACCAGCTTGAAATGGATGTTGCTGTCGGTCCTCGCGGGCACGCGCTGCTGACCACGCCGGGCGCGGGCAAATGGTACCGGTCTGCGGGCGCATGGGCACAACAGCACAACCGGTTCGCGGTGCGCGACGCGGCAATCCTGGAGTGGCTGCCGCAGGAAACGATAGTGTTCAATGGCGCGCTTGCCCGCCTGAGCACGGAAGTGCACCTGGGCGAGGACGCGCGATACGTGGGCTGGGAGGTGTTGTGCCTGGGACGTGGCGCAGGGGAACGTTTTGAGCGGGGCCAGTGCCATGCCGGCATGTCGGTGTATCGCGGCGGCAAGCCGTTGTGGATCGAGCGCGGCCGCATCGAGGCCGGCGGTGTGCTGATGCGCGCGGCGGCGGGCCTCAATGGCAAAACGGTGTGCGGGACGATGGTTGCGGCCGCGGAAAATGCCGGCGCGGTGGATTTCAATGCCTGCCGGGCGCTGACGTCCAAAGCGGGCGACACCGCCGTGACACGTTTGCCCGGTATCGTGGTGGCCCGTTACCTCGGTGATTCGAGCGAAGCGGCAAAGGCGTATTTTATGGGGGTGTGGGCCCATCTGCGGCCCGTGCTGGCCGGTCGCGCCGCGGTCGCGCCGCGCATCTGGAATACCTGAGGAAGAATCGTGGAACTGACACCCAGAGAAAAAGACAAACTGCTGATTTTCACCGCGGGCCTGCTCGCCGAGCGGCGCAAGGCGCGCGGCCTGAAACTGAATTATCCGGAGGCGGTGGCGTTGATCAGCGCGGCGATCATGGAAGGCGCGCGCGATGGCAAATCCGTCTCCGAGCTGATGGGCTGGGGCGCTACCCTGCTCTCCCGCGATGAGGTGATGGAGGGCGTGCCGGAAATGATCCCCGAGATCCAGATCGAGGCGACGTTTCCGGACGGCACCAAGCTGGTCACCGTGCATAACCCGATTATTTAAACCCAAACCCTATCCCGTAGTCGAACAGGGGAACCCTACGGTTCCCCCGTTACCCCCTCCCCAACCAAAAACCCAGGATCGCACAATCATGATTCCCGGCGAAATGCAGGTGGCGCAAGGCGAGATCGAAATCAATGCCGGCCGCGCCACCGTGACGATCGAAGTAACCAACAATGGCGACCGTCCGGTGCAGGTCGGATCGCATTATCATTTTTTCGAGGCCAATCAGGCGCTTCAGTTTGACCGCGAGGAAACGCGCGGCTTTCGTCTGAACATTGCCGCCGGCACGGCGGTGCGCTTTGAGCCGGGGCAATCGCGAACGGTGGAGCTGGTGGCGCTGGCCGGCGCACGCAAGGTGTATGGGTTTGCCGGTAAAATCATGGGGAAGCTGTGACATGAAAATCACCCGCCAGGCGTATGCCGAAATGTTCGGTCCCACCACCGGCGATCGTGTGCGGCTGGCCGACACCGAGCTGTGGATCGAAGTCGAAAAGGATTTCACCATCCACGGCGAGGAAGTGAAATTCGGCGGCGGCAAGGTGATCCGCGACGGCATGGGGCAGAGTCAATTGGTATCTGCGAAGGTTGCCGACACGGTGATCACCAATGCGCTGATTGTCGATCACTGGGGCATCGTCAAGGCCGACATCGGCATCAAGGACGGCCGCATCTGGAAAATCGGCAAGGCCGGCAATCCCGACATCCAGCCCGGCATCACCATTCCCATTGGCGCGGGCACCGAGATCATCGCCGGCGAGGGCATGATCGTCACCGCCGGCGGCATCGACTCACATATCCACTTCATCTGCCCGCAGCAGATTGAAGAGGCGCTGATGTCGGGCGTGACCACCATGATAGGCGGCGGCACCGGGCCTGCCACGGGGACCTACGCCACCACCTGCACGCCGGGGCCGTGGCATCTGCATTCGATGCTGGCGGCGGCGGATGCGTTTCCGATGAACCTCGGTTTTCTGGGCAAGGGCAATGCCAGCAAGCCCGCGCCGCTGAAGGAGCAGGTCGAGGCCGGCGCCATCGGCCTCAAGCTGCACGAGGACTGGGGCACCACACCTGCTGCGATCGACAACTGCCTGTCGGTCGCCGACAAAATGGACGTGCAGGTGGCAATCCACACCGATACCCTGAACGAATCCGGCTTTGTCGAAACCTCGGTTGCGGCGATGAAAGGGCGTGCCATCTGCACCTTTCACACGGAAGGCGCAGGCGGCGGGCACGCGCCGGACATCATCAAGGTATGCGGCGAACCCAACGTGTTGCCCTCATCCACCAACCCCACCATGCCCTATACGGTGAACACCATTGCCGAGCATCTCGACATGCTGATGGTGTGCCACCACCTCGATCCGGCGATTGCGGAGGATGTGGCCTTTGCCGAATCGCGCATCCGCAAGGAGACCATCGCCGCCGAGGACATCCTGCACGACCTGGGCGCGTTTTCGATGATGTCCTCGGACTCGCAGGCGATGGGGCGCGTGGGCGAAGTGATCATCCGCACCTGGCAGACCGCGCACAAAATGAAAGTGCAGCGCGGCAGCCTGAAGGGTGACCCGAAGGAAAATGACAACGCGCGCGTCAAACGTTTCATCGCCAAGTACACCATCAATCCCGCGATTGCCCACGGCGTATCGCATGTGGTGGGTTCCGTCGCGCAAGGCAAACTCGCCGATCTGGTGCTGTGGAAGCCCGCGTTCTTCGGCGTCAAGCCATCGCTGATCCTGAAGGGTGGCATGATCGCGGCTGCAGCCATGGGCGACCCCAATGCGTCGATCCCGACGCCACAGCCGGTGCATTACCGGCCGATGTTCGGCAGCGTCGGCAAGGCGCTGCGTACCTCGCTCACCTTTGTGTCGAAGGCCGCGCTGAAAAATCCCGCAGTGCAGGCGCTCGGCCTGTCCAAACCGCTGGAAGCGATCCGCAACGTGCGCAAGATCGGCAAGAAAGACATGGTGTTGAACGACTGGCAGCCGAAAATCTCGGTCGACGCCGAAACGTATGAAGTTCGTGCCGACGGCGAGCTGTTGGTGTGCGAACCCGCAAAAGTGTTGCCGATGGCGCAGCGATATTTTTTGTTTTAAAACGAGCATTCCGGCAAACCATGATTACAGCCACAAATCGGCCCTTCATGTCGTTCCCGCGCAGGCGGGAACCCATAACGCCGTGGCATTTGAGTTCCTGCATGGATTCCCGCCTGCGCGGGAATGACACCATTGTTTGGCGCGCGCGCGTTCCCGGCGTGGAATGGCACGATGCTTGAGTTCGCAGCCAAGGCGCCAAGGGACGCGCGAGCGACGGGTCAGTTGCACCTGCCTTTCGACCTGCGCCAGAAAAGCCGCCTTCGCACCAAACTAGCAGATGGCGAGGACGCGTGGCTGCTGCTGCCGCGCGGCGACATCCTGCGCGGTGGTGACAAACTGCTGGCCAGCGATGGGCGCATCGTCGAAGTGATCGCGCAGCCCGAAGATGTGCTGCATGTGAAATGCGCCGATGCCACGGCGCTTGCGCGCGCGGCCTATCACCTCGGCAACCGCCATGTGGCGGTGCAGGTGGGCGACGGTTTCTTGCGTATTGCGGCGGATCATGTGCTGGCGCAAATGCTCGAAGGCCTCGGCGCGACGCTGACGCCGATGCATGCGCCATTCGAACCCGAGGCCGGCGCCTATGGTGCGGCCGGCGGTCATCATCACGGCACATTGGGCGCGCGCGCCGGCCGCATTCACGAGTATCAAAAAATTGTTTAAAAACAAATATTTACATAAGGCCATGCGGTGAGCGATTTGCGCCTCGCGCGGCTGCTGCAACTGGCCAGTCCGGCGCTGCCGGTGGGCGCATACAGCTATTCACAGGGTCTGGAGGCCGCCATCGAGGCAGGCGTGGTGCATGACGCGGTGAGCGCGCAGGCATGGATCGGCGAGGTGCTGGAACTGTCCGTTGCCAGCATGGAGGCGCCGGTGCTGTTGCGGCTGATGTGCGCATGGTCGGCGGCGGATCTCGCCGGCGTCGAACATTGGAATGCGTTTTTTCTGGCCAGCCGCGAAACCGCCGAATTGCGGGCGGAGACGGTGCAGATGGGCTATTCGTTGACGCGGCTGCTCAATGAAATCGGCGCGGTGGAGGCGCCATTGTTCGCGCCGTTGCAGCAACTGATCGAGCCCGCGTTCCCCACGGCGTATGCCTGCGCCGCCGCGCACTGGCGGATCGACGCGTCGTCGGCACTGATTGCCTATCTGTGGAGCTGGGTCGAAAATCAAGTGATGGCCGCACTCAAGGCGGTGCCGCTGGGGCAAACCGACGGGCAGAAAATCCTGCTTGCCCTCGGCGCGCGCCTGGAGGCCATGGCGCAGGCCGCCGCCGCGCGCGCCGACAACGAACTGGGTAACCTCGCGCCGGGACTGGCGCTGCTCTCCAGCCACCACGAAACCCAATACAGCAGGCTGTTCCGCTCATGACCCACACCACTCAACCGCTGCGCATCGGCATTGGCGGCCCTGTTGGCTCCGGCAAAACCGCGCTGACGCTGGCGCTGTGCCGCGCGCTGCGCGACAAGTACAACATTGCCGTCGTCACCAACGACATTTACACCGAGGAAGACGCGCAGTTTCTGGTGCGCAACGAGGCGTTGGTGCCGGAGCGCATCATCGGCGTGGAAACCGGCGGCTGTCCGCACACGGCGATCCGCGAGGACGCGTCGATCAATCTCGAAGCGGTGGCGCGGCTCAACCGCCGCTTCGAGGGGCTCGACCTTATCATCATCGAATCGGGCGGCGACAATCTCGCGGCAACCTTCAGCCCGGAGCTGTCCGATCTCACGCTGTACGTGATCGACGTGGCCGCCGGCGACAAGATTCCGCGCAAGGGCGGGCCGGGCATTACCAAGTCCGATCTGCTGGTGATCAACAAGATCGATCTGGCGCCGATGGTGGGCGCGTCGCTGGAGGTGATGGATCGTGATGCCAAAAAAATGCGTGGTGAAAAACCGTTCGTGTTCACCAATCTCAAGACGGGCAAAAACCTGGATGTTATTATTCGGTTCATAGAAACCGAGGGGCTGCCATGCATCGAATCGTGACAAGTGTTTTTCTGCTGGCGGGTGACGCGCTCGCGCATCCGGGACACGGCGCAGTGTCGCCGCATTACCACGGCTGGGAATACCTGTTGTTGGCCGGCGCCCTGGCTGCTGCCGCCGCGGTTTGGTTCAAGGCCAGAAAATAGCGCGACAGCTTGTCATCGGCCGGCCTGGATAACCGACCGGCCGCCGTGTGGTTTTGCCCAGTCAAGGATTCGTTTGGAAATTCTCACCACTTTTATCGATATCGTCCTGCACCTCGACAAGCACCTGCAGGTGCTGATCCAAAATTACGGCGTGTGGGTGTACCTGATTCTGTTCCTGATCATCTATTGCGAGACCGGCTTGGTGGTCACGCCGTTTCTGCCCGGCGATTCCCTGCTGTTCGTCTCGGGCGCGCTGGCGGCCACCGGCAGCCTCGACGTGCACACGCTGTTCCTGGTATTGGTTGCGGCGTCTTTTCTCGGTGACAACACCAATTACTGGGTTGGCCGCTTCGTCGGGCCCAAGGTGTTCTCGCGCGAAGGTTCGCGGCTGCTCAATCCCAAATACCTGGAGCGCACCCAGGGCTTTTACGATCGCCATGGCGGCAAGACCGTGATCATTGCGCGCTTCGTGCCCATCGTGCGCACCTTCGCGCCCTTTGTCGCCGGCATCGGCCGCATGCGGGTTCCGCGCTTTGTGATGTTTGCCTTCATCGGCGCGATCGTGTGGATCGGCTCGCTGGTGTATGCCGGTTATTTTTTCGGCAACATACCGTGGGTGAAGAATAATCTGTCGCTGGTGATCGTCGGCATTGTGGTGCTGTCGATCCTGCCGGGGATCATCGAGTTTCTGCGCCGCAAGCTCAGCGCGGTGTGAATCTCTACTTTCGCCTGCTGCTGTTGCTATTTCGCATCTGGCGCCTGCCGCGCCGCGGCCTGCTGGACGAATCCCGCGCGGCGTTTCGCGTGATGCCCAACGATTGCGACATCAATTTCCACCTCAACAACGGCCGTTATCTGTCATTCATGGATCTGGGCCGCGTGCATCTGATG
This sequence comes from uncultured beta proteobacterium, assembly GCA_902825845.1. Classification (GTDB taxonomy): domain Bacteria; phylum Pseudomonadota; class Gammaproteobacteria; order Burkholderiales; family SG8-41; genus UBA5216. The sequence continues at coordinate 29,871 of CADECM010000024.1, forward strand.
GCGCAGACGGCGCTTCTGCCGGTGATTCTCAAACAGGGGTGGATGCCGGTGCTGACCGCGGCGGAAATCAATTTCATCCGCTCGATTCAGCCGCTGCAGAAATTTTATCTGGTGACGCGCCTGGTGAGCTGGGACGACAAATACTTTTACATCGAGCAGAAATTTGAAGTCCGCGGCCGCTTATGCGCGCACGCCTACGTCAAAGGCCTGTTCCTGAAACAGGGCATCAAGGTCAGCAATTCGGAAATCACCGCAGTCGCCGGCCATACCGATACCCCGCCGCCGATGCCCGAAGAACTGCGCCTGTGGGCGGAACTCGGCAACGCCAAGAAGCAAAGCACCATCGCGTAAATATTGTTTAAAAACAGATACTTACGAACATTGGCTAGTTCAGCGCGCCGGCCAGTTTGCGGCGGTAGTCACCGACCAGCGGATGGTCTGACCCGAGCACACTGAACAACTGCAGCATGGTTTTGCGTCCGGCGTCGTCTTCGAATGTGCGGTCGCGGCGCACGATCTCCAGCAGTTGATCCATGCCTTCGGCATGCTGCCCTTGCGCAATTCTGAGGCGCGCGAGCTGCAGCCGCGCATCGAGGTCCTTCGCGTCTTTGGCAATGCGCGCCAGCATCGCATCGGCATCGACGCCCGTCGCCGCGCCCGCGGCGAGCGCGAGTTTGGCCTGCAACGCCTGCACGCGGTCGTCCATCTGCGCCAGCGGCGACAGCGACGCCAGCAGTTGCTTCGCTTCGTCCAGTTCGTTGAGCGCCACCAGCAGTTCCGCGCAATCGATGCGCACGTTTTCATTCTGCGGATCGAGGCGCGAGGCCGCGGCCAGCCTCTGCAGCGCCGCCTGCGCATCGCCATTGGCGGCATAGTGTGCCATGGCCTCCAGCCGCGCCTTTTCAGCGGGCGATGGAATCACGCGCTGCAGGAACTCACGCACCTGCGCCTCGGGCAGTGCGCCTGAAAACTCGTCCACCAGTTTGCCATCGACAAAGGCCTTGACGTTGGGAATGCCGCGCACGCCGTAGCGCTGCGCCAGTTCCTGATTCTCGTCCGAGTTCACCTTGGCCAGACGAAACTTGCCCTGATATTCGATGGCGAGTTTTTCCAACACGGGCTTGAGCGCGCGGCACGGGCCGCACCACTCGGCCCAGAAATCCACCAGCACCGGCACCGATTTCGAGGCTTCAATCACCGCGTCGTTAAAGTCGGCGGTGGAGACATCGAGCGTAGTTGTCGTCATGGTCAACTCAAATTTTCCTGGCCAGTGCCGTCGCACTGCCCAGGTATGTCGCCGGCGACAGCGCCAGCAGGCGTTGCTTTTCGCCCTCCGGCAGACCTTTCAATCCCCGAATAAATGCGGCGAGGGATTCGCGATTGATGCCGTCCTTGCCGCGCGTGAGTTCTTTCAGTTGCTCGTAGGCGCCCGGCACGGCATAGCGGCGCATCACCGTCTGGATCGGCTCGGCCAGCACTTCCCAGTTGTCGTCGAGATCGGCCGCCAGCTGCGCGGGGTTGGCTTCCAGCTTGCCCAGGCCCTTGAGGCAGGAATCGTATGCGAGCAGCACATAACCCAACGCCACGCCCATGTTGCGCAGCACGGTGGAGTCGGTAAGGTCGCGCTGCCAGCGCGAGATCGGCAGCTTTTCCGAGAAGTGGCGCAGCACCGCGTTGGCGATGCCGAGATTGCCCTCGGCGTTTTCGAAATCAATGGGGTTGACCTTGTGCGGCATGGTCGAGGAGCCGATTTCGCCGGCCTTGGTCTTTTGCTTGAAATAACCGAGCGAGATATAACCCCAGATATCGCGATTGAGGTCGATCAGGATGGTATTGCTGCGCGCATAGGCATCGAACAATTCCGCCATCGCGTCATGCGGCTCGATCTGGATGGTGTACGGATTGAACGCGAGTCCGAACTGCTCGACGAAGCGGCGCGCGAAAGCTTCCCACTGCACTTCGGGATAGGCCACCTGATGTGCGTTGTAATTGCCGACCGCGCCGTTGACCTTGCCCATCAATTTGACGCGCGCGATGTTGTCGCGCGCCCCGCGCAGCCGGTGGACCACATTGGCGAGTTCCTTGCCGAGCGTGGTGGGCGATGCCGGCTGGCCGTGCGTGTGCGCCAGCATCGGCAGCGCGGCCAGATCGTGTGCCAGCGCGGTGAGCCGTGCGATGATGGCGTCCAGCCCCGGCAGCATCACCTCGTCGCGCGCCTGTTTGAGCATCAGCGCGTGGCACAGGTTGTTGATGTCCTCGGAGGTGCAGGCAAAGTGGATGAACTCGGCGACGCGCGTGACTTCGGCATTGCCCGCGAGTTTCTCCTTGAGGAAATACTCGATGGCCTTGACGTCGTGATTGGTGGTGGCTTCGATGGTCTTGACCGCTTCGCCGTCGGCTTCGGAAAAATTCGTCACCAGCGCATCCAGCGTGGCGATGGTCGCGGCGGAAAACGCCGGCACCTCGGCAATCGCCGGTTCCGCGGCCAGCGCCTTCAACCATTCGACTTCGATCTGCACGCGAAAGCGGATCAGCGCCCATTCGCTGAACAGGGGCCGCAGCGGCGCGGTTCGGGATTGGTAACGGCCGTCAAGCGGCGACAAGGCAGTGAGAGGACTGAGCGGAAGGTTGGCCATGGTTATCTTGTAGAATTCGCCGGTACTGTAGCATACACACTCGCAATCTTTCCCCGCGCTTTCCTCCCGGCCAGGCCCCGTGTTCGAAGGGGATACGCCCGCAAAAGGGACCCACATGCCCACCGCCAGCCAGACGCTTGCGCAGTTTGCCACCACCCTCAAATATGAAGACATTCCACCGGAAGTTGTTGAACGTGCCAAGGATTGCCTGATCGACACCGTTGCCGCATGCGTGCTGGGCGCGCAGATGCCATGGACGCAAACGGTGATCGACTACGCGCGGCGCAACAGCGCGATCGGCGAATGCAGCGTGCTCGGCACCAGCCACAAACTGCGCGCGCCGTTCGCCTGCCTCAGTAATGGCGCCGCGGCGCACGCATTCGAACTGGACCCCCTGTGCGAGCCGAGCGTGGGCATGCATCCGGGCGCGGCGCTGGCGGTGCCGGGCTTTGCGGTGGCGCAGGGGCGCAAGCGAAGCGGCAGGGAACTGATCGAGGCCTTTGTCGCAGGCTTCGAGGTGCTCTACCGCATTGGGCAGGCAGCGCATCATTCTTCGGAGAAGCTCGGCTTTCATGCGCCGGGCGTGATGGGCGTGTACGGCGCGGCGACGGTGGCAGGCAGGCTATTTGACGTGAGCGCGGAACAACTGGCGCACGCCTACGGCATCGCCGGCTCGATGAGTAGCGGGCTGATGGAGTTTTCGCGCAGCGGCGGGCAGGTGAAGCGCCTGCACCTGGGGCGCACGGCCGAGGGCGGCTTCATGGCGGCGTCGCTCGCGCGCGACGGGATGACGGGACCGGCTGAAATTCTCGAAGGCAAATACGGTTCGCTGAACACCTTTGCCCACGATGCCGAGCCCAGACTGCTCACTCGCAATCTCGGCAAGGAATGGCACACGCTGAAGGTGAAGATCAAACGTTTCGCCTGCCATTCCAACGCGCAGGTGCCGGTGTCGCTGATACTCGACCTGAAGGCAAAGCATGGCATCAGCGGCAGCGATGTGGCGCGCATGGTGCTGGCCGTGAATGAGAAAACCCTCAGCCATCACAACATCCCCGAGCCCGCCGACATTGCCATGGCGCAGTACAGCGTGCCGTTCAGTGCAGCGCTGGCACTGTTTGCCGATCCCACGGACCCGTGGGTGTTCTGCACGCAAAACGTCAAGGACCCGCGCATCCGCGCGCTGGCGAAATCCGCAACGCTGGAACGCCATGCCGCGGCGGGCAGTCAGGTAAGCATGGCGACGCGCGTCACCCTGCATCTGAAGAATGGCGAGGCCATCAGTGCCGACGGCGACACCTTCAAGGGCACGCCCGGCATGCCGCTCAAGCGCGGCGAACTGCTGGAGAAATATCTCAAGCTCACAGCCCATCGCGCGCGCCCGCGCGCCGAGCGCCTGTTTGCGCAACTGGCCGATGCGGAGGACGTGAAAGATGTCGCGCGCCTGAACTTTGCGTTGTGAAGCGTTTCGCGACTGCCGCGATCACGCCGGCGTTGTTCCGGCGCAGGCGGCAAGCCAGAGGGGGTTGCCATGCGCAGCGAAAGGTTGGGAGGATAAAATGTCAATAAAAACAAATAGTTACGGTATTGCGCTATTGCTGTGCGCGGTGGCCACAAACGTCGTCGCGACGGAATGGCCGAACCGGCCGGTGCGCGTCATCGTACCCTTCCCGGCAGGCGGCTTTGTCGATTTCACCGCACGCCTGATTGCCCCGCCGCTGACCGCGGCGCTGGCGCAGCAGGTGGTGGTTGATAACCGCGGTGGCGCCGGCGGCAGTGTGGGCGCGGAGCTCGCGGCGCGTGCCGCACCCGACGGCTACACCCTCGTCATCGGCAGTATCGGTACGCACGCAGTGAATCAGACGCTGTATCGCAAACTGCCGTACCACGCGCTGCGCGATTTTCAGGCGATTACACGAATCACGGATGCGCCCAGTCTGCTGGCGGTGCATCCCTCACTGCCGGTGAAAAATGTGAAAGCGTTGGTTGCGCTCGCGAAGTCGCAGCCGGGGAAGGTGCTTTATGCCTCGGCCGGCAGCGGCACCTCCACGCATCTCGCGGCCGTGTTGTTTGAAAGCCTCGCGCAGGTGCGCATGGTGCACGTGCCGTACAAGGGCGGCGGCTCGATGATCGTGGATGTGGTGGCGGGACAGGTGCCGGTGACCTTCGGTACCGCCGCCACCGTATCGGCGCATGTGCGCAGCGGCCGGCTGCGTGGTCTGGGCGTGACCGGCAGCAAGCGCGCCACGGTATTGCCTGACGTGCCCACCATCGCCGAAGCGGGCGTGCCAGGCTACGAAATGCTCAACTGGCTCGGTGTATTTGCGCCCGCGCAAACCCCGCGCGCCATCGTCGAGCGGCTCAACAGCGACTTGCTGAAAATCGCGCGCGCGCCCGAAACGAAGGACAAACTCAATGGCGCCGGCGCGGAACCGGCGCCGCTCGCCAGCGCGGACTTTGCAGCATTTGTGAAAAGCGAAATAGCGAAGTGGGCGAAGGTGGTGGCGGCTACGGGGATGACGGTGGATTGACAGGCAACACCGGCCGAAGTTGGGGTGAGCTTGCGTACCTCAACATCAAAGCCAGTGAAATGTGCTTGCGAGGGTTGCGCGTTCACGTTCGGTTTTCCAAGCACACTCTGAGTTCCGGACGCGACGAAGCGTCGTGTAAGCGACCGTTGTTTCATGCCGTAGTTAACCGCTGAAATCTCTTCTCGTACGACTTAAGGACTAGCCAACAGCGGGATGGTTTTGCCTGTACGACTGGTTACGATGTGCTCTCCTGAACAACAACGCACGGCGAGTTTCTGCAGCCAATCGCGTTACAACCAAGGAGCACACAATCATGTCCACCAACTCAGCCACACCAAACATTCTGCTCATCATTGCCGACGACCTGGGTGAAAGCACGATTACGATCTCGGGCAGCGGCGCCACGCGCAAGATTGACGTGCATACGGTCGACGACAGCGGCACCGACATCATCGGCGCCATGCCCAACACCAGCCTGCTGTTGCGCAACGGACTTTACTTTTCCGGCGCGTGGGCGCACCCGGCGTGCTCGCCCACGCGCGCATCGATCTATACCGGATTACATCCGTGGCAACACGGCGTTGGCACGCCGGGCGGGAATCCCGTTCTGGATTCCAGCGCCGGATTTACCACGCTGCCCAACCTCCTGCCCGCAGGTTACCTGTCGGGCCTGTTTGGCAAATGGCACCTGGGCGGGGTGAACGATGCGGCAACGCCGACCGATCACGGATGGAACAAGTACGTTGGCGCACTGGGTGGCACGCTGGACGACTATTATGTCTGGGAGGTGTCTGACTCTGATTCGAACCCGCCATACGATCCGGCGCCGTTGGATGCGAACCCGGGCCCTAACGGTGATGTCACACAATACCCCACACTGCGCACGGTGCGCGACGCGGCGAACTGGATCAATGGGCTGGCCGCCGATCCCGCCGACCCGCCGTGGTTTGCCACGGTATCGTTCAACACGCCGCATAGTCCCTTCCATGAACCACCTGGCGGATACGATCTCGCGACGCCCGGCGATCCCGCTGACGACGACTACAAGTTCAATCTCATGGTACAGAACATGGATGGCAACATCGGCCGCTTGTTCGGCACCTCGGGCCAGCCGGGCGGACAGCGCTATTTCCCGCCGATCGCGGCCGACCAGCTGTCGAACACCATCATCATTTTCATCGGCGACAACGGCGCCCCGGACGGTGTGGCGCTCGAAGAACACAAGGCGGAAATCTTTGAGGGCGGCGTGCGCGTGCCGATGATCATCACCGATGGTCAGGCACTGATGAACGAAATCAACGGGCAGGCCGTCAGCCCGCGCTTTCTGCATGCCTCGCGCGTGAACGCGACCGCGTCGCAGATGATCCACGTGGTTGATCTTTACGCCACCATCGTGCGCCTGACCGACCCCGCGGCCAATGCGTTCCCCGGCAATATGGATTCAAAAGACTTCAGCGTTGTGCTCAAGAACCCCGCCATCAACCGACCCGTCATCAATCGGCCTGGCGGCCTGCCCGGTCGCGTGGGTCCGAACGAACCACGGGTACCATCGCAGCCGACAATCACCATCGTGCGCGGCTTCAACTTTTCGCAGTGGTACACCACCAACAACGGGAAGTGGGCCACCATCCGCAACGGCAAATACAAGCTGAACTTTGACGGGACCCTGCCGCAAGGCAGCCAATACAGCCTGTACCAATACGTTGATGGCGAAGTCCCGGGCGTCGAATACGCCAACGAGGTGGATTCCGCTGTCGATTTATATGGCGACGCGGTGAGCGGAACCAACGCCGATGCGCAGACCAATCTCAATCTGTTGCTGGATGAACTGCGGGCGAACTATCAGCCGAACGAGTCGACGCAGTTTCCTTGATCCAGATGATGCGGATCATATTTGATGCCAAGCTGTCAGGTTGCTGCCACACGCTGTATTCACGGTATCCATGATCCGCCAGTGACTGCGGTACCGCAACCCTGCAGGCAATGCACCCGCGCAGCCGCGAAACTGACTGCTGATTTGCCGTCTTTTCGCGGCGTAGTCCGGTGTCTGCGTGCGATAGGATGGCTCCGGTTGACGATTGCGCCCAGCGGTTTGCGCGCGGTCCCTTCTGACAGGAGCCTGAAATGAGTCACGTGAGCCACCCGCCTTTCAACGCCGATGCCGTGTGGGGCGACTTCATTGCGCCCGATCCCGCGCTGGAAGCCGTCGATGATCTGGCAGCGCACATGAAGTTGCCGATTTTCAGCGGCCACAAGGCGGTGCATGGCCTGCAGCAGTTTCGCGGCCTGCAGCCGCTGTTTGACGACATCATGCAGCGCAACCGCGCCTTCAAGCAGCCTTATGAAGACCAGTGTTCGGCGCGCTATTACTTCGACCTCTACTGTGCGTTGGAAGCGATGCGCGGACATTTCAACCGCGTCGCCGAAGTCGGCGTATACCTTGGCGGCGCCAGTGCGGTGATCAGCGGCTGCAGCGCCGACATGGATTTTGATCTAGACCTGGTCGACGTCAACCCGGGTTTCCTGCGCTTCAGCTATGAACGCATCCGCCGCACCCATCCCGGCGCGGAACAGCGCGTGCGCCTGTTTCTTGGCGGGCTGCCCGAATACACCGCCAAGGCGCTGGTGGGCAGCAGCGACAAAGTGGTCATCCACCACGACGGCGCGCACGCCTTCGACCAGGTGGTGAAGGACATGAGTTCGCTGTACTTTGCGCGCGAGGCGGTCACCGCCATCATCGCGCAGGACACGCACCTGCGCGGCCGCATCAAACAGCTCAATTTTGTCGACATGGCGCTCTACAGCGTGTTCGGTACCGACCTTGCTTACACGCCGATCGGCGCGCGCTACGCGGCCGACAATGCCACCATGACGCAGCCCAACCCGTACCAGGGCAACTACTTTGTTCCGGGACAGCCCGAAGGCATGGTGATGCTGATGGCGGACAACACGTTTCGCTATCCGCACCCGTCGATGCAGTTGTCCGAATTCCTGCGCGACGGCGCTTGAGCGGGCGCCATACCCGCGCGCGGCGCCGATATTGATCGTCGTGCGCCAGTGGCGCACAATGCACGCCTTTACGAGGAGGCGTCATGGCGACCAAATTCTTTCAGGGGTTTTTACACTTCAACATCCGCTGCTCGGAAGACGATCTGCCGGCGATTGAAAAATTCTACGGTGACGTGCTCGACCTGAAAAAAGGCCCGCGCCCGAACTTTGTCGGCCCCGGCATCTGGCTGTATTACGGCGACGATCCCATCCTGCACGTCGGCGCGCGCTTCAAAAAGGGCAGCCTGATCAAGGATCACCACAGCGGCAGTCTCGATCACATCGCGTGGAAGGCGACCGGCGCCGTGGATTTCCGCAAGCGCCTGAAAACGCTCGGCGTCGAGTTCGAGGAACAGAACATCAAGGACGCCGGCTATCAGGTGTTTTTGTACGACCCGGTCGGCACCAAACTCGAATTCAATTTCGAGAAAGAGCATGTGCCGGATGCGGTGCCGCTGGGGACGACGGCTGAGGCGAATTTGCGGTAGCGGGGTTATCCTGCCCATGCGCTGCGACGCCCGAAGCTTCGGCTTCCGGTACTGCAGCGATGAAACCACTTAAGTAATTGATTTTATTTCATTTTCTGTAAGGCTCGCCATCGCCGCGTCCACCCCGCCCTTGTGGTGCGGTACCTTCGCCAGCGCCAGTCCCATCTCCACCCCCGCCAGCGCGCCCATCAGCGTCAGGTCATTGAAGTCGCCGAGGTGACCGATGCGAAACACCTTGTCGGTGAATTTGCCGAGCCCGCTGCCGAGCGACATGTTGAAGTTGTCGAGCACCACTTTGCGAAACGCGATTTCGCTGTGGCCCTCGGGCATGCGCACTGCAGTGAGCACGCTGGAATACTCGGTTTCATTCTTGCACGGCATGTCGAGGCCCCAGGTCATCACCGCGCGGCGCGTGGCTTCGGCGTGGCGGTCGTGACGGCGGAACACGTTGTCGAGGCCTTCCTCTTCGAGCATCGCGATCGCTTCGCGTAAGCCGTAGAGCAGATTGGTCGCCGGCGTGTACGGGAAATAGCCGTTCTTGATGGGGCCGAGCATTTCCTCCCACGACCAGTAGGAACGCGGCATTTTGGCTGTTTTCGATGCCGCCAGTGCCTTGTCGCTGATGGCGTTAAACGCAAGCCCCGGCGGTAGCATCAGTCCCTTTTGCGAACCGGCGATGGTGACATCCACGCCCCAGTCGTCGTGGCGGTACTCGATCGAACCCAGGCCGGAAATGGTGTCCACCATCAGCAGTGCCGGGTGCTTCGCGCGGTCGATGGCTTTGCGCACTTCGGCGATGTTCGAGGTGACCGCGGTGGAGGTTTCGTTGTGCACCACGCATAGCGCCTTGATGGCGTGTGCCTTGTCTTCCCGCAGTCTTTGTTCGACCGCGGCGGCGTCAACGCCACCGTCCCAGCCGCCGCCGATGAATTCGGGCTGCAGTCCAAGGCGCGTGGCGAGGTTTTTCCACAGCGTCGCAAACTGGCCGGTTTCGTACATCAGCACCTTGTCGTTGGGCGACAGCGTGTTCATCAGCGCGGCTTCCCACGCGCCCGTGCCCGACGAGGGATAAATCACCACTGCCCCAGCGGTGTTCAGAATCCGCTTCATGCCGCTGACGACCTCCAGCCCCAGTTGCTGAAACTCCGGCCCGCGATGGTCGATGGTCGGCCGGTCGATGGCGCGCAGAATGCGGTCCGGCACGTTCGAGGGGCCGGGAATTTGCAGGAAGTGGCGGCCGGCGGTGTGTGGCATGGTGTGGCTCCTTGATGGGAGGCGTATTATAAGGGCGAACTTCAACAGCATTCCGACGCGGATTTACGCAGATGAACGCAGATTGAACCCCTCGCGTCGTGCCAGCGAAAGCTGGAACCCAAGTAGTAACTTTGCCCGAAGGGCTTGAATTCAGATGCTTCGCATCAGTATACGACCTGGATTCCGGCTTTCGCCGGAATGACGATGGTGGTGTTCCATCTGCGTTCATCTGCGTAAATCCGCGTCTAAAAAAGGTTTTGCCCATGAATGCCATCGACACCCCCCTTGCCCAGCGCCTCAAAAAAGAACTCAAGGGCGACGTCCTGTTCGACGCCGCCTCGCGCGGGCGCTACGCCACCGACGCGTCGATCTACCAGATCGAACCCGTCGGTGTGGTGATCCCGCAGACGGAGGAAGACGCCACCACCGCGATGCAGATCGGGCTCGACGCGGGCGTGGCGGTGCTGCCGCGCGGCGGCGGCACCTCGCAGTGCGGGCAGACCGTGGGTGAGGCGCTGGTGATCGATGTCAGCAAGTATCTGCGCCACGTGATTGATTTCAACGCCGAGGCGCGAACCGCTGTGGTGCAGCCGGGCGTGGTGCTCGATCAACTCAATGCGTTCTTGAAACCGCACGGCCTGTGGTATCCGGTCGATGTGTCCACCAGCGCGCAGGCGACGATCGGTGGCATGACCGGCAACAACTCCTGCGGCTCGCGCTCGATTTTTTACGGCAACATGGTGCACAACGTGCGCGGCGTGGATGCGGTGCTTGCCGACGGCAACGAATATCACTTTGGCGCGGCGCCGTCGGACCTGTCGCAAATCGACGGCCCGCAGGGTTACCGCGATCTGGTGCGCAAAATTCGCGACATCGCCGTGCTGAATGCCGAAGAAATCGAACTGCGCTATCCCAAGCTGTTGCGCCGTGTCGGCGGTTACAACCTCGACATGGTGTCGGGCCTGGCGTTCAACATGGCGCACCTGCTGGTCGGCAGCGAGGGCACGCTGGCGTATTCGAAGCGTATCCATCTGAACCTGTCGCCGTTGCCCAAACACAAGACGCTGGGCGTGTGCCACTTTCCGACGTTCTTCAAATCGATGGAAGCGCCGCAGCACATCGTCAAGCTCAAGCCGGTGGCGGTGGAGCTGGTGGATCGCACCATGATCGGTTTGGCGCGCAGCAATCCGGCGTTCCGGCCGATCGTCGAGCAATTCATCCAGGGCGATCCGGATGCGATCCTGCTGGTGGAATTCGCCGGCGACGACAAGGACGACAACCTGCGCCGCCTGAAGCAACTGGTCGAGCTGATGGCTGACCTCGGCTACCCCGGCGGCGTGATCGAAATCACCGACGCCAACCTGCAGCGCGACGTGTGGGAAGTGCGCAAGGCGGGCCTTAACATCATGATGTCGATGAAGGGTGATGGCAAGCCGGTATCGTTCATCGAGGATTGCGCGGTGCCACTGGAGCATCTGGCGGAATACACCGACCGCTTGACGCAGGTGTTCCACAAGCACGGCACCGAAGGCACGTGGTATGCGCACGCCTCGGTGGGCACGCTGCACGTGCGGCCGATCCTCAATATGCGCGAGGATGGCGCGATCAAGATGCGTGCCATCGCCGAAGAAGCCGCCGAAATGGTGAAGCAATACAAAGGCTCGTACTCCGGCGAACATGGCGACGGCCTGGTGCGCAGCGAATGGATTGCACCGTTCTTCGGACCCAAGCTGACGCAGGCGTTCGGCGAGATCAAGGACATTTTCGATCCCAAGGGTCTGCTCAATCCCGGCAAGATCGTGCGGCCGTCAAAACAGGACGACCGCTCGCTGTTCCGCTACAAGCCCGGCTACAAAACCATCCCGATCAGCCCGGCGCTCGACTGGAAAGCGTGGGGAGGCTTCGACAAGGCCGTCGAGATGTGCAACAACAACGGCCATTGCCGCAAGTTCGATGCCGGCACCATGTGCCCGTCGTTCCGCGTGACGCGCGAGGAGCAGCATCTCACGCGCGGCCGCGCCAATACGCTGCGGTTGGCGTTATCCGGCCAGCTTGGCCCGGATGCGTTTACCTCCGACGAGATGGCGAAGGCGATGGACCTGTGCGTGTCGTGCAAGGGCTGCAAGCGCGAATGCCCGACCGGCGTGGACATGGCCAAGATGAAGATCGAGTTTTTGCATCACTACAAGCAGCGGCATGGGTTTACCTTGAAGGACAAACTGATTGCCAACCTGCCGCATTACGCGCCGTGGGTGTCGAAGTTCGGGCCGCTGGCGAATCTGGCTCAGGCGCTGGGCAAGGGGTTTGCGGGGTTTGCGAGTCAGCGCAGCTTGCCGAAGTGGAAGGGAGATTTTGTGCGGCTTGTGAAGAAGCCTCCCTCATCCCCAGCCCTTTTCCCGGAGGGAGAAGGAGGTGTGCTTCCCTCTCCCTCCGGGACAAGGGCACACTTGAAGCGTAGCAGAGGGATCGAGGGTGACGGAAGAAATGTTGCCACAAGGGAAGTCGTCCTCTTCATAGACACCTTCAGCAACTACTTCGAACCCGAAAACGCCCACGCCGCGCTGCAGGTGCTGCAAGCCGCCGGCTACACCGTACACCTGCCGCAAGCCAGAGACTCGCGTCCGCTGTGCTGCGGCCGCACCTTCCTCGCCACCGGCATGGTCGACAAGGCGCGTGCCGAGGCCGAGCGCGTCATCGCCACACTAACCCCATACGTTGAACGCGGCGTGCCGGTGGTGGGGCTGGAGCCTTCGTGCCTGCTCGGCATGCGTGACGAGTTCGTTTCCATGCTGCCCAATCCGCAGACGGCAGAGCTGGATCTCAATGCGTTTTTGTTCGAGGAATTCATCGCGCGCGAACTCGACGCCGGCCGCTTCAAGCTCAAGCTGAAACCGCTGCCACAGAAAAAGGCCTTGCTGCACGGCCACTGCCATCAGAAGGCGTTTGCGGCCATGCCCGCCGTGTTGCGTGCGCTAAAGCTGGTGCCGGAGTTGCAGACGGAACTGATTGAATCCAGTTGCTGCGGCATGGCCGGCAGCTTCGGTTACGATGCCAGGCACTACGATGTGTCGATGCAAATGGCGGAAGTCTCTTTGCTACCGAAAGTGCGCGAAGCCGGCAAAGACACGCTGATCATCGCCGACGGTACCAGTTGCCGCCACCAGATTCACGATGGCGCGCAGCGCGAGGCGATACACGTTGCGCGGGTGCTGGCCGCGGCGCTGGGCTGATCGCCGACGCTGCGGTTTCGGTGACCTCAGTCGACGCGGGCGCCGCTGAGTTTGACGACTTTCTCGTACTTGTCGTAATCCGATTTCACGCGCGCGGTGAACTCAGCCGAGGTCATGATCATCGGGTCGAGCGTCTGCGCGGCCAGTTTGGATGACACGCCGGGATCGGCGAGCGCTTTGCCCAGCAGCCCGTTCAGCGTGTCGACGATGTTTGCCGGCGTGCGCGCGGGGACGAAACAGCCGACCCACGCGGTGAACTCGTAACCCGGCACGAATTCTGCAATGGCTGCGACATCCGGGAACTGCGCCAGGCGCTTGTCGGTGGAAACGCCCAGCGGCCGGACGCGGCCGGCCTTGATATGCGGGAACAGCGAGCCGATGGTGGCGAGCATGGCCTGCGTCTCGCCGGCGACAATGGCGGTGCCGGCCGGACCGCCACCCTTATACGGCACGTGGATCATTTTCAGGCCAGCCATGGAGGCCATCAGTGCCATGGAGAGGTGCACGTAGCTGCCGTTGCCGGCGGAGCCGTAGGTAATTTCGCCCGGGCGCTTTTTGGCCAGCGCGACGAGCTCCTTGCCGGTTTTTACCGGCAGCGAGGGGTGGGAAACCAGCATGCCGACCTGCCGCGCCATCGGCGCGACGCTGATGAAGTCCTTCAGCACGTCGTAGCGCAGTTTCTTGTAGAGGTGCGCGTTCGCCACATGCGTGGTGGATTGCACCATCACTGTGTAGCCATCGGGCGGGCTGTTGGCGACCATTTCAGAGCCGATCTGCCCGGCGGCGCCGCCGCGATTGTCGATGATGAATTGCTGGCCGGTGAGACGCGAAATGCGCTCGAACACGATGCGCCCGACCACGTCGTTGGAACCGCCGGGCGGGAATACAATCACCACGCGTACCGGTTTTGACGGATAGGTTTGCGCGCCACTGGCGGCGGGCAGTAGCAGGGGGCTGGCAACAAGTGCGGCCAGCGGCCAGAAGGGGAAATTCATACGGAATCCTTGGTGGGTTTTACCGGCAGTTTGTGCCGGCGGTTGGGTTGTGTTGCGTAATGGTTTTGAGCAATGCGCCAGCGCGCGTGTGTTCAGCTGGAAATCCGAAGGGCTGCAATGGTCGATCTTCCATACAGAACGCGAAAGCCGGGTATTTGCTTAGGAGGTAATACGTATAATCAGTGCGCTTCATAGAGCCGCTTTTCGTAGACGGTGCAGATTCGAGCGCCGTCCCACACGTAGCAGAAATGCGGCCCCTGCCTGCAGTTGGAGAGTGCTTTCGGGCGCAGCACCGCCACGCATTGGCCGCCGGCGTGCCGGACACTGTCGTAGACGATGCCCCAGGCATTTTCGGCCTTCAACGCGCGGCCCAGTGCCTGTCCCGCGGCATAGTTGTCGGGGTGGTAAACGTCGGCCAGATCGGTGCGGCCGCGAATGTCGTGCATGCTGCCTTTCATGTCGGTGAGGTAGGTGCGCATGTCGATTTCCATCGCGGCCTCGCTGGTGCGGGCGAGAAAGCGTGCGCGCGAGTGGCGCGTCTCGGCAATGGCGGTGTCCAGCGACCGCGCGGCGTAATACACGCCATGGCTGCCGTCGGTAAAGCGGCTGCCCTCGGGGTCGAGGTGGGTAAAAGCCGCCATGATCGGTGTGGTGCCCCGCCCCGTCACGCGCTCCTCCACGGGCACCAGCGAAATATCGCCCGCTTCCTGCCGCAGTCTTGGATTGGTCAGGTTTTCCACCGCAAACACCGCGTCCAGATCCGCCGGGTCGGCCACACGGTCGAATACGCTTACCGGGGGAAAGCGGCTGGGGATCAGCCGATAGCTGGGCGCCCACGTCACGCGGGCCGTTTCCGGGCGCGCCACGATCAGCCGCCGCGCTGCGCGTCGAGGTACTGCCGCACCACATAAAGATCGGCGACCTGACCCGACAGCATACGATCCAGCGCGCTTTTGCCGCCGAACAGCGGTGCGCTGTTGGGCTTTTTGACCCAGGCGTCGGCGGCCTCGGGTCTGGGTAACAGCACCTGCAGCGCCGAGTAAATGCCGAAGATGTAGGAGATGCGCTCCAGCACGTCGTGCGGCAGCGTCACCGCCTCGCCCTGCTTCCATTTATAGAACGTTGACCTTGGCGGGTTGCCCAATAGCTTCATCAACTCACGATTGCCGAGTTGCCATGCCTCGGCGATGCGGAACAGGGTGCGTAACGCGCCATTGGAAACAGATTTTGCCGCAGCATATTCGGGACGCGGCTCGCGGGCTTGGGGGACCATGTGAAATGTCTTGTAATAGACTTATTCAGATGTATAGTCCATAAATATAAAAAACGCAATAGTTGCCCGGCGCTTCTGGCGCGAGGGAAATAGCGTGTGTCCGCAGGATGTCGCGCTGGATCGGCAGAAGAGAAATTTAAATTATGTGTTTTAAATCAATAAGTTATGTAATATCGCCTGCCGCACAAATTAGTTGGTAAGGACTAGCATTAATGCGGCTGTGTTCTCCCGTGCAGGCCTTACAATAGGCGCCTCCGCCATCTCCTCACTGCCTGGCCAAATCCGCCCCGATGGACCACGTCGACACCCAAAACGCTGCGCCCCTGCCCGACACGGGCGGCACGCCGTGGTTGCTTGAAGTCGACAACCTGCACGTGGAATTCGCAACGCCGCGCGGCGTGGTGCGCGCCGTGGAAGGCATTTCGTACCAGGTGCGGGCCGGCGAAGTGGTGGCGCTGGTGGGCGAATCGGGCTGCGGCAAGTCGGTATCGTCGCTGGCTGTCATGCGCCTGCTGGCGCAGAACGGGCGCGTGACGCAGGGCCGCGTGCTGTTTCAGGGCCGCGATCTGCTGCAGCTTGACCTGGAAGAGATGCGCCGCATTCGCGGCCGCGATCTGGCGATGATTTTCCAGGACCCGATGACCGCGCTTAACCCGGTGCTCACCATCGGCTATCAGATCCTGGAGCCCTTGCTGCAGCATCTGCACATGTCACCCGAAGCTGCCCACGCCCGCGCGCTGGAGTTGCTCAATCTGGTGGGAATCCCGGACGCGGAATCGCGGCTCGAGCAGTATCCGCACCAGTTTTCCGGCGGCATGCGCCAGCGCGTGGTGATTGCCATCGCGTTGTCGTGCAATCCCAAACTCATCATTGCCGACGAGCCGACGACGGCGCTGGACGTGACCATCCAGGCGCAAATCCTCCGGCTGATGAAGGATCTCGCGCGCGACCTGAACATCGCGCTGGTGCTGATAACGCATAACCTCGGCATAGTTGCGCGCTACGCCGACCGGGTGAACGTAATGTACGCGGCGCGCATGGCCGAACAGGGCCACGCGCATGCCGTGTTCGCGAAACCGCTGCACCCCTACACCGTGGGGCTGTTGCGTTCGGTGCCGCGGCTGGATCTGCCGCGCGGACAGCAACTCGAGACCATCCACGGCGCCCCGCCGGACCTGATGGAACCGCCGCCGGGTTGCCGCTTTGCACCGCGCTGCGCGGCGCGCAACAGCGCGTGCGACCTCGCCCTGCCCGACATGGCCGAAGTGGCGAAGGACCGCTACACCGCGTGCCTGCGCTCGCTGGAGCTGGAGCGGCGGGGCCCGCAGGCGATGGGCCTGCAGGCCGCGGCGCAAGGCAGCTCGGTGACGAAGACCGTGGACCGCGGCAAGCCGCTGGTCAGCGTGCGCCAACTCAAGACTTACTTCGATGTTTCCACCGGGCTGAAGGCCTTGCGCCGCCGGCGCGACGTGGTGCGTGCGGTGGACGACCTTTCGTTCGATGTGTTCAAGGGCGAAACACTGGGGCTGGTCGGCGAATCCGGCTGTGGCAAGTCCACGGTGGGACGCACGCTGCTGCGTCTGGAAAAAGCCACCGCCGGCAGCATCCGCTTCGGCGACACCGAGGTCACCACCGCGCGGGGCGATGCGCTCAAGCGCTATCGCCGCAGCATGCAGGTGATTTTTCAGGATCCCTTCAGCTCCCTCAATCCGCGCATGACCATCGGCGACATCATCGCGGAGCCGATGCTGGTGTTCAAACTGCAGCCGGACGTGGACCATGCGCGCGCCCGCGCCTGTGCGCTGCTGCATCAGGTGGGCCTGTTCGACTACATGGCAAGCCGTTACCCGCACGAACTGTCCGGCGGACAGCGCCAGCGCGTGGGCATTGCGCGCGCGCTGGCGATGGAACCGGAATTCATCGTGTGCGACGAGCCGGTATCGGCACTCGACGTATCGATCCAGGCGCAGATCATCAATCTGCTGGAAGAACTGCAGACCAAATTCGGCCTGACGTATCTGTTTATCGCACATGATCTGGCTGTGGTGCGCCACATATCCGACCGTGTGATCGTGATGTATCTGGGACGCGTCATGGAAATCGCCGACCGCGACGCGCTGTACGCCGATCCCCTGCATCCCTACACGCAGGCACTGATGGAGGCCGTGCCGGTGCCCGATCCCGTGATCGAAGCCGGGCGCGCGCACCGCGTGCTGGGCGGCGAAGTGCCTAGTCCGCTGGCGCCGCCGGCCGGTTGTGTGTTCCACACCCGCTGCCCGCGTGCCGACGCCGGGTGCCAGCGCGAACGCCCGCCGCTGCGCGAGGTCAAGCCCGGGCATTTCGCGGCGTGCATCAAGCTTTGAAATTCAACCTGAAACCATGCGACACGCTTGCGAGAAAAATTTGATACTCAATGCCCCTAACTGCACCCGCGATGCATGGCCCCGGCGCGCCACCGCGGCCGCGTTGCTGTGCGCCGCTGCCGGCATCGCCGGCGCGGCGGACGGTTACCCGTCGCGCCCGATACGCGCGCTCGTGCCTTTCGCGCCGGGCGGCGCCACCGACCTCATGGCCCGTACCATCAGCGCGAAGCTTTCCCAACAACTCGGGCAGCAGGTGGTGGTCGATAACCGCGGCGGGGGCGGCGGCAACATCGCCGCAGCGATGGCCGCGCGCGCCGCGCCGGACGGCTACACCCTGTTCTTCGGCACCATCAGCACACTCGCCACCAACGTCAGCACCTATCGCAATCTGCCGTACGATCCGCTCCGGGATTTTGCGCCGGTGACCCTGTCGGCATCGTCGCCGATGTTTCTGGTCACGCACCCGTCGGTGCCCGCAACGTCGTACAGCGAGTTGATCACGCTGACACGGGCCAAACCGGGGCAACTCAACTACGCGTCATCCGGCAGCGGCGGCGCGTCGCACTTGATGATGGAATTGTTCCTGTCGCAGACCGGACTCAAGGTCGCGCATATTCCCTACAAGGGCGCCGGCCCTTCGTTGACCGACCTGCTGGCGGGACAGGTGCAGATGGCATTGCAACAACCGCCGAGCGCGATTCCGTATCTGGGCACGGGTAAATTGCGCGCCCACGCCGTCACCTCAAAGCGGCGCATCGCTACTGCCAGCGCGGTGCCGACCACCGCGGAAGTGGGGCTGCCGCAATTCGACGTCAGTTCGTGGCAGGGGCTGGTGGTGCCGAACGGCACACCAGCGGCAATCCTGCGCAGACTGCATGGCGAGACCGCGAAGATACTCGCCAGCCGCGAACTGCGCGAACGCCTGCTGGCGGAAGGTTCCGAGCCCGGCGGCATCACACCGGACGCGTTCGCCGCTCACATCCGGCGCGAAATCGCGCGCTGGGCCGGGGTGGTGAAGCTGGCGGGTTTCAAACCCGAGTAACGCGGGCGGGTGCACCGCGCGAGCGATGCGCGGGTGCGTCCCCCGGCCAGCGCGCGCCGCGCTAAATCTTGCCGATGCTCTTGATCGCCGACGCCATGCGTTTATGGTCGGCCTCGAAAAATTGCTTGAACGCCGCGGCATCGCGATACTGGGGCACCACTTGCGCGTTGACGAGCGTCTTCTGGAATTGCGCGTCGGCGACGGCGCGCCGCGCGAGATCCCGCACCTTGGTGAGCGTCGCTTCGGGCACCGCCGCCGAAGTGAACAGGCCCACCCACAAATAGGCCTCGATGTTCATGCCCAACGATTTGAACGTCGGCAACTCGGGCACCGCCGGATGCGGCTTGTCGCCCCAGGTGGCCAGCAGCCGCAGCTTGCCTGATTTGCCATGCGGAGCCATCGTCGCCGGTCCGCCGCCGGTGAGTTGCGAATGGCCGCCCAGCGCCTGCGTGATGGCCGGTCCGCCGCCGGTGGTCGGCAGATGACGCATTTTGGTCTTGCTGGCGTCGAGGAACATCACCACCGGTGTGTGCGTGATGCCGTACGGACCGGAGCTTGAAAACACCAGTTCGTTGGGGCGCGACTTGGCGAGGGCGATCAGCTCCTTCACCGACTTCACCGGTAATGCCGGATGCACGCCCATCACCAGGGGGTCGGAACTCATCAGTGCGACAAATGCGATTTGATCCAGCGAATACGGCGTTTTGGTGCCATACAGCTTGTCTTTTTCAAGCGCCAGATGAAGATTGGCGGTGGTGACCAGCCAGCTGTGGCCGTCGGGCGGCTGATTCACCACGTAGGCGGTGCCGGCCGCGGCCACGGCGCCCGGGCGGTTGACCACCGGCGCGGGTTGCGAGGTGAGCTTTTCCAGTGCGTTGGACAGCGGCTGCGCATGCAACTGATTCATGCCGCCCGGGGGATTGGGCACCGTGATGTTGATGGCCTTGCTCGGAAAATCCTGCGCCATCGCGGAGGATGCCGCGAGCAGTGTCAGAACGAAAAGTTTTTGTTTCATGAAGCCTCCTGTTGGTATGCGGGTTTTAGTTCGCTTCGATGTCGGTGTCAATTGTGGCAATCCACAGTCCGGCGCGGCGCTGTCATTGGTGTAGACTTGCCGCGCTTTGGCGCGACGGTGCCGCCAGCGGCGGTGGCGGCGGTTGTCGAATCCATGTAACTATCTGTTTTAATTGATATTTTTGAAAGACCCTCATGTTTAATCCGTTCCAGAAACTTGAACTCATTGAAACCGAAGTCTTCATGTCGATGCCCGCAAAGTTTCGCAAAAAGCAGCGCACCGCATGGTCCGATCCCAACCGGCAGAACGCGGAAGTCGAATGTTTTCTGGAAGGGCCGTCGTTCGACCGCGAAGGCAATTTGTGGTTTGTCGACATACCGTTCGGCCGCGTGTTCCGCATCACCCCGAAAAAGGATTGGGAGCTGGTCACGCAATACGACGGCTGGCCCAACGGCCTGAAAATCCACAAGGACGGCAGCATCTGGATTTGCGATTACAAGGAAGGCCTGCTCAAACTCGATCCCAAAACCGGCAAGCTTGAGACCGTGTTGCGCACGGCATTCAGCGAAGGCTTCAAGGGCCTGAACGATCTGCACTTTGCAGCCAACGGCGATCTGTACTTCACCGATCAGGGCCAGACCGGCATCGCCGACCCCACCGGCCGCGTGTTCCGCCTGTCCGCGGGCGGACGCCTCGACCGCCTGTGCGATAACGTGCCCAGCCCCAACGGCATCACGCTGTCGACCACCGACAAGCATTGCTATGTCGGCGTCACGCGCTCGCAGCAAATCTGGCGGCTGCCGATCATGGCCGACGGCAACATCTCCAAGACCGGCGTCGCCGTGCAACTCTCCGGCGGCGTGGGCGGGCCCGACGGCATTGAAATGGATTCCCAAAACGGACTGCTGGTGTGCCAGCTCGGCGTTGGCATCTGGCGCTTTGACGCGAACATGCTGCCCACGCATTTGATTCATTCGCCGGATCACAAGCATCATCATCTGGCGAATGTCGCCGCCGGCGGGCCCGATCTGAAAACGCTGTACATCACCGAGTCACTGTCGGGCGACATTCTGATGGCGAAGCTGCCGGTGGCGGGCAAGACGCTGTATTCGCATCAGTAGTTCGATACGCATCCTTGCCTTACACGATCATCTGGAGAGTACCGATGCAACCTCACCGTTTACCGATCACAACAAGCATTGCCTTTGCGCTGTTGTGTGCCGCGCTGGCGCCGGCAACCGTCAGCGCCCAACCTTATCCCCATCGCCCAATCCGACTCATCGTGCCATCCGCGCCCGGCGGCTCACCCGACATCAGCTCGCGCATGTTTGCGCAGGAGATCGGCCGCCAGATGGGGCAGCAACTGGTGGTGGACAATCGCTCCGGCGCGGGTGGCCGCATTGGCTTCGAGCTGGTGGCCAAGGCGCCGGCCGACGGCTACACGCTGGGCTATGCCACGTTCGCGCTGTCGACGCTGCCCAGCCTGGTGTCCGGCTTGAACTACGACGCCGGCCGCGACCTGCAGATGGTGATGCAACTGACGTCCACGCCCAATGTGATGGCGGTATTTCCGGGTCTGCCGGTGAAGTCGGTCGCGGAACTGATCGCGCATGCGCGCAAGCACCCCGGCACACTGCACTTCGGCTCCAGCGGCGTCGGCACCAGCTTGCATCTGGGCGGCGAGTTGCTGATGTCGATGACCGGCATCAAGCTCGTGCACGTGGCATACAAAGGCGTCGATCAGGCGGTGGTGGCCACCATCGGTGGCGAAGGCCAGATCATCATCCATAACAGCGCGCCGATGTTGCCGCATGTTAAAGCAGGGCGTGTGCGCGGCCTTGCGGTGACCACGCCCAAACGTCTGCCGGCGCTCCCCGATTTGCCATCGGTGTCCGAGGCCGGCGTGCCGGGCTACGAAATCGCGCCGTGGGGCGGCATCATGGCGCCGAAGGGCATCCCCAAGGACGTGCTGGCGCGGCTGAACACCGAGTTCAACATTGCGCTTAAATCCAAGACCGTGCAGGCCACCTATGCCGCGTCGAGTGTCATCCCCATCGGCGGCACGCCGGAGCAGTTCACCGCGTTTTTGCGCAAGGAGACCGAAAAGTGGGGCGCGCTGATCAGGCGTATCGGGCTTAAAGGATAGGCAATTCCCCTCAGACCGCAGTCTTCGGCGCGGCTCATGGTGGCGCCGGGTTTGTGCTAATCTCGCCCGGCATTTTCTCCATTGCCGATGTCCGGACAAATCACCCTTGAGCGTGACGGCGCGATAGCCACCGTCGCGCTCGATAACCCGCCCAAGCTCAACGCCCTGACCGTGGCGATGTGGCAGGACCTCGCGCGCGTGATGCGCGAGGTATCGGCTGATGACAAGCTGCGCTGCATCGTGCTGCGCGGTGCGGGCGACAACGCCTTCGCGGCGGGCGCCGACATAGCGGAATTCGCCAGCGTGCGCGATACCAAGGCACAGGGCATGGTGTATCACCGCGAGCACGTTGACGGCGCGCTGAAGGCGGTTGCCGAATGCCGTCATCCGGTGGTGGCGATGATTCACGGCCCGTGCGTGGGCGGCGGGCTGGAGCTGGCGAGCCAGTGCGATCTGCGCATAGCGGGAGAATCCGCGCGCTTTGGCGTGCCGATCAACCGGCTGGGATTTTCGATTGCTTACGACGAGCTCGCCGCGGTGCTGCCGCTGGTCGGGCGCGCAGCGGCGCTGGAGATCCTGCTGGAAGGCCGCGTGTGGGATGCACGCGAGGCGTTCGACAAGGGCTTGCTCACGCGCGTGGTGCCCGACGACGCGCTTGCCGGCGACGTTGCCGCCAGCGTGGCACGCATCGCGGCGGGCGCGCCGCTGGTGGCGCGCTGGCACAAACAATTTGTGCGGCGGCTTACGCCGCAACCCGCGCCGCTGAGTGAGGCGGAGATCGAAGCGAGCTTTGCGTATTTTGATACGCAGGATTTTCGTGAAGGCCATGCTGCGTTCATGCAAAAGCGCAAACCGGTCTTTACTGGCCGTTAAATTATAACTTATTGTTTTTATTGAGTATTCTGGAGTTTATCATGTCAGGACCCTTATCCCATATCAAAGTGCTCGACCTCTC
This sequence comes from uncultured beta proteobacterium, assembly GCA_902825845.1. Lineage (GTDB taxonomy): Bacteria > Pseudomonadota > Gammaproteobacteria > Burkholderiales > SG8-41 > UBA5216. Next base: position 52,847 of record CADECM010000024.1, read on the forward strand.
ACGCGTGCTCGCGGGTCCGTGGTGCGGACAGAATCTGGCCGACCTCGGCGCTGAAGTAATCAAGGTTGAGCGTCCGGGCAAGGGCGACGACTCGCGCGGCTATGCGCCGCCGTACCTGAAAGATGAAAAGGGCAACGACACCAAAGAGGGCGCGTATTTTTGCGCCGCCAACCGCGGCAAAAAATCGATCACCGTCAACCTGAGCAAGCCCGAGGGCCAGCAACTGGTGCGCGAGCTGGCACAGCGCTGCGATGTCCTGATCGAAAACTACAAGGTGGGCGATCTCGCGCGCTACGGCCTGGGCTATGAGGACCTGAAGAAACTCAACCCCGGGTTGATCTACTGTTCAGTCACCGGCTTCGGCCAGACCGGGCCTTACAAGGACCGCCCGGGCTACGACTTCATGGCGCAGGGCATGGGCGGACTGATGAGCATCACCGGCGAGGCGGACGGCCTGCCCGGCGCCGGCCCGCAGCGCGTGGGCATACCGATCATTGACATGACCACCGGCATGTACGCCACCATCGCCATCTGCGCGGCGATCGCGCACCGTGCGGTGAGCGGCAAGGGGCAATGGATCGACGTCGCGCTGCTCGACACCACCGTGGCGTTTCTCGGCAATCAGGCGATGAATTATTTCGCCACCGGCGAAGCGCCCTCGCGCATCGGCAACGCCCATCCGAACATCGTGCCGTACCAGACCTTCAACACCAGCAACGGCGCGGTGATCCTTGCCTGCGGCAACGACAACCTGTTCAACAAGTTCTGCGAAGCGGCGGGCTGCACCGACCTGCTGAAGAACCCCATCTTCGCCACCAACGCCGATCGCGTAAAAAACCGCGTCGAGGTCACACGCATCCTGAACGAGATTTTCCTCAGGCGCAGCACCGCGGAGTGGGTCAAGCTGCTCGACGATGCCGGCGTGGCCAATGGCCCGATCAACACCATCGACGAAGTGTTCAAGGAGCCGCAAGTCATCGCGCGCGGCATGAAAATCGAACTGCCGCACGCCGCCGCCGGCAAAGTGCCGCTGGTGGCAAGCCCGATGAAGTTTTCCGAAACGCCGATCAAACACGAAATCCCGCCGCCGGTGGTGGGGCAGCACACGGATGAGATTCTGCGCGGCGTGTTGCAAAAGAATGATGCCGAGATCGCGCAGTTGCGTGGCGGCGGTATCGTCTAAAAGACGCTGAAGGCCGGGCAACGGCGATTAGCCGATCATCAGGCGCCGGCCAAGCAAAGATTGCATGTCACGCCGACCGTCGGCGATGAGGTAGACGTAGACGTTTGCGCCGACGACCCGGTAGACCACCCGATAGGGCTTGAAAAATGCCTGTCGATATTCCTTGATGCCGAGCGCGGCAAGCTCCTTGGGATAGCTGCCGCGTTCGGGCGAGGTAGCAAGGCTATCCATGACTTTCATCAGATGGTTGAGCACGTAGGCGGCCTTTGCCGGCGAATCGTGTTCGGCGATGTAGTCATGGATTGCTTCCAGATCACGTTCGGCACTCTCCGTGACCAGTACTGAATAGCGCGCCCGCGGCATTACCTTGCCCGCTTGGCGCGCAGCCTGGCGGCCACCTCGGCAATGGGCTTGACCTTGCCTGCATCAATCTGTTGATTGCCCAGGGCGAGAATTTTCAGCAGAGCCAGCGTTTCCTGTGTGTCCTCAAAACTTGCCACATCCTGAATGACCGCCTTTGCTTCACCGTTCTGGGTGATGACCATCGGCTCGCGACGCTCGGCAAGCTGCAGCAGCACTTCCGCCGCGTTGGCTTTAAGGTAGCTGATGGGTTTGACTTGAGATGAATAACGCATGACGGCACCCGAGGAAGGACTGAATAAAGACCAAATATAGTCGTGACTTGCCATACGTGCAACTGCAACGCGTGCCTGTCGAGGAATATCGCCTGCTCAGGCGGCTGACCACGATACCCCGAAGCCACGCACCACCTAGAACCAGGGGTGGCGAGACGGCAAAGTTCAACACACCCTCATGCAATTTCGGACATGGTGACGCCGTTGACCGATCCAGAGCCGGCCGGCAGGCGCACCCCTTTCTCGGGGAAAAACGCATGGCGTGTCGAAAGCAGCAGCCGTTATGGCGGATAGTATCCGAGCGAGTGCGGTGCAGAGGCCTTGGAAGAATGGCAATGCGCATCCGAACATCGTGCGGTAACGGCCCGATCAACACCATCGATGAGGTGTTCAAGGAGCCCCAGGTGATCGCGCGCGGCATGAATAGCGAACTGCCGCACGCCGCCGCAGGCAAAGTGCCGCTGGTGGCAAGCCCGATGAAGTTTTCCGAATCGCCGATCAAACACGAAATCCCGCCGCCGGTGGTGGGGCAGCACACGGATGAGATTCTGCGCGGGGTGTTGCAAAAGAATGATGCCGAGATCGCGCAGTTGCGTGGCGGCGGTATCGCTTTGAGGAACTGTCAAGGCCGGGATCAGAACAGGCGAGGACCGCGCTAGATCCGATCGGGATTTGATGGTCCGGGCATGCGGCCAAAATCCGCGAAGTGCGCGCTGATGCCGTGAAAATGTTGGCCAACGGCCGCACGTCGCCGATTGCAGAAAGCTGTTATCCGGACGACTGACGCACCGCGCACCTTGCGTGAAGGTCAAGTCACAATACTTGGCCACCACGCAGAGGTTCAAGCGCCGGTATTGGAGCGAACTGGTCACTCAGGAAGGCCACGCAATAGCGTGGTGGGCGGCCTGAGCGGTCATCGAAGTAGCTTCGAGCCAAGGTCGGCAAGGTAGCTCACACCGGTCGCACGGGAAGCATACGATATGCTTGTGCACTTCGTCAGTCGTGCCCTGCGCAAGTCCTTGCTGTGTTCGTCATGTTGATCCCGATCCCTTGTCAGTACCCAAGGCGATGCGCCGCTGCTATGACGCCCGGCGCCGGTGTAGCCGTGATCTTTGCAATGGCCCGCGAGATTCGCGCAGCGAAAAACCTCGAGTTTTGTACGCTGGGCGAGACTTGCCGGGCAGCCGAATCAGTGGTTAGCGCATACCACTAACTATCCGAAGAGGCCGGTGCTTGAAAGCGTTTCGTTGCCCTAGCGGATTCGGTACGCGGACAAGCACAAAACCCCCGTTTGCGCTACGTATTGCTACTGACCCGCAAGCACTGCGGCAACACTTGGTTACGAGTCTCGCAATGTCGGTAACAAAATACCGAAGTCCGTTGCAATTGATTCGATGATTTTTCATTTGGTGGTTCCTAGAATGAAATTCATCGACGCAGCCCGTAACAACGAGACCGTAGCCGCAAGTGAACCACCCAGCAGACAAGTACACACACGAGGAGATTCAAATGAACGCGCATTCAAACCCAACCCTTCGCAAAACCCTGATCGCGCTGATGCTGGCGGGCGTCGCCTTCACCAGTGTCCCGCTCTACGCACAGGACAGCGATGTCGAAGACGAAATCATGGCTAACCTCCAGCGAGATGGCGATAACGCCATTCGCACCCTGAAGACAGGGCAAAAGACGCAGAAGCGACACATGGACGGCAGCATCGAAAATCTGGAACCCGAAACGCGCGCGCTGGTAACGGGCGAAACGCCGGAAGCGGCGGCACTGCGCGAAACCGGCAGGCATGCGCAGCACAGACGCCAGCATCCCCGGCGCATGGAAGCGTTCGAGAATCTGGAGGCGCAGCATGCGCCGCGGCACGGGCCCCACGCCGACGTCGAAACGCTTGCGCGGCACCCTGATGAAATGAATCGCGTTTATCGCGCGGGTGCCAGCGCACAAGCGCATCACCGGGGCGCGCATCATGCGCACGGCGCCGCGGATACGCATCAAACACACCGGCACACGACGCACGGGCATGACACGCGCGACCGTGGCCACGCCAGCCGCGCGCACGGTGGCACGCATGCGCCGGCCCACTCCGGCGCACCGCGCACCGCGCACGTGCATGCGGATGTGGATGCGCCGCGCTCGGGTGGGGGCCGCACTCGTGCCGGTGGGGCGGGCGGCGTGGCGGGTGCTACAGCAGGCTGGGCGCTGGAAACCGCGACTGGCGTGCATATGCCCGATGAGATGGAAGCCGCAAAGTGGTTCGGCGACACCATGCAACGCCCGCAAGACATGCACAAGCGCGTGGGCGAGCTCGCCCACGGCGGCGTGCACATGGCCGGGCAATTCGCCACTTCGCTCGCGCGCCCCGATCGCATGGCGGAAAACGTCGTGAACGGCGGCGTGGGTTTGGTCAAAACCGGGGCCTACATGGTCACCCATCCGAAATATGCGGTCACCACCGCGGGCAACACCGTCGTGGCCGTCGGCAACACTGCCGTGGGCGTGGGCACGGGGCTTGTGAAAGGCACCTACGCGGTGGGCAAGGCAGGCGTCAACGCCATCGCGCATCCGGACAAGACCATTAACTCGGTCGGCAAAGGCATCACCAAAGCAGGCAATAGTGCCGCAAAAACCATCAACAAGGCCGGCTGCAGCGTTGGCAAATTGTTCAAACCAAGCAGCCGTTGTTAGAAGTACGTATTGCAGCGCGCTAGACGCGCTGATAAGACAATAGGCTAAAACCAGGGAGAAACCATGATTCGCTACCTCATACCGTGGGTGCTGGCCCTAGGACTTGGCGCCGGCGCTGGGCACGCACAAACACTCGACCAGCGCATGTGCCGGCTCAATTTTGACGCGTGCGCGCAGGAGCTGCAGAACACCTGCAACTCGTTGCTGAACGATTGCCGCAAACGACACCAAGATACTATGCGGGCGTGCGTTGCCGATGCGCGTCGTGAATTCGATAGTTGCGCCCGCGGCCTGCCGCCGAACAAGCGCGCCAATGCGGAACAAGCTTGCCGGAATCTGCGGGTGCGCGAACAAAACTGCACCGCGCCGCATCGCGTGAAGGAGATGGAACTGTTTTGCACCCCGCATGCGGTACGCTGTCCGTCGCGAGAACGCTGCGATGTGCCCTATCAAATTTGCATGCGCGATAACGCACCGCGTCCGCCGCAACCGCAGCCCGCACCACGCGAACCGCAGCCGCAGCCCTCGCAAGGCGGCGCGAGGCCGGCGCCAGCGCCAACAGAACCGCTGCAGGCGGCACCCGCACAGCCGAGCCCGCCGCCACCGCCCGCACCGGCAGCGGCGCGGGCTGCCTCGCCACCGCAGGGCGTGACCGGCGATGCAGCTTTGTTGGCTGCACTGCGCCCGCGCGATGGAAGCCGGGCGCCATGGGGAGAGCTGGCCAAAAAGCGCAAGCTCGACGATCCGTCTACGTGTTATTCGGGAATCAATATCGCCATCGCGCGCTCGATCGGGGACAAACCCCTGGAGTATGGCGGCTTCTGGATTAACGGCTTTGGGCCAAAGTATGACAGCACAGATACCGCCGGGCAGCGCTCGGGACTTAGGCTCGGCGACCAGATATTCGGCATCGATGGCATGACGGTCAACGGTATGTCGGGCGAGGAAGTCGAAGTGCGTAGCGACAAACCCGTCTGGGATCCCTTGCGATTGCTATTACGGCGCGAGGGCGAGCGCGAATTGCGCGAAGTCACGGTCAGTTGCGCGAATCGGTAAGCCGCAGCAACAGGTTACACCGTCGCGAAAATAACAATTGAAGTATCACCATTCGAGGAGAGCGTTCATGTTCAAGAAATATTCGAAGTGTGTCGTCATGAGTGTCCTGCCAACACTGTTGGCGGCTTGCGCAACCAGCGGGTACGATGGCGGCAGCTACCAGCCTCAGCCCGCGCCTCCCGCGCCCCCCGCGGTACAGCCGGGAAACAGCTACGCGCCACCACCGGTGCCGCCGAGCCAGCCCTATAGCACGCCACGCGCCAATACCCCCCCCGTTCAGGCTCCACCCCGGGCGCAGCGCAAGGTCATGCGCACGGCGAATCTGCACAGCTATTGCAAACAACGCGGATTCACGGGCGCCGGGACCCATCGCAACGGCCAGCCCATTTGCATCACCACGAGCATGGGATTTAACACGACCTTTGTGTCCAAATCGGCCAACATCAATTACGCCGACGTCTGCAACCGCCAGCATCGGACCAGCCAATACGAGGTGCAACGCGGACGGGTCGAATGCATCACTTACGTTGATTGAGTCTGATCGTCATGGCCCGCCACGAAGCAGCGGCACCGGTGTGACAGACGCAGGGCCGATCACCCGGCCGTGCGTTATGCGCCCGCGATGGCGGAACACCCTCACCCCTCATGACGTACTGATCCGGGTAATCCGACATGTACTGGCTAAGTACCCAACCGCTTATCGAGGCGCTCCAGCGCGACGCGGTAACCGATCGCGAGAAAATGCAGTACTTTCTCGCCTGTTCGGCTTACCTCGCCTTGGGAGCCACCCAATCGGGCAATTCGAGCTGGTTCGCCCTTTTTGGGTACGCGCTCGCCAGCGCGGCCGGAGTGTTGCTTTGGTATTGGGCCAACGGCGGCGCTCGGGGACAGCGCCTGATCGAGCGCGCCGTGTGCATCGGCTGGCCAATTACGGTGCGCGTGATTTGCCTATACCTGCCGATTGTCGTCGGGTTGGAATTTGCCGAGGTGGACGTGGGAACGAAAGAGCGGATGATGACCGCTCTGGGTTACGCAGCCGACATCGTTTCGGTATTGTGGATCGCCATTGCGCTGCGGGCCATCGCTCGTCCCGCGCGAGTGCCGGCGTCCTCAGCGGCACAAACCGCCCTGGACGCCGCACAAGCGTCCCCCGCCGACATGGCGCAGCGGCTGACCCCGATGCCCCCAACGCCCTCGCGAGAGGCAATTCCCGACGCCAGCGGCGGCGGCAATGGCGGCTTGTGGTGGATATTCCCGCACGGCGAGAAGCGTATCGCCGTATGCCACGCCGCGTTTCGCTCGTGGGCCAGGGTCTATGTCAACGGCGTATGCGTCGCGCGCGAAAGCTCGCTCGCACACCAGCAAACCATCGCGTTCGAGCACGAGGGCACGCCGTATGAGGTAACGATCCAGCACGAAGCGCGCGCGCCCGGCGTTCAGCGTATGAGCGCGACACTCGCCACAAACGGACGCACCTTGCAAAAAATCACCCTGCGTTACGCGCTGCGCAAGAACTACGCCGTGGTTGCCGTCATCGTGTTGACCGGGGTCGTGCTGGGCGTCGTGCTGCAACTGCCCATCGTATGGGTGCTGCCGATCATGTTGGGGCTGCTCCTTGCGTCGTTCTTGTGGCTGTTTAGCGTCGACTGCGAGGTGGAAACGCCTATGGCGGACCCAACCGCTTAGTCTGTCCTTGACGCCTCGGCGCGAAGCGCAAACAGCGCGACGATCGACAGTGCTATGGAGGCGACATTCATGACCACGGGGTTGAACGCGCCGACGAGAAAGTGCGGCGTGTAGATGGCGACAAACACCAGCAGGACGGCCATTGACAACGCCGAAACCCACTGTGGCCAGGCTCGGCGGGGTAGCATCAGTACACACAAACCAAACAGCACCTCTACGACCCCGGCGGCATACGACACCGCCATCTGCAAATCTGACGCAATGCCGAAGGCGCGGGACATTGCCAGTTCGTCTGAATGCGGGCCAAGGAGTTTCGGGACGAGGCCTTGGTAGATCCATATGGCGGCAACTGTGGTGGTGCAGAGCCTGCGAATGCGTCCGAGAGTCGATTGGTGTGAAGGGGCGGGCACGATTAGCGAACGTACAAACTACCGGTTCTTGAGCAGACAAAGACGTCTCTTCTTCGATACACAAAAATCGCATGGAAGAACATTTGAGCAGACAATTTTACAGATTTTTGCTTCCTTTTGACTTCCCGTCAGCAGTAGTTCGTGAACCACTGAAATGGGTTGCGATGATGGGTTAACAGGATCGCAGATTTGCCGTTCGACCACACTATTCGGTGTGACCGATGTGCCCAAATTGCTGCCGCACACTTTGCGCAACTTGAAGGACGGCAGTGGCCGAGTAGTGTGAGATGGACTTCCGGCCGCTATTAGCGTGTAGTCCCAGTTCAAGCGACAGCGATAAGACGAGGAGGAACTTCCGTTTCAGGCAAAAAAAGGTGGAACTGGCGGCCGCCAGCATACAGCGGTCATTCTCCCGTCCCAATAGCGAACCCTGGCACACAGATATGCGTCCAAGCACTGAGACCCGCGCTTACGGCGTACCGCTCACGCTCGCATGTTGAGTTCTCACCAAAGCCTGTCTCCGAATGAAATCCCCAGCGCAGCGCAGCGGCCGACAGGCCACGGTGGAAGGCAATGTGCCATGCTAGAATCATCGCCGATTTGTGCGGCGCCATGAGCGACAAATGCGTGCAACACATCAGGTCGATTGGGCGTCTACGCAGCATTGCTACAGTCGTTTCGAGGAGGATGCAGCCATGAATGTGATACCCACCGGCCAGGCCCTGGGCGCGGAGATTACCGGCATTGATCTGTCAAAAGACGTTTCTGCCGCAGATCGCGAATTCATCGTCAATGCCTACACGGAGCACCTGGTTCTGCTGTTCCGTGGCCAGTCGCTGAGCTTCGACGATCTCTTGCGGCTTCGCGAAGTGTTCGGCCCGCCGGGAAAGGCTGCGAATCAGTTGCTGGGGTTGGGCCGCAAGAAGTATTTGCCGGATGAGGTGCCGGACGATATCACCATCATTTCCAACATTACGGACGCGGCCGGCAAACCCATCGGCGCGCTGGGCGACGGCGAAGCGTTTTGGCACACCGACAGTTCGTTCACGGAAACGCCGATCTCCGCGAGTCTGCTGCACGCCATCGAAGTGACCGAGCAAGGCGGTGAGACAGGGTTTATAAACATGTACAAGGCGTACGACGAGATGCCGGCCGGGTTGGCGGCGAAGGTCAATGGGCGACATGCCAATCACTCGAAAGTACACAACTCTGCCGGCATGCGGCGGCCCGAGTTCGCCGAGGTGACGGATCCCTCGAAAGCGCCCGGCGTCAGACATCCGCTGGTGCGCACCCACCCGGCCACGAGGCGCAAATGCCTGTACCTCGGACGCCGCCAAAACGCTTACATTTTCGATCTGCCCGTACCGGAAAGCGAAAAACTACTCGACGAACTCTGGGCGCACACGTGCCAGGAGAAATACGCGTGGCATCACAAGTGGCGGGTTGGCGATCTCCTCGTCTGGGATAACCGTTGCACGATGCATCATCGCAATCCCTTCTCGCCGAACGCGCGCCGGCTCATGCACAAGTCGACGACAGCGGGAGAGCCCGTCACCTAG
>CADECM010000025.1:0-15447 GCA_902825845.1 uncultured beta proteobacterium
GCCCGCTGGGGCAACTGTGCGAACAGTTCGAACTTGACCCGCGCAGGCGAAGCGTCTACCGCAGGCGAAGCGTCAGGTCTTTTCTTTTTCCTTACTTTTAAAATTTGTGGCAGCAAAGCTGACATTCGTCTTGTCCGTTCAGGGTCGATTGACACATTCAGGATTCTGAAGCGCCATTACGGCTGACACTTGGCAAAGCTTCGGGAACCATAGGTTATCAGGCAGGTCTACTGATCCACCATGCAACGCAAAACCTTCCCCTGCGCGCGCCTTTGCATTCTCTTTGCAGCACTCGCTCACGGCGTCGCGCTCGCTGAGGAATCAACGGACCCATCGTCTACCAGCCAGCCCGGCGTGGTCCACAAGGTCGCAAACACCGTGGAACGCGGCGCCTATGCCGCGGCCCACGGCATCGAACGGGGTGCGAAGGCTGCCGCGCGTGGCGTCGAACGGGGTGCAAAGGCGGCAGTGAACGGCGTCGAACGCGGCTTCAAGGCAACCGCCCGGGTCGCCAGCCGGGTCGCGAACAAGGTTACCCGCTCGTCTTCGTCCGAAGCACCGAAGTAGCCTCACCGCTGGGCGTGACGCTGCTGCACCTCGTGCACATGAGTTGCGCGCGCTCCATTCAGGGCCGTTGCACCAGCCCCAACTGCAGCACCATCCCCATGTCGTCGCGCACTGCCGCGTGCTCGCTGATCAGGCCATCGCGAATGCGAAAGCTGTGAAACTGCAACACTTTCACGGCCTTGCCGGTGGGCGCGACACCAGTGAGCATGCCGCTGAACGCATCCGGCAGCTTCGGCTGTCCGCGATGGGTGCCGGTCATGGTCATTTTGCAGGTCACGCGGTCAGCCTCGGCGGTCATCTGCTCGATGGTGTAATGAAAATCCGGAAACACGGCATACAGTGTTTCGAACACCGCCTGCATGCCCGCGCGCCCCACGGTTCGCAGATGATTGGACGCGTCTTCGCTGTAGAACGCCGCCGCGGCGGCGGCGTTCTGCCGGTTGTGGCCTTCGTCGATGAGGCGCTGTATCAGCTGCTTATTGGCGTCGAGCGACATGGCCATCAGGCGTCGAGTTCGGGATACAAGCGCATCAGGTCGTGATCGCTGAACGGCAGCCGCGCCGGCGAGGCCAGATAGCGCGCAACACGCGGACGCGCAGCAACCAGATCGTGCAGCACATTGAGGCGGGTTATATTCTCTGCCAGTCCCGCCATCGCGTTGGGAAACGCGTACTTGAGCGAGGCCATCACCTGGAACATCGACAGATCCACATAGGAAAATGACGCGCCGAGCAGGTACTCGCCGCCGCCGCGCGTGATCACCGTTTCGAAATAATTCAGGAACTTGGTCAGGCGCTCGGTTCTGAAATGCCCGCTGCGGCGCAGCGCCTCGGTCTTCTGGTCCTCGTAGTAGAGGCTGTTGGCGATCGGGTGATGCACGTCGTGCGCCTCGCGCACGAAATCGGTCATGGTCAGTTGTAGCCCGTGCGCGTACAGGCGCAGCGCCTGCCCCTTGGGCACCAGGTTCAACCGCGGACCGAGGTACTGCAGGATGTTCGCGGTGTGCGATATCACGGTTCTACCGGCTTTCAACAGCGGCGGTGCAAACGGCGGGTGGCGGTTGCGGGTATTCTGCAGCACCTTCGCCACGCCGGGCCGGCCGCCGCCTTCGGCCTCCGGCAGGCGCCCGACATCCACATACTCGGCCTCACCTTCTTCCAGCGTCAGCCGTACGTATTCGCCGCGCCCCTGAATGTGCGGCCAGTAATAGAGTTCGTATTTCATGCTTGCCTCCTTTATCGTTTGTTATGAGTACGACCCTGCGTGTTGCTGCAGGTCAACGTTGGAGTGCGCTAATGCAACTTGATTCCCGCGGCAGCGACCACCTTGCGCCACTTGGCGATTTCGCTACCGAGGAATTGCGCGAGTTCCTCCGGTGTGCTACCCACACCTTCCGCACCGGAGTTCAGCAGCACGTCTTTCATCTTGACCGAGACGATACTGTCGCGCACGGTGGCGTGAACCCTGCCCACAATGTCGCGTGGAACCGCGCGCGGCGCGAACACGGCGTTCCACCCTGATGCATCGTAACCGGCGACACCGCTTTCCGCGATGGTCGGCAGTTCGGGAAAAATCGATGAACGCCGCGCGGCCGTCACCGCCAACGCCCGAAGGCGCCTTGACCTGACCTGCGTCACAATTGCCGCAATGGGCGCGAACGTCATCGCGACATGGCCGCCCATCACATCGTTTACCGCGGGCGCCGCGCCCTTGTACGGCACATGCCCGATACCTCCGCCGGAAAGCGTGTTGAACATCACCAGCGCCAGATGATTGGAACTGCCGACACCCGCCGACGCGGAATCCAGCGTACCCGGTTGTGATTTCGCCAGCGCCAGCAACGCACCGACCGAGCGCACCGGCAATGAGGGATGCACCACCAGCACATTGGTCATGGTCACCACCAGACTGACCGGCGCCAGATCACGCACCGGATCAAACGGCAGCTTCGCAAACAGCGCGGGGCTGCTGGACATCGCCGTGGTCGCCATCAGCAAGGTGTAACCATCGGGCGCCGCGCGCACCACCTGTTCCGCGCCAATATTGCCGCTGGCGCCGGGACGGTTGCTCACCACCACCGGTTGCTTCCACCGTTCGCTCATTTGCTGCGCCAACGCGCGCGCCACCAGGTCGACCGATCCGCCGGCGGAGAATGGCGCCACTACGGTAACGGCCTTATCGGGATAGGTTTGCGCCGCGGCAACGCACGAACCTGCCGCCGCACACAGCGCGGTGATCACCCGCAAACGCATGCTTACTTCGGCGGAATGATCGGCAGCAACAACCATGTCGGCTTGTCGCCGCCCGAATGGATGGTGCTGGTGCCACCCTGATTATAATCACACGAAAAATGGGTGAAATGTTGCGTGCCCACGCCGTCGGCCGGCGAGATGTCGAGGCGCAATTTGTGGCCCTTTTTGAACACCATGCTGGTGGCGATAATCTCCACCTGGCACTCGACCGGCTCGCCAGGCTTCAGCGGCCAGCGTTCATTGTGCGCGTGATACGGCCGGTACGGCAGCGACTTCGCCGCGTCGAGCTTGCGATGGGATGCCCTCAACCAGCCCTTGGTCACACACTGCAGCGGCTCGCCCATCTGACCCATTTCCATCACATCATTGCCGGCCGGGTCGATGTTGCGGATGGTGGCAAAGATGTCCATGTCCTCGTTCGTGCTCGACACCCACACGTTGAGCACGATGTGCCCCGTTACCTCGGTATCTTCCGCCATCGGCGGCGTTTCGAACGATACCCCGCGCGGTATCTTGCCCGGGCGCGAGGGCGCGGCGGCACCGTAACTGGCCGTGGCCACGGCGGGCAGCGGCGCCGTCACCAGTTCACCTTCGGCATCCTTGGGATTTGCACTCGGCTGGCGGTCGATGCGCAAATACATTTTGGTCCACTGCGTACGCGGAATCGGCCAGTCGTCCTCGAAGCGGAATGGCGAGCGCTGCGTGCCGCCGGTGCGGATTTCCAGCTTCACCGGCGGTTCATCCATGAAGCCGGTGTCGATGCCCTTCAGCCAGTGATCCATGAAGCGCAATTGATCGATGCGCCCTTCCTCCGAGTAGAACGCATGAAAATGCGTGCCGCTGTGGATGCGGAGTTTCTTGTGTTTGGATTTGGCGCACAAGTACGCCTCGGTGTTGCCGCGCAAATGCATGCCGAAACCGCTCCAGTTGCCGGCGCTGAGTACCGGCACCTCAATCTTGTCCCAGCGCGCGCTGCACAGGCGCCAATATTCTGAATCCAGGCTGTTACGCATGAAATTCCACAACAGATTATTGTCGAATCCGTCAGGGTTATAGGTATGCGATTTATCCAGCAACGCCCACGCGGTGCCGCGGTTGGCCCAATTGGAAATAAAGCCCATGGCAAACACGCCGCCGTGATACGCCTGATCGCGATACTGATCGGCGCGGCCTTCCCACGGGATAATGCATTTGAGCGACGGCGGCTGCAAGCCCGCGACCTTCCACTGAAATGCCGCCAAATACGAAATGCCGCAGGTGCCGACCTTGCCGCTGCACCAGGACTGCTTCGCCACCCACTCGATGCAGTCATAGGCATCGAGCGATTCCTGATAGGAACTCGGTTCCGATTTGCCCGGCGATTTACCCGAGCCGCGCGTGTCCACGCGCAGCATGGCGTAACCGCGCGGGCACCACCATTCGGGGTTCACCGTTTCCCAGTTCATGTAGGGATTGGGCTTTTCTTCGAGATCCGGCGGCGGCACCCAGAGTTTGTCTTTCTGATAGGGCCCAAGCGACATGATGACCGGGAATTTTTCGCTGTTGCTTTCAGGACGAAAGATGTCCGCGCACACCCGCGTGCCGTCGCGCAGCGGAATCCACACGTCCTTTTCGACGATCATTTTGTAGTCTTTGGGTTGCGACATGTCGCCTTTTTTGAGTGTCATTTTCCGACTCCGTGGTGTTGCGTAGCGTTGAAAGAATCAGGTTTTGTAGGACGGATCGGTCTTGTCCAGCATCCGGATCAGCGCCCGCCATTCGCCCTTGCGCTCCTGATAGCCGGGCCGCTCGAAACTGCGCGCCACGCTTTCCGCGACCGCCTGGGATGGAACAATGAGCTTGGCGCCGCCGGCCATCGCCGCCACCTGCGCCTGACACGCACGTTCGAGGTAATACATGTAGTCAAGCGCCTCGCGCACGCTGCTGCCACACGACAGCAGTCCATGGTTGTGCAATATCAGCGTCATTTTGTCGCCGATATCCGCCACCAGCCGTTCGCGCTCTTCCAGATTGAGCGCCACGCCTTCGTAGTGGTGGTAACCCACGTTGCCGGTGAGCCGCATCGCGTGCTGCGATATCGGCAGCAGCCCCTGTTCCTGCGCGGACACCGCAATGCCGGCCGCCGTGTGCGTGTGCATCACGCACATCACGTCCTGGCGCGCGGCGTGAATCGCGCTGTGAATCACAAAGCCCGCCTGGTTGAAGCCAAGCCCGGTCGGGTCATCAACGATTTCGCCATCGAGCGTGATCTTCACCAGATTCGACGCCGTCACTTCATCCCACATCAAGCCGAAGGCGTTGAGCAGAAAATGATGCTCCGGCCCCGGCACACGCGCGGAAATATGGGTGTAGATCAAATCGGTCATGCGAAAGAACGACGCAAAGCGGTAACACGCCGCCAGATTGACGCGCGCCTCCCATTCCTCGGCGCTGACACGCTCGCGCACGGATGCTGTCTGCGGATGATTCATCGAGAGCTCCTAAAAAAACCTTCGACGCAGATTTGCACAGATTGACGCGGATTAACCCAGGAATTGTTTTTTTCCGCGTCAATCTGTGTAAATCTGCGTCAACGGATTTGACGTTAAATTCCCTTCACACTCCCGCCCAGCTTTTCCGCCACCCAATCGCTCATGTAGTCCACCACCAGCGGTCCGTTGTCCGCGCCGCAGTGTTCAGCGCCGCCATCGGCGAGGTGGCAGATTTTGAGTTCGCGTCCCGGGCTGTTGACCGCGGCGTCGTAGGTTTTTTGCGCGTGCCACAGCGGCACCTGGCGGTCATTTTCGCCATGTACGATCAGCAGCGGGCAGGTGATCTTGTCGGCGACACCCTCGAGTGTCATCTGCTTCACGATCTTTAACGTGTCCTCGATCTTGTCGCAACCGAACACCCAGTTCACGTGCTCCGCGTAACCCGGCACCGAAGGCTCGCCGCGGCCGCCGATGCGGTCCGACACGCAGGCGTGGTAATCATAGATGGCGCCCCACGCCACGGCGCAGGCAAAGCGTTTTTCGAACGCGGCAGCGCGCGGCGCGTAATAGCCGCCCAGCGACAGCGCCATGATGCCGATGCGTTTGGGGTCGACGTCGGAGCGCGTTTCCAGGTAATCGATGCTGGCGCCGGCGGGCTTTTCGGTGTCCGGTCCGCTCGCCAGGCCCTGCAGGCGCAGGGCCGCGCCCACACCCGGATGATCGACGATCAGCAGCGACACGCCGCGCCGGCGGAACTCATCGCCCACCGCGGCATAGATGATTTCCTTGGTGACATCAAGTCCGTCGAAATGCACCACGCAAGGGGCGCGCCCGGGCACCGGCGCTTTCATGAAAAACGCAGGCAGCTTGTGCTTGCCGAACGGGACGTCGACAAACTCCACCGGTTCCTTGCGACAGATCAGGCCGCGCTTGTAGAGTTCGATGCCGCGTTTGTAGGCGTCGAGCCGGCGCGGGTCTTTGTGACTGGGCATGCGCTCGGCGAGCAGATAATAGAGGCCCGCGCGCAAGTACTTGCGGCCGGCGGACAAGGGATGTCCGGCAGCCTCGTCGGCTTCACCCAGGCGCTGCACGCGCTCGGCCACCTTCATCCAGCTCTCGAACCAGGCGCGCTGCTGCGTCGGATCGCCCGCCAGCGCCTTGATGCCGGCGACCTCCTTCAGCGGGCGGCAGGCCTCATCGATTTCGGACATCTGCCCGCCGCGATTCAAGGCGGACATCACAGCCAGACTCCAGGTGTAATTATTCGGAAAATATTCGAACATGATGACTCCGGATCACGGTGAAGGGGACAACCGCGGCATTCTATACCGCCCGCTCAGCGCAACAGTAACGGAATTCCACATATCAGCAACACCACGCAGATGACGCGCTTGAACGCGAGTTCGGACAGCTTGAGGTGGATGCGGTCGCCGGCCCAGACGCCGATCAACATCAGTGGAAACGCCATCGCGAACGCCAGCCACACCTCGCGCGTGAATTCACCCGCCGCCCAATAGCCGATGCCGCGCGCGACACACAAGGTCAGCAACATCGCGGACATGGTGGCCCGAAACACCGTCTTGGTCATCGACTTCACATCGAGATACATGGCAAAAAATACCGTGGCCATGGTGCCGAACAGCGCGCCCACCGCGCCCGACACCGACGCGGCAACGGGACTCAACCACCGCGGCAACGGCTTCACCTGCGCGCCGGCGATCAGGGTGCTGCGAAAAACATACGCGGCATAGCCGAGCACCAGCAGACCGAGTCCGCGTGCCAGCGTGCGCGCGTCGAGTGTCGCGAAGAAATACAGCCCCACGCCCACCCCCAGCACGCACCACGGAACAAACGTTGCCAAGTCCCTGATCGCGATCTGTTTGCGATCCTTGCCGAGAATGGCCAGCGAGGACGCAAGGCCGAGCAGCGTCCACACCGGCACCAGAATTTTGATCGGCACTACCAGCGCCAGCAGCGGCATGCCCGCCGCGCCGCCGAAACCGGTGCTGCCGCGCAGTCCGTAAGCCAGCAGCAGGACGATCGCGCAGTACCCCAGCTCAGCAGCGGAGAGCGTCAGCAAAGGTGTTCCGGGGCCGGCTATTTGTTGCGTCAGACATTACATAACTAATTGTTTTTAAACGATTTTTTTATGGGCGCTGTCCAGTGCTGTCAGCGGCGAACTTGCGCCGCGGCGCGCGCGCCACAGCCTCGGAGGAATTGGCTGCGAACCTCGGACGCAGGATCAGGCCAGCACCTGCGACATCTGCTCCTGACGCAGCATTTCGTAGACAAAGGATTCGAGTTCGGAACCCATCGCATCGCGCACTGAAATCATCCCCACGGGCGCGCCGTTTTCAACCACGGGCACATGGCGAAAGCGCCCGGCGTGCATGAGTTCAAGCGCGGACTTGAAGGTCGCATCCGGACTGACGGCTTTGGGCGCGGCTGTCATCACTTCAGCAAGCGTCGTAGTTTGCGGGTCGCGGCCTTCGGCCACCACGCCATTCAATGCATCGCGCTCAGTGAATATGCCGACCAGCGCGCCGCTATCCACCACCATCATGGCGCCGATGCGTCGCTGCTTCATCACGCTCGCGGCCTCGCGCACGGACATGGTCGCGGGCGCGGTGATGGGCTGCTGATTCCTGATGATGTCACGTATCGTACGTTCCATGATGGTTCTCCCAGTTCGGCGCTTGCGGCGGGCGCGGGTTGGTCACGTGCGGCAGTCATGCGGCACTGCGGATGATCCTACCTTGCTGCTGCATTGCGGTCAAACAGCGCGGTGCCAAAGTCGCGCCCGAGCCGCGATCAATGAACCGAAGGTGCCGTTCTGCGCTCAAAAAGGTGGCGTATACTTTTGTCCGGCGCATCCAATGTGAGTGAACCCTCCATGAAAACCATCCCTTCGGACATCGGCGGTGAACCTGCTGGTCCGGTTGACACCATCGATCACGGCATGAAGCACTGGGAGCGGCAGGCCAATGCGTTTCGCTCCGTGGTGCAGATGCACGGCATCACCCGCACCGACGAACTGCGGCGCGCGGCCGAAGAACTCGGCAGCCGCTACAAGGACATGCATTACTTTGAAATCACCACCAGCGCCATGCGCGCGGTGTTGCTGGAGAAGGGACTGTTCACCGAACAGGAACTCGCCGCGAAGATGGCGGAAATCCGCGCGCGCTTTGACGTGCCCGATGAAATGGACTCGCCAATCAAAAAGGCCGCCTCAAAATGAACGCGCGCGCCCAGGCAAAGAGCACCTATGCGCCGGCGCCGGTGCACCGCTTCCAGATCGGCGACCGGGTCGTGGTCAAGCGCGCGTTCCCGCCCGGACATCGCCGCACGCCGCAGTACATCCGCGGCAAGCAGGGCGTGATCGAGCGCATCTGCGGCGCCTTTCCCAACCCCGAAGAACTCGCCTACGGCTTCGACGGCCTGCCGGAAAAAGTGCTGTATCGCGTGCGCTTCCTGCAAACGCAGGTGTGGCAGAAGTACGCCGGGCCGGCGAACGACATCATCGAAATGGAAATTTTCGAACACTGGCTGGAGCCGGTGCAAAACTGAGACACGGATGATCACGAGTTAACTGCAGAAATTCACAACCTTTGACGCAGATTTCGCGGATTAACGCGGATCAACCGCGGAGAAATCTGCGTTCCTCTGCGTAAATCCGCGGCAAAAGCATTTGACCTTGATTTCAGGAGGCACCCATGAGCACTACACCCTTCGACCACTACGCCCGCGGCCACCACGATCATGACCACGCGCATGATCACGACCACGACGATCACCAACAGCCCAACCCGGCCAACGAACACGACAATGGCCCGCCCGGCGAGTATGAAATCATGAGCCGTGCCATGCAGGAACTGCTCGAGGCCAAAGGCATCATCAGTGCGGAACAGGTGCGCAAGCGCATGGAACTGTTCGACGAAGAATTCCCTTATCGCGGCGCGCAGGTGGTGGCGCGCGCATGGGTCGATGCGGCGTTCAAAACGCGCCTGATTGCCGACGGCCGCGCGGCGTGCGCCGAAATGGGCGCCCTGCTGGAAGCCGAGCGGCTGATTGCCGTGGAAAACACGCCCGACGTGCATAACATCATCGTCTGCACGCTGTGTTCCTGTTATCCGCGCGCACTGCTCGGCATGCCGCCGACCTGGTACAAAAGCCGCAACTACCGTTCGCGCGTGGTGTTCGAGCCACGCGCGGTGCTGCGCGAATTCGGCACCGAGTTACCGGACAACGTCACGGTGCGGGTGCACGATTCCAACGCCGACATGCGTTATCTGGTGGTGCCCATGCGCCCGGCGGGCACCGAAGGCTGGAGCGAAGAAAAACTCGCAGGCCTTATTTCGCGCGACATGCTGGTGGGCGTCACTGTACCGCGCGTGCCGGTATAGACACCCGCCCGAAAGCAGAACTGACAGTAGACGACCAAAAATAACTAAACAAAAACAAATACTTAAGTATAAATGACCGTAATCGACAGCAACTGGGTGGCGCAGCGCGTCGCCGCCTTCGACAGCAGCGGCATTCACCGCATCGGCGAACCCGGCGACAGTGCCAGCGGCGCCTGGTTCGAACGCGAAGCGATAATCGACGGCGTGACGGTCTCCCGCATGCCAGTCGCCTTCAATCACCTGAGCGTCGACGCGGCGTGGATTGAGTGTGCGGGGATGCGCATCGACGGCCTGCCGATGTTCGATTCTCCACCGGCAGATGCCATCGCAGGACAGCTGTGTGCAAGCGGTGGCAGCGGCGCGATCGGATACGCGGAATTTCCGCCGAACGCGGCATCGATCAAGGGCCAGCCACTGGAACTGCTGCGACGTTCGTCGCGGCATGCGGCGCTGATCATCGCCACGCGCGTGACCGGCGATTCGCTGGCGCCGATCAATGCACAGTATTACGACGACCCGTTCGGCCCGCCGGTATTGCTGGTAGCGGGCATGCATCACGCCTTCCTCGCGGAGCACGCCGGCAACAGCGCGCCCATCCGCTTCACGAGCGCACATCACCGCAAGGCCAGCACATCCTTCAACCTGTCAGCCGTGGCCGCGGGCAACGACAACGCGCCACCGGTGGCCATCGTCACGCCGCGCACCGGCTGGTGGGAATCCACCGCGGAACGGGCGGGTGGCATGGTGGCATGGCTTGCCGCCGTGCACGCAGCAGGCGCGCTCCACAAAAGAGGGCAACTCAAACGCAGCGTGCACGCCTACGCCACCTGCGGCCACGAACTCGGCCATCTGGGCCTGCAAACGCTGACGCAACAACAAACACCGCTGGTAAAGGGCGCGAAATACTGGCTGCACCTGGGCGCGAATCTCGGCGGCGCCGGCAACCTTTCGCTGATGATCCGCGCCAAAGACACGGCCGACGCGCAACAGATGCACGACCTGCTGGCCGCCGAAGGTTACCCGGCGCAGCACCTCCACATCGAACCCATCGCCAAAATCTCCGGCGAAGGTCACGACCTCACGCATCTCGGCGCCAAAGTGCTGTCGCTCGCCGGCAGCAACCTGCATTTTCATGCGGCGAGCGACCGCTGGCCGGGCAATGTCAATGCGGGAGGCATCGCCGCCATTTCGCGTGCTGTGGCGCGCTGGGTGGCATTGCAGGCGGGATAGCCAACTGCATGCCGCTGTCCCTCGCTACCAGAGCATTTCGCCCCGGCCATGCCGTTCGAGCATTTCCCGGGCAAATTCCACGGGGCCGTGGGTCGCCACGCGCTTTCTGCCGGTAAACACACCGTTCACCTGCTCATACTCTTCCCACAACAACGGCCTGCTGTTCTGCTGCGCGTGCTGCTTTAGCCAGTCCAGAGTGCGCTGCGGAATGGTGGTGCCCACGGCAACGGCAACCGTGGCGGGCTGACCGCGCCAGCGCAACCTGTCGGGCAGCACGATGGCTTTACATTGATCAGGGCGCATCCAGTCGGCCAGCACGCTGCCGGAAGCACGCCATGCACAAACAAACGTGTGACAAGGATCAACCGGGCGGCGCTCGTAGATGCGGCAACCTGAACTTTCGCAATGCGCGCAGGGCGCGCCCAGCGTCGCGCGCACATCGTCCTTTTCGATGCGCAGCCAGCCTTCGCAACAGGCGGTACAGGGTTGGCATTCACGCGACATGTCGCATCCCTGTCCGATACCGCCTACGGCAGCACTACCAGCTCAATCCTTGCGTGGCATGGACGCCGGTGCGGTTCTTGCGAAACTGGGTGACATCACGCCACCACCCTTCCTTGCACGGCACGCCGCCGCGCAACTCGCCGGCCTCGATGCCACCGAACACCTCTTTGTAAACCGGCGACATCGGCCGGCTGCCCGGCACCGACAGCCACAGCCGCAACAGCACGCGCTTTTTGTCGGCCTCGGGAAAGTCCTCAAACTGGGTGCGGCCGTGATACATCACGTGGTTGTTGACCAGCTGAATATCACCAGGCTCGAAATGCATGTCGAGCGCCAGTTCGTCGGCAAGCGCATCGAATAGTTTCAGCGCCTCAATCTGCTGCGGCGTGTGGCGCGGCACTTCCGGAAACTCCTGCGCGAACCAGATATAGGCCGGCGAAAACAAACCGGTGAAATGGCCGTCGCGCCAGCTGAAAATCGGCCGCTGCATGGTGCGCGCGCTACCCGGTGGCTCCTCGCCCTGCCAGCTGTGATCCCACATGTCGTAAAAGAGATGGATCAGATCGGGACGGCGGCGCAGGATTTCGTTGTGGATCGCCGCCGCACTGACGAGGCGGCTGGCACCGCCCGCCTTCGCCTTGCGCACGCACAGCAGGCCCACCACGTCGCAGCGGTCGCTGTGAAACTGCAGCCCGTCATTGGTCTTGGAGCCCCGCCGCTGGGTGTTGCTGTAACCGTACTGGAAATCTTTCACCACACCGAGCATTTCACCCGCTTTGTTTTGTGATACCGCGGTGCCGAGATAAGTGCCTATGCCCCAGTACACCGTGCGCAAATCGTCGGGCGAATAACGCATGGGCAGTCCGCGCAGCATGATCATGCCGCGGCCCGACTCCAGCGCCTGCGAAATGCCGGCAAGCGCTTTGGAGAATTCCGGCAATGGAAACTCCGCCTGGGTGATGTCGAACAAATCCAGTCCGCGGCTTTTCACCGACTGCAACGCGGCGTCGATCTCTTGCAATTCCGCAGCGCTGAAAGGCCGCAACCAGTCAGTGCGTTTTTGCATCTCCGCGCCGGTCCAGGCACAAGGCAGGGCGATGGGCTGGAACGTATGTGCATTCATGTTGCGTCTCCCATGAAACGGATGATGACGAATGATGGCATCGTGCGGATTGCGGCCATCATAGTGGCCGCCGGGTCTGGCGTCCAGCGTGCCGCACAGGACATGGGAGCGTCCGCTTACGCCGCCACTTGACAGCGGCGCCGCCAGCAGCGAAGGTGCATGACCCGCGGCGCTTAACGCATTCTTTTACCCTCAGGGAGGCCTCATGGCTCGCATTCCCCTCGTCACGCTGAACGACATTCCCGCCCACGACAAGGCGGCGTTCGACCGCTTTGTCAAAACTCGCGGCGCGTTTCCCGATACCGGACCCTACGCGCTGATTGCGCACATGCCGGTGGTGGCGGAACAACTGGATCTGCTGCGCCGCACGCTGCGCGACGAGCCGAGCCCGCCGCAACCGGTGCAGGAACTGGTGATGATCACGGTGGCGCGTGAAATGGACTGCGGCTATATCTGGTACGCCCACGCCGCATCGGCGCGCAAGATCGGCGTGCGCGGTGACATCATCGACAATCTGCGCGAAAAGCGCGCGCTTGCCGGGCTCTCGCCGGAACAGCAGGCTGCCGTGGATTACACGCGTGAAATGCTGCGCAATCGCAAGGTGGGCAAGGCCGCCTTCGATGCGGCTACTGCCGCATTTGGCCAGCGCGGCACCTTGGCGTTGACCAATCTGGTGGCGGTGTACGCGGTGCTGGCCTATGTGATGGATGCGTATGAGCTGGACCCGCCGCAGCACGCGACGGAGCCGGCGCTAACGGCGTGACGCCATTACAGACGGTTAAGGTGTGCTGACGGTGCGGATGTACCAGGGAAAGGAATCCCAGCTCACCACTTTCTCCTTGCCGTCGAACAACGCCGCGATCTTTCCGCCGCCCGCCTTGTAGGAAAATTTTTTGATGTTGTCCGGCGGGTTCGTGGTGGCATTGCGCATGATGTCGATCGCCTGATCGGTCCTGAATATCTGGTACTTCGAGGGATCCCCCGGATGGAAGAACTTCACCTCCGCCGCGCCCTTGCGCGCGGGACCGCGCACATATTCGACCTGCAGCGACATATGCTCGCCGCTGGCCGCGGCGAATTCCCAGTTTTCCGAACCGCTGGTCACGCCGCCGGCCGCACTGTGCGTGCGCGACATCTTCGCCGTGCTCGCATGCTGGTACACGCCAAACGCGCCGGGGGCATCGGCCGCGCTTTCGGTCAGGCCGTGAATGATGATCTGGCCGCTGTTCTTCGTCCCGCTTTCCCGCACCGGAATCGCCAGATACACCAGCCGCGCGGTGTGCGGCGCCGCCGCCGTCTTGCCGCCCGCCATCACCGCAATGCGGTCAATGAAAATCATGCGCAGATTGCAATCCTTGGCCGGGCCCGAGGTGGCGATCGCCGGCTCCCAGCCCTGCGGCAGCATTTTGGCCAGCGCTGCGTCGTTGACGCGAAAATCGATCTGGAAGCGGTGTTCCGCCGCCTGTTCCAGCACCGTTTGCGCCGCCGCCCATGGTGCAAGCAGTAACAACAGTACGCCTGCCATCCTGCCGCCAAGCCTTGCGAAATGCCTCATGATGGTTTCCCTGTGGTTTATTTATTGGACTTCTGTTGACTGCGATACTTCAAAGCGAAAACGCGGCTTGGCCGCCACCCAACAAAACGTTCTCGCCCTCAAGCTTTCGGCCGGAACCCGAATACGCGCTCGAAGCGGCCGCAAAAACCATCCCACGCATCCGCATTGATCAAGCGCGGCGGCCGCCCGCCGCCCAGGATTTGCACCACCTGATCGGCGTTCCAGTTGGCCATGTTGTTGCGCGAATCGTGGGTGATGCCTGCGGTGTGGTTGGTGGCGATGACGTTCTTCATCGCCAGCAGCGGATGATCCGGCGCCGGCGGCTCGTCCATCCAGGTGTCCACACCCGCGCCCGAAATGTGCCCGGCCTTGAGCGCCGCGGCGAGATCCTGCTCATTGACGATGCCGCCGCGCGCCGCGTTGATCACAATCGCGCCGGGCTGCATCGCCGCCAGCGCGCGGGCATCAATCATGTTGCGCGTGTCCTTGTCGTACGGGCAGTGCATGGTGATAAAACGCGCCTCCTTCAACAGCGTGTCGAAATCCACTTTGGCCGCGCCCTTGGCCTGACATTGTTCCGCGGTCAGATACGGGTCGTACGCAATCACCTTCATCTGCAGCCCCAGCCCGCAGATGCGCGCCACGCGCCCACCCACCTCGCCCAGCCCGACAATGCCCACCGTGCGGCCCTTGGCGTTCCAGCCCTTGAAGGTCTCACGCTTTGCGGTACTACCATTTCGCAGCGCGTGGTCCGTCTGCGGCATGTTCTTGGTCAGCGACAGCATCATCCCCACCGCATGCTCGGCGACAGCATCGGCATTGCCGCCGGACTGGTTGACCACCAGCACCCCAGCCGTCGTGCAGGCAGGCACGTCCACCGTGTCGTAGCCCGCGCCGCTGGTGGACACCACCAGCAAATCCGGGCAGCGCGTTAGCAGCGGCGCCTTGGCCTGATACTGCTCGGGCACCTCCTGCCGTGTCGAGCAGATGCAATACACCTGCGACGCCGACATCGCGCCCCAGTTGTCCGCCTCCGGTCCATCGAACTTCAGGCGATGCAGCGTGATCTCCTTTACCTTGTCGAGGGCGTCGGCAACGTTCGGGCTTTTGCCGTCGTTGAACCAGAATACGGTTTTATTGGGTGTGGCCATGAGATTGGGCGATATAAGAAGGCAGTTGGTTGTAGATAATATCGTTTAAAAACAGATAGTTACTTAAGTCCTGCGACGAATTCTCCGATCAGCGGATTCAACTTGTCGGGAAACTCGGTCAGCGGAAAATGTCCGACACCGGGCAAGCGGACATATTGCGACCCCGGCACCGCTTCGTGAATCTCCTTTTC
>CADECM010000025.1:15547-59930 GCA_902825845.1 uncultured beta proteobacterium
TAGGCGTCAGCACAGGCGCCCGCACCGGGGCCATGAATAAATACGAGTTGCGGCATGGCGATGTTCCTTGGGGTTGGGTGGTTACACCGGCAGGATAGCTTCCTTGCGATCCGGCGGCAGGTCTACATCATGCGAAATGATCAATAGCGCAAGCGCGCTGTAGTTGCCGAGAATCAGCCCCAGCTCCACCACGCCCTGCTTGCCCAGCTGCTCCAGCGCCTGCTGAAACGCACCCTTGCTGACGTGTCGGGTGCGGAAAAACTCCTGCCCGTAACGCACCACGGCATTTTCATCATCAGCGACTTTCGGCAGTGGCCGGCGCTCGCGCAGCGCGTCCACCAGCGCATCGGGAACGCCCGCGGCACGCGCCGACGCCGCATGCGCGTTCCACACGTACTGGCAATCCATTTCGCGCGCGGTAACCAGTATCGCCAGTTCCTGAATCTTTTTGGATAACGCCGAATCGTTGCGCAGATACTGGTTCAGCGCATTCATGATCAAGTGCGCCTTGGGCACGTGGATCATCACTGAAGCCGGCCCGAAACGCGGCACGCTGCCGTAACCGCGCAGCAATTCATCAAAGGCATCGCGCTGATGTTCCGGCACGTTATCCCGGCTGGCTGGCGGCAGTCTGGCCATGGGCAGTCCTTTCTGAAGTATCGATCGGAAGGGGCAGTATCACCGTGGTTTACCGCCACCGTCAATCGCCTGCGGCGTTTGTTGGGCGCCGCGCGAACAGTACTGGAGATATCCGCCAAAGGACAGCAGCGCCGAATTCGACAGGAACACGGTCTTGAAGCCGAATGCCGTGCCCACGCTGCCGAAGAATACCGGGATCACCACGTGCGTGACACTGCGCAGGGTCTTGTAGAGCCCGATGGCCTCGGCGATGCGGCCCGCGGGCGCCAGCACGTACAGCATCGACATCAACATGGGCTGCGCGCAGCCCACCCCCAGCCCGAGCAGGAAGGCAATCAGCGCCAGCGCATAGGCGTTCTCAAAAAACGGCAGCAGCAGATAAGCGGCTGCCGCGACAAAGGTGGCCAATAACAGGATGGTCATCTCGGCCAGTTTTTTCACCAGGAACGGTATCAGCGCGCGAATCACAAAAGCGGCCAGCGCCACCATGCCCAGTATGGTGCCGATGGCGGAAGCCGACAGGCCGACGGCATGGCCATACACCGGCATGTAGAACTGAAACAAGTCCTGCGCCGAGCCGATGATGCCGCCGGCGATGAAAGTCGCGCGCAACGCCGGCATGCGCCACAGGTCCATGACGTTCTTGCTCTTTGCGGCGTCATCGCCCGCCGCCTTGGGCGTGACGGGCAACAGATGTGGCCAGCGCCACAGCAGCGCAATCGGCAGCGCCACAAACGCCGACAGCACCCAGAACACGCGCTGGTTGCCGATGCTGTCAATCAGTATGCCGGAGGTCAGCGGACCCAGAAAATTGGCAATCGACCAGCT
Source organism: uncultured beta proteobacterium (assembly GCA_902825845.1). Taxonomy (GTDB): domain Bacteria; phylum Pseudomonadota; class Gammaproteobacteria; order Burkholderiales; family SG8-41; genus UBA5216. Next base: position 17,015 of record CADECM010000025.1, read on the forward strand.
CATGGTAATCAGCGCGTAATTGCGGGCGCGGTTCTGCGGTCCGCCGACGCCGCCCACCGCCGCCTCCAGCGGTATGCTGAACACCAGATGCCCTAGACCGTTCAGGAATGCCAACGCGCACAGGATCGTCAGGCTCGGCGCGGTCAGCGGCAACAGCAGCGCCACCGCCATCAACGCGGAGCCCCAGATCATCGGCACATGTGGCGACACGCGATCCGAGTAGCGGCCGATGACAATCGACAGGAACATCGGCGACAGCGAATACAGCGCGACGATGACACCAACCATGAACTGGTTGGCGCCCAACTGCAACGCGTACAGCGATACCGCGACCCGGCTGCCACCAAAGCCCATCTGGCTCAGCGTCGAAATCAGTACGACAAGGTAAATCGCCATCGATGGTCGCGCGGCCCTTTCGGCGAACGTTCAGTGACTGAAACGGGGCGGCCGACGGTTACTTTGTTTCCACCAGTTCCAGTGCCTCGCGGCTCGGCCCTTCGATCATCACCGCGCGCGTGTTACCCAGCGGGTACGGTCCTTCGAGGAAGGCGACCCCCTCGCCCTTGAGCTTGGCGATCCACGCGTCGAGATCCGCCACCCCGAACGCCAGATGATCGTAACGTTGCCCGCGCGACGGCGCGAGCTGCGCGCTGCCCTGCGGCGCGTACCACTGCACCGCCACGTCGCCAAACATCACGCCGGCGCGTGGCGTGCGGAACATGCCTTCCTGATTCAGCGACGGCCAGGTACGGTCCGCGCCGCGCGGCACTTTACAGGTGGCTTCCGTCACCGGCTCGGGACTGGTGCGCCCCGCCATCGGCGGCGCGTTCAAATGTTGTTGATACCAGAGCTGCGCACAAAACGGCTCTTCCTGCCACATATGCACATGGTTGAAGCGCTCGGCCGGATGATTGCCGATGTATTCCACCAGCGTGCCGTCGGGCGCAGCCATGTAGGCAAACCCGCCGCCACCGAGAGGCTTGATGTCCTTGGCCTTCGCCTCGGCAATCTGCGCCTTGGTCAGGCCCAGCACATCGCCAACATTGGGCCAGGTATCGCTGTTGACATACACGTAGTTGCCGCTATCCGCGTCGGTGTAAAGCGGCATCAGCTTGACCTCGGGCCGCGTCTTGTAATCCGCCAGCGTCTTTCGCACATCGGTGACGTGCCAGCCATAGTGCCAGATCGCGCTCTGCGGCAGGATCGGCGGCGCCTTGTCGACCTTGTTGAACAGCAGCATCACGTTGTTGGGCGACTGCAGCGCCGGCATGCCGCCCCAGGTAATTTTTGACGTGCTTGCAAATTGCCGCGTGTAAAAGCCGATCGCGGCATCGGGGTCCGGCGAGTTCAGGTGAACGTGATGGAAGGTGGGCGTGGGCAACATGGCAATCAAACCTCCAGACGATAAACGCGGGCCGCGGTATCACGATACATCTGCAGCTTCTCGGCCGGTGTGCAGTTCGCGGTGATGCGCTTCAGGGCGTTCCACAACACGCCGTAGCCGGTCGATTCCTTGTCCACCGGGAAATTGCTTTCCATCATGCAGCGCTTGGGGCCGAACAGCTCGATGCAGGTCTCGATGTACGGCCGCCACTCGGCGGCGAGTTCTTCCGAGGTCGGCGGCACATCCCGCAAGTGAAAATCCCAGCCGCAGTAGGTCATGCCAAGGCCGCCGAGCTTGACCGTCAGATTGGGGAACGGCACCAGGTTCTGCATGTTCTTTTTCCAGAGCTTGAACGCCTCGGCGCGATCGGTGTGCGGCGCGAGGCCGAGCACGCCGCCGGTATGATCCAGAATGACATTGGTTTCGGGAAATGCCTTGAGCAAATCGGCAGTGTCGTCAAGCTGCGGGTGAAACTGCCACGACTCGAACGACAGTCCCAGCGGCTTCAAGTGCGCAAACCCCTTGCGAAACGTGGGATCGAGCACCAGGTGGCGTGGCGGTTGCCGCCGCCCGAATTTGGCGGCATTGCCGGTATCCCAGGTCACGCCATGACGAATGCCGCGAAAGCGGCCGTTGCCGGCGGCAATTTCTGCCTCCAGCACCGGGCGTGCAGCGTCGCCGAGCGTCAGATCGACATGACCGATGATGCCCGCGCACAGCGCGGCCTTGCCGTAACGGCCGCTCGCGCTCATCGCCGCAGTGCCGTTGACGAATTCCACCTCGCCAACCGGCTTCATCGCCTCCGGCCCCTGCAAGCGGTGCATCGAGCCGCATTCGATGAACACCGTCGCGATCACGTTGTGTCCCGAATAAACGTCCTTGGCCAGTTCGTCGATCAGATAACGGCCGGTATCCTTGTCCCACAGATGATGATGCGGATCGATGATCGGCAGATCCGGTTCCAGTGCCGGCTCCTGCCGCTTTTCCGTCCACGCGGTGCGCTCGGCGTCGGTGCGAAACGTGCTACCGCGAAATTCCTTCGATACATCGAACTGGGCCATATCGGCGCCTCCTGATGCGTTAGTGATGTGCGCGCATTGTGTCAGAATCCCGCGCCACAGGCCAAGCAGCGCGCTGCATCACGTCGTGATGCCGGCCTGCTGGATGATGCGCCGCCAGCGCTCCACTTCGCTGCGCAGCAAAGCGCCGAATTGTGCCGGCGTTCCACCTGTCGGAATCGTGCCTTCGCGGTTCATCAGCTCGCTGACATCGGGACGTTTCAGGACGCGGTTGATATCCGCATTCAGCCGCTCCACCAGCGCGCCCGGCATGCCTGCCGGTCCGCCCACGCCATACCAGCCGTTCACCTCATACGGGCCCACCATCCCGGATTCCTGCACCGTCGGCAATTCGGGCGCGGCGGGAAGACGCGCGGTCGACGTTATCGCCAGCACCCGCACGCGACCTGCCGCGGCCAGCTGCTGAACCGTCTGGCGCGCCGCGAACAGCATCATGATATGCCCGCCCGCCACGTCAGACAGCGCCAGAGCGGCGCCCTTGTACGGCACGTGCGTCATCTGCACTTTGGCCTGTGATGCGAGCAGTTCGCCGGCAAGATGCAGCACACTGCCAACACCCGATGAACCATAAGTAATGGCGCCCGGCTTGGCTTTTGCGAGCGCCACCAGTTCGCGAACCGAGCGCACCGGAAGGCTGGGATTGACCACGATGACGTAGGGCTGCGATACCACCTGCGTGACGGGCGTGAAATCACGCACCAGATCCAGCGTCACCTTGTTGCCCTGCAACGCCATGGTGGTGGCATTGGAGACGATGATCATGGCCAGCGTATAACCATCCGCCGGCGCGCGCGCCACCGAGGTGAGCCCGATGACGCCGCTCGCGCCGGGACGGTTCTCGACCACCGCGATCTGGCCCCAGCTTTCACCCAGCTTCTGCGCCAGCAGCCGCGCCACACGGTCAAGACTGGAGCCGGGCGCGAACGGACTGACGAGGGTGACCACGCGCGCGGGATACGCGGCTGTCTGCGCCGCCGCCTGCGCGGCAACCACGCTTAACGCCATCGTCAGCAACGCGAGCAGTTTGCGTTTCAGAGAGAACAACACGGACATGGGCGCTATGCGGGTGAAGCCAGCCGCGCGGCAGACAGGGCGTCCCCACGCGCGCCGCGGTTGGCGCGCACCACATCGATCAACTCCGGCACGTCACGCAGTCGCGCGCCGCTCTCCAGCATCATGCGCACCGGATCCTGGTGCCGTTCTGCCTCGGTCCAGGTCTGCGGTGGTTTGGTCGCCTGCGCGCCGAGATGGGCACCCACGTGACGCGCACGGGCGACGACGCGCGTGCCGAACAGATGCTGGCGTTCGTTATAACGCGCCAGCGCGGCATCGATATCGGCGATGTCCAGCAGGGCGTCGGCAAGCCCCTCGGCATCGAGCGCGGCCTTGGTCACACCCATGCCGACATGCGGCCGCGCCACAAACGCGGCATCGCCGAGCAGCGCCGCGCGCCTGTGGAACATGCGCGGTGACGCCAGATCGAATATCGCCTGAAAAAAAGTCTGCTCCGTCCGTTCGATGACCTGCACGCACTGCGGCGCGAGGCGGCGATGGGCCGCGGCGCGCATCTCGCTGATCGCCTCCGGCCGTATCAGCGCGGGGGCGATAGCGGTGCCGTGACAGAATCCGCCGGCGTCGGTGCACAATGCTGCCAGTCCCTGATCGTTTACGGGGTAATACCACACCCAATTGTAGGCGCGATGACCGGGACGCACATCGTTGTCCGGACCCGGCACCGCATACATGGTCATTGCGTCCCCGTCGGGATAGCACACGATGTTATGCCTGAAAATCTCGCGGTGCAGTTCCGGCGACAGCGACGATTCCGGAATCAGGCCGCGCCACGCAACGTAACCCGCATACAGCGGCTGCGCCTCGGGCATGATCTGGGCACGCACGGTGGAACGGATGCCGTCGGCGCCGATGATGAGATCGCCCTGCGCGCGGCTGCCATCCGCAAACTGCGCGCTCACACCAGACGCGTCATCGGTGAACGACACCATCGACTTGCCGAAAAAATAATCGTCGGCGGGAAACGCATCCTTCAGCGCGCGATACAGGCGTCCCCAGGAACTCAGAATGCGCGGGCGCGGCATGGTGTGCTGGATGTTGCCGCTGCGGTCCAGACAGGTGCGCGACTCCGGATGCACGCCAATGGAGGCGTCCACCGTGATGCCGACGCGATGCATGATATCCAGCAATTCTTCATGCGTGCCGATACCGGCGCCGCGGCTCGCGAGATCGTCGCCGACACGCTCGAATACCTGCACCTTCCAACCGATTGAACGCAGCAAATTTGCCGCGAGCAGGCCGCCCAGCGACCCACCAATGACCAACGCTTTGGGCATTACAAGGACTCCAGAAAATCAGGCCGGGCGGGCGGCTTCAGCCTGCCGAACCGGTGTCTTTGCGACAGTGGCCGCCGCAGTGTCCGGCTTCCCGCCGAACATGTCGTGCGCGAGCGCGTCGCGCAGTTCATCGAGATCGATGCCGTGTTGCGCGATCATATCGGCGCTGTCGGCGATCATGGCGTCGATGTCGCCCATCATCCGCAGACGCTTGTAGAGATCGGGAATGTGCAGGCCCATGCTCTCGCCGATCAGCTCCATGAAATTGATCAGTTCGAACGAGACCTGCGGCTGAAACGACACCAGTTCACGGTGGCAGTTATGAAAAATAGACGCAAACGTGGTCACCCCTGCCGCCGCTGCCGCCGTGAATTCGCGCTCGCGCAGTTCGGCCTTGAATTTGGGCAGCACGGCGAGGTGGCTGGCCTGAGTACTCACGATCGGCACATCGAGTTCCACCACCTCCAGACCGGGAATCGCCGACAGAATACGCTTCACCGCCACCATGGCCTCGGGCACGGCGGCGCGTTCCTGCAGCGCAACGCGTTTGTGCACCGGGTGCACGAACAAGCGCCGCAGATCATCCAGCCGTTCGGCCAAAAAAGCCGCCAGCGGATTCATGTCGAACGGCGTCTCGCCTCGCGTCTGGCGATAGGCCGGCAACGCGACCTCGCCGATCTGTATCTGGCAGCTCGGGCACCAGGTGACCACGCGCGACGCGCCGGGTCGGCTAAGCCTGTCGATGGTGTTGAAGGCTATCTGCCCCGCGGCTTTGGCGTCGCCCTGCTTGAAGTGCTGGATGCCGCAACAAGTCGCGGCACCACCGATGATTTCGTACGACACGCCCAGCGCATCCAGCACCTCCAGCACCAGCAGCGCGATGTGCGGCGTCTTGATCACATTGCAGCCCGTATAAAACACGATCTCCGGCGATTCGGCATGGTCGCCTTCGCGGCGCAGTGGCGGGCTTAACCGCGCCAGCACGTCTGGCGCAATCTGCATGCGCGAGATCAGTCGCGTGCTGCGGTTCATGGTGCTGAAATACTGCTGGCCCGCGCGCCGCACTTCTGCCGCGCCCATTTTGGCCTTGGAGGCTATACGCGCCATGTTGACCATGAAACGCGGATTGACGCCATCCCCGCAGGCGCGAATGCACTTGCCGCTGTTGGTGCACACCTGCGCCCAGCGCTCGGCATCGGCGGTTCCTTGACCGCCTGCCAGCAAATCAAGAATGCCGTTGACGATCTCCGTGCCCCGCGCAGGATCCAGACCGGCGGGTTCGACCATCGGACAGGCCGCCACGCACTTGCCGCAACGCGTGCACGCCGCGAGCGTGTCTTCGACGCGCTGATGCACGCCTTGCAGAAACAATTCACCACCCGTTTGTGTCATGGAGATTCCCGCGTTGCGGCCGCCGTATCCGGATGCCTGACCTGAAAATAATGCAAACCCGGCGCTCAGTTTCTGTCGTGGCCGCGGCCGTGTCCCCGTCCATGATCCCGCTCCGGTCCCCGATTGTGGCGCTCACCGCGGTCGCGGTGCCGCTCACGGTAGCGCGGGGCGTACACATCGTTGTACCAACGATCCTGCACGAAATAGGCCGGACGCCCGCAGGCATCGTATTTGTGGCAATGCCTGCGCCAATCGCGCGCGTGGCCAGGCGGCACCCGCAAATAGACCGGCTGATGCACCACCCCTCTCGCCGGGGCAATCACCACCGGTTGCGGGTAAACCAATTGCGGTTGCGGAAAACTACCGATATCCAGACGGCCGTAAAAGCCGGGTTGACCCACGGTGACCGACACACCAACGTCCGCCGCATGGCTGCACGCCGCTGCCAACAACCCCGCAAGAGCAATCAGTCCGCGTTTCATATGCACTTCTCCTTCAGGGTGGATTCACCGTGCAATGACGGTTCAGGATTGGCCGCACTGCCCGGGAGCGTGCAAGCATAACAAAATGACGGGTTTCACAGGATAGTCCCGTGCCGTCGCCCCCAAGCTGCGCGCCCTGCGCAGCGCGAGTGGAAAGCCGATGTCAGGAAATATATAACTATCTGTTTTTATTGACTTTTTTTCACTGCCGCAACATCAGAAACCGAACGCGTCACAAGACCGGCAGGCGGTCCAGATCGTAGCCGCGGCACGCCCAAAATAGTTGTTCCCCTTTACAATGCGGCCCTCGAAATCGGCTGCGGGCGCGTCTGAACAAGAAGGACGGGCGTCACCGGCTTTCGATCAATACCGCAGTACTTGAGAACAATTGGAGCAACACCTGCAATGGCAACAAAAAAACGCGCGGTCAAGAAGCCGCAAAACCTCGCGGACAACCGCGTTTTCGTCGGCGGCATGCCGAGAACGCTGGGCATGCAGCTGGTCTCCGTGACCAAGAAAAAAGTAATCGCTGAAATGCCGGTGCAGGACATGCATCGCAACTGGAACGGCCGCGTCAACGGCGGCGCCATCATGGCGCTGGCCGATGCGGTCGGCGCGGTGGGCGCACGCACCAGCATGCCGCCCGATCACGGCGGCGGCACGCTGGAATCCAAAACCAATTTTTTCGCCTCCGGCGTGGGCCCGGTGATGCGCGCGGTGTCGATACCCCTGCACATCGGGCGCTCCACGTCGGTATGGCAAACCACCATCACCAACAGCGGCGACGGCAAACGCGTGGCCATCGTGACGCAGACGCAGATGAGCCTGCCGATCCGGCGCCCGCCGCCGCCCGAGGACAAATAACCGCGGCAGGATCAGATCAACCCGCCGGCGGCCAGATTCGCGCCGCCAGATTGGGCGAACCCGGCGCATGCACCAGCTTGCGCACCACGTCGTCGGTCCATTGCTCCATCTTCGGGTTGGCCTTTTCGTGCTCGACAAAGCTGCCGTCGCGTGCGCGCGTGGACGTGAACTCATACAGAATCATGTGTTTGGCCCAGCCCGACACCGACGCGTACTTGCGCACGCGCACACAGCCGGGCAGCTTCTCCATGCACGGCAGGCGCCACTGCGCATACCACGCGGCAAGTTCGTCTTCGTCCTGACCGGGGCCGGCATTGAAGCTGCCCAGCTGAATCCCGGGCGCCGGACCCAGCGCCGGCGGCGATTGAATCTCCGGGCCGTGAATGCGCGCTTCCTCGGTGGCGATATTGGAACGCTCGCCGATGCGCATGGCCAGCATTTTTTTGTCGCTGTCCGAGAGGCGTGAACGGATTTCCGCCGGTGTCGGCTTCACAAACACGTGCGCGTCTTTGGCGCCAAACAACAGAATGTAACGATCGCCGGCGGGAATGGACGGATCGTCCACATGCCCGAGGCGATTGGGCGCGCCGGTCATTTTGACGTTGCTCTCGGATGCGTAGTGCGCACCCCACAGGTATCCCGGCAACTTCAGCATGTTCGGGATATAGTGGCCGTGCAGCCACCGCAGATAGTCGTCACGTCCCTGCTCGGGCAGGTTGTACCACGTCATCCAGATGCCACGGTCCATGCGTTTCTCCCTGAATTATGCAAGCGGCCGCACGTACTGCGGTAACGGCGCCAACCCGATCAACCCGCCCTTGGGCGGCGCGGTGCGCGCCACATTCATCAGCATCGCGATCATCGCGTAGTAGCCCACCACACCCACCAGATCGACCACACTTTCCTCGCCAAACTGTTTAACGGCACGCGCATACGTGGCGTCCGACACGCCGCGATTCTTCAATAGCTCGTTGACGAAATCGTAGACGATGGCTTCGTCCTTCTTCATTTTTTCGGGACGGCGGCATTCGGCCAGCGCGTCGACGGTCGCCTGCGGCAGGCCGCCGCGCAACGCATGCGGCACGTGCACCGCCCACTCGTACTGGCACGACCAGTCGCGCGCCGCCATCAAGCCCGCCATTTCCGCCAGCCGGAACGGCACCTTCACGCCCCAGCGGATATACGCGCCCAACGCCTGCGTCGGACCGGTGAGACCGGGACTGCGCATCATCGGCACGAAGGGGCCGCGCACGTCCTTGCGCGGACCGGCGGAAATTTCCGCAGCAACTTTCTTTTGCGCGGCATTCAGTTTTTCCGGCGCGATGCGTGGCAGGCGCTCGCGCAAAATATCGAAACGCATCTGCTTTTTCTGTTTGACGGCGGGTGCATGACGCGCAGCGTTCTTCATATAAAAATCCTTTAAAAACAATAATTTATGTTTTAATGTCCGATTACCGCGTGACGGCAACGCTGACGCGGTCTGACAGCTACACGTCACGGACGGCAAACCGCCCCTTCGCAACGCCAACCACGCGTAAAACGAAAATTACCAGCAGCGGCACCAGCGCGAGGCTGAGGGCTTCGGGCCAATTTCCGGCCTGACGCAGCTCCGCGGCCAGTCCCGGGTCGATGAACGCGGGGCAGATCAGATTGCACACACGCTCAAAGCGCAGTCGCGAAAAGCTCTCCACCAGCCACCATCCTGACCACGGCAGCATGGCCAGAATCATGATGCCTGACACAGATCGCTTCATGCCGGTGTCTCGTTAAATAGGGTGTGTCATTCTACCGCGATAGCGCGGATCGACATCGCAGCGGCGCGGGATCGCACCGGGCGGCCGATCGGCAGCCCCGCACGCTCACCGCTTGAGCGGCACCGGCGTAAGCAGCGGCTTGCCTGAAAAATGCGCATTGAGATTGGCGATGATCAACTCGGTCGCGGACGTCTGCGACTCCGGCGCGCGCCCCGCGCAATGCGGTGTCACCACCACGTTGTCGAACGCCAGCAATTCCGGCAACAGCGGCGGCACACTCGGCTCGCCCTCGAGCACGTCAAGTCCCGCGCCCGCAATGCGCTTTTCGCGCAACGCGGTGAGCAGCGCCTGCGTATCGACCACCGTGCCGCGTCCGATGTTGACCACATATCCTTTCGGTCCCAATGCATCAAGCACCCCGGCATTGACCAGATGCCGCGTGCCCGCACCGCCTGGCGCCGCGGCCACCAGAAAATCCGCCCATTGCGCCATCCCGGCCAGATCGGTGAAATGGCGATACGGCACATCGGCCACTGCGTTACGTGTGAAGTAGCCGACCGTCATGTCAAAGCCGCGCGCGGCACGCGCGGCGATGCGGCCGCCGATGTGGCCCAGCCCGATCAGACCCAGGCGCTTGCCGAAAATGATCTGCGTATCGACACGCCATTGATCCTGCCACCCGCCCCCCTGCACATGGCGATCGGCTGCGCGTATGTGGCGCACCGCCGCGAGCAACAGCATCATCGCCGAATCGGCGACCGCGGTCGCGTTCGTCCCGGGATTGTGCGTTACCGCAATGCCGCGTTCGCGCGCCGCGGCCACATCCACCGCCTCATAGCCCGCGCCCACGGCGCAGATCAGCTCGAGCTTCGGCAGCATCCCCATTTCGGCCGCGGAAAGTCCGCCACGGCCGTTGGTCAGCACCGCGCGCACGCTGTCGCCGGCGGCGCGGACCGCGGCTTCACGGCTCGGATACTTTGTTGCTTCGACAATGGCGTAACCGGCGGCGGTGAGCGCGGCGACGCGCTCGGCGCTGCCGCCTCGCAGCGCAAGAATTCCGATACTCATGATGTCTCCTCCATGTGTGCAGGGCGAACGCTCGCGCGACGAGAAATGCCGGCTTCCGGCTGCAGTGTAGGCGCGAGCATCGTCTTGACGCAAGGTGATGGACGGCAAGCCCATCAACAGGATGGGCCGTGCCCCCAACGTCTGGTGCGCGGCGACGACGCGTTCCGCCGCGGCGGTAGCACCTTGACCCGTGCCGGGCCGGCACGGACACACAACCGTCACGCGCCGGCCACAAAATCGTCATGCCGCGCAGATAGCATGTGTGTGCCCCTCTGCGGGCGGCCAACAACACCTCGGGAGATTTTCAGCATGAAGAACGTGAACATCACGGCGGACCCGCTTCGCCGCGGCTTTTTCAAGCGCAGCGGCGCTATTGCCGGCGGCGTGGTCACCGGCGTGACCCTGACTGCGCTCGGCACGCATACCGCGCTCGCCAACGGGCGTTGGGACGATCATCACGACCGCCATGGCAGGCGGCGCGGCCGCAGCAGCACCTACGGCAAGCTCATGCCCACCGCCGACCAGAACGGCGACAATATCCTCGCCCTGCCGCGGGACTTCTCCTACGCGACCTTCAGCAAGACGGGCGATGCATTTGGCGACGGCCTGATGGTGCCGCGCAGCCACGACGGCATGGCTTGCTTCGACGGTCCGGGCCACTCCGTGCGGCTGATCCGCAACCACGAGATGCGCAACGCAGCCGGCAATTTCACCCTGGGCATCAACGGGCCTGTGCATCTGCGCTACGACCCGAAGGCCATGGGCGGATGCATGACGTTGGACTTCGACACGAAGCGCAAGCGTCTGGTGCGCCAGTTCATCAGCATCGGCGGCACCATGGTGAACTGCGCCGGCGGCTGGTCGCTGCACAATACGGGCTGGCTGACCTGCGAGGAGACGGTCTCCGGCGTCAGGCAGGGCTTTGACAAGCCCCATGGCTACACCTTTTTCGTTCCGGCCTCGGCCGACACCACCGTTCCCGCGTTGCCGCTCACCGCCATGGGGCGCTTTGCCAAGGAGGCGGCAGTCGCCGCCGACAACGGTCTGGTCTACCAAACGGAAGACGCGGGCAACAACTCGGGCTTCTACCGCTTCACGCCGAACAACCGCCGCAACCTGGCGGCAGGCGGTGTCCTTGCAATGCTGGCAGTGACGGACGCGCCGGGGACCAGCCTGTTCGCCGGCCAGACCGTTGGTGTGCGCCTGCCGGTACACTGGGTGACAATTCCGGTGCCTGACCCCGACTTGGAAGGCGGCGGCATGTCCTGCTTCGCGCAAGGGCGGGCGGGCGGCGGCGCGGCATTCAACCGGCTGGAAGGTATCTTCCGCGCGCCCGACGGCAAGTCGATCTATTTCCTCTCGACCAGCGGCGGCGAGGCGGCCCGCGGCCAGCTCTGGCACTACATTCCGGACCAGGACGGCGATACCCTGGTGCTGGTGTTCCAGTCCCCGCTTGGCAGCGTGCTCGACTCCCCGGACAACCTGTGCATCTCGCCAAACGGCGCCATGCTCTTCAGCGAGGACGACGCGAGCAACGATAACGACACCCACCCGCTGGCGCCCGGCATTACCGATGTCAACCGGCTGATCGGTCTGGGCCTTGCCGGTGAGCCGTTCGAGTTCGCCGTCAACCTGCTGAACGACAGCGAGTTCGCCGGCGCCTGCTTCAGCCCCGATGGCGAAGTGCTGTTCGTCAACCTGTTCGGTAATTCGGCCCCCGGCAGCGGCATGACTTGCGCGATCTGGGGTCCGTGGGAGCGTGGTCCACTTTAACCGCACGGCGGCAGACGCGTGCGCTCAGGCCGGTGGCGATGGTTGGCCGGCCGGGCTGCACGCCGTTGATGCCACGATGGAACGGCAGCGGCGGGAAGCTGCGAACAGTCAAGTTTCTCTAAAGCGCCGCCGCTTTATGGCGCAAAATAATTCTCGGACTCAACCGTCTTGTCCTTCAGCACGCAGGGCGGTATCGCATACTCCTTGCCGCGCCAGGGCGGCGCGCGATCCATGTTGAGCGTCTGCAGAAACGCCACCAGATCGGCGGTCTCCGCGTTGGTAAGGCGTAGCGGCTTGAGCATGCTTGGGCCGCCGGCGTGCAGACGTTTTACGTCAAGTTCGGTGTAGTGGTTCAACACGTGTTCCAGCGTGTGCAGTTCGCCATTGTGCATGTAGGGGCCGGTGTAGCCTACATTGCGCAGCGACGGCGTCTTGAATTCGCCGAAGTGCCGCTGCTCGGGCTTCAGGTGCGAGATTTGCACCGCGCTCGCGCGGTTCGTGTCGTCGTTGTACGGCCCCAGCAGATTGAATTTACTGGCCATCAGCTTCCTGATGCCGTCGCGGCGCCCGCCGTCGACCTTCTTCGCATCGCCGTCGATGACCTGCGACACACCAATATTGTGAAACTCGCCGTTGCTGAACATGGGGCCGGTGTGGCAGGTGCTGCAATTGCCCTTGCCGATGAATATCTTGAGGCCGCGCCGCGCCTCGCGCGGATAGAGCGCCGCGGCGGCCTGATCACCGCGCGCCAGCGCATCGCGAAACATGTCAAACGGGGTCACATCTGTGGTCAGTGTTTCCTGAAACGCCGCCATCAGCTTGCCCACGCCGACCAACACCGCCTCGTCGCTGTGCGCCGCGGGACTGGCGCCAAAGGTCTTCTCATAGCGGCACGACAAATCCGCATCCTGGCGCAAGTGCTTGGCCACATGGGCGGCATTGGAGGCGAGTTCGCGCGGATCGACGATCGGCCGCATGCTCTGCGACCACAGGCTGTCGGCCGCGCCGTCCAGCGCAAACCAGCGGTGATGGCGCATGTTCATCAGCGTCGGCGTATTGCGATCCACCATCGCCTGGCCCACGCCGCGCTTGACGCCGTCGGTCCAGTTGTACTCGGCGATATGGCAGCTGCCGCACGACACATTGCCTTTGGGCGACAGTTTCTCGTCGAAGAACAGCCGCTCGCCGAGATCGATGGCGTGCACGTTGCCCGACACGCGATTGGAGCGATCCGGCGTCCACGGCAGCGGCCACGGGCCGTGGCTCAGAATGCGGCTGCGTTCGCCCTCGTCGAACTCGATGACACCGGGTTCGTCGGCTTGCGTCACGCCGGTCAGCCACGCCGTGCCCACGGCCGCGGCAATCATGCCAGCGACGAAAAGTCTGCCTGTTTTAGTCATTGATGTCGCACTTGAAGTCAGTCATTTGGCGGAGCGTACGAAATTCACGTACGCGTCCTATGCAGGTGGAAAGTTTAGCAGGTTGATCAAACACTTAGCATAAATTTGCGGACGCATGCCGTTATGTAACTATCTGTTTTTAAACAATTTTTTGGTATCCGCGAAAATTCACGCCGCAGGCACGGTTTGATACACTCGGCGGGCAGTGCCCCATCCGCAGACCTCTTTCAAAAAAGGACTCGCCATGATCTACGAAGTCAGAACCTATACCGTCAAGCCGCGCACCATGGCCGAAGTTGAAAAACGCTTCGGCGAAAAATACGAACAGCGCAAAAAATATTCCGAACTCGCCGCCTTCTGGAAAGTTGAAGTCGGCCCGCTCAATACCTTCATGCATGTGTGGGGCTACAAGGATATGGCCGAGCGCGCCACCATCCGCGCCGCAGCCGTAAAAGAAGGCGCCTGGCCGCCACCCATTTCCGAATTTCTGGTGAGCCAGAAATCCGAGATCATGAACCAGACCTCGTTTTCGCCTGAACTCAAGCCCAGCAACAACGGCCCCTGGTTCGAGTGGCGCGAGTACACGCACAATCCCGGCCAGTTGCCGATCATGATGAAGAACTGGGAGGTCGCGCTGGAAACGCGGCTGAAATTCGGCCCGATCACCGCGCTGTGGTACACCGAACTCGGCGGCCTCAACAAGTGGATCCATGTGTGGCCGTACAAGTCACTCGATCAGCGCAATGAAGTGCGCGATCAGGCCCACAAATCCGGCGCCTGGCCACCCTCCGCGCGCGCCAAGACCGACGGCCGCCCGATTGAATCGCTGGCGATGCAGGAAAACAAGTTCATGACCGCCGCGAGCTTCTCGCCGATCAAGTAAGCCGGTTGTTAACGCAAAAAAAGGGGAGCGATGCTCCCCTTTTTTGCCGCCCCGTGGCGCGGGATGACGATCAGGCAACCAATTTCCCCAGCGTCTTCGCCGGTGGCCACACCTTGCTCGACACGCGATCATACTGCGGCGCGTTGGCCATGGCGGCGGCCTCCTCGCCCAGCGCGATGGCGGCATGATGGCCCCACCGCGGGTTGAACAGCAGCACGCGCGCCAGCGAAATGAAATCCGCCTTGCCCTCCGCCAGAATGGCCTCAGCCTGATGCGGATCGGTGATCAGCCCCACCGCGCCGGTGCAGATGCCGGTCTCGCGCTTGACGCGCTCGGCAAACGGCACCTGGTAGCCGGGGCCGACGGGCACTTTGGCATCGAGCACCACGCCCCCACCCGACACCGTCACAAAATCGGCGCCGGCTTTTTTGAGTTCGCCGGCGTACACCACAGCGTCGTCCGGCCCCCAGCCGCCTTCGGCGAAGTCGGTCCCGGAAATCTTCGCGCCGATGAACTTGTCCGCGGGCCACGCCTCGCGCATCGCGCGAAACACCTCCAGCGGCCAGCGCATGCGGTTCTGCAGATTGCCGCCGTAGTTGTCCGTGCGCTTATTCGACAGCGGCGACAGAAACTCCGAAAAGAGGTAGCCATGCGTCGAATGCATCTCGATGAAATCGAGTCCGATGCGCGCGGCGCGTTTGGCGGCGGCCACCCACGCCGCCTTGATGCTGCCCATCTCCTGCACGCTCAGCTGGTGCGGCGTGGGCCAGCCCGGCGCCAGCGCAATGGGCGACGGCGCATCGGTGCGCCACGCACCCTGCTCGGGCGCGAGCGCGCCGCGGCCCTGCCACGGCCGCGCGGACGAGGCCTTGCGGCCGGCGTGGCCGAGCTGAACACCAACGACAATCGGCGAAATACTGCGCACGAATTTCACCACGCGCGCCATGGCTTCTTCGTTGGCATCGCTGTACAGCCCCGTGCACTGCGGCGTGATACGGCCCTCCGGCACCACGCCAGTGGCTTCGATCACCAGCATCGACGACCCCGACAACGCCATGGCGCCCAGATGCATGATATGCCAGTCGGTCATCGAACCGTCGACGGCGCTGTACTGGCACATCGGCGCGACGGTAATGCGATTGGCCAGGGTGCAATTGCCGATTTGCAGCGGTGAAAACAGTTTGCTCATGAAATTCCTCAAGGAAAAGTCAAAAACCTTTTGCCACAGATTTCACAGATTGACACGGATGATTTCTGCCATTCGCGCCTACCCAGCGATCGCATTCAGAATGCGATTAATCTGCGTTCATCTGTGAAATCTGTGGCAAAGGGTTTCGGCGATTTTATCGAAAATACCCCAGCGCGCGCCACCACAAATAATCCAGCGGCATCAACACACACAGACAGATCAGCGCCAGCGGCAGCGTCAGCCGCAGAATCTGCCGCAGCGATACACCGGCCACCTGCATGCCCACCATCACCGGCGGCGCCTGATACGGCAGGATCATCAGCGAGAATCCCACCACCATGGTCATCAATGCCGCCTCGATGCGCCAGCCGGCGGCTTGCGCCATCTGCCCTGCCAGCGGCGCCAGCAATGCCGGCTGCGACGGGTTGGTGGTAAACAGTGTGGTCACGGTCGCCAGCAGCGCGAGCTTGACGAAGTTGGTGAAATCATTGTCCGGCGCCAGTTGCAGCGCGCTCAGCATCGTGCCGCCCAGCGCCTTGCCCAGACCGCTGTCCTGCAGCACCGCCCCGAAGCCCAGCACCGCGCCGACATAGAAAAACGAGCCGAGCTTGATCCGCTCCGGGAACACGCCGTGCGGTATGGCACCCACGCGCGGCATCAGGGTGATGATCGCGGCACCCAGCGCAATCCAGCCCGGCCGTATGCCGTGCACAAAATCCGTCGTCCACAACAGCAGTGCGCCGGCGAGGATGATCGACAGACGGCGCTCCTGCGGCGACATCGCAACGGGCTTCTCCCGCGCCGCGGGCACGCTCGCCACGGCCGGAAACAATTTGCAGATCAGCGCAATGATCAGCGCCGTCTTGAGGCACCCCAGCAGCGGGAAGTGCAGCAGCAGATAGTCGGCGTAAATGATGGGCTTGTTGTAGAGCGTTTCCGCCGCGCCCGCCAGCACCAGATTCGGCGCGTTGGCGGGCAGCACGGTGACGCCGCATTGGAAGCTCACGATCATCGCCGCCAGCGCCATGCCGGTGTAACCGTTCGATCCCGGCGCGAATCCCGCGCGCCCGGCCACCGCCGCATAGATCGGCAACAACAGCAGCACGCGGCTGACCGTGGCCGGCATCAGAAACGCCAGCAACAGTGCGATCAGGGCCGCCGCGCTGATGAGGCCCGAGTACGTCAGCGTGAAGCGCCCGAACAAAAAGCGCGCTATGCGCTCGCCCAGGCCGGTGGCACGAACAGCCTCGGCCAGCACCAGTCCGCCCAGCACCAGCCACAGCGTGCCCGACGTAAATCCCGAAAACACCACCGGTGCCGGCGCAATCGCCAGCAGCATGCACAGACACAGGAACAGCAGGCCGGTGAGGTACTCCGGCAGTGCCGCGGTTGCCCACAGGCCGATGGTCAGCAGCAGCACGGCAGCCGCGTGCATCATCAGCGGCGTGGCGCCCGCCGGCGGCGGCGTGAAAAATACCGCGAGAGCGGCTGCCGTCAGCGCCGCAGCCAGGACGTGAGAGAGTTTCACCTGATTATTGAGGCTTTCGCTTCTTCGCGGCTGCGTCTTCCCTCACCCCAACCTCTCTCGCGAAGGACGAGGGGCTTTCTTCCCTGTCCCCCCGGGAGAGGGACCGAGGGTGAGGGAAAGAAGCGCTATGCCGCAATTTGTCTCCAGGCGACGCAATTCTCGGCAGGTGCGTGAGGTGTGGTGCACCCGACGTGACGCGCAACCTCTTGATGGACACGGAAGCCGCGACTCACACCTCGCACTTCGCGCACTCAGTGTATTTCCGGATCCGCGGTCGCCGCCGTCTGATGCAGAAAATCAAAATCGCACCCCTTGTCCGCCTGCGTCACGTGCTGGGCGAACAGCGCACCGTAACCACGCCCGAAACGCGGCGGGTTGGGCTTGAGTTCGGCGCGGCGGCGCGCGAGCTCCGCATCGCTGACTTTAAGTTCGAGTTTGCGCGCTTCGACATCCAGCTCGATCAGGTCGCCTTCGCGCACCAGCGCCAGCGGGCCGCCGACGTACGACTCGGGCGACACGTGCAGCACGCAGGTGCCATACGACGTGCCGCTCATGCGCGCATCGGAGATGCGCACCATGTCGCGCACGCCCTTTTTCAGCAGCTTTTTCGGAATCGGCAACTGCCCCCACTCCGGCATGCCGGGGCCGCCGAGCGGGCCGCCATTCTGCAGCACCAGCACCGAGTTCTCGTCGACCTTCAGATTCTCGTCATCGATGCGCGCGTTCATTTCGTTGTAATTGCTGAACACCACCGCCGGCCCGGTGTGCTTGTGCAGATGCGCCTCCGCCGCCGTGGGCTTGATCACCGCGCCGTTGGGCGCGAGATTGCCGCGCAACACCGCCAGCCCGCCGGTGGCGGACACCGGATTGGAGCGCGGACGAATCACGTCGGCGTTGTAGGTCTTGGCATCGGCAATGTTGTCGCCGATGGTTTTGCCGTTGACGGTTTTGCATTCGAGATTCAGCAGATCGCCCAACTGATTCAGCATCGCGCGCAGTCCGCCGGCGTAGTAAAAATCCTCCATCAGGTATTTATCGCCCGCCGGGCGGATGTTTGCCAGCACCGGCACCGTGCGCGCCAGTTCGTCAAAGCGTTCCAGCTTCAGATCGATGCCGGCGCGCCCCGCCATCGCCAGCAGATGGATCAGCGCGTTGGTTGACCCCGACAGGGCATGCGTGGCAATGATCGCGTTGTCGAATGACTTCGTCGTCAGAAAATCCGAGGGCTTGAAGTCTTCCCACACCATGTCGACGATGCGCCTGCCGCTGGCGGTGGCCATGCGCGGATGATTGGCGTCGGCCGCCGGGATCGATGCCGCCCCCGGCAGCGTGAGTCCCAGCGTTTCCGCGATCGAGGTCATGGTTGACGCGGTGCCCATCACCATGCAGTGGCCAAAGGATCGCGCGATGCCTTCCTCGACTTCGTCCCAGGCTTTCTGGTCGATGTTGCCCGCGCGCAATTCGGCCCAGTATTTCCACGAATCCGTGCCGGAACCCAGATGCTCGCCATGCCAGTTGCCGCGCAGCATCGGCCCCGCCGGCAGGTAAATGCTCGGCAGGTTCATCGACAGCGCACCCATGATCAGCGCCGGCGTGGTCTTGTCGCAGCCACCCATCAGCACGCAGCCGTCGATGGGATAGGAGCGCAGCAGTTCCTCGCACTCCATCGCCAGCATGTTGCGGTACATCATGGTCGAAGGCTTCTGGAACGGTTCCGCCAGCGCAATCGCCGGCATCTCCAGCGGAAAACCGCCCGCCTGCCACACGCCGCGCTTCACTTCCTCGGCGCGCGTGCGGAAGTGCGCATGGCAGGGGTTGATATCGCTCCAGGTATTGATGATGCCGATCACCGGCTTGCCAGCAAAATCCTCGCGCGAATAGCCCATCTGCAAGGTGCGCGAGCGGTGGCCGAACGAGCGCAGATCCTTCACGCCGAACCATTTGTGACTGCGCAAGTCTTCCGGGCGCTTGGTGCGCTGAGCCATGGGATGTCCTTTCGTTGACGAGCGGCGCCGTCGCGCACGACCGCGACTGGCCACTCAGTGGATGGGCAAGAGCCGGGATTATGCAGCAGCCGACGCGGCGGCGGCAAACGGGCCGCGCAGGAACACCGTCACGTGCGTGCCGCGCGTTATGCCAGGTATTCCGCTTTTTCCCCGGGCACCGGTGAGCCCTGTATGGCGCCCTTCGCTGAAACCTTTTCGCGGCCGCCGTGTTGCGCCACGAGCGCGGACTGATCATGAAATGCCAGTTCGTCCAGCGCCTCCGGATCGGCCATGGCGCGCAGGATACCGTCGTACTGCCTGACCACACCGGCGTAAGCAGCGTCCTGCGCCAGATCATTCAACTCTTCCGGATCGTTTTCAAGATCAAACAGTTCCGGCGCATAGCCGACGTAGGCGATGAACTTGTATCTGCCCTTGCGAATCATGAACGACGCGCGGTCCGCGCCGGCGGCATAGTATTCGCTGAACGCCACGCGTTGCGGATCGTCGTCGGCATTGGCCAACGCGATCAGCGACCGGCCGGGCAGTTTTTCCCGCGCCGAGATGGCGCCGTGCCCGATGGCCTCCAGCACCGTCGGTGCGATATCGATCAGGGTAACTGGCGTGGTGGAGACTTTTCCCGCGGGCACGCCCGGCCCGGCCACGATCATGGGGATCGCCGCCGACTCCTCATACATATTGTTCTTGCCCCACAGCCGGCGCGCGCCGAGATTCTCGCCGTGGTCAGTGGTGTAGACGATGAGCGTGTCGTCCCGCAGCCCCGCGGCTTCCAGGGCGCCAATGACCTTGCCGATATTGGCATCGAGATAGCTCACGCAGCCGTAATACGAATTCATCAACACTTTCTTGGTTTGCGGCGTGAGGAAGTCTTCGTGATTGCGCGAGCGTTGCAACAAATGTACCCACGGATGCAGCGGCACGTCCGGATCGCACATCTTGGGCATCGGAAAATCGATTTTTTCGTAGCGGGCGTAATCGTCAGGCGGCGCGATATGCGGCGGATGCGGGCACACGAACGAACACATCAGGGTCCACGGCCGGCCGCCGCGTTGGGCGCCTTTTTCCTTGAGCCAGGCGCAGGCTTTTTGCATGATCTCGTGGTCGTAGCGGGTGTAGGAGGATTCGCCGGGGCCGATGCGTTCGACTGTCTTGCTGCGCTTTAGCGGCGGCGGCATCGGGCGCTTGACGCAACCGCGGATATCGCCAATGCCGCCGTCGACATGCATCGGAATGATCGATGCCTCGAATCCCACCGCATCGGCTTCGCTCCGGTAATGCAGCTTGCCGATCGAGGTCACGCCGCAGCCCTGCTCGCCTGCAAGGTGATGCCAGCTCCGCACGCGCCCGTCGTAGCCATGCGAGTTGTCCCAATAGTGCGTCTCGTTGACATAGCGCCCGGTTGCCAGCGCCGCGCGAGCCGGCACGCAAATCGCGGAATTGGTATAGGCCGTCGTAAAGCGCGTGCCGCGCGCCGCCAGTGCATCGATATTGGGGGTCTGAATGAAGTCATGCCCATAGCAGCCAGTCACCTTCTGCTGATGCTGGTCGGACATGATGAACAATACATTCCTGGGTGTCATGATGGCCTTGCCGCGTTCACTGCGCCGCGCACTGGCGGCAGCGAATGGCACTGCAACGGGAGTCCGCGCAGCGTTCCGCAAAAAATTATTTTAAAATCAATGACTTACTATGCAGACGCATCTGCCTTCAG
The DNA here is from genome assembly GCA_902825845.1 of uncultured beta proteobacterium. Lineage (GTDB taxonomy): Bacteria > Pseudomonadota > Gammaproteobacteria > Burkholderiales > SG8-41 > UBA5216. The sequence continues at coordinate 37,876 of CADECM010000025.1, forward strand.
TCCGGCCGCCTCAACGCCCTTGGCGGCGCATTCCTCGTCCTCATCCCCGCTCGCGCCGCTGATGCCCGCGGCGCCGAGAATCGCGCCACTTGCATCGCGGACCAGCACCGCGCCCTGTTGCGGCAAAAATTTGCCCTGTGCGGTGGTAGCCAGCGTCAGGAAGAAATTGGGATTGCCCTTGGCGCGGTTGGCCAGTGCGCGGCTGGAGCAGCTCATCGCGACCGCGCCCCACGCCTTCCCCAGTGCCACATCGTAGCGGAACATGCTGGCCCCGTCTTCGCGCTGCACCGCCTTGACGTTGCCGGAATCATCGAGCACCACCACGGTGAGTCTGGCGTAATTTTTCGTGCGCGCGTGTTCCAGCGCTTTTTCGCAAATGGTGTTGGCTTGCTTCAGCGTCAGCGGCATGGCGGTCTCCGGAAGATGGTGATGGCGACCGGGAAAATGGGCGCCCGCGCCGACTATACAAACCAGCGACCGGCACTGTCAATTTCGCATGGTGTGACAGTCGCTGGTGAGGCGCGGCGCATGGGCATAGAATCATGCCGCAGGCATCTCAAGGGAGAACATCATCATGAGCACATGGATTGCGCGGACCGTAGCGGCTTGCATGGCATTGACGGCAATCGCCGCCACTGCGCAGACAGCCGAAGAACTGATTCAGGCGGACAGAAACACCGACAACGTGCCCGTTCAGGGCATGGGTTATCACCTGCGCAATTACAGTCCGCTGAATCAAATCAACAAGTCCAACATCAAGCGCCTGGTGCCGGTATGGAGCATCAGCCTGCAAAACAACTTTGGCGAGACCGCGCAGCCGACGGTGTACAACGGCGTCATGTACGTGGTCAATGCCAAGCAAACCTTCGCCATAGACGTCGCAACCGGCCGCCAGATCTGGCGCACGGAAATGGACTGGCCGCCGGAAGCCGCCGCCAAAGCCTGTTGCGGCGTGACCAGCCGCGGCACCGCGACGCTCTACAATGGCAAACTGTATCGCGTCACGCTCGACAATCATATCGTCGCGCTCGACATGAAGACCGGCAAGCTTGTGTGGAAGCAGCAATTTGCAGACTACAAGGAAGGCTACACCGCAACCAGCGCGCCGCTGATCGCCAACGGCGTGGTGATCACCGGCATGGCCGGCGGGGAATTCACCACCCGCGGCTTCCTCAACGGCTGGGATCCGGAGACGGGCAAGCACCTGTGGAAACGCTACACCATTCCCGCGCCCGGCGAGCCGGGCTCGGAAACCTGGCCCAAGGACAGCGAAGCCTACAAGTTCGGCGGCGCGCCCACGTGGCGCAGCGGCGCTTACGACCCGGAACTGGACCTCGTCTACTGGGGTACCGGCAATGCCCAGCCGTGGGCGCCCAAGAATCGCGGCGGCCTTGACAGCCTTTACGCCAGCAGCGTGCTCGCGATTCGCCCGAAGACTGGAGAAATCGTCTGGCACTACCAATACACGCCCAATGATGTGTATGACGTCGACGCCACCGACGAGCCGGTGCTGGCCGACATACTGTTCGAGGGCAAGCCGCGCAAGGTGATGTTTCAGGTGAACAAGAACGGTTTCATGTACACCCTGGACCGCGGCACCGGCAAACTGCTCGCCGCACATCCGTTTACCAAAGTGAACTGGGCCACGCATATCGACCTCAAGACCGGCCGCCCGGTGCTCACCGAACTGCACGACAAGCTGGTGAGGGGCGAAGAGGTGCAGATTTATCCGCAACGCGGCGTGAACGCCGTGCCCGTTGCATTCAATCCCAAGACCGGCCTGATTTACACCAGCTCATGGCAACTGCCGCGTATTGTGAAGATCGATCCCGCGCCCAAGTTTGTCATGGGCGGACGCCATACCGGCGTCATTTCACGCACTGCCGCCAGCAAGCCCGGCGATATTGTCGGCCACCACATCGCGATGGATCCCGTCAGCGGCAAGAAAAAATGGGAAATTCCTCTCGCCGATCAGGCCAGTTCCGCCGGCATGCTGGCGACCGAAGGCGGACTGCTGTTTACCGGCCTGGTCGACGGGCGTTTTGTCGCGCTCGACGAAGCCACCGGCAGGACCTTGTGGGAATTCCAGACCAGTTCGGGCATCAACGCAACGGCGATTACCTATACCCACAAAGGACGTCAGTACGTGAGCATCGCCTCCGGCCTCGGTGGCAATTCCGCGCGCCGCATGGCGCACGGCAAAGTGCCGCTCGGTGGAGCGATGTGGACGTTCGCATTGTTCCGCGAGTAACGCGCGGCAACTGTCGCGCGCCCTATGACACAGCAGATTTTCATCAAAATACTTGTTTAAAAACAAGTACTTAAAAACGAACAGTTAAAACGGCTTCCACCCACCATCGCTTTTGTCCGCCGTGGCCGGAATGGCGCCGCGCGGCAACGCGCCGTGCACCGTCGCGGACGGAGCGGCCGGCGCGTCATCTGCAAGTGCTGTCGCCGGTGCGGTGGCCCCGGTATTCAATTTGAAGCGCGCCACGGCGGTCACCAGTTCCCGCGCCTGATCCGCCATTTGTGTCGCGGCCGCGGTGGATTGCTCGACGATGGCGGCATTTTGCTGAGTGGCGCCGTCCATGGCGATAATCGCCTGATTGACCTGCTCGATGCCGGCCAGCTGTTCGCGGCTCGACACGGAAATATCGGCAATGATGGCACTGACTTGCCTTACCGAGGCAACGATATCGTCCATGGTTTTGCCGGCGTCGCCGACGATGCGCGTGCCGCCTTCGACTTTGTCCGCCGACGACTTGATCATCCCGGCGATTTCGCGCGCCGCCTGCGCCGAGCGTTGCGCGAGCGCGCGCACCTCGCTCGCGACCACGGCAAAGCCGCGCCCCTGTTCGCCGGCGCGCGCCGCCTCCACCGCGGCGTTGAGCGCGAGAATATTGGTTTGAAACGCGATGCTGTCGATGACGCCGATGATGTCGGCGATCTTGCGCGACGACTCACTGATATCGTTCATGGTGGCGACCACGCCACTTACCGCGCCACCGCCGCGTTCGGCGACCTGCGACGCGCTGCGGGCGAGTTCGTCGGCGCGCCCGGCGTTGTCGGTGTTGCGCTTCACGGTGGCGGTGAGTTGTTCCATGCTGGAAGCGGTTTGTTCGAGGCTTGCCGCCTGTTCCTCGGTGCGCGCCGACAGGCTGCGATTGCCCTGTTCGACCTGCTGCGAACTGTTGTCGATATGCTGCGCGGTGTCGCGCACGCGCGACACGATGCCGGTCAGCCCGCTGATGAATTGATTGATGGAACGGCTCAGATCCCCGAATTCGCCTTTCATCGGCGGCAGGCGGCGCGTGAGATCCCCCGAGCCCGCGTTCAGATCGTCCACCGCGCGCTGCACGCCGTCGAGCGAGCCGGTGACGTTGCGCAAAATGAGCAGCCCGAGGAGCGCGACCAGCCCCGCGCCGGCGAGCGTCATGGCGATGGTGATCCACCCCGCAAGGGCGGTCGCGGCATCCACGGCCTGCTTGCGCTGCCTGACCCGTTCCTCGAGGTGGTCGCTGAATGCCGCCATCGGCTTTTCCAGCGCTTCGAACGCCGTCTGAAACCCCTTGATCCGCGGCACCGTGTGTTCCTTGTCCGCGGCCTCCCCGATCAGCGTCTCGGCCGAGCGGATGTAGGCTTCGAGCGGGGCCTGAAGGGCGGCAAGGCGCGCGCGCACATCGGCATCGAGATCCAGTTTGCCGTTGGCGGCGATGCGCGCCCTGAAGTTGGCCGCATGCTCGGCGAATTCCTTTTGCACTTCCTTGATATGCTCGGTATCGCCATTGATGCCGGCAAGCACGGCTTCGTAAACATCGCCGCGCAGCGAATCGTGCATCATGTCGGCCTCGCCGTGATTGCGCAGCACCGTGGTGAGCAACGTGTTCGCTTCCAGCGCGACATCAACTTTGCGTTTGGCGTACAGCGAAAGCGCGCCCACGATCGATATCAGCGCAATACCCGTCAACCCCAGAGCCAGCAACTGCGTGCGAATTTTCATGGTTGCGTTGTCTCTCTTCAGCCTCTAAGAAACATCAACATTTTCCCTCACCCCTAGCCCCTCTCCCGAAGGGAGAGGGGAACAAGCCCCCGCCCCCGGGACAAGGGCACACTTGAAGCGGAGCAGAGGGTGGCGCGGAGCGCCGGGTGAGGGAAGCTTTTGACTTTTCATTGAGGCTGAATAGGGACGTTGCGTCTTGCTCAGAACGGCAATCCGATCAGTGCCTTGAACACGCGCTTGTCGGCGGCGTCGGTCCAGCCGTGCCCGATGCCGAGGTGAATTTCATAGTGTTTGCTGGTTTTAATGTCCGCAACGATGTAGGTGACCTGGCCCGACTGCGAGCCGAAGGTGGGGCGGCTGACGCGCCCGAACGAGGCAAAATGCTCGACGCCCAGCGCAAAGTGATCACCCAAGCCGCACATCACTTGCGTGAAGGCCTCGAATTCGACCGGCCTGCCGCCGGGGTTGGTGCTCAGTGCCTGATTGAAAATCGGATTGACCGTGAATTTCCAGTCGCCCCGGCGCATGCCGAGGATGCCGCGCACCTCGGCGTTGTAGCGCGATTCGGTGATGCGCTCGTGGTAGATCGCGATCTCGTAATTCGCGCCGTAAAAAATGGCGTTGCCGGGGCCGCGCTGATTGACATTCAGATAATGCAGACGCACCTTCAGGCCGTCGGCGGTGCTGTTGTTGGTATTGGTGTTGTAGGAAAACGGCACGTGCACGCCGAGATTCCATTTTTCCGCAAAGCCCCAGGCCATCTCCGGCATCACGCGGAAAATGCGGTGGGGCGCCTGCTCGCCCGGATACTCCGCTGTCTTGCGCGCGCGTGCGGCGTAGTTCAGGTGCACGACGTATCCGACCGCGCCTTTTTGTTCGAACTCGTCGGTAAACACGACAATTTCATCAGCCGCGGCCCGCACAACCGGCACATACGCCACTGTGCAAAGCGCAACAGCCAGCGTGATAGTGTGCTTCATGTGATTATTGTTCTTGATGCAACTGACTTCAGGGTGAAGAATTCCAGAACGGCGTGATTATTTGCGTGTAACGCAATAAAATCAACAGGATCAGGCTGCTGCCCGGAAAATCTTGGAAACTTGTGACAATCGCGTCTCCAGCATGCCGCGTGCACGTTGCAGCGGGCGCGGCTCAACGCAATCGCCTGCGAACTGCCGTTGGTTTTCTTGCCGTGACGACTTTGCAATGAACCGGAGAATGGATGTCCCCGCCTGCGGCCACCGCTCGCGGTTTGGCAGGCGCATGGCGGTTGAAGCGCCGGTGAAGCGGGCATGGCCCGCCGGCGAACAGGCCGGTTGTTACCCGTGACATCCAGCTTCACTCGCATGGCGCAGACAAAAACCCGCCGCAGCGCCGTCTCGCCGCCGTCCACTGTCGCCAGGACACAAGTATCGAATGCAGGCGCCGCGGGCCTGCCACGCTTTCTTCATCGCAAAGCGACGGATGGTCCGGCCGGCATCCGGCAGCCGCAAGCAGACAATTCCGCGGCGGACCGCGGACACGTTCCACGCTACCTGCACGCAGACATTGCCGTCAGCCAGCCCGGCGACGCTCAGGAGCGGGAGGCCGATCGTGTCGCGGCGCAGGTGATGCGCCTGCCGCAGGCAACGGCGCCACGGCCATCCGCGGCGGCTGGCGAACCCGGAACTGTGATTCCACGCAAGGCCGCCGCGGCGACGGCCGCGCCCAACGCATCCGCCGCGACAGTCACGCTGTCCCCACCGGGTTCCGGCCGGCCGCTCGACAGCGCGACGCGCGACTATTTCGAAGCGCGCTTTGGCAGCCGCTTCGATCACGTACGCACGCATACGGATACATCGGCGGCACAATGGAGCCGCGCGCTGGGCGCGCGGGCATTTGCGCAAGGCGCTGACATTTACTTCGCCGCGGGCCAAGCGCCACGCAAGGACGCGCTGACGGCGCACGAGCTGGCGCATGTCGTGCAGCAGCAGGACGCGCAGGTGGCCAATGTGATTCAGCGCGCACCGGATGCCGCCGCCGGGGACGCTGCCACGGCGGACACCGGCGCCGCGCAGACAGGAACCGCGGTGCTGATACGCGAAGCGATGCAGGCCATCGGGACCGATGGCGAGTCGGCCGGATTCCATTATCTGCCCGCGGAACTGGAAGGCGATGCTGTTTTCGTTCTGTTCGACAATCTGCACGTGCAGCGTCTGTTTCGCCATCTGCTGCGCGAATGGCTCGGCGCCACCGGCACCGTGGAGAGCCTTGAGAACACCATCGCGCCGGCGGCGCCGCAGTGGGTGGGTGCGTTTCGCGCGAAAGCGCTGAATCTGCGCAAAGCGGGCGCGCACGACCCCGGCTACGCGGAGCAACAGCAACTGGCGGAACTGGCTTTGCGGCTGGCGGACAGCGTGGAAGCCGAAACGGTCGCGCAGCGTGTTCGCCGCCGTTTTGTGGAGGAAGTCGACCGGCGCATCGGCACCACCGTGATGAGCCAGCAGGCGATTGACGCGGAAAGAGCCAAACCGGCGACACCCGGGCTGACGCCCTCGAACTTCACCACCTGCATCGTGTTCTTCGGCCAGGTGATGGGCGCGGTCATGCAACAGTTCGGATCCAACGTCCCGCTGCTGAAGGGCCCCAACTACTACAAGGAAATCAACCCGGTGAACGGCGAGGGGCACCTGCCGCCGGGCGCGTGGCATCCATGCACCCCCGGGGAACGGCCCAAACCGGGTGACCTGCTCATCTTCTCATTCACGAAAAACGAAGTGCTGGACAACAAGACGCAGGTCTACAAGGACGGGTTTGCGCATATCACCATCATGCGCGCCGTCGAGCCGCTGCGCGATGCGCCCGCGGACCTTGCTGCGGACGGTTATACCGAAAAATTCATTACGGTCGACGGCGGCGGCACCACGGCCACGGAAACCGTCCGCTACTTCGCGCCGGAGGCTTGCCTCATCAAAGGGCCGGGAACGATTGTGCGCAAGCTCAGGGGATGGATAGACGTCGAGACGGCTGCCCAGGCGCGCCTGGGCACGCGCACGCCGGTGCAGGGCTGATTGCCGCGGCATCGAACCGCAACGCTTGCCAAACCGCGCAGCCGGCGCTCGCCAACCGTGTTGCGCGCGATCTGCAACCCGCCCATCACGCCTCACCCCGCAAACGGGAAACGCGTATCCTGCACCGTCACGATACGCGCGCCTTGGCTGCCCGCAATGATGCCGTGCGAGGTTCGCGGCGGCACGTGGATCACAAAACGCTCCTTCACCCGCTGCGAATTGCCCGCGACGTAGGCGTGCACATCGCCTTCCGCCACCAGCGTGAACTGCTCGTTGTCGTGCTCGTGCGTCGGCAGCGTCGCACCGGGCGCAACATCCAGCACGGCCACCTGCAGCTTCTCGCTGATCAGCAGGCCACCGTTGACGCCGCTGGCCAGTTGCAAATCCGGCTGCATGCGCGCGCTGGTCGCCTGCGCCGGCGTTTTAAATAAACGTTTAAAATCATATACATATCGAGTCTTCACACCAGCCGGGTCGGCACCCTTGTCAGTCATCATCTGCGCCGTGGTTTTGCGCGCTTCGCCTGCGCGCTTGCCGAAGCCGGGCAGGTACAACGGCCCGTCATGCTTGCCGTCGACGGGCGGCCCGGTGATGCCGTGGCGCGTGTCCTTCATCGCAAAAAAATACATGTCTTCGTCGGGACACGCCTGCCCCGTGTGCACCGACATCGACGGCGTGTGCACGATCATGCCTTTCCGGCCGAAGGTCTGTTTTTCGTCGTCGATGTCTGACACCATCACGCCCTGCAGGATGTAGTTGAACTGCTCGTTCGGATGCGTGTGCGCCTTTGCGCCCGAACCGGCCGCCTGCATCACCAGTGCCACCGCCACATGTTCGCCGAACAGCACCGCGCCGATGGTCGACGACTTGGCGGTTTCGAAGGTGTCTCCTGATAAAATGCGGCGCGGCTGCACGCGGGCGCTGGTGGGATGGTCCGGCGCGGTGTCGAGTTCGTTGTAGCCGTAGATGTATTGCATGGTGTCGATGTCGCCTCAAAGTCTGCAAGCACAAATCTACCATAGCCACACCATGGCGCCGGCGCACACCGCCGCGCGCTTACAATTTGACCGGGGAGATCCGTATGGTTCAGAAGGCAATACTGCTGACAGCGGCAAGCCTGTGCGCGTTCGGCGCGCTGGCGGCGGAGCAATTTCCCAGCCGCCCGATTCGCATGGTGATTTCCAACGGGCCCGGCTCGGCCGGCGACATCCTCGGCCGCATCGCGTTCATGCGCGCCGCCGACGCGCTGGGCCAGCAGATCGTGGTCGACAATCGCCCGGGCGCCGGCGGCACCATCGGCGTGGAAATCGTGGCGCGCGCCGCGCCGGATGGTTACACCCTGCTTGCGACCTCATTCGCGACGCACTCGGTGGCGCCGCACACCTATAAAAGCGTGCCCTATCACCCGGTCAACGATTTTGCGCCGATATCGCTGTTTGCCGTGACCCAGGCAGGACTGTGCGTGAACGCCGCGCTGCCGGTGAAATCCACGCGCGAACTGATCGACCTTGCGCGTGCGCGTCCGGGCAAATTGCTGATGGCCTCGGCCGGCGTGGGATCCACCAGTCATCTGGCGGGATTCATGTTCGCCACCGCGGCGGGCATCGACACCACGCATGTACCGTACAAGGGCGGCGGGCCTTCCGCCGCCGCCATCGGCAGCGGCGAAGCCAATTGGACACTGGGCCCGCTGGCCGCTTATTTTCCGCACTGGAAGGCGGGCCGCGCGCGTTGCGTGGCGGTCAGCGGCGAAAAACGCTCGGCGATTTTTCCGGAACTGCCGACCATCGGCGAAACCGTCGCCGGCTTCAAATTCCTCGGCTGGAACGGTGTGATGGCGCCCCGAGGCACGCCACGCGCCATTATTGCCCGGATCAACAGCGCTTTCGTCGGCGCGCTGCAGGCCGAGGGGACGCGCAAACTGTACGCCGCGCAGGGCGAAGAGCCCGCATGGAGCACGCCGGAAGCCTATGCCAGACTGATCCGCGAGGATTATGAGCGCTATGGCAAAGTCGTGCGGCAGGCTGGCCTGCGGGTGGACTGATTTCGCCGCGGCCTTGACCCGAATTGCGTGCGCGGCCATGATCCGCGTAACGCCCCTTTTAAACCGTCGAACGCTGGAGATAATTTATGCGAGAAAAACTGACCACCCTGGAACAAGCCGCCGCCGCCGTCAAAACCGGCGCGCGGCTGGTGATGAGCGCCAACATCCAGCGCGCGCCGATGGCGCTGCTGCGCCAACTGGTGCGCCAGGGCACCAACCAGCTGCGCGTGATCGGCGTGGTTGGCGGAGACCTCAACATCGATTTTCTGGTGGGTGCCGGCGCGGTAAGTGTTGTCGACACCTGCAGCGTGACCATGGGTGAGTTCGCCCGCACCGGCCCCAACTTCGAGCGTTACGTGCTGGGCAACCGGGTGCGCTCGCTCGACAATACCTGAGGGGTGCTCTTTGCACAGGCCCAGGCTGGGTCTATGGGAGTTCCCTACGTTCCCGTCGTAGGTTTGGTCGGCACGGATTTGTTGAAGCGCCGTGACGATATGGTGGTCGCCGTGGATCCGTTCGACGGCAAGACCAAAAGTGTCGTGGCCAAGGCATTGCGGCCCGACGTGGCGGTGTTCCACGCGCAAAGCGCCGACCGGCAGGGCAACGTGTCCTGCGGCTACGAGGCTGAAGTGGTAATCCTGGCGGAAGCCTCGAAGCACGTGATCGTCACTGCCGAACGCATCGTCGACCGCATCAGCGAAAAGGATGCCAAGGGCGCATTCATTCCCGGCATTCATGTGGATGCGCTGGTACATGCCCCGTTTGGCGCTCATCCGGCGGGCTGTGCCGGCATCTATGCACCGGACAAGGTGCACATGCGCGAGTACGTGACGGCCTCAAAAAGCGACGAATCCTTCGAGGCCTATCTGCGCAAGTACGTGCATGAGGTCAGGGACCATCAGCACTACATTGAACAGTTCGTGCCACTCGAGTGGCGCGAGCCGGCGCGCGCGGTGGGCACATGATGAATTATTCCGAAGCCGAACTGCTGGCCATTCTGCTGTCGCGCGAGGTACGCGACGGTGAAGTCTCCGCCTGCGGCGCGCTGTCGCACATTCCCGCTGCCGGCCTGCTGCTGGCGCAGGCGACCCATGCGCCCAACGCGGAACTGATCATCCTCAATTCCGTATTCAATCCGTTCAAGACCTCTCGCCAGTTTCACTTCCTCGCGCAGCGTGGCGAGCTCGGGCTGTTTTTCGCGAGCGGCGTGCAGATCGACCGCCACGGCAATTACAACCTGCATCAGCTCGGACCCGATCCGGACCATCCGAAGGTGCGCTTCCCCGGCGGCTACGGCGGCGGCATGATCTATTACGGCGCGCGCCGCACGGTGGTGTTTCGCACCGAGCACACGCTGCGTTCACTGGTGGCAAAGGTCGATTACATCTCCGCCGCCGGCAGCACGCCACCGGACGTGCTGCGTTACGGCAATCCGACCAAGGTCGTCACACCCAAAGCCATCTTCCGCTTCGACAAGTACGCGGGACTGCTGCAGCTGGATTCCATTCACCCCGGCTACACGCTGGACGATATTCGCGCCGCCACCGGTTTCGACATCGGCAACGGCCCGGTGCCGGTCACAAGCGCGCCCACCGCCGACGAATTGCGCGTGCTGCGGCAGGATATCCGCAACAAGATGATCGACACTGGAACCTATGCCGAATGGGCGCGCAAAACGCTGGGCGGACTGGCGGCATAAGGCAGCGCGGCAATCGGCACCGAACGCGCGCCCGTGGCGCTGCCGCCGGCATTCACTTTAACCTGAATGACTACAGGATTTTTCATGACGCTATTGCACGCACAGCGGCACGTACAGCGGGCGCTGTTACTGGGACTGGCATGCAGCGGCAGTGTGGCGCTGCAGGCGGCTGCCGCACAAGACTGGCCCACCCGCCCCATTCGCCTGATCATGCCGTTTCCACCGGGCGGCGCCACCGACGCCAATGCGCGCGCACTGGCCAAGGAAATGGAACCCCTGCTCGGCCAGCAACTGGTGGTGGACAACCGCGGCGGCGCCAATGCCATCATCGGCAGCGATATCCTCGCCAAGGCAACGCCCGACGGCTACACCCTGATGCATGTGTCGGTTGCCTTTGCCATCAATCCCAGCACGCACAAGAAACTGCCGTTCGATACGGTGCGTGATTTCACGCCGATCACCAATCCGGTGGTGGGACAGGGTTCGCTGCTGGCGGTGCATCCCGGCCTGACCGCGCGCACGGTCAAGGAACTGGTCGCGCTGGCAAAGAAACAACAGCTGACCTACAGTTCGCCGGGCGTGGGCAACGTGCTGCATTTGATCGCCGAGGCCTTCAGCCAGCGCGCGGGCATACGCATGCTGCACGTGCCGTACAAAGGCGCCGGCCCCGCGCTGGTGGCGGTTCTCGGCGGCGAAGCGCAAGTGATGGTGGCGCCGGCATTGGTAGCCATGCCCCACGTCAAGTCGCAAAAGCTGCGTGCACTGGGCTACAGCGGCGTCAAACGCCTCGAATCGCTGCCCGACGTGCCCACCATCGCCGAAGCGGGGGTGACCGGTTTCCACATGGATTCCGGCTGGCACGCGTGGTTTGCGCCGGCAAAGACACCGCACAGCATCGTACAGCGGGTTTACGACGCAATATCCAAATCCCTGCAGCAGCCCAAACTGCGCGAGTATTTTCTGGCGGCCGGTTATCAGCCCACGGCCGACCCGCCCGCGGTATTCCAGAAGAATTTCCAATCAGATATCAGGCGTTGGGCCGAACTGGTCAAGCTGGCCAAAATTCAGCCGGAGTAGCATCTTAAATTAAATTCAATATAATCATATAGTTACGTATACCCGTTGCACTGCTTGACGCACCCCTAATTCACAATAGCCTGATGCACCAGCGCGCGCATCAACGCGCGCAAACGCTGTTGTGCCGGCGCCTGCACCATCATCACCACGATGAGTTGCTCCTTCGGATCGACCCAGAATGCCGTACCGCCAGCGCCATTCCAGTAATACTCGCCGACCGAACCATGCAGCGGGTTCAGGCCTTGTTCGGTGCGCACCACGAAACCCAGTCCCCAGCCTTGCCCTGCAGCAGGTGAAGGCACCGCCGGGCCATGCAGAAAGAACGGCGGGACGTAAGCGATGTTCTGCGGCAGGTGATTCGCGGTCATCAATGCAACGGTGTTTTTCGACAACAGGCGCACGCCGTCCAGTTCACCGCCGTTCAACAACATCTGGCAAAAGCGCACATAGTCTGATGCGGTGCCCACCATGCCGCCGCCACCGCCATAACGCCTGGGCGGCTTCGATACATCACGCGTGAACAAGCGGCGTCCGGTCGCCTTGTCGATAAACGGTGCGGCCATGCGTGAATGATGTGCTGATGGCACAAAGAATCCCATGTCCTGCAGCCGCAGCGGTTTGGCTATGCGCTCGCGCAGTACCCTGTCGAGGTCTTGTCCGTGTATGACTTCCAGCACGCGGCCCAGCACGTCGATGGCCACACTGTATTCCCAGGTCGAACCCGGCTGATGCGCCAACGGCAACTTCGCCAGCTGCGTAATGAATTCCGGCGCGGTGAGCTCGGGGCTGCCGATCCGCGCCTTGTCATACTCGCGCTTCACCAGCGTTTTTTCGCCAAATTGCCCATAGGTCAGTCCCGCGGTGTGGCGCATTAAATCCTGAATCGTCATCTCGCGCTTCGCGGGTTCCAGTGCCAGCACTGTTTGGCCGCCGGCATCCTTGCGCTCCACGCCGACCTGCGCACCCTTGAACTCCGGCAGGTAGCGCGAGACGGGATCGGTCAGTGCGAGTCGCCCCTCTTCCACCAGCATCAGGGTGGCTACTGACACCAGCGGCTTGGTCATCGACGCCAGCCAAAAAATCGCGTCCGCGGGCATCGCATCGCTGGTTTGCGGATCGCGCAACCCCATCGCTTCGTAATATGCCACCTGGCCCCGGCGCGCGACCAGAAGCACGGCACCGGGCATGGTGCCCCTGCTGATTTCCGCCTTGAAGGTTTCGGTAAGGCGCTGCAGGCGCTCGCCCGAAAGACCGACCGCTTCGGGCGATTTTGCGCGCGGCAAACCCTGCGCCGCGGCAACGGGCGCCATGAGGCACAACATAAGGCCCAGCAACATGCTGCGGCTGACGGCGGCCACCTTGGGTATGGAAACCATGTATCCCCCTTTGATTTCGAATCGTGTATCAGTTGCCGAGCTTTAGCTCGCCTTGCGAAACACCGTTCACTTTGCCGTCACGCAGCCATTCGAGCGACGCCTTGAACAGCAGCAAATGGTTTTTTTCCCACATCGCGTTGTGCGAAGAACAGGCGAGTTCGAGGAACACTTTTTCCTTCGAGCCTAGATCGGCATACAACTGGCGAACACGATCCGGCACCACCTGCTTGTCGTGCCCTCCGACCACCATCAAATAGGGCGTGGTCAGTTTCGCCACCACGGCTTGATTGAATCCATACGATGTCACGCGTGAAGCGCGCCGCACGCCGCTACCCCAGGTCGCGCCCACCGGGTCGGACGCGAGCATCTGCGCCCAGACCGCCGCGCTCGTTGCCGGTTCATACTGGTCGGCACATCCCACCTGGCGGTCCCAATTGGCCACAAAGTCCGCGCGCGATTGCGCCGTCATCGTTCCCGCGTTGGGAAACGGCGGTTCCGGCAGCGTCGCCGGGCCCGCCCGCGCGTAGGCCGGCGCCAGTACCACCATGCGCGAAACCTTGTCCGGATGCCGGGCCGCATAGCCGCCCGTGCGCGGCCCGCCCTGCGACCAGCCCACCAGCGCCACCTTGTCAACGCCGCGCAATGCGCGCAAATAGTCCACCGCGGCGTCGATATCGTGCCAATCCGAATCCATCGTCGACATCGGCGCGGTGCGCGAAGGCTTGCACGGCGCGGGAATACGCACCGGCACGAACTGCGCCTGCTGCGCGGACAGGAAATTGCATGGGTCGTTCATCGCCAGCGGGCGCGTGGATCGGCCATAGCCCGTCATGTCCACGGCAAACGTATCGAAGCCCGCCTGTGCCAGATAGGCCATCCAGCTGTGCGTCTTGTACGGCGTATCAAATGCAACACTCGCCGGCGTGCCCGCGCCGTGCACGAACAACACCACGCCGTTGGGTGCCACCCTGCCACGCAACGCGTGGCCCGCCACCACCACCTCTCGCATGTACAGCAGCGCGTCCTGACCGGCAATGGCCGGCGCCGTCGACTTTACGCGCACATAGTGATCGGTGCCGAGCAGGCGCGCACCATCGTCGCAAAACGCTGCGGGCGCTGCCAGCAGTAACGCCAGAGAACAGTACATGGAGGTGAAACGGTGCATGGGGACTCCTTTTGAAGAGGCGCAAGTGCGCAAATATCGGGCCCCGGTCCGCACAAAACGGGCCAATGGCGGACATAGCGTAACATGCCCGAGTATGACCATTGCATTCAGCCCGCGGATTGCGCAAGCGCCCTTTGCCCATACGGCTTTTATTCGCCGCGAATGCCTGCTTCCTCAATCACCTTGCCCATGCGCGCGGTGTCGGCCTTGATCACCGCCGCAAACGCTTCCGGGCTGCTGCCGACAGTCTCGATACCGGCTTTCAGAAACAGCTGCTGCACATCGGCGCGTTGAAGCACGCGCGCAAACTCGCGGTTCAGCCGTTCGATCACCGCAACGGGCGTTCTGGACGGCGCGAACACACCATAGATCGACAGCGTTTCATAACCGGGCAGACCGGCCGACGCCACGGTGGGCAGGCCGGGCGCGAGCGGTGTCGGCTGGGCGCTGGTCACGGCCAGCGCGCGCAGGCGGCCGGACCCGGCGTGCGGGGCCACGCTGCCGGCGGTGGCGATCATCATTTGAATCTGTCCCGCGATGAGGTCGTTGATGGCCGGCGCGTTGCCGCGGTAGGCCACGCGCACGACATTGACCTTGGCCATGGATTTGAACAACTCGACGGCAAGATGGGTGGAGGAGCCGGTACCGCCAGAGCCATAGTTGAGTTGCCCCGGCCGGGCCCTGGCCAGCGCGATGAGTTCCCGCACCGACCGCACCGGCAACGACGGATGCACCACCAGCGTGCTGGGCGAACGCGCGGCCCAGGTGACAGGCGCGAAATCGCGCGCCACGTCGTACGGTGCATTCTTCTTCAGCAGCGGAATGATCCAGATATTGCTGGCGTAGACCAGCAGCGTGTAGCCATCCGCGGGAGCGCGCGCGACCAGCTCGGCGGCAATGATGCCGCCCGCGCCGCCGCGATTGTCCACGACCAGAGGTTGGCCCATGCTGTCGCCGAGGCCGCGCGCTATGGCACGCGCGGCGAAATCGTTGCCACCGCCCGCTTCGGCGGTAACCAGCCGGATCGGTTTGGCGGGATAGGGCTGTGCCGATGCAGGCCGCGGCAGGAGGGAAAGCAGCAGACTCAGTCCAAGGCAGCCGATCAGGCGTGACGTGAGGCGCAGCAGCGGTGCCACTGCGGCAACCGCGGCGAATCCGCGAGCGCACGCCGCATCAATCACGCTGCCGGTGCCTCCATGCTTCATCCTTATGAACATCCCGTCCCGGCAGGTACCGTAGTTGAATCCGCAAACAACGGTTACTCGGCTTTTGCGCCGGAGGACTTTACCACCGGCCCCCACCGCGCAATCTGCGCATTGACAAACGCGCGGTACTGGTCAGGCGTACCCGCGACGACCGTCATTGCAAAGCCGTTCAGCCGCTCGGTAACGTCCGCGCGCCGCAGCGCCTTGTTCGATTCGGCGTTGAGCCGCGACACAACGGCTGCGGGCGTATGCGCCGGCAGGTGAATGCCGTGAAAATTCACCGCGTCATAGCCGGGCAGCACGCTCGCGATTGGCGGCACATTGGGCAGATACGGCGTGGCCTGCGCGCTGGTGACGCCCAGCGCGCGAATCTTGCCGGCCTTGACCTGTGCAATGGCGGTGGACACGGCGATCATCGAATACTCGACCTCGCCCGCCAGCAGGCCGCTCAATGCCGGAGCGCCGCCCTTGTACGGCACGATCACCACTGTGATGCGTGCAAGACTATTCATCCATTCGGCAAAAATATGTGAGGAGGTCCCCATACCTTGCGCCGAAAAGCGCAGCGTGCCGGGCCTCGCCCGCCCTGCCTCGATCAGTTTGTCAAGGCTGGTCAGCGGCGAACCAGCCGGCACGATGAGGGTCAGCGGAAAGGTGACCCACAGCCCGGCGTGCACAAAATCCTGCATCGGGTCATAGGGCAGCTTCGCATATAGTGCCGGCGCTATCGCCATGGTGGCAATCGATCCAACCAGAATCGTGTGGCCATCCGGCTGCGCCTTCGCAACCAGATCACTGCCCACCGTTCCCCCCGCGGCCGCGCGGTTGTCCACGATGACCGGGTGGCCCAGGCTTTCCGTCAACCGTTGCCCGACGATGCGTGCCAGTGTATCGGTCGAGCCGCCTGGCGCAAACGGTACCACCAGCCGCAGCGCGCGCGACGGAAACGTTTGCGCCTGCGCAAAAGGAGCTTGCGCCAAAGCGACTAACGCCGTACAAACGGCCATGCCGCGTGACCACGGACCACCCATTTTGATTTCCCTCGATGACGAATCGGCAAATCGCGGGCGCATGGTGCGGCCGCGTGTGGGCAGGCAGTATCAGCGGCGGCAGCGGCGCTGTCAAACTGCCGTCATCGCGATGGAATTACAACGGCATCACGGGAACGCAAATATCGCAAGCGAAAATCCCGGTCTGCGGATCGAACGCTGCGTCTTTCGGGTAATACTCAAAGAAGACACGCGCATCGAGCTGCATGCCGCTGGCGGGCAGCCAGTCCCGCAACAAAGCGCTCCACGCGGGGCCAACTTGCGCCACCGTGCCCTCAAACCGCAGTGCGGCGTAACGACCACCCGCTATCGTAGCCTTGAACGCTTGTCCTGAAACCGCAAAATCCGGCGGCACTTCGACGCAGGCATCGTAACGGCATTTTTCCGCCGCCATGACACAGGGATCGTCATGGCTGATACCGTAACGTGGGCGACCGAGCAGGCCGTGGGTCGCGGCCCAAGGGTAGAACGTGTCCTGCCAGAACCGGGACAACGGCTCCCCATACGGTCCCACATGGCGCAGATAGGCCACGGTTACCGGTTCGCGTTCGATCAGTTTGACGTTCATGGCATCCTCCCATTGTGTATGTGCGGAGGTTTGATGGTGAAGCAAGCGGGAGTCCTCTGCCTGACCAAAATTGCGATTCGTCTGATCCGGATTGCGATCCGCATTATTCGCGTTGACCTCACGCGCGCGCCACGCCGAGGGCGAACTTCCGAAGCGCAACTTGAATGCGCGGGCAAACGCTTCCGCCGATCCATACCCGACCGACAGCGCGATGCGCAGAATGGAAACGCGCGGTTGCGCCACCAGTCTCACCGCAGCAATTTCCACGCGACGGCGGCGCACATAATCACCCAGCGTTTCTCCCGTCCACGCCACAAACAGCCGGTGAAAATGGTACGGTGAAAAATGCGCCACGCCGGCAAGCGTCGCAAGGTCAACCGGCTCATGCAGATGTTGATCGATCGCGGCCAGCACACGATGCATGCGACTTGCGTACTCGACGCGGCTGTCCTGAACGGTCATTCCTTTATAACTATATGATTTTATTCAACAATTTTATCTCACGCCGTATACGGTCGATGCACGATGCGCTGCGATATCCACCAGATATTGCCGTGCGCATCGCGCACACCGCCCTGCCGGTCGCCATAGGGCATGTCTGCAACCGCCATTTCCAGCGTCGCGCCGTGTTCCAACGCGCGACGCATGGCGGCATCGGCATCCTCGACATACAGGTAGTACGCGGCTGACATCGCCGGGTATTTGCCGACCGCCTCGCTCACCATGACGGTTGACGTACCCAGACGTACCTGCACGTTGCGTATCAAGCCCTCGGGGCTCAGGGTGCGGACGGTTTCCTCGCCGCCAAGTCCCTGCACCAGAAACGCCACAAAGCGTTCGGCGTTTTCAACGAAGTAGTACGGCGTGACGGTAGTAAAACCGGGCGGAATATACATGGTTGAACTCGCGACGCTGGTTATCCCGTGTCAGTATCTTCGCCGGCACAACGCCTGTCAAACGGACAGCCATCAATCACATGAAGCCTGCGTAACAGCGTATTTGCAGCAACCGAACTCTGAAAAAAAGGCGCCAGCAGACGACTCACTTGCCGCGCGCCGCACCGGCGCCGCCGGCACCGGCTGTGGCACGTGCCTTGCGCGATAGTCGTCGCCCCGCGCGGGACACGGCAACGTCCGGCGCCACGACCCCAAACACATTGCGTTCAGCTGCCTGGCGCATCGCTATGGTTGCGGGGTGCCGCAGCCGGCGTTCGGTGGAAATGGCATACAACTCCTCAACCACGGCCTCAATGCGTCCGACGCACCGAACGCCGTACTGCCGGCACACGTAATCGGCGATTGCCGTAGGTGCCACAAACAAACCCGCGCCGCTCTGCCCGAACGCCTTGAGCAACGCGCCGTCGTCAAACTCACCCACGATGCGCGGATGCACATGTTGTGATTCGAACCAGCGCTCGAGTGCCGGGCGTATGGCCACGCTTTCGCCCGGCAGCAAAAACGGCGCATCGCTGAGACACGCCGGAAAATCACCGCGCAGCGCTTTGCACGCCAAAGGCGCGCCAAACACCGTGAGATCGCTCTTGCCCAGCAGATGATTGTAAGCGCGCACCTTGAGATCGACCGGCAGCGGGCGGTCGGCGATGACCATGTCCAGCCGATGCACGGCGAGTTCCCCCAGCAGCGACACCAGCCGCCCTTCGCGGCATATCAAACGCACTGGCTCGTCCATCTGCAGCACCGGCTCCACCACGCGATAAGCCACCGATTTGGGTACCGAATCGGCAATACCGATGCGATACGGCAGCACGCTGCGCGCGCGCTGGTCGCGCACCACCTCCAGCAGGTCGTCGCCAAGGCTGAATATTTCTTCCGCGTAACTCACGATGCGTCGCCCCGCATCGGTGAGCTCCAGGCCCCGCCCCGCCCGCTGAAACAACTCGGTGCCCAGCGAAGCCTGCAGTTCGCTCAACTGGCTGCTGATCGACTGTGCCGTGACATGCAACTGTTCGCTGGCGCGCGCGATGCTGCCCGACCGTGCCACCGTCCAGAAATACCGCAGGTGCTTGTAGTTCAACTGTGCCATGTGTGTCGGCCTGTCATTTATCGCGCATTCCAATAATCAGGAATAATGGATGTATTATAAAATTATATTCGATTTGTTAGATGTATAGCCACTGCCTAGAATGGTTGCGCAATTCCCGACAACCCGTCATGGAAAGGACATCCATCATGCAAATCGACATTCAGAGCCGGGGCTTTTCACTGACCGAAGGCCTTCGACACCACTGTGATCGCCGCCTGCGGTTCGCGCTGGGACCTGCCAGCGACCGCCTGCGAGCCGTCTCCATACGCCTGACCGATGAAAATGGGCCGCGCGGAGGAATCGACAAGCGCTGCACCCTGCGCGCCAAGCTACCAGGCTCGCCGCAGATTGTGATCGCGCAGGACGAAGCCGACATCTATGTCGCCATCGACCGCGCCGCAGATCGTTTGTCACGCACCTTGTCGCGCAGGTTGCAACGCGAGGGCCGCGACTACCGCGCGAGAATGCCCGAGCCCCTGCGGGAAACAGGCGAGGACGCTCATCCCTACTGATCCGCCGCCCCACAGCGGCGCCCACCGCGGGCCCGGGCGCAGATCCCGTGCCTGGCCCGCGCGTGCAACCTTTAAGGTCACATCTCATCCATGGACTCCATCGGCACCTGGTATTGGTACACGGGCTTTGCGGTTTTCGTCCTCGTCGCGATCGCCGTCGATCTGCTCGTACTGGAAGCCAAAGGCGCAAAAAAAGTATCGTTCAGAGAGGCTCTCAACTGGTCGATCGTATGGGTGCTGCTGTCGTTCGTCTTCAACGCGCTGCTGTGGTGGTATCTCGATGACAAGTTCGGCCGCGAAATCGCCAACGACAAGGCCGCGGAGTTCTTTACCGGCTACCTGATCGAGAAATCGCTCGCCGTCGACAACATATTCGTGTTTCTGATGCTGTTCACGTTCTTTGGCGTGCGGCCGGAACATCAGCGCCGGGTGCTCATTCTGGGCGTCGTACTGGCCATTGTGCTGCGGGCGATCATGATTCTCATCGGCGCATGGCTGATCGCAAAGTTTCACTGGATCCTGTATGTGTTCGGCGCAATCCTGTTGATCACCGGTGTGAAAATGCTGCTGATGGCCGAGGCGGAACCGGACATCAACAAGAATCCGATCCTGAAATTCATGCGCCGCCATATCCGGATCACCGACGTCTATCACGGCGAGAAATTTACCGTCATCGAGAATGGCAAACGCTGGTTCACGCCGCTGTTCGCGGTGATGATCATGATCGGTGTGACCGACATCATCTTCGCGGTGGACAGCATCCCGGCCATTTTCGCCATCACACTCGATCCGTTTATTGTGCTGACATCGAACGTGTTCGCGATTCTCGGCCTGCGCGCCATGTACTTCATGCTCGCCGATCTCGCCAACCGCTTTCACCTCCTCAAGTATGGCCTGGCGTTCATTCTGGTATTCATCGGCATCAAGATGCTGCTCCTCGACGTCTACAAGATTCCCATCGGCTTCGCGCTGGCCGTGGTCGGCATCGTACTGGTGGTCTCCGTGGTGGGCAGCCTCTGGCTCACGCGTGCAGGGGCCTCATCTGCGGCGCCCCCAAAGAACGACTAGCGTAGCGTATCGACGGGAGACCTGTACGTGGAAACGATCGGCAGCTTGTGGATGTGGGTGGGCTTTGCGCTAGTGGTAACGATCATGCTCGCCGTGGATTTGTTCGTGGTGGGAGGCGGCAAGCAACACCGTGTTTCAATGCGGGAAGCGGCCATATGGTCGGCAGTGTGGGTGAGCGTGGCGTTTGTGTTCGCGGGCGTCCTGTGGTGGCACCTGGACGGAACGTCGGGCAGGGCAATCGCCAACGAAACCACTCTGGAGTTCGTCACGGGTTACCTGATCGAAAAATCCCTGGCCGTCGACAATGTGTTCGTCTGGCTGATGCTGTTTTCGTATTTCGCCGTGCCGCTGGCCCTGCAAAAACGCGTGCTGATCTATGGCGTCATCGGTGCCATTGTGATGCGCACCATTATGATATTCGCCGGCGTCTGGCTGATCGCAAAGTTTCACTGGCTTCTCTACGTTTTCGGCGCTTTCCTGCTCATTACCGGCATCAAGATGTGGTGGTTTGCCGACGAGAAGCCCGATCTGGCAAAGAATCCTGTCGTGAAATGGATCCGCGGACACATGAACGTAACCCATGAACTGCACGGCGAACACTTCTTTGTGGTCAAGGCGGTCTCCGGCAAGCTCGTTCGCTTTGCGACCCCGCTGTTCCTGGTGCTGGTTCTGGTGGAGATCACGGATTTGATTTTCGCGGTCGACTCCATCCCTGCGATATTCGCCATTACCACGGATCCGTTTATTGTACTGACCTCGAACGTTTTCGCCATTCTCGGTCTGCGCGCAATGAACTTTCTGCTGGCTGACATGGCGGATCGTTTTTCTCTCTTGAAATACGGCCTCGCGATCGTGCTGATGTTCGTCGGGACCAAAATGATGCTGATCGACGTTTTCAAAGTACCGGTGTGGATATCGCTCGGCATCGTAACGGCCATCATCGCGACGTCGGTTTTTCTTTCCCTGCGTAAAGCAGGACGTACCTGATGGATTTCGAGACGCACGCCCCGCCTGAAAGGACGCCTGGCGGCCGCAACTTGAGGGAACGCGGATAATGCGCGGCCGGCCCATGACTCCCACACCCGCGGGCCGCGGAGCGATCCGCGATACCGCGCCAACCGTCACCCGGCACGCGGGCAGCGCGGCCGCCGCGCGTGGCATGCAACCGCTGGCCTGTGGCGGCGCCGCACTGGGCCTGG
>CADECM010000026.1 GCA_902825845.1 uncultured beta proteobacterium
CCCGTAACCCACGCTATTACTGCAACGGATCGTCAATCCAAATTGACAACCTCTCCGGACCCAAATCACCGAAGCTTTTTCTGTGGACGCTGTTCGCGGCTTGCTGATGAAATATATCGGCAACTCAATGACACCAGGTTGACCTAGCTCAATGAACAAGCGTTTTTTCTCTGGAAGTTCCAATCAGACTATGGACACGGGAAATAGTGCGCTGCGGGGACCATTAAACGCGACATATAGACGCAGGCACGAGCCAAAGGCGAGGGAAATAGCGCGCCGTTACTTCTTAATGTGCTGCCATCTTGGCGGCCTCCGCCGACTGCGAGAAAATTGGTCGCCAGTAGGCGATCTTGCATCAGCTTGCTAACTATCGAATCGTAAATGCTGATTTTGACCCCTGTAGCTTGGGATTGACCGTTATAAATTGCAGAGCGGTCACTGATGGCAGCGAGCACGGTTACTTAGTTATTCCGGTAAGCCTCCCTTGGCTATGCATTTGTCAAGAGACGGCAATGGGTCGACCCCGAACATAGCTTGTCAGATCAAGGGACGACGACTATACGTCAGGTGACTGCCGTCCCGATCGTGTTCCCGGCCACGGGCTGAATCAGGCACAATAGCGCTGCAGTGAGCGCTCCCGACGCTCGCTGACACCCTGCGTTCGTCAATCACCGGGAGGGCCCATGTCCGGCCGCGAACCATGAACCCGCGCGTTGTTGCGGTTGGCGCCAGTGCCACGCATACGTTTACGAAACCGATGGCCCCGCAAATCATGTTGCTTGCCGGCCTTGGTGTCGAAGGCGACGCGCATTGCGGCGCCACCGTCAAGCATCGCTCGCGTGTCGCGCGCAATCCCGCGCAGCCGAATCTGCGGCAGGTTCACCTGATTCACAGCGAACTGTTCGAGGCGTTGGCGGCAGAGGGCTTTGCCGTCGCGCCGGGCGACATGGGTGAAAACATAACCACCCGCGGTGTGGATCTTCTCGCGTTGCCGGCCGATACCGAGCTGCAGTTCGCTTCGGGCGCCGTGGTCCGGCTCAGTGGTCTGCGCGATCCCTGTGGACAGATCGACCGTTTTCAGGCGGGATTGAAGGCGGCGGTACTCGGGCGCACCGCGCAGGGTGAACTGGTGCGCAAGGCGGGTGTGATGGCGGTGGTCATCAGCGGCGGCGGGGTGTGCCCGGGCGATGCCATTACCGTGAAGTGGCCTGCGGGTGCGCATCGCGCGCTGGCGGTCGTGTAAAGGCCGATCGCTCATGTACCGCATCGGCCTCATTTCCGACACCCACGGTCTGCTGCGCCCGCAGGCGCTGGACTTTCTGCGCGGTTGCGATGCGATCGTGCACGGCGGCGACATTGGCCACGTGGACGTGCTGGATGCGCTCGCGGCGCTGGCGCCCGTCACCGCAGTACGCGGCAATAACGACTCTGCCCCGTGGGCGGAGCGGCTGCGCGAGACGGAAACGCTGTGCTTCGGAAGCGTCTCGCTGCACGCGATTCACGATCTGGCGCGGCTGGACATTGATCCCGCTGCGGCTGGTGTGCGTGTCGTGGTGTCGGGCCATTCGCACAAGCCGTTGGTGCAGGCGCGTGGCGGCGTGCTCTACATCAATCCGGGCAGCGCGGGCCCGCGCCGCTTCACGTTGCCGATCGCTGCCGGCGAACTCGTGATCGACGGCGCCGCACTGCGCGCGCGCGTGGTCGGCCTGGAAAACAGCGCGTTTCCCACGCTGGCGTCGGCATGATCCGCGCGGCCGGCGCGAGGAAAATCGCTGCTGTGCTGCTGGCGGTCGCGGTACCGGGCATCGCCTGTCACGGCTACTATGCCTATGCAGCGGCTGCAGACGCGAGTCCTCTGTGGCGTGGGCTGATTGTGCTGGCTTATCCGGCGCTGCTGATCGCACTGGCGTGGGGCGCGATGACGATGCGCTCACCCGCGAGATCAACGCGCAAAATGAAATGACACGGCGCAGTCATGCTTAAGGGTTACTGCGCAGTCACTGCGAGAGCAAATAAAATTAATTAAAATCATAGGGTTACGCTGAGGTCACAGTGTGACCGAGCGGCACCGCAAAAAACGCTAAACTGCCAGTCTTTCAAAGGGGGAAGCCATGAAGATCAAACGCATCGAACATGTCGGCGTGGTGGTGAAGGATGTCGAGAAAAGCCGCGCGTTGTGGGAAGGCTGTTTCGGCATCAAGCTGGGCGAGGAGGAAGGCAACGCGGTGCGCAAGCTCGCGCTGTATCCCGTCGGGGAATCGATGGTGGAGCTGATTGCCGGTGTCGCACCGGATGGCAAGCACGCCAAAATGGTGGCCGAGGGCAAGGGTGGCATCAATCACCTGTGCTTCGAGGTCGAGAACATCGACGAGGCATTGGCAGAGCTCAAATCCAAAGGCGTGCCCCTGCTCGACGAAGTGCCGCGCATCGGCCATGCGGGTTGCCGCATTGCGTTCCTCGATCCGGCGGGCACTGACAATTGCCTGATCGAGCTGGCCGAGCTGCCCAAAACGCCGCAGCACGCGTAAGCATCGGTCCCGCAGCGGTTTTGCCGGGCGGCGCAGGATGGTCGGGTTGACGCCGGCGCTCTGAATCACGTATCTCTTTACGTATCCCCTCCCGTACCCTAATTGCGAATCCGATGACACCTACAGAATATGATTACATCATCGTCGGCGCCGGCTCGGCCGGCTGCGTGCTGGCCAACCGCCTGAGTGCCTCCGGCGAACACCGCGTGCTGCTGCTCGAGGCCGGCGAAGACGACCGCTGGATGTGGATACAAATTCCCGCCGGCATTGCGCACATCCTCACCGGCGAGCGCGCGATCTGGCGCTTCGCCACCGAGCCCGACGAAAAAGTGAGCGGCCGCAGCATCTTCTGGCCGCGCGGGCGCGCGCTGGGCGGCTCCAGCGCGGTGAACGGCATGATCTGGGTGCGCGGCGATCCGCTCGAACTCGACAACTGGGAAGCGCTCGGCAATCCGGGCTGGGGCAGCAAAGACATCCTGCCGTTTTTAAAGCGCATGGAAAGCTATGCGCAGGGCGACCCCAAATACCGCGGCCACGACGGACCGATGTTCATCACCCGTTATCTCGACCGCGACCCGCTGTCGCAGGGCTTCATTCAGGGCGCCGAGCAGGCGGGCGTGCCGGTGGTCGAGGATTACAACGGCCCGCGCTTCGAAGGCGTGAGCTATCTGCAATACAACACGCGGCGCGGTTTCCGCAAGCATACCGGCCACAACTATCTGCAGCCGGCGATGCGGCGTTCCAATCTGACGGTGGTCACGGGGGCACTGACGCAGCGCGTGCTGATCGAGAATCGCCGCGCCGTGGGACTCGTGTACCGCAAGGGCGGGCAGGACATCACGGTCAACGCGAAGCGCGAAGTGCTGCTCAGCGCAGGTGCGGTGCAGTCGCCGCAGTTGCTGGAACTCTCCGGCATCGGCAATGGTGAAGTACTCAAGCGTGCCGGGGTCGATGTGGCGCATCACCTGCCCGGCGTGGGCGAGAACCTGCGCGACCATCTGCATGTGCGTCTGGGCTTTGAAACCCAATTGAACATCACGCTCAACAGCATCCTGCGCAATCCGCTGCTGCAGGCGAAGATGGGCGCGCGCTGGCTGTTTCTGGGGCGCGGACTGATGAGTACCTCGTCCGCGACGTCGATGGCGATCGCGCGCAGCAGCCCCGATCTGCCGCGGCCCGACATCAAAATGCAGTTGCACCAGCTGTCGATGGCGAGCAGCCATTACGGCGGCAAGGAAGGCGCGCGCAACCTCGCCGAACGCATGGGGCTTGACCCTTATCCAGGATTCTCGATCGGCTGTTATGTGTTGCGGCCGGAGTCACAGGGCTCCATCCACATCAAGAGCCGCGACGCGGGCGAACACCCGTCGATCCACGCCAACTACCTGTCGGCGGAACACGATATGCGCACCATCGTCGCGGCGCTGCGCATGATCCGCAAGATCGCCGCGCAGCCGGCGCTGGCGCAGCACATCGTGCGCGAGACGCGGCCGGGGCCGGAGGCGTCAACCGATGACGCGCTGCTTGATCACGCACGCAACACCGGGCAGACCTCGTATCACCCGATCGGCACCTGCCGCATGGGCAAGGACGAGCGCGCGGTGGTCGATGCGCGGCTGAAAGTGCACGGCATCTCAGGTCTGCGCGTGTGCGACGCGTCGATCATGCCGACGATGGTGGCGTCGAATACCAATGCGCCATCGATCATGATCGGCGAGAAGGCATCCGATCTGGTGCTTGAGGATGCGCGCGGCGGCTGAGCCGCCGTGGGGATGATTCAACCCGGCAGCCTGATAGTGATCTGAATCCCGCGGCCATCGGATGTCTTGAAGTGGCGTTGGTTCGGTTACGCCAATTGGCCTGGGCTGGCGGAAGGCGTAGCGCGCCGCCGTTCGCGATTACCCCTTGTCAAAAGCGCGAAACGGTCTCCCAAGGCGCGCCTTGCGTTGCCGGAGCGTTCGCATGGTCCTGCTCGAAAGCGCAGCAAAATCAATCGATAGAATTATCGTAACTATATGATTTTATTGAATTTTTTATCTATTCAGCCGCTATGAAACATCAACATCTTCCCTCACCCCCAACCCCTCGCCCTTCGGGACAAGGGCACACTTGAAGCGGAGCAGAGGGCGGCGCGAAGCGCCGGGTGAGGGAAACTTTTGACTGTTCACAGCGGCAGAATAGAGACGCGATTTTCACCAAAATCGTCAGTGAAGCGGGATTGACGCCGAAGTAATCCGGCGGCTGTTGCCGCTCAGCGCTCGACCAGCCTGAAGCCCGTCACCTTGTGCCCGATGCCCTGGGCGCGCTCTTTCGCCGTGGCACGGATGATGCCGTAGATCACGCCGCGCTCGGACCGGTCCCACGCAATGCCCTGGCCGCGAATGTTCATCGGGATGATGTCGACCAACTCCAGCACCGAACCCGCCCTGGGCAGCCGCATGCGATACAGCTCCGCGGGATCATGCCCGGTGAGGTAAAGATAACCGTCCGGCCCCCAGGATCCGCCGGAATTACTCATGTCCTCGAACTTGTCGAGAATCACCTTGGGCAACGTCCATGACTGCAGGGGACGAAAGTCCTTGGTGAACTGGATCAACACGGTGTTGACCTTGTGGCCGTAGGGCGTCTTGCCCGGACCGAGCAGCCGGTCGTAGTTGGCGAAGCCCATCCACCAATGGCCGTCATGCCAGTCGGCCCAGGTGAGCGAACCCCAGCGAATGCCGAAGCTGTGCGAGCCGACGTGTTCCAGCGATTGCGCATCGAAAATTTCCAGCGAACTGGTCATGGGCCAGCGCGGATAGTTCGAGTGCGCGGCATAAAGCTTGCCGTCCATCAGCATGGCACTGTCTAGGTGCAGGATCGGGCCGCCTTTATCGCCTTGCCAGCGCTTGACCTGTTTGCCGGACTTCTTGTCGTACTTGCCGATGACGTAATTGTTGATGGCGTAAAAGTGATCCCGATCCACACCCACGCCCTGATTGGCCTCGGGCACGGCGAACTCCGCGAATTGCTCGAGCGCGGGTGCGGCGTGACTTGCGGACGCGAAGACGAGCACGACAACGGCGTGCAGAAATTTCGTTACGTTTGAAAAATTGATCATGGCCGGGATGGTGCAGGAATTGGGATTTCAGAACTGCCGCCGCTTGACGCGTTCCGGGCGGCGCTTACGCCATCTGAAAAATACAATAAAAACAATAACTTATATCTATGCCATTACGGCGCATCCGGCAGGTCTTGATGCGCCCGCCCGGTTGACCCAGGCGTGCGTTACCCCGCTATGCCTGCAGCGCCATCGTGCGCTTGAGCGTCTCCGCCTTGTAGGCATCCTTCGCCGCGCAATCCGTGGCCCACTGCAGCGTGCGTTTGGCCATGGCATTTTCGTATTTGTCGATCACCTTGCCTTCGAACTGCGTGACCGATTCACCTTCGGCCGCGAGCTTGTCGTAGGTTTCCACGACCTTGTTGGCCCAGGTGATTTCATCGGCGGTCGGCGACAGGCCTGATACCAGCGGCTGGATGAAATTCGGATGCAGCGCGCCGGCGTGGTGTATGCCCGCCATGTGCATCGCCCTGGCCTGTGCGGTGGCCTGATCGGCCTGATCGACGCGCCCGGATGGGTTGGGCACGAATACGCCGCCTGTGGGTTCGATATCCAGCGCCATGGCCGCGAGTCCCACATAGGCGACCGGGAACGCATACTGATCGAAATCCGCGAACATCTCGATGCCGAGGTTCATTGCCATGTCGTAACCGCCGCCGCCGCCTACCGAACGCAGCTTGCGCGGGGCCACGGTGAGCGTCTCGTAGATGTTCACCGCGCCCAGGCAGGATTCGATCATCGGGTACAGCTCGATGGTGCCCGGCACGATGCCGCGCTCTTTTTCCAGCTTGAGGATGATTTCATGCACGCGGCGGTACTCCGCCGGCGATTCGGTTTTGGGCAGCATGATGCGGTCCACGCCGGGCCATACCGCATAGGGCAGATCGGCATCGACAAACGGCTTGTTGATGCGCACATAGATCGACGCGCCGCCCTTGTTGGCTTTCTGGATCGATTCACGGATCAGCGTGCGGCAGCGCTGCTTTTCGGCGGGCGCGATGGAATCTTCGATATCGAGGATGTAGACGTCGCCACCGCGGGTCCAGACTTTGTCGATGAAGCGCGGGTTGGTGGGGGTGGCGAACATCGAGCAACGGCAGACTCTGTTATTCATGATTCAGTCCCGAGTATTGATGCGCTTATTGATGTGCTCATTGATGTGCTTTGGTTTTTTCGTCGTCGCGCGCCTGCGCGCGGTTGGCCCACTTCAGATACAGCTTGGCGCGCAAATCCACCGGTACGTCGATCATCTTGCCGTCCATCGGCACCGAGGCCATGCCGCGCTTCAACCCTTCGGCGAACAGCTCGATCATCTTGACGTAGGTGGCGGACTCATCGGGGCTGGGGCGGAACCCTTCGTTGGCGAACTTGATCCACGAGGTGTGCGCGCACAGTGTGCCCTTGAAGCCGGTGTCACGTGCGCGCTTGACGGCTTTTTTCACCACCTCGTCGCCGGCGTTTTCCAGCGACTGGCTCAGCGGATAACTCATGCCCAGCGCCTGCCCGCCAACCGAAATCGCCACCGTGATCAGTTGCGACTTGATGTATTCCAGCGGATCGAAATCGAGCGTCGGCGATGTCTGCATGCCGAGGCTTGCGCACAGTGCCGGCTCATTGACGTAAAACACGCCGAAGCGCGGGTGCGCGCGGGCAATCTCCAGCGAATGCCACACTGCGGCGGCGTTGTCGACCTCAACGTCGATCTCCAGGGTTCCGGCGGTAATGCCGCGGCTCACTTCCAGCGCGTCGAGGCACTGTGCGGCAGCAGTGATGTCGTCGGGCCCGCGCACTCCCTTCAACACCACGCCGGCAATGCCGCTGAACACCGTGGCGGCGAGTTCCGCCGCGGCGGTCTCGCTATGGATGCGCACGAAGACTTCCGCGCCGCCACGGCCCGCCGCGTGAATTGCTGCGGGCAGGCGCGACTTCAAGTCCGCCTGCCAGTCGCGGTCGGCGCGTTTGGCGAAATCCACAATGATCGCGTCGGCCCATGATGCATACGCCTTGTCGCCGAGCTGGGCATCGTCGATGGACAATGCATAGACCGAACGGCGAATGTATTTGGGCATCGGCTGTTCGCCGGTATCCTGCTGAGGTTGAGTATTCATGCCGCGAATCCTTCGTTGACCGGGTTCACCTGCTCCGCCGTGGCGCACACGCATCCGCTAAAGCCCATGAGACGGGCTTCGCGCGCGGCGCGCGCGCTGGCGTCCCTGCCGGCGACGCCGCCGCGCGAACCGGGCCGCCACAGCGCGCCCAGCGGTTGCTTGCCGAAGGTTCGCGCTGCAACCACGGCGCGTGTCATCAGAAAGCGATAAAAGCGGAACTCGTTCTGCGGCAGCGGGCCCAGCTGCATGGTGAGATCGATGCGCCCGACACCGAGCGCCGTCACACGCGGGCTCGCTTGAGCGATGGCGGCGGCATTCCAGAAACCCCTGGCGGATTCCAGCATCAGCACCAGTTCGGTCGTGCCCGGATCCACGCCGCGCTCGCGCTCCATGGCCGCGATCAGTTCGCCGATCTCGGCCACCTCTTCGGCCGAATCGGCGCCGGGAAATACAATGCCGCGGATACCGCGAACCATGGCGGCACGCACATCGGCCCAGCGCGTGTCGCGATCGATGCGCACAAACGCGGCAAGCTGCTTTTCGTCGAGCGACTTGATCAGCGCGCCGATCCCCTCGCGCGCGGCCTCCTTCGCTCTGGGCGGCACGCTGTACTCGAGATCGAGCACCACCACGTCGGGTCTGGCGGCTTCACACCGCGCCAGTGCATCCGGCTCGTGCGCCGGAACAATCATCCACGAACGTCTGTTGTTGTCTGCCATCGTCACTGCCTTTTTAGAGAACCGCAGGTTTACTCAAGGCGAATTTTTGCATCCTTCACCAGCTTCGCATACCGCAGCAGATCAGCCTTGATCAGTGCGGCAAATTGTTCGGGCGAACCCGGCATCGGTTCGGCGCCCATTTTCTGCAGGGTATCGCTGACCTCCTGCCGAAGCAAGATGCGCGCGTACTCCGCGGACAACTTGTCGATGATCGCTCGGGGCGTCCTGGCTGGCGCCATCACCCCCTGCCACGAGTTTGCGGAAAATCCGGGCAGGCCCGCCTCGGCGAAAGTCGGCACCTCGGGCAAACCGCGCAGCCGGTTGTTGCCGGAAATGGCCAGTGCCCGCATGCGGCCACTTTTCACGAACGGCGTCAGCGGCAGCGCGTTATTGGAAAACACCTGCACCTGGCCGCCAACCAGATCGGTGATCGCGGGGCCGGCGCCCTTGTGCGGTATGTGCTGCATTTTGATGCCGGCGAGGATGCTGAACAGCTCCAGCGCAAGGTGATTGGACGTGCCGCTGCCAGACGATGCAAAGTTAAGCTGTCCCGGTTTGGATTTGGCGAGCGCGATCAGTTCCTGCAGGTTGTTGACGGGGAGCTGCATATTGACCACCAGCAAGGTCTCGGTGCGCACCAGCGTGGCCACCGGCGCGAAATCGCGGATCGCGTCATAGGGCGTCTTCAGCAAACTGGGGTTGATCGTGTGTGTGCTGGTGACGTGCAGCAGCGTATAGCCATCCGGCGTCGCTTTCACCATCGCCTCGCTGCCAATGATCGTATTGCCGCCGCCGCGATTGTCGATCACCACCTGTTGTCCCCAGCTGTCGGTGAGCTTCTGCCCGATGAGGCGCGCGATGATGGTGGTGCTGCCGCCTGGCGGGAATGGCACGATCATGCGGATCGGCTTGCCCGGGTAGCCGGCTTGGGCGAAAGCCATTGACGGGCAAAACAGCACCAAAGACAGGACGGCTCGACGCAGCGCCGGATATCGCATATCCCCTCCCAAGGCCATGGAGCCGCCATATTACGCCGCATCCCCGTAAGGCCGGGTGATGATTTCCAATAGGTGGCCGTCGGGATCCTGAAAATACACACCGCGTCCGCCAAAGTGATGATTGATGACGCCGGGCTGTGTGCGCGCGGGATCGGCCCACACTTCCTGGCCCTGTGCGCGCAGGCGGCCGTAGGCGGCGTCGAACTCCGCCTCGCTCACCAGAAAGGCATAGTGCTGAAGCGCAACCGGTTCGTCCTTCTGGTAATAGTCCAGAGAAACGCCGTTCGCCAGATCGACGACCAGAAAGTGCATAAAGCGCCGCGGCGCGGGCAGGCCCAGCACCTGCGTCAGAAAGCCCGCCGATTTCTGCTGGTCGCGGCACCACACAATGGTGTGATTCAACTGTGCGCTCAGGGGGCGATCCTCCAAGTTGCGGCGTTCATTTTAGCGCCGCAGGCCCGCATGCCGATGCAATGCTGCCGTGCGTGCATCGCGGGTGCGCTGTCCGGCGCGCCCGCGACGAAACACAGGTTCCAACATTGCGTTGTGCGGGATTCGCATGAATTGCCGGCATCGCAGCGCAGTGGCGGAATTTATATAACTATTTGTTTTTAAACAATATTTTAGCTTGGACATGGATACGGCAATGCGCACTCATCCGTCGATCCGCCGTCGCCGTTCAACCCGCTATCGCCTGCGCCGCGCAGGCCATGAAAACTCGCGCCGGCGGTGAACTGTTCGTGCAACAATCGATGCCCGCCGGCCATCCAGCAAAAATCGCATTCATGCATACAGGCATTTCCGTCAAGCGCGCTGCAACACCGCAGCGTCGGCATTCCGCCGGCGCAAAAGCGTCTGATGCCGCTGCGCATACCGATGGGCTGTGCGGAGCGCCTGCCGGTGTACCGGTTTATCTGCGGGCGCCGGCCGCCATGAGTCAACCCGGTGACGCCATTGAACGCGAGGCGGATGACGTCGCCGACCGCGTCATGCGCTTACCTGAACGGGCCGTCCCATCGCACGCGCGTGAAACGGCTGACAACGGTATTCATGCGCCGAATAGCGTCGCGGGACCACCCCGGCGCGCGCGGGTGTCTGCGGCGGCAGCTACCGCCCCGACTGCCGTGCCGCCGCCCACGGCTGCCGTGTTGCGAGAGCCCGGCAAGCCATTGGACGCGGATATACGCGACACCATGGAACAGCGCTTCCAGGCCGATTTTGGCGGCGTGCGCATACATGCCGATGCCGCCGCGGCGACGTCGGCCCAAACCATTGGCGCGGCGGCCTATACCTATGGCCGCGATGTCGTGTTCAATCGCGGGCGTTATGCACCGCAAGGGGAGGCTGGACAGCGTCTGCTCGCGCATGAGTTGACGCATGTACTGCAACAATCCGCTTCCACACCGCAGCTTGCGCGTCAGGCCGCAGACACTGGCCACTCAACAGCTGAACATACACCCGGCGTGTTTCTGTATTCCGAGTCGCTGAGTCCCGCCGGAGAGTGGCCGCGTCATGCTTTCCTCAGAGTAACGACCGTGGACGGCGACTACCTCGTCGAGCTGGGTCGGGATCCAGAATCGGGCACGTCCCGTACGGCTGCTCCGCTTATCCTTCCTTGGGAAGGACGCTATGCACTCGCCCCGTACCGCCCTCATCCCGGCGCAATACACAGGCCGACCGACCCGGAGGCCGATTCCCGCTTTGAAGCGCGCATTCTGGAGCTTGCGCGAAGTTTCCAGGCGACGGATCCGGCAACCGGCGACTACAGGGGCCTGCCGGACTATTCTGTTATTGGACCGAACTCAAACGGCTACGTCCGCCATCTCGTGGAGTCGGCAGGTGGTAGCGTCGATCTGGATTGGTCATTCCCCGGTGAATCGGTCACTTCACCTTATGCGGATTCGCCGGAAGAACGAGAGGCACGAGCAGCTAGACGTCGCGAGGAGCATTCCTACCGGTACCGCCGGTGAATCAGTGGTCTGTGGATCTCCCGCGTACAAAGACTACCGGGCCGTGCCTGGCTGCCATCTTCGCCGTTGCTGATTCGCCAACGCGTCCGCAACGAATCGAACCGGTGGGCGGGCCGTGTTTCTGCGTGGCAACACGCTGCTTATGTCGCGGTTGCCGGGCGAATTAAGGTTTCGCCACGCCGACAACGCGGGCCAGCCGTACGATCGCCGGGCTGTTGGACTAACCGGCGCTGCGTTATCCGCATCGCGAGGCGCATGCGGGCGTGAAAGGGTCACTGGATCCGATGTATCAATTGCTGTTGCAAGGAAATAACTGATGTCTGGCCGAAATAAATTGCACTACGCCTGGATCGTGGCGGCGGTTGCTTTCGTCACGTTGCTCGTGGGCGCCGCGACACGCGCAAGCCCATCGCTGCTGATTGTGCCGCTCGAAAACGAATTTCAGTGGTCGCGCGCGACAATTTCCCTTGCCATCGGCGTCAACCTCCTGCTCTATGGCCTGATGGGGCCGTTCGCGGCTGCGATGATGGAAAGCTTCGGCGTGCGCCGCATGATGCTCGGCTCGCTTTCCGCGATCGGCGTGGGGATCGCATTGACTCCGCTCATGCAGCAGTCGTGGCACTTTATCTTGCTGTGGGGCCTGATCGTCGGCGCCGGCGCGGGCGGCATCGCGATGGTGCTCGCTGCCACGGTCGCGGCGCGCTGGTTCACTGCGCGCCGCGGGCTGGTCACCGGGTTGCTCACGTCGTCGGCCGCGGCAGGGCAGCTGATTTTTCTGCCGCTGCTTGCCTACATTGTTGGCGCCTATGGATGGCGCGTAATGGCGCTCTCCCTCGCGGGCGTTGTGCTCGTTTTGTTGTTCCCGGTGGCAAAATTCATGCGTGAGCGCCCGCAGGACGTGGGGCTCGGCGCCTACGGCGAGGCCCCAGGCGCCATCGTGCCGCCGCCACCACGACCCGGCAATCCGGTGCGCGTGGCGTTCGGCGCCCTCGGCACAGGCATTCGCACGCGTGATTTCTGGCTGCTTGCGGGCAGCTTTTTCGTGTGCGGTGCATCGACCAACGGGCTGGTCGGCACGCATCTCGTCCCCGCGTGCATCGACAAAGGCATGGCGGAAGTCGCCGCGGCGAGCCTGCTTGCAAGTATGGCGATATTCAATTTTGTCGGCGCGACCGGATCGGGCTGGCTGAGCGATCGCGTGGACTGCCGCGTGCTGCTCGCGGTGTATTACACCTTGCGCGGACTGTCGCTGCTGTTTCTGCCGTATGCGTTCGACTCCTTCTATACGCTCGCCCTGTTCACCGTGTTTTACGGCCTCGACTGGATCGCGACCGTGCCGCCCACGGTGCGTCTCACCGCGAATGCATTCGGCAGGGAAAACACCGGCCTCATGTACGGCTGGATCACGGCATCACATCAATTGGGGGGTGCTTCGGCCGCCTACCTGGCCGGTGTCATTCGTGTGGATCTGGGCAACTACACCCAGGCGTTCATCATTTCCGGCGTGCTGTGCTTTGTCGCGGCGACGCTGGTGATGTTCATCGGCCGCTCTCCTGTCAGACCGGCGGCGGTTGGGAACCCGGCGGGGGCCGCGGCGGGATGAAGGTGCAAATGATTTCGTGAAGTATCGCGCTCGGCGGGTTGACCACCTTCGCGGCGCGGCATAGACTGCCGCCGCATAACAAGAAAATCCAAAATTCATACGCCCCGAAGAGGAGTTACCTTGAACCCTTTCCGCAACCTGTGTGCGTTTGCCGTTGCCGCCCTGCTCGCCGCGCCCGCGGCGGCGCAGCAGATCAAGCTTCCCGCCACCTTGACGGTGACCGCCTACGATACCGGCTCCTCGGGCTTCAATATTGCGGTTGCGGTGGGCAAGGCGTTCAAGGACAAGCACGGCAGCGATGTGCGCGTGTTGCCCGCCGGCAACGATGTGGCGCGTCTGGCGCCGCTGCGCGGTGGCAGGGCGCAGGCGTCGTTCATGGGCGTGGGCGTGTTTTTTGCGCAGGAAGGCGCGTTCGAGTTCGGGGCAAAGGAATGGGGCCCGCAGGCATTGCGGCTGATACTTGCGTCGAACGACTGCAACGCGATTTCGCTGGGTGTCGCCAAGGACGCCGGCGTGCGCGAAATCAAGGACCTCAAGGGTAAACGCGTCGCCATGGTGGTCGGCGCGCCGGCGCTGAACCAGAACGCGTTCGGCGTGCTGGCCTTCGCCGGGCTTGGCAAGAACGACGTCAAACTGGTGGAATTCTCCAGCTACGGCGCGGCGTGGAAGGGCATGCTTAACAACGAAGTCGACGCGGCCACCGCCTCCACCATCTCCGGCCAGGCGAAGGAAGTGGAGGCATCGCCGCGCGGCCTCGTCTATCCGCAATTGCCCGCCAGCGATAAGGCGGGTTGGGCGCGCGTCAAGAAAGTCACGCCGTATTACGCGCCGCACAAGGCGACCTGCGGGGTGGGCATGTCGGCGAAGAGTCCGCTTGAACTGCCGAACTATCCGTACCCCATTTTCAGCGTCTATGCGTCGCAGTCGGCCGATCTGGTTTATGCGCTCACCAAATCGATGATCGTCAATTACGATGCGTACAAGGATGGCGCGCCGGGCGCCGCCGGCCTCGAATTGAAGCGACAGATCCTGTCATGGGCACTGCCGTTTCATGAGGGGGCGGTCAAGGCCTTCAAGGAATCGGGCGTGTGGAACGCAGAGCACGAGGCACACAATCAGGCCATGATCAAGCGTCAGGATGTTCTGGGCGCGGCATGGA
The DNA here is from genome assembly GCA_902825845.1 of uncultured beta proteobacterium. Taxonomy (GTDB): domain Bacteria; phylum Pseudomonadota; class Gammaproteobacteria; order Burkholderiales; family SG8-41; genus UBA5216. The sequence continues at coordinate 14,186 of CADECM010000026.1, forward strand.
AGGGGTATCTCAAGACCAATCCGCCCGACGACAAGTCGGCGTTCCTCAAAGGCTGGATGGGCGCCCGCGCCGCGGCGCTGGGGGCCGCGAAACTCGATCTGATTCTGGAGTAGGCCGAAAAACGGCGCGCGGCTCGTCCCGCATTCCATGCAAGCCGCTGGCGTCGAAGTCGTACACGGCCCCGCCGAGGCTGAAGTCGCGCGGCTGCGCAGCCTGAACGGCGCATGGCGCTGGCTGTTGATCGCAGCCTCGGCGCTGACAATTTTTCTGTGCGTCAACCAGCAATTCGTGCTGCGGTTTTTCGTCGGCTTTACGCCGCTGAACACCGAGTACTACTATGCGCTGGTGCTGGTGATGCTGCCGTTCGTGTTCGTCATTTTTCCCGCCCACGGCGGCGCGCGTCTGGATCGGGTGCCCTGGTACGACGCCGCGATATTCATCGCGACCGTTGCCGTGTCGTTGCTGTTGTTGCTGAACATCCGCAAGGCCGCCGAACTGGGCTGGGAGTTCAACGGCGCGCCGGCCGGCGTGGTGTGGACCGGCTACGTGATGTGGGTGCTGCTGATGGAGGCGCTGCGCCGCACCGGCGGCTGGGGCCTGGTGCTGTCGGTGCTGCCGTTCACTGTATATCCCTTGTTCGCGGACGCGTCGTGGCTGGGGCCGCTTAAAGGCACGCAGTCCACCGCCGCGCAGGCCAGCGCCTATCACATGCTGTCTTCCGAGAGTTTGCTGGGCATCCCGATTCAGGCGTTCGCCGAAACGGTGATCGGGTTTCTGGTGTTCGGCACCGCGCTGATGATGACTGGCGCCGGCAAGTTTTTCATTGCGATCGCGTTTGCCCTGTGCGGCACCTTCCGCGGCGGGGCGGCCAAGGTGTGCATTTTCGCCAGCGGGTTGCTCGGCATGATGTCAGGCAGCATCGTCAGCAATGTGCTCACCGCCGGCTCGATGACGATCCCGGTGATGAAGCGCACCGGCTTCACTTCGGTTTACGCCGCGGCAATCGAGGCCTGCGCCTCCACCGGCGCGGTGCTCGCGCCGCCGGTGATGGGTGCCACTGCATTCGTCATGGCGCAGTTTCTGGGCGTGAGCTACGCGCAGGTCGCGGCGGCGGCGGCCATACCTGCCGCGCTCTACTACTTTGGACTGTTCCTGCAGGTCGATGCCTACGCCGCGCGCCATGGCCTGAAGGGCATCCCGCGCTCGGAGCTGCCGCGGCTGCGGGATGCCTTCAGGGAGGGCTGGTACTACGCGTTCGCCATCGCATTGCTGATTTTCATGTTGCTGGTGATGAAGCGCGAAAGCCATGCACCGTTCTACGCCACGCTGCTGCTGCTGGCGCTGAATCAAATATTCAACCCCGAGCGCTGGACCTGGAAAACCCTGCTCCAGTTTCTCGAAGTCAACGGCAAAACCTTTGCCGAACTGATCGGCATACTCGCCGGCTGCGGGCTGCTGATTGGCGCGTTTTCCGTCACCGGCGTGATTTCCAGTCTGGCCAACGACCTGCTGGCACTGGCGGGTAATAACGCTCTGGCACTGCTGGGTCTGGCCGCAATCACCAGCATGGTGCTCGGTCTCGGTCTTACCACCACCGCCTGCTACATATTCCTCGCCATTCTGGTGGGGCCCGCGCTGGAGAAGGCCGGGCTGAACAAGATGGCGATTCACATGTTCGTGTTTTATTGGGGCATGCTGTCCTCGATCACGCCGCCGGTGGCCATCGCCTCGTTTGCCGCCGCGGGCATTGCGGGCGCGCCGCCGATGCAGGCAGGCTGGGCGTCGATGCGCGTGGGCAGCATCATTTACTTCATCCCGTTTTTCTTCGTGCTTAATCCGGCGTTCGTGTTGCAGGGGCCGTGGTACGAATCGCTCTACCTGACGCTGACCGCGTGCATCGGCAGTATCTTCATCTGCGGCGGATTGCAGGGCTATCAGCTGTTCATCGGGGATTTGCGTACGGGTGGACGCATGGAATGGCCGTTGCGAATACTGCTGATTGCCTCCGGCTTCCTGCTGGCCGCGCCGGGCGGCGGCATCATGCCGTTGTCGCACGCACACATGGCGCTGGTCTCGGTCAGCGTGCTGGTGCCGACGCTGGTGCTGACCTGGTGGTTCGCGCGGCGCGGCCGCTCGTCCGTTGTGGCGCCTTAGCCCTTTTTCGTGACCGGGCGCATAATGGGGTTTGCTCGGTAAACTGCCTAACAGGAGGTGTCACATGCCGGTCATGGGTCTCGGTCACTTCGGTTATTTCGTCAGGAACCTGGAGGTCATGAAGGACTTCTGGGGCAATTTCATGGGCATGACGCTCACCAAGAGCAGCGAAGGCGCCGCGTTTTACAGCGCCGATCCGCAGGGCGTGGATCACGAAATTGCCATCATGGAGGGCCGTCCGGATGCGGACGATGCCAACCTGATTCAGCAGATTTCGTTACGGGTTGCATCGCTGGACGACGTGCGCGGCTTCAAGCGCCGGGCCATCGAGAAAGGCTACAAGATCGACCGTCTGGTCACGCATGCCAGCGCCATCGGCCTGTACTTCCGCGATCCGGAGGGCAATCGCGTGGAAACCTTCTGGCTGACGGGCCTGCCGTCGTGGGCCATGATTGGCGTGCCGATCAACATTGATCGCCCCGACGCCGAGGTGATGGCGGACGTGAAGCGCGTGTGGGAAGTATCGCGAAAAGTCGAGATGGGTGTTACGCCCAAGGGCGAACTGAAGGAGGCGATCCGTCAGCTGCGCGAAGGCCTGCCGGTGACAGCGGCCGCCACCGTGCCCGCCTGAGCGCGCGCTCACGGGCTCGGGCCGCCACTCGCATGTCCGAAAACGGCGAGTGTAGGCTCACAGGCTGCCGCATAATGGCGGCATGGTTCTCGATCCCGACAGCTGCTACCATGCCGTAAAAAGCCGCGACGCACGCTTTGACGGGCGTTTTTTTACCGGCGTCACGTCGACGCGCATATATTGCCGGCCAGTGTGTACCGCCCGCGTGCCCGGGCGCGGGAATTGCCGCTTTTTTCCCAGCGCCGCCGCCGCGGAGGATGCCGGTTTCCGGCCCTGCCTGCGTTGCCGGCCTGAACTGGCGCCGGGCAACGCCAGTGTGGATGCCACGCAGCGATTGGCACAGGCGGCGGCTAGCCTGATCGAGGACGGCATTGCCGCAGGCAATGGTCTGGCGCATATCGCCGCGCAGCTGAAGGTAAGCGACCGGCACTTGCGCCGCGTGTTCGAAGCGCAGTTTGGCGTCACGCCGGTTGCGTTTGCGCAGACGCAACGCCTGCTGCTCGCCAAGCGCCTGTTGAGCGATACTGCCATGCCAGCGACGGCGGTCGCCTTTGCCAGCGGCTTTCAAAGCCTGCGCCGCTTTAACGCGTTGTTCAAGCAGCGCTACCGGCTGTCACCGTCGACGTTGCGCAGCACCACAGGCAAAGGCACGCAGCAGGATCATTTCGTGTTTGAGTTGGCTTACCGGCCGCCGCTGGACTGGGCGCATCTCACCGGCTTTCTCGGTACACGCAGCGTGGCGCTGGTCGAACAGGTCGAGAACGGTGCCTATCGCCGCACCCTGTCCATTGCAGATGGCGCCACCCGGCACGCGGGCTGGATCGAGGTGCGCCAGCATCCCTCCAGGGCGGTGTTGTCGGTGCGTGTGGCGGCGACGCTCGGCAAGGTGTTGCCGCAGGTGCTGGCACGGGTGAAACGCGTGTTCGATCTATCGTGCCAGCCCGACGACATCGTGGTTGCACTCGGCACGTGGGCGCGGCCGCACGCGGGCTTGCGCTTGCCGGGCGCGTTTGACGGTTTTGAACTTGCGGTGCGCGCGGTGCTGGGGCAGCAGATCACGGTGCGTGCCGCGACCACGCTCGCCGGACGGTTTGCGGAAGCTTTCGGCGACACGGTGCAGACACCCTTTGCGGCCTTGCAGCGCGTGTTTCCGTCGGCGCGGGCGGTCGCCGGATGCAGCATCGACGATATTGCACGCCTGGGCATTATCGCCACACGTGCGAAGACGATACGGGCGCTGGCCCAGGCTTTGGCCGGCGGGTCGCTGGCGCTGGATGTGGCGGCCGATGTCGACGCCACGCTGGCGGCGCTGCGGCAAATCCCTGGCATCGGTGAATGGACTGCGCAATACATTGCCATGCGTGCGCTTGCGTGGCCGGACGCGTTTCCGCACACCGACTATGGCGTGATGAAGGCGATGCGGGAAACCAACGCCAGGCGCGTGCTGGCGCGGGCCGAAGCATGGCGGCCGTGGCGCGCGTACGCGGTGATGCACCTGTGGCATTCTCTGGAGTGATTACCATGGACTATTACGATTACTACGACAGCCCGCTGGGGCAGATTCTGGTCACGGCAAGCGACGATGCGCTCACCGGCCTGCATTTCGAGGGGGAGAAGTATTTTCCCGCGGTGGATGAACGGTGGCGGCGCCAGCCGGACGCGCAACTCATCGTACGTGCGCGCAGGCAACTGGACGAATATTTTGCCGGGCAGCGCAAACACTTCGATCTGGCGGTCGAGCCGGCAGGCACGGCGTTTCAGCGCGGCGTATGGCGTGCCTTGCGGGACATCCCTTACGGCGTGACCACGCATTACGGCGACATTGCCGCGCGCATCGGCAAACCCACGGCATCGCGCGCAGTAGGCGCGGCCAACGGGCGCAATCCGATATCGATCGTGATTCCATGCCATCGCGTGATCGGCGCCAACGGCGATCTCACCGGCTACGCGGGCGGTATGGCGCGCAAGGAAGCGTTGTTGCGGCTGGAAGCCGGTGCCACCAACGAGTTCCGGCTGACGCCCGGGTAGTGCGGTTGTGAAAGGCGTTACTGCACGCGGGTTTGCGCCGCGCGTGCAACGCACGTAGCATTGCCGCATGCCGAATGGTGATCTTCAACTCGCCGGGTACTACGCCGCGCGCGCGGCCGAGTATGAGCGCATTTACGACAAACCCGAACGGCAGGCGGAGCTGCAGCGCCTGCGCGCGCTGATACCGGCGTATCTTGCCGGACGTTCGGTGCTGGAAATCGCCTGCGGCACCGGCTACTGGACACAACACATCGCGCCGGTGGCGTTGGGCATTACCGCGCTCGACATCAACCCGGAAACGCTCGCCATTGCGCGCGCCAAACCGCTGCCGCCGGATCGCGTGCGCTTTGAAACAGCGGACGTGCACGCCCTGTATCCGCGCCATCAGGGCTACAGCGGCGCGTTTGCCGGCTTCTGGTGGTCGCATCTGAAACGCGGCGAGCGGCGGGAATTTTTCGACGGGTTGCATCGCGCGCTGGCACCCGGCGCCGTGGTGGTGCTGCTGGACAATCGGTATGTGGCAGGCAGCAGCACGCCGATTTCGCGTAGTGACGCCGACGGCAACACCTATCAACAGCGTGCCCTGGACGATGGCACGCAGTACGAGGTGCTGAAGAATTTTCCGCAGGCGGAGGAGTTGCTGGCCGAAACGCCCGCCGCCGCAAGCGGCGTGGAATACACCGCACTCGACTACTATTGGGTGCTCCGCTACGCGCTGGCAGGGTAGTCGTCGCGCCGGCGCGGTTTCGTCATTGCGGATTTAACATTACAAGGGGCAGGGCGCATGATCGACAAACGCATTATCGGCATCTGGCGGCTCAAACATACGCAGGCCACCGACGACAACGGAGCAGTGCTGCCGCCGCCGTACGGCCCCTCGGCCACCGGCACCGTCTGTTTTCAGGCCGACGGCCGCATGTACAACGTGATCTGCGACGGGCGCACCGAAATGCCCGCGGGCGAGGTGCGCCAGTTCATGTCGTACACCGGCAATTACACCTTCGACGGTGTCACGCTCACCACCCGCGTTGACGCGTCGTCTGACGCCGCCCGCGTCGGCGGTGACCAGTTGCGCAGTGTGCGATTCGAAAACGGCGACATGGTGCTGGCGCCGCCGCGCCGGTTGTTCGCCGGGGTGATGCAGCATCAGAGCTTGTATTGGGAGCGTGTCGGCTAGTGTGCCGTGCGCTGAGCCTGTTGCAGTAAATCCGCGATGGTGCCCGACCACAATTCGTAATAGCCTTCGACTGCAGACGTTTGCAGCCAGCTTCCCCAGCGCGTGTGGGCAAGGGCCGGGTCTCTGGCAGCAACGCCATCCTGCGCGATGCCGACCGAAATGCTGCCGCCGCCTTTGCCTTTTTGCTGCGTCTGAATACGTTTGAAGTCCTGTTGCAGGCGCGCCAGTTCCGCCTGCGCTTGCGGCGGGAAGCGATAGATCAACCAGCGCCGCCCGGCCGGCGCGGGCACAAGGCCTTTGGCCTTGCCTGGATCGCCGGCAATTGCCATGAAGCGCATCGGCAGTGTTTTGTCCACGGCGTCAAAGGTTCCGGCCTCGCGCGGGCGTATCGCCAGATGCATCACCGGTACTGCAGCGGGCGGCGGCATCATGCGGGCATCGGCCTGTATCGCCAGCCGGAACTCGCCGGGATTCATTTCCAGCAGGGTGTCCTGCAGCGACAACAGGCGCGGCATGGAGCGCAGCGGGATGCCGCTGCAGGCGCTCAGCAGGGCGGCGAGTGTCAGACAGGCGATGGTGTGGCGCATGTGAAATGTCAGTGATCACTTATAGATATAATTATTGTTTAACAATAAATTATTTTCAATTTATGATAATTATATGCTAAGATGCCAGTCCATATGCAACTGCAGAAAGACGTCACGATGACTTCATCCCCTGTTGAAAACACCCACCTACAGCGTCTTCGTCAGCTGAGCCGCGTGCTGGCTGCGGCCTGTCTTTGGTTGATGGTTATGCTGCCCATGGCGGTCGTCGGTTACTGGCTGGTCGCGGATGGGCCGCAACTGGCGGTGCGTGCGCAGTTGCCCGTGCACGCGATTCAGGCCCCGCTCATGGCCTGGCAACGCTGGGCGGGGGCAGTGCTTACGCTGCTCCCGCTGAGCCTGCTGCTGACCGGTTTGTGGGAGGCGCGGCGGTGTTTCCGGCGCTTTGTCGCGGGCGAGATCTTCAGTGCGGGCACCGTGCGCTGTCTGCGGCGCTTCGCCGGTTGGGTGATGGCGTCGGTGGCGACAGGCATGGTCACGGCGACGGCAATTTCGGTGCTGCTGACCATCAACAATCCGCCGGGCCTGCGCCATCTGGCGATCAGCGTCGGCAGCGATCAGGTGTTCACGCTGTTTTTCGCGGGCATGGTGTGGCTGATGGCCGCAGTAATCGGCGAAGCGCGGGAACTGGCCGACGAAAACGCCGCGTTCGTATAGCGTTCGCCGATCCCATGCCCATTGTCGTGCAACTCGACATCATGCTGGCGCGGCGCAAGGTGAAGTCGAGAGACCTTGCCGCACACGTCGGCATTACAGAAGCCAACATGTCCCTGCTCAAGCAAGGCAAGGTCAAGGGTATACGCTTCGAGACACTGCAATCGATTTGCGCCTATCTGGAATGCCAGCCGGGTGATCTGCTGGTTTACGTACCGGACGGCGCCGGGACAAAGTAACGGAGGAAATTGTCGTGACGAACGTTGCGCAGCTGTTTTTCTGCACGGGGCTGATGCTGGCGTGCGTTACGGGTTGTTCCACCAGAGCGTGGTACGGCGGCATGCAGCAATCGGCGTACAGCGCCTGCCAGCGACAGCCGTCATCGGAACAGGCGCGCTGCGAAGCGCGCCTCAACCGGCAGGACTACGAGACCTACGTAAAATCGCGGGCGGCATCACGTTAAAATATTTAATAAAAACAATTGGTTACGTATAGTCATTGTGCGGCTATCCGATGCCAAAGGTGCCGCACCCGCGGTTAGGTCGTGGCGAATGACGGTACCCGACAGCGGGCAATTGCGGTATCGCGTTCAGATCGCATCAAAGAACGCGTAGACGCCCACGACAGCAGACGAGAGCATGACAGCGCCGCCCGCCATCAGGGCCAGGGTGTGGATGGCGACGGCATCAATGTGCGCCAACGCCCAGATGCCCGAGATCAGCAGGGTGATGATCAACGAGGTTGTCGTAATCTTGGCATAGTCAATCGCGTCAAAAGGGCACTCATCCTCAGCGATCACCCAGGTCCCGATCGCAATGCACAGGCCCGCCAGCACACCGCTGGTCCAGTGTACCCACGTTGTTGTGCCGATCCACTCCAGGGCCTGATACAACAAGCCCGGCACATAGGCTGGCCGCGGGCCGGCGAACAGGAATTCCCATGCCCAGCCGAGCATAGATTCCGTCAGCGGCACGGCGCCTGCCGCTGCCGCTGCCCCGAGCGCCAGCACGAGTACCGGATATCCGATCGCCGACCAGGAAAATTCCGTCCCCGAGTATTTCGCTTCGAGCTGTTCCCGGAACTGGCTATCGGCGACTTCAATCGTTTCGGCCGCGGTGGTTGGTGCAGCTGGCGCAGAGGGCGTAGTGGGTGTGGCGGGTGATCCGGTGATGTGCACGCTTGCCGACTGCTCGACTGCGATCGGCGCGCCATCGCTGCCAACCGCCCGCACGCACAGCGTGCGCGGCGTCGAACGGGGAAACGCGTAGCGGCTCGTTCTGGTGAACTGTCTCGTGTCGCCGACGGCGAGTGAAAAGGGCTGGCTGAGGTCCCGATTGTCGAGTGTCGCCCGCACGGATTGCAGATCGACGGTGCCGACATTCCGAACCTCGATCGACCATCGGACGTCCGCGGGCGCTACAGCGTGCGTGGGCGAGCCTGCGAACTGGATGGCGATTTTCGCCGTGCCACCCTGTTCGGTGGCCTTGCATGCCTTGAGCGCATCGTCGATTCCCGTGTCCAATCCGCGGTGCCCGTCAGCCGTCCCGCTGATTCCCATCAACGCGGCCAGCGCCGCCACGCCGGATTCGTATTTTGACGGGTCCGTGTCGAAACCCGACAAGTCCAGTGGTGTGAGAACCCGGAGCGCCTGCGGCCACTTTTTCGCGTCCAGCGGGACTTTCTCCGCCAGCACAGGCACCAACTCCGGACGGCCGTCGTTGTTCGTGTTTCGGTGGTCGGCGTATTCGATCTCCTTGTTCACCGGCCGCGACTTGATCGCGTCGTGGGTCAGCAAGGATAGGAAGTAGTCCGATTCATCAATGTTGTTGTAAACCTGCTCCCACGCGCCGCGTCCCGCGCGCGCCGACTTGTTGAACTGGAAAACCGTCGCCCCGTGTTTGGTGAGGTCTTGCTGCAGACGTTCGGCGAGGCCGAGGTCTGGCGACGCAAAGCTGATAAAGACTCGGGTCATCTTTCACTCTCGCGCGGGTTCGGTGCGTGGACCCTTCATTTATTGAACAAGCGGGGCCCTGTTGCAAATAGCGTGAAGCAATCCACCTGTGTCGTCAATCGGGAACCCGCGCCGTGCCGCTATTCGCCCAGATAGGCACGCCGCACCTGCGGATCGTCGAGCAGCGCCCTGGCATCGCCCGCGAGCGTGATCAAGCCGCTTTCCATGACATAGCCGCGGCCGCAGGTTTGCAGCGCCAGCCGCGCGTTCTGCTCGATCAGCAACAGCGTGACGCCCTCGCGCGCGACTTTGCGGATGGTTTCGAAAATGGTCTGCACCACCAGCGGCGCGAGGCCCATGCTCGGTTCATCGAGCAGCAGCAGGCGCGGCTTGCACATCAGCGCGCGCGCAATGGCGAGCATCTGTTGCTCGCCGCCGGAGAGCGTGCCCGCCAGTTGCGCGCGGCGTTCGGCGAGGCGCGGAAAGGTGGCGTAGGCATGCTCGCGGTCCGCCGCGATCGCCGCGTGGTCGTCGCGAATGTAGGCGCCCATCGCGAGGTTCTCTTCGACCGTGAGGCGCGCAAACACGCCGCGGCCCTCGGGCACCAACGCCAGTCCGCGCCGTACCAGTTCGAAGGCCGGCTTTGCGGTGATGTCCTCGCCGCTGTAGCGTACGCTGCCGGCGGCGGGCTTGAGCAGTCCTGACAGTGCTTTCAGCGTGGTGGTTTTACCCGCGCCGTTGGCGCCGATCAATGCCACCAGTTCCCCCGCGCCCACCTCAAGATCGATGCCCTTGACTGCGTTGATGCCGCCATAGGCCACCTTCAGGCCGCGCACCTCAAGCAACGATTCAGGCAACGTCGACCCCGAGATAGGCCTCGATTACTTTCGGGTCGCGCTGCACCGTGGCCGGGGCGCCTTCGGCGATCTTGCGGCCGTAATCGAGCACCGCGACGCTGTCGCACAGCCCCATCACCAGTTTCACGTCGTGCTCGATCAGCAGCAGCGTGACGCCGTCGCCGCGAATGCGTTCCAGCAACGCTTTCAACGCGGCAGTTTCGGTGGCGTTCATGCCGGCGGCCGGTTCGTCGAGCGCGAGCAACGCCGGTTCTGTCGCCAGCGCACGCGCAATTTCCAGGCGGCGTTGATCACCGTACGCCAGATGGCGGGCGAGCGTGTTGGCGTGGCGCGCAATACCGCAGTAGTCCAGCAATGCGTGCGCCCGGCGCTCGATTGCGGCCTCTTCCGCGCGCGTGCCCGCGCCGCGCAGCACTGCCCCCAGCACGCCCGCGTGCGTGCGCACATGGCGCCCCACCATGACGTTTTCCAGCGCCGTCATGTTGGCGAACAGGCGGATGTTCTGGAACGTGCGCGCAATCCCGGCATGCGCCACCTGATGCGGCTTCGCATTATGTAAATATTTGTTTTTAAAGGATATTTTTCCGGCATCACTGGAGTAGACGCCGGTGAGTATGTTAAACAGCGTGGTCTTGCCCGCGCCATTGGGTCCGATCAGGCCGTAGATCTCACCCGCCGTAACACTGAGCGAAACAGCGTCGAGCGCAGTCAGGCCGCCGAAGCGTTTGGTGATGCCGGTGGCGGCGAGCAGCGGTTCAGTCACCGGGCTTCTCCGTCGCCAGCTCGCGCCGCCGCGTTTTCGAGGGCCACAGTCCGGCGGGCCGGAACAACATCATCAGCACCAGCGCCAGGCCGAACATCAGCATGCGCAAATCAGACGGATCAATGATGACCTGGCCCAACCAGCGTTGCTGCAGCGGCCCCATGTAGCGCAGCGCTTCCGGCAGCGCGGTGAGCAGGATCGCGCCCAGCACCACGCCGCCGACATTGCCCATGCCGCCCAGCACCACCATGCACAACACCATGATCGAATCGAGCAGGGTGAAACTCTCAGGGCTGATGAAGCCCTGAAATGACGCAAACAGTCCGCCCGAGATGCCGCCGAAGGTGGCGCCCATCGCGAACGCCAGCAGCTTGACGTTACGGGTGTTGATGCCCATGGCGCTGGCGGCAAGTTCGTCCTCGCGGATCGCCACCCAGGCGCGGCCGATGCGGGAGTTTTCGAGGCGATGCGTCACGAAAATCACGCCCAGCGTGCATAGCAGAAACACAAAATAGTAGCTGTGCACCGGGGCAATGGTCAGACCGGAAACGTGAAAGGTCTTGGCCAGCGACAGGCCGCCAATCTGGATCGGGTCGATCAGCGTGATGCCCTGCGGCCCGTTTGTGATGTTGAAGGGCCTGTTCAGATTGTTGAGGAAAATGCGAATGATCTCGCCGAAACCCAGCGTGACAATCGCCAGATAGTCGCCGCGCAGGCGCAGCGTCGGCGCCCCCAGCAGGATGCCGAATGCCGCCGCCACCAACGCCCCCAGCGGCAGCAGCACGAGAAACGAGGCATGAATGCCGAAGTGCGGCGACGCGAGCAGGGCATAGGCGTAGGCGCCCACCGCGAAAAACGCGATGTAACCCAGATCGAGCAGGCCGGCAAACCCGACCACGATATTCAACCCCAGCGCCAGCATCACAAACAGCAGCGCGACATCGATAATGCGCACCCACGCGCGGCCAAGCGTCGCGTCCACGACAAAAGGCAGCGCGGTTAGCGCGATTGCGATGACCGCGTAAAGTAGCGTGCGGCTTAAGGTCAAGTTCTTTGCCACGGATTTCACAGATTTGCGCAGATTAAAACCCGTTGATTACGCGTTTGATTTCCACAGAGGAGGCGAAATTGATTATTAGGCCCAGTCGCTTGTTCGTTGCCTTGAGGTAATTCAGGCATTGGGCCACATGTGCTTGTTCAATACGTTTTACGGCCTTGACCTCGACGATAAGTGTGTTTTCCACGACGATATCTGCAATGTACTCCCCAACTACTTCGCCATCGTAGATAACTTTCATGGTGTACTGCTGCTGGGCAACGCGATCCGTCTTGCGTAATTCCACCATCAATGCGTTTTCGTAAACTTTCTCAAGAAATCCCGCGCCTAATACACTGCCCACCCGATAGGCGCAGCCGATAACCACCTTGGTCACTTCATTGATGTCCAAATCCGTGTTCATCCGTGAAATCTGTGGCGAAAGTTGTTGGCGTTATGCCCGATCCCCAGACCCAACCCCCATCAAACCCGACGGCCGCAGCGTCAGCACCAGCACCAGTACCAGGAAGGCGAACACATCGCGGTAGTTGCTGCCGAACACGCCGCCGGTAAGGTCGCCCAGATAGCCCGCGCCCAGACTCTCGATCAGGCCGAGCAGCAACCCGCCCAGCATGGCGCCGGCGACGTTGCCGATGCCGCCCAGCACGGCGGCGGTGAAGGCCTTCAGGCCCAGCATGAAGCCCATGAAGTAGTGGCCCTGGCCGTAGTAGAGCACCACCATCACGCCGGCGAGGGCGCCGATGGATGCGCCTAGCGCGAAGGTGAAGGCAATCACGCGTGTGGTGTCCACGCCCATCAGTCCCGCCACATCGGGATTTTGCTCGGTGGCGCGCATGGCGCGGCCCATGCGGCTGACCTTGATGAACCACAGCAGCGCCGCCATGATTGCCAGCGCCAGCGCGAAAATAAACGCCTGTGTGGTGGTGATCTGCACGCCGGCAAACACGATCTTGCCGGGCTTGAACAGTTCGGGCATGGAGATGTACTGCTTGCCCCAGATCAGCGCCGCCGAATATTGGATCAGGATCGACACGCCGATGGCGGTGATCAACGGTGCGAGCCGTGGCGCGCCGCGCAGCGGACGGTACGCGGCGCGCTCCATCAGCAGCCCGAGCGCCACGCACACCACGATCGCGGCGCCGGTTGCCAGCAGCAGCAACACGGCGACCGGAACGCTGCCGCCCAGCGCCGCCACCACCGACAAGGCCACCAGCGCACCCACCATCACGAGATCGCCATGCGCAAAGTTGATCAGGCCGAGGATGCCGTACACCATGGTGTAGCCGAGCGCGACCAGCGCGTAAATGCTGCCGAGCAGCAGGCCGTTGGCGATTTGCTGTAGAAAAATGTCCATGGCGCATGTGACAACGGCACCGCGCGGGTGCCGTTGTCACATTCTCATTGATTCGTGCGGTTTACTTCTTGGCCGCATCCTTCGCCTCGGCGGCGACAGGTGCCGCGCCGGGGGTGACGGTTTCCAGCGGCTCCCACTTGTCGCCTTTGACCGCGTAAATGGTGATCGGGCCGTTCTTGAGATCGCCTTTTTCGTCAAACGCGATGGGGCCGATCACGCCCTTGTAGTCGGTCTTGCCGATCTCCAGCAGAAATTTCGCAGGGTCCGCGGAGCCTGCACGCTTCATGGCTTCAATAAACACCATCACCGCGTCGTAACCCATCGGCGCGAACAGTTCCACCTCGGCGTTGTACTTGGATTTGTACTTGGCAAGGAACTCGGCGCCGCCGGGCATCTTGTCCTTGGGCAGGCCGGGGATCGACGCCATGCTGCCCTCGGCCGCATCGCCGGCGAGTTTGACGAAATTCGGCGTTTGCATGCCGTCGCCGCCGATGAATTGTGCTTTGATGCCGAGTTCGGCCATCTGCTTTTTCATCGGTCCGGCCTGCGGGTCGATGCCGCCGAACATGATCAGGTCGGGATTCAGTCCTTTGATCTTGGTCAGAATGGCTTTGAAATCGGTGTCCTTGTCGGTGGTGTGTTCGCGCGCCAGAATTTTGCCGCCGCCCGACTTGATGGTGGACTCGAAATTGTCCGCAAGTCCCTGACCGTAGGCCGTGCTGTCGTCGATCACGGCGATATTCTTGGCCTTCAGTTTGTCGAGGGCGAAGCGGCCCAATGTGGGCCCTTGCTGCCCGTCGTGCGCCACCACGCGGAAGGTGGTCTTGAAGCCCTTGAGCGTGTAGTCCGGATTGGTGGAAGACGGTGAAATCTGCGGAATGCCCGCATCGGCGTAAATCTTAGACGCCGGGATCGATGCGCCGGAATTGAAATGCCCGACCACGGCAGCCACCTTGGCGTCCACCAGCTTTTGTGCCACGGTGGTGGCCTTGGTGGGATTCGCTTCGTCGTCCTCGGCCACCAGTTCGAACTTCACCGGCTTGCCGCCGATCTGCACATTGGCCTTGTTCGCATCCTCGATCGCGAGCTGCACGCCGTTGCGAATGTCGATGCCGATGTGCGCCTGCGGGCCGGTGAGCGGCGAGGCAGAGCCGATCTTCACCACCAGCCCCTCCGCGGCTTTCGGCGCTGCCGATTTGGCCGCAGGCGCCGGCGCCTTGTCGCCGCACGCACTGATGCCCAGCGCGATAACCGCTGCCATGGCCGTGTGGAGGAACGATCTGCGATGCATGGCGAACTCCCTATTCATAAGCTGTTGTTTGCGCGAAGAAAAATGATTATCGTTGTGAGCGTTACGGATGTCAATTTTCGCCGCGCGCGCAGTGGTGATGCCAGCAGGCCGTGCGCTGCGCTAGTGGATTTAGCGCGCGCGCCACGCCGGGGCAAAAACCGTCTGCGCTATTTCCCGCGCCGCGCCGCCTTGCCGCGCACCGTGACGCCGGCCCAGGGTTCGAGATACTTCACCAACGTCGTCATGTCCTGCTTGCCGCCGCCCTGGTTGTACGCAAACTGCCACAGCTGACGCGCCGCGCTGCCGACGATCATCGGCAAGCCCATCGCCTGGCATTCCTCGATGGCGAGGCCGATGTCCTTGCACGCGCCGGCAATCGGAAAACCGAAATCGAAGGTGCGCGTGAGCACCGCGCGCGGAATCTTGTCTTCGGTGGCAGTGTTGCGGCCGCTGCCGGCATTGATCACATCAGCCATCAGGTCGGGGTCGAGACCCGCTTTGACACCGGCGACGAAGACTTCGAGGCTCATCGCCAGCGCGCTGGTGGAGAGCATGTTGTTGAGCAACTTCATCATCTGCGCCTGGCCCGGCGTCTTGCCGACGATGAACACTTTGCCGATCACCGCCAACGCGCTGCGTACAGCGGCGATCGACTGCGGTTTGCCCGCCACCATCACCGCCAGCGTGCCCTTGTCCGCGCCGGTGGCGCCGCCGGACACGGGGCAATCCACCATGTCGATGCCTATTGCCGCCAGCGCCTTGGCCACTTCCTTTTCCACCGCCGAACCGGTGGTGGACAGATCGACCAGAATTTTCACTGCCTTGCCGCGGACAATGCCATCGGCGCCGAGTGCAACGTCGCGCAGCACCGGCGGCGTCGGCACGCTGGTGAACACGATGCGCGCCTGATCCGCCACCTCGCGCGGGCTGCGCGCGACCTTGGCGCCAAGCTTCACCAGCGGCTTTAACGCGGCCGGATTGACGTCGTGAATGATCAGCGGGTGGCCCGCCTTGATCAGCCGCCGCGCCATGCGGCTGCCCATCACGCCCACGCCGATAAAGCCCTTTAACGCCGGTTTTGCCGCCACAAGTGTTCTCCCGTTGGTTGCGCCAGACATACATTGTAGTCGAGCGCCGCGTGCATTTGACGCACCCCCGGCGATGGCCTAGTCTGTGCCATCTTTCGTGAACAGGTGATCCTCATGAACGCCCCCAATACGCAACTGCTGGTTGAAATTCCCTACACGCTGAACAACGGGCAAAAACTCGTCAATGAAACCTTCGGCTCCGACGATCTGAGCCGGCGGCGGGAAGGCGAGCTGGATCCGCGCCCGATGTCTCTTGAGAACGGGCGGCCGATTGCCGGGTCGTTCAAGCTGGAAGAAGCGGGCTTCGTGTTTGTCGAACACAAGACGGCGATGAAGAATTTTTTCGACAAGGCTGAGCTTGCGTCGGTGTATTACCCGGAGGTCGAGGCGCTGATCAAGCGCGAGTCCGGCGGGAAACGCGTGGTGATTTTCGATCACACACTGCGCTCGGGTGACGATGGCGAGCGGCAGGAGAGGCTGATCCGCGAGCCGGTGCTGTCGGCGCACAACGATTACACCGAATGGTCCGGCCCGCAGCGCGTGCGTGACCTGCTGCCGGATGAAGCGGAGGAACTTCTGAAAGGCCGCTTTGCGATCATTCAGGTATGGCGCGCGATCAACAAGCCCATCGAGTCCAATCCGCTGGCGATGGTGGACGCGCGCACCATTGCGCCGGAGGATTTGCTGGTGGCCGAACGGCGTTATCCGAACCGCGTTGGACAAACCTATCGCCTCGCCTACAATCCGAAGCACCGCTGGATCTATTTCCCGAAAATGGCGCGCGACGAAGCGTTTGTGTTCAAGGTCTATGATTCGGCGAAAGACGGCCGTGCGCGCTTTACCGCGCATACCTCGTTCATCGATCCGGCCACGCCGCCGGGTGCGCCGCCCCGGCAAAGCATCGAAATGCGGGCGCTGGTGTTCTTCTAGGCGGGCTCCACAACAAAAAAGCCCGGCTGTGCCGGGCTTTTTTTGATTGCGACAGTGGATTATTTTGTTGCCAGAATCCACTTCACCAGCTTCTGTATATCGGCGTCCTTCACATGGGCATTGGGCGGCATGACCATATCGCCCCAGGCGCCTTTGCCGCCTTCTTTCACCTTTTTCACCAGTTTGGCTTCCGCGGACTTGTCGCCCTTGTACTTGGCGGCGACGTCCTTGTAGGAGGGGCCGAGAATTTTCTTGTCCGTCTGATGGCAGGTCATGCAGCCGTTCGCTTTTGCCAGTGCTTCATCGGCTTGTGCGCCACCCGCCAACAAAAGACCCAAGGTAAGGGCGGATGCTGTAATAACGTGTTTCATAACGATTCCATGTAAGTGATTGATTATATTCAATTATTAAGATGGCTCTTGCAAGAGACGCTCGCATGCGTCAAGGTCTGCAAGCGGCGGCAAGCAACTAACGCCTTGGCAAACCCACGCGTTGACGCCGGTTGCCGGCACCGGCTTGGCCAGCACTGGCGGCAGATTTGCCGGTTCACCGGGTAGCGCAATGACGATCGTATCAGGCCGGTAGCGCGCGGCCAAGCGGCGCTGCCATTCATGCAGTGCCCGCACCTCGCCGCGCAGTATCACCACGCGCGGCGGTGAGAGTGCTTCTTCCAGCGCGCCGAGCAGGCTGACAAAAGCGCTGGGCTGGCGTTGCAGGGCGGCATGGAACAGACGCAGCGCGCGTTCCGCCGCCACTATATAGCGCGTCTCGCCGATCAGGTGCCCCAGCCGCTGCAGCGCAAACGCGGCGATGCCGTTGCCCGATGGTGTGGCGTTGTCAAAGCCGGGCTTGTTGCGATGGATGAGCTTCTCGTGGTCGTGGCTGGTGAAAAAAAAGCCGCCCTGTTCATCGTCTTCAAACTGCTCAAGCAGCCGCTCGGCGAGCGCCTGCGCGAATGCCAGATCATCCGCGCGAAACTCGCATTGCATCAGCTCCAGCAGGGCGTCCAGCAAAAAAGCGTAGTCATCGAGATAGGCATTCAGGTGCGCCCTGCCGTCTTTGTACGTTGCCAGCAGACGGCCGTCCCGCCACTGCGTTTGCCGTATGAAATCCAGCGCGCGGCGGGCCGAGGCGAGCCACGCCGGCTGATCGAACACCCGTGCCGCGCGTGCCATGCCCTTGATCATCAGCGCGTTCCAGCTGGTGAGGATTTTGTCGTCACGGCCCGGCCAGATACGCTGGTTGCGCGCCGCCAGCAATTTGGCGCGCGCCCGCGCCAGCTGCGTCTCGCCGCCCCCGGGCAGCGGACTGGCGACGCGCAGGTGCCAATACTCGTGCTCGAAGTTCGCCGCGCTGTCCAAGCCATAGTGCGGCGCAACCACTGCGTATTCCTCGGGGGTGAGCAGGGCCTTCACCGCGTCCGGCGTCCACACGTAGAACTTGCCTTCGACGTGCTCCGAATCGGCATCGAACGAGGAATAGTAACCGCCCTCGTTGCTCTGCATCTCGCGCATCACCCACGCCGCGGTTTCCTCGCACACGGCCTGGTAGCGCGGTGCCTGTGTGACCTGCCACGCGTCGCTGTAGAGCGCCAGCAGCGGACCATTGTCGTAGAGCATCTTTTCGAAATGCGGGATGGTCCAGGTCTCGTCCACGGAGTACCGGGCAAAGCCGCCGCCCAGGTGATCATAAATGCCGCCTTCGGCCATGCGCGTCAGCGTGGTGTGCGCGATCTCCAGGCCCGTCCTTGCGTGCGCCGCGTCGCCATCGACAACGTGCCGGCGCAGGCAGAACGACAATTCATAGGGATGCGGAAACTTGGGCGCGTGGCCGATGCCGCCGTGCGTGCGGTCGAACATCTGCGCGAATTCCTGCAGTGCCGCGATCAACGGCGCGCGCTCGAATTCCCCAGCGCCGCCCGCCACTGGTGCGGTTTGCGCGAGCGCCGCCAGCAGCGATGCGCTCTGCTTGGCGATCTCGCCGCGTTGTGCGCGGTAGGCGTGCTCGATGCGCGGCAGCAGGTCGAGAAACCCCGGCATGTTGTAGCGCGGGGTTTTCGGGAAATAGGTGCCGCCAAAAAACGGCGTGCCGTCCGGCATCAAAAACATCGTCAGCGGCCAGCCGCCGTTGCGCCGCGTCAGCATCTGGTGCGCGGTCTGGTAAATCTGGTCGAGGTCGGGGCGTTCCTCGCGATCAACCTTGATGTTGATGTAGAGCCGGTTCATCTCCGCGGCGACCGCGGCGTCTTCGAACGACTCGTGCGCCATCACGTGGCACCAGTGGCAGGCCGAGTAACCCACCGACAGCAGAATTGGCTTGTCCTGTTCGCGCGCGAGCTTAAGCGCCTCCTCGCCCCAGGGACGCCAGTCGACGGGGTTGTCCGCGTGCTGCTGCAAATACGGCGAGGTTTCTTGCGCGAGGCGGTTGGGCATGCGCTACATTCTGGCACAGCAGCGCGAGAAACATAAGCGCGACGTGAGCGTTGGCAACGCGGCCGGCTCGCGCCTATACTGTTCCGGTCCACTCAACGGAGGCCACATGAAAATCGAAACGCTCGCCGTGCACGGCGGTTACTCCCCCGATCCCACCACCAAAGCCGTGGCGGTGCCGATCTACCAGACGACGTCGTACGCGTTTGACAACACCCAGCACGGCGCGGACCTGTTCGACCTCAAAGTGCAGGGCAACATCTACACGCGCATCATGAACCCCACCACCGACGTGCTGGAAAAGCGCATCGCGGCACTGGAGGGGGGTATTGCGGGCCTGGGCCTCGCCTCCGGCATGGCGGCGATTACCTACGCCATCATGACCATTGCGGAAGCCGGCGACAACATCGTCACCTCCAGCGCGCTGTACGGCGGCACCTACAACCTGTTTGCGCATACCTTTCCGCAGTACGGCATCGAGGTGCGCTTTGCCGATTACCGCGATCCCAAGGCGTGGGAAAAGCTCATCGATGGCAAGACCAAAGCCGTATTCTGCGAAACGGTGGGTAATCCGCTGGGCAACATCGTCGACTTCGGCGCGCTGGCCACCATCGCGCACGGGCGCGGCGTGCCGATCATCGTTGACAACACGGTGCCCACGCCGTATCTGTGCCGCCCGTTCGAGCACGGCGCCGACATCGTGGTGCACTCGCTCACCAAGTACCTTGGCGGGCACGGCAATTCCATCGGCGGCGTGATCATCGATTCCGGCAAATTCCCGTGGGCCGATCACAAGCAGAAATTCAAGCGCCTGAACGAGCCCGACGTGTCGTACCACGGCGTGGTTTACACCGAAGCGCTGGGCCCGGCGGCTTACATCGGCCGCGCGCGCGTGGTGCCGCTGCGCAATATGGGCGCCGCGCTGTCGCCGTTCAACGCGTTCCTGATTCTGCAGGGCATTGAAACGCTGGCGGTGCGCATGGACCGCATCTGCGACAACACGCTGGCCGTAGCGCAGTTTCTCAAAGGCCACGCCAAAGTCGGCTGGGTGCGCTATGCCGGCCTGCCGGACCATGCGGACAAGCCGCTGGTGGACAAGTACATGGGCGGGCGCGCCTCGGGCATCCTCAGCTTCGGCATCAAAGGCGGACGGGAGGCCGGCGGGCGGTTTATCGATGCGCTGAATCTGGTAACGCGGCTGGTGAATATCGGCGACGCCAAATCACTGGCCTGTCACCCCGCAACCACCACGCATCGCCAGCTCACCGCCAAGGAACTCGAAAGCGCCGGCGTCAGCGAGGATCTGGTGCGGCTGTCGATCGGCATCGAGCATATCGACGATATTCGCGCGGACCTGGAGCAGGCGCTGGCGGCGGTGTGAGCGGCGTCAGTTGCTGAACGACCCGCTGCGGATCACCTCGCCCATCTTCGTCATGTCGGTTTTGATGAACTGCGCAAATTCTTCGGGCGAGCCGCCGACGATTTCCACGCCGGCGCTCGCCACGAGCTTCGGGTCGAGATTGCGCAACGCCTGCTGAATGCCCTTGTTGAGCGTGCCGATGATGGCGGCGGGTGTCTTCCTGGGCGCGAAAAATCCAATGGCCGACGCCGAGGTGTAGCCGGGCAGGATGTCGCTGACGGGCGGCAGCTCAGGCGCCAGCTGCGAGCGCCTGGGCGTGGTGATCGCCAGCGCCCGTACTTTGCCAGTCTTGATGTGCGGCGTGATCGGGCCGAAGGAGGCAAACATCAGCTGCACCTCGCCGGTGATCAGACCCAGCATCGACGGTCCGGCGCCCTTGTAGTTCACGCGCACGATATTGGTCCGCGTCATGAATTTGAACAGCTCCGCCGCCATATGCTGCGACGAGCCGCCGCCGCCCGCGCTATAGTTGAGCGCGCCGGGCTGTGCTTTGGCCAGCGCAATCAATGCCCGCGTCGATTTCACCGGCAGCGACGGATGCACCACCAGCACATTGGGCGAGCTGATCGCGAGCGCGATGGGCGCAAGGTCCTCGACCGGATCCCAGTTCACTTTGGTCAGCAGCGGTTGCAGCCATACGTAGGCGCCGTAAAACAACAGCGTGTAGCCGTCGGGGGCGGTGTCCCTGGCCAGAATCTCCGCCGAGATGCTGCCGCGGTTCTCGACGATCACGCGCTGGCCGAGCACCGGCGTCAGCGCCTGCGACACCACGCGCGCGCCCCAGTCATGATTGCTGCCGGGCGAGGCGGTCATTACGCGAATCACCTTGGCGGGGTATTTGTCCTGCGCGCTCGTCGGCTGCGCGACGATGGCAGCCAGCCCGGCTGCGAGGATGTTTGCCTTCAGTGATTGTTGGATCATGGTCTCCTCAACCCGAGTGCTGAGTGATGTTGTAAGTAGGCCCTAACAATCTTTAAAAAATCGTTTAAAAACAATATATTATGAGTTATTCGGGGAAACTCAGCCGTCGCTGCTCGATAATGCCGCGGAATTTGGTGATGTCCGTACGCACTTGCGCCGCGAGCTCCTGCGGGGTACCCGCGCCCGGTTCCAGGCCCAGTGCCTTGATGGTGGCGCGCACTTTGCCATCGTTCAGCGCCTTGACCAGTGCCGCGCTTACCCGCAGGACGGCGGCATCGGGCGCGTTCTTGGGCGCAAACAAACCGTTCCAGCCGTTGTAGACGAACCCCGGCAGCACCGAGGACTTGCCGATGGGCGGCAGGTTGGGAATGGGCGCCCATGTAGCGCGATTCGTGGTCGCCAGTCCGACAATCATGCCGCTGTCGAGAAACGGTTTCGCGCCGGCCATGAACATCAGCTGAATGCGCCCGGCGGCGATATCGGGTGCCACCAGCGCCTCGCCGCGATACGGCACATGGGTCATGTCAAGGCCGGTGGCCGCGGCAAACATTTCACCCACCAGATGCTGGCTGGAGCCGTGGCCGATGCTGGCGAAGGACAACTTGCCCTGGCGTGCCTTGGCGTACTGCACGAACGCTTCCACCGACTTGATGCCCAGCGCGGGCGAGGTCACCAGCGTAAACGCCGCCTGGCACACTTTGCCCACCGGTTTCATGAGGTTCAGCATGTCGTACGCCAGCTTGGGGCGCGCCGCGAGATTGGCGGTGTTGCCCGCGCTTGCCTGTGACAGCGTGTAGCCGTCGGGCGTGGCATTGCCCACGCGCTCGAGCCCGATATTGCCGGTCGCCCCGGTAATGTTTTCCACCACGATGTTCTGCCCGAGATCCGCGCGCATCACCTCCGCCACCGCGCGCAAACACAGATCCGAGGGGCCGCCGATCGCGGTGGGCACCACCACGCGCAGCGGACGTTCGGGAAAGGCGGCCTGAACCACACCGGCGCAGCACAGGCACGACAGGTACCACAGGCACCGCAGGCACCAAGGCGCCGCAAGCAAACGATGCCGACCGGCCCATCGATTCATCGCGTCCGGCCCCATGCGTGATCTCCCAGCAATTCGACAATGCGCTGTGGCGTGATTGGCGCCTCGGCGATTTTCACGTCGAACGGCGCCAGCGCATTCTCCACCGCGCTGATAATCGCACCGATGGCCGAAATGGTACCGCCTTCGCCCGCGCCCTTGACGCCCAGCGGATTCAGTGGCGACGGCGTTTCCAGATGCACCAGATCGACACGCGGAACGTCGGTCGCCATCGGCAGCAGGTATTCGCCGAAGTTCGTCGTCAACGGCTGCGCGTTGTCGTCGAACATCAGTTGCTCGTAGAGCGCGTTGCCCACGCCATGTGCGACGCCACCCACGACCTGCCCATCCACCACCATCGGGTTGATGACGCGTCCGCAGTCGTGTGCCACGGTGTAGCGCAGGATTTTGACTTCACCGGTTTCGATGTCGACTTCCACTTCGGCCACATGCGCGCCGTTGGAATACGCGGACTGGTCGGGCAGGAAGTGCGCCGTGTGTTCCAGCCCCGGCGTGAGTCCGCCGGCCATCGAGAAGCCCGGCATGCCGAAGGCCCTGACTGAAATCTCGCGCAGCGATTTTTTGACATCCGGCGCGCTTTTCAGGCGCACAAAGCCATCCGCGAGTTCGAGATCGTCTTCCAGGCACTCCATCATGCCGGCGGCGATCTTCTTGGCCTTGGCGGCGACTTCCAGCGCCGCCACGTGCACCGAATTGCCCGCGGTAACCGCACTGCGCGCGGCAAAGGTGCCCATGCCCAGTGCGTTCACCGAGGTGTCGCCAGTGACCACTTCGATGTCGTCGAAATCCACGCCCAGTTGGTCGGAGGCGATCTGCGCCAGCGTGGTTTTATGCGACTGGCCCTGCGGCGTGGCGCCGGTGTAGACGGTGATCTTGCCGGAAGTCGCCACGCGCACCGTCGCGCTTTCGTAGGGACCGAGTCCGGTGGCTTCGACAGCGTTGGCCATGCCGATGCCCAGATAACGCCCCTGCGCGCGCGCGGCCGCCTGACGCTGCGCAAAGCCGTCGTAGTCGGACTTCTTCAGCGCGGCGTCGAGACAGGCCGGATAATCGCCGCTGTCGTAGGTCACCGGCCGCCCGTCGCGGAAAATGATGCCCACCTTGTACGGCATCTGTTCCGGCTGAATAAAATTGCGCCGCCGCACTTCCGCGCGGTCGAGCTTCAGCTCGCGCGCCACGCGGTCCATCAGGCGCTCCATCGTTGTCACCGCCTCTGGGCGCCCAGCGCCACGCACCGGCGTGGTCTGGATCTTGTTGGTGAACACCGATATCACATCCAGCTTGAAATGCGGCACCACATAGGGACCCGGCACCGTGGTCGCGGTGATCCATGGCAGCACGATGCCCCACGGCACGTAGGCGCCGGTTTCGTGGATCAATTGCCCGCGCACACCGATGATTTTGGCGTTGGCATCGACCGCGATTTCCATGTCCCAATACTGGTCGCGCTCCTGATGCGTGCACAGAAAATTCTCGCGCCGGTCCTCGATCCACTTCACCGGCCGGCGCAGCAGCGCGGCGGCGGCCGCCACGTCGATGTACTCGGGATAAAACGAACCCTTCGGGCCGAAACCGCCGCCGACATCGGGTGTCACCACGCGAATCTGATGATCGCCAAAGCCGAAAACCTCCATCATGCTGCGTTTGATGCGGTGCGGCCCCTGCGAGGCGACATGCAGCGTATAGGCGTCGCCATGCGCGTCGTATTCGGCAATGATGCCGCGGCACTCCATGAAGAACGGCCCGCCACGATGCTGGTAAATTTTTTCGCGGAATACATGTGCGGCGCCCACGAACGCCTTGTCGGCATCGCCCACCTTCAGCGGAAAACGCGCGGCAATGTTCGACTCCGCGCCGAGGTGCGCCAACGGCGCGCCGTCGTCCAGCGCGGCGCGGCAATCGTTGACCGCGGGCAGCGGTTCGTAATCGACGCCCACCAGTTGTGCGGCATCTTCGGCAAGGTAGCGGCTGTCCGCCACCACGCATGCCACCGGCTCGCCGGCGTAGCAGGTTTCATCCTTGGCCAGCGCGTAGGGCAGTTTCACCAGCTTGATTGCCGGGTGCGGCACCAGCAGCGGCAGCGTGTTGTCGCGCGCGGCCTGCGGCAGGTCGGCGTGCGTCAACACCGCATGCACGCCGGGCAGGGCGAGCGCGGCAGATTTGTCGATGTTGCCGATGCGCGCATGGGCGTACGGACTACGCACGAACGCGGCGTGCAGCATCTGCGGCAGATGAATGTCGTCGATAAAGCGGCCTTCACCTCGCAGCAGGGCAGGGTCTTCCTTGCGCTTGACCGAAGCGCCAAAGCCTGTGTGTTGTTCGTTCACGTGTGTGCTCACCGTGCGGCCTCGCGCATTTTTTTTGCCGCATCCAGCGTGGCATCGACGATGCTCTGGTAGCCGGTGCAGCGGCAGAGGTTGCCCGACAACAC
The DNA here is from genome assembly GCA_902825845.1 of uncultured beta proteobacterium. GTDB lineage: Bacteria > Pseudomonadota > Gammaproteobacteria > Burkholderiales > SG8-41 > UBA5216. The sequence continues at coordinate 39,029 of CADECM010000026.1, forward strand.
CTCGCGCACCTGGGCTTCGGAGGGTTCGGGATGATCGCGCAGAAATTCGGTGAGCGTCATCAGCATGCCGGGCGTGCAGAAGCCGCATTGCAGGCCGTGGTTGTCCTGAAAGGACTGCTGCAGCACATTGAGTTTGCGGTCGCCCGCCAGCGATTCCACGGTGGCCACCCTCTGCCCGTCGCACTGCACCACCAGCATCAGGCAGGCGCGCGCGCTGACGCCATTGACCAGCACCGTGCAGGCGCCGCACACGCCGTGTTCGCAGCCGACGTGGGTGCCGGTGAGTTTGAGTTCGTGACGCAGGAAATCCACCAGCGTCATGCGCGTTTCCACGGTGGCGTTGTGCACCGTGCCGTTGATCGTTACGGCAATGGTTCGTGTATCAGCCATGGTGATTTTCTGTTGCACTCGTGGCGGCTTGTTCGAGCGCGCGGTAGGTGAGCATGCGCGCCAGATGCTGGCGATAGGTGGCGGTGACGTAGGCGTCGGCGCCGGCCTCCAGTTTCCCGGCTTCGGCGGCGGCCGCTTTGAAGGTCGCCGCATCGGCTTTTTGCCCCAGCAGCGCCTGTTCGATGGTTGCGGGCCGGACGGGTGCGTGCGCCAATCCCGAAATCGCCAGAGCGACTTTGGCGATATTGCCTTTCCCGTCCAGGCCCAGCATGGCCGAACACGCCACGATGGCAAAGTCGCCATGACGCCGTGCAAACTCGACAAACGCGTGAGCTGTGCCTTGGGTCGGTAGCGGAAAGGTCACGCCGGCCAGCATTTCATCCGGCGCCAGTGCCGTGGTCATGTACGCCAGGGCAAACTCCGCCGCCGCCAGGTCGCGTTTCCCGCGCTGTGACACCACGTGCATCGTCGCCCCGAGCAATGCGGCGGCATTCACCAGCTCCGCCGAAGGATCCTGATGGCACAAGGAGCCGCCGAGCGTGCCGCGATTGCGCGTCTGGCGGTGGCCCACATGCGCCAGCGCCGCCTTCAGCAGCGGGCAGTGGCGGGCGATGTCATCTGAAAACTCAAGATCGCGCTGGCGCGTCATGGCGCCGATGTGCAGCGCGTTGTTTTCGACGTGGATATACGCCAGTTCGCCCACCTTGTTCAGGTCGATCAGGTGATCGGGCATCGCATAGCGAAAATTCATCATCGGCATCAGCGACTGGCCGCCGGCCAGCACGCGTGCGTTCTCATGCCGGGCCAGCAGATCGACGGCGTCGTCGACGCTGTGCGGGTCATGGTAGGTGAAGGGAGCGGGTTTCAACGTGAAATGCCCCGCCTTAAACAAGGCGCATGACAAGGCGCATGACCCACGCCGTCATTCCGGCGCAGGCCGGAATGACGATAGGGGTGTGGATGACCCATCACAACTTCTCATGCTTCGCGGTCGGTGTCTCCGGTGGCAAATCATCGCGCCGTCGCTGGAGGGTTTCCAAGCCATTCGCTTCCCACTCGCTCGCCACCGCGCGTTGCGCGAAGCGTTCCCAGGTATCTGTCCAGTCGCCCAGCGTATAGCCGTGCCAGGTGCCTTTGGCAGACACCGCGGGCAGTTTCAGTTCCTCCCACAACTGCTTTGCGCGTTCCATGTACGGTTTGCCCGGCAGCGCCAGCGGCGGCAGCGGGCGTTTTTGCGTGGCATCGATCAGCATGGTCGATTCGAAGCGGTTGCCGCCGTCGGCCTGATAGTGAGCCCCCTGCACGCCGCGGCGGTAGTTGATGATCTGCACGTCCTCGTGCGGCGACGAGCGGTAGGCGAGCGACCAGAACACCGCGTCGGTCGATTCCGGATTGACGTCTTCGGACACGCCGATGACGATCTTGCCGACATCCGCGCGAAAGGTGGCCGCGCCCTGCAGCGCGCGCCACACTTCGGTGCGCAGCGTGCCGCGCGCGAACTGCACGAACACCACCGGGCGCAGATTCGACAACGGCTCGTGCATCACCACGCGGGTGACGCCGCGCACGCCCATGGTATCGCGCAGGTGATACAGGAACAGCGGCTCGTAGGCGACCTTTTTCACCACGCTCGATTCGCTGGGCGTCACCTGGCTGATGATCGCCGAGAACACCGCGTTTTTGCGGTGGGTGATCGCGGTCACCTGCATCGGCATGTTGTAGGCTTCGAGCGCAACATAGCCGTTGCTTTCACCGAACGGTGCCTCGGGTTCGAGCGTCATCGGGTCGATGAAGCCCTCGATCACCAGTTCCGCGTCCGCCGGCACCTGCAGATCGTTGGTCACACATTTCGCCATCTTGATCGGCGCGCCGGCGAGCGCGCCCGCCACCGACATTTCGTCCATGTCGATCGGCAGTTTCTGCGGCCCGGTGAAAAACACCACGGGCGCGGTGCCGAGCACGATGGCGATCGGCATCGGCTGCTTGCGCTCGCGGTATTTCTGCCAGTGCAGCCAGCCGCCCGCCCCGCCCACGCGCGCGGCCATACGCACCACCAGCCGGTCGCTGGCCTTCAGCGCGGCGCGGTAGGTGCCCATGTTCTGGATGCCGTTGTCCGGATCGCGCGTGGTGCACAGCGTGGCGGTGAGATAGGGTGCGGAATCAAAACCCGGCGTGGACACCGGCACCGGCAGCGCGGCGAGCCCGCCGCCGGGTTTTTTCAGGTCGTCACCGCGGATCACCACTTCCTGCACTGCAGGCTTGTCGACGACGATGGGCGCGATCGGGTTCTGGATCGCCTTGAGCCACGCCTTGCCCACATCCTCGACGCTCTGGCCCATGCCGCGCGCGTAAATCTGTGGCGACGAGGCGTAGACGCCGATCGCCACCGGCATGTCGTAGCGTTTGCCCTTGCTGTCGACCACGTTGGTAAACAGGAAGGCGCGGCGCTCGCTTTCCGCGACACCGCCGACAAACTGCCAGCGCACCAGCGGCTGCAGCTCGGTGTCCTTGTTGATCGGCTTGTCGATACGCACCAGCAGGCCCTGCTGTTCCAGGGCGGCAATATGCTGCTGAAAATTGTGAGGAGCGGTCAGGGGTTCGGCCATGGCGATCTTCCAAAAAACTGTTTAAAAACAGATGGTTATATATGCCCAATGCAGGCTATTCGCCCTTGATGCCCGCCGCGCGAATCACTTCCAGCCACTTGCTGGTTTCTGCAGCCATGTACTTGCCGAATTCGGCAGAGGTCATCCGGGATGGCACGGCACCTTGTTCGTCCAGCCGCCGCAGTACTTCGGGTGACGATAGCGCGGTGGTGAATTCCGCGTGCACGCGCGCGATGACGGCGGCGGGCGTGGTTTTTGGCGCAAACAAGCCCCACCAGATCGTCGATTCGTAACCGGGCACAGTCTCCGCGATGGTGGGCGTTTTGGGAAACTTCGGGTTGCGCTGTTTGCCGCCGGTGGCGAGCAGGCGCAGCCGGCCGGCGCCGACCATGGACGCCACTGTGGGCAGCGAACTCAACATGACTTGCGTGTGGCCCGCCATGATATCGGCGGCGGCCGGACCACCGCCCTTGAACGGGACGTGCGTGAGATTGGTTTTGGTGAGCATCTTGAACAGCTCGGTGGACATATGCGGAAAGCCGCCGATACCCGACGAGGCATACAGCAGCTCGCCCGGCCGGCGCTTCGCCAGATCGATGACTTCCTTGACCGAGTACACACGCAGCGACGGATGCACCACGAACGCGCAGTCGCCGACACCAAGGTAGGCCACGGGCGCAAACGAATTCACCAGATCGACCGGCACCTTGGGCTTGTCGATGAGAAACCCGTACGCGGTTGAAGTCAGCAGCAGCGTGTAGCCGTCTGCCGGTTGTTGTGTGGTGTATTGCAGGCCGATGATGCTGCCTGCACCCGCGCGGTTGTCGATGATGAATTGCTGCTTCAGGCGCTGCGTGAGTTCATTCGCCAGCAGGCGCCCGACGATGTCGGTGCTGCCGCCGGGCGGCCACGGGATGATGACGCGCACGGATTTTTCCGGCCACGCGGCGTGGGCGTGCGTTGCATATAACAACGGCATCAACAAAAGCAGCGCTGCCACAGCGCGAAGCGCAAGTCCGGTCGTCATGGGCATTTCCTCCAGTATCAGTATTCCGGATTCTACGACACCCCGTGAGGGTCCGTTGCCCACAGCATTGCGGACTATAATAAGCGTCAGCCATCCTCGAGGAGATACCGGTGAGCGCAGACATGACATTTTCCGTCAGCATGGCACGGGACGCGACGTTCGACAGCGGCCTGCGCCCGTTTCTGGAATACCGCGATCTTGGCATCAAGGACGCCACGCACGGGCAATTCAGGGCGCATGTGATCCGCGTCAAAAAGGGTGCGGATCACGGCAGCCTGCATACCACGGGACTCCACCAGCACCAGCTGAATTTCCAGATGATCTATATTCTCAAGGGCTGGATCAAGTTCACCTACCAGGGACATGGTGAACACACCTTTGGCCCCGGCGACTGCTGCCTGCAGCCGCCCGGCATCGTGCACAACGAACTGGATTGTTCGGACGATCTGGAGCTGCTGGAGATCACCGCCCCGGGCGAATACCCGACGGTGGCGCTGAAGACATAGCCCGGCTCATTCGCCGCGTGGGCCGCGCGCCAGACGCAAGTACATTCTTTGGCTGATGGCCAGCGGATCGCGGCCGTATTTGTCGGTCCATTCCTGCGCCGGTTGCGGCTTTGCCACCAGGTAACCCTGCACAAAATCGCAGTTATGCTGTGCAAGGAACTGCATTTGCTCGGGCCGCTCCACGCCCTCGGCGATGACTTTGAGCCGCAAGCCATGCGCCATGGAAATAATCGTGCGCGTAATGGCAGCGTCGTCCAGATCCTCCGGTATGTCGCGCACAAACGAGCGGTCGATCTTGAGCGCATCCAGCGGGAATCGCTTCAGATAACTCAGGCTCGAATAGCCGGTGCCGAAATCGTCGACCGAAATGGAAATGCCCAGCAACTTGAGCACCTGCAGGGTGCCGATGGCCACGTCGGCGCCCGCCATCAGCACGCTTTCCGTGATCTCCATCTCGATCATTCTGGGGTCGATCATTTCCTCGTCCAGAATGCGCTTCACCCGCGTCGCGAAGCCGGCTTCGGAAAACTGCCGCGCCGACACATTGAGCGCCACCGGCAGATTGCCCATGCCGTATTTTTCCCAGGTTCGCAGCTGTGCGCACACTTCGCGGATCACCCACTCGCCCACCGGCACGATCAATCCGGTCTCCTCCAGCACGGGAATGAACTCCGCGGGCGCCACCATGCCGCGCACCGGGTGTTTCCAGCGCAACAGCGCTTCGAAGCCGACGATCTGCTCGCCGTCCATGCGCGCCTTGGGCTGGTAATGCAGCGAAAACTCCCCGCGTTCCAGCGCGCGGCGCAGGCTGTTTTCCAGCTTGAGCATTTCCACCGCGCGGCGTGTCATTTCGGCGTTGTAAAAGCGGTAGGCATTGCGCCCGGCGTTCTTTGCGCCGTACATCGCCGCGTCGGCATTGCGGATCAGCGTATCGGCGTCGGTGCCGTCGCGGCCCGCCAGCGCGATGCCGATGCTCACACCCACGTGAGCCTCTTCGGTGCCGACGTGGCAGGGGCGCCGCATCGCCTCCACAATGGCGGCCGCCACCCGTTCGGCATGCGCCGGGGTCGGCGCGTGGCGCAGGAGCAGCGCGAATTCATCGCCGCCCATGCGCGCCACCAGATCGTCGGGACTCACGATCTGCAGCAGCCGCTCGGTCAGTTGCTTTAACAGCTCGTCGCCGCTGGCGTGGCCCAGGGTATCGTTGATCTTCTTGAAGTGGTCGGCGTCGATCAGCAGCACCGCGACGTTCTGGCGGTCAGCGCCGGCCACCGCCTCGGTCAGCCGCTGGTGCAGCTGAATGCGGTTGGGCAGTCCGGTCAGCGCATCGTGCAGCGACGCATGGGCGATCCGCTCTTCGGTCAGCCGCTGGTCGGTAATGTCTTCGGTAATGCCGACGATGCGCAACAGGTTGCCCTGCTCGTCGTGCACGGGAAATGCGCGGTCGTGCACCCAGCGCAATGCGCCATCGGTGCGCTGGATGCGGAAAATTTCGTCATAGTGTCCTTCGCCCGCACGCTTGCGCGCCTGGTGGATGCGCCGCCGGTCGTCCGGATGCACCGCGCCCACCAGTTTTCGCGGGTGGCGGTCGGTGTCCGCGCCGACCAGGCGGCGGCCGGCGGGGCTGATGTAAATCGTGCGCCCGCCAACCGGATCGATCATCCATAACGTCAACGGGATGTTGTCGGCAAACTGGCGGAATTGCTCTTCGCTTTCATGCAGCGCGGCGAGGGCGTTCTTGGTTTCCGACAGATCCTGCACGATGCTGATGAAGTGCAGCGGACTGCCGTCATTGCCGCGCACCAGGGAGGTGGCGACCGATATCCACACCAGCGAACCGTCCTTGCGCACAACCTGCTTCTCGCAGTAAGCCACCTCCAGATCGCGCGCCAGCAACTGGCGCTGCTGGTCGAGCGCGATTTCCATGTCGTGCGGACGATTGACGTCCTCGATGCCCATGGTCATCAGTTCCGCGCGGCTGTAGCCGGTGAGATCGCAATACTTGTCGTTGACCTGCAGAAAGCGGTTTTCCGGCGATACCACGGTAATGCCCACGCTCGCCTGATCGAAGGCGCTGCGAAAGCGCTCCTCGCTCAGGCGCAGGGCGTCCTCGGAGGATTTGCGTGCCGAAATGTCGCTTTGCGTGCCCACCAGCCGCAATGCCCGCCCCGCGGCGTCGCGTTGAAGAACCTCGCCGCTGGCGTGGCACCACAGCCAGCCGCCCGCCTGCGTGGCGAGGCGATACTCGATGTCGAGCCGTGGCGCGTGTCCCTTGAGCACCGCGATCGCGCACTGGCGCGCGCGATCGGCATCGTCCGGATGCATGCTGTCGCGCAACTGCGCGGTGCTCATCGACAGGGCGCGCTCCGGATGGCCCAGCATTTTCGGCCACATTTCGCTCACGCTGACCCGGTCCGCGGCCACATCCCACTCCCACATCGCCAGCCGCGAGGTATCCAGCGCAAGGCGGTAACGCTTTTCACTTTCCTGCAGCCGGTTGGCCGCTGCGGCGCGATAGGCGCGCAACGCCAACGCCGCCAGCACGCCGGCCAATAGCAACATGGCCGTCAGCAAGGACGCTGCCGCAAAGTAATTTCGGCGCATCAGATAAAACCCGCTCAATGCGGCCGCTTCGGATTTGGCGACGATCACCACCAGCGGCAAATGATCGAGCGCGCGAAAACTGGCGATGCGCTGTTTGCTGTCGAGAGGTGTCGACAGTAACAATGTACCTTTGGGTTCGCCGGCGGCCACGCGCTGCAGGGCGGGCGAGCGTTGCAGCAGCTGGCCCGCACTAAAGCCTTCATCGCTGCGGCGCAGGCGCACAATGCCGTCGCGTCCAATCAGGCTGATCACGGAGTCCTGTCCCAGATCGACCTCGCGGTAGAAGCGGTCGAAATAGTCGATATCGATACCGGCCGCCACGATGCCGGCAAAAGAGCCATCCGCGTTGTTGAGGCGGCGTGACACGTTGATGCTGCGCTTGCCGGATGCGCGCCCTGTCTGGGGCGGCCCGATAAACATCTCGCCGCTATCGCGTTCGACATGCGCGCGAAAATGCGGCCGGTCGGCGATGCTCAGCTTGCCGGCGGCGGGCGCGATGAGGGCAAGCATTCCGGTGGCATCGGCAGCGCCCACCGCGGTCAGCACCGGCTGTTGCGTGCGCAACATTTCGTCGACAACCGTCTGGCTCGGCGCGGGGCCGGATTCCACGCGGCTTTTCAGATTGCGCAATACGGTGTCGGCGGTGAGAAAAGTGCGCGTGACATGTTCTTCGATTGCATTGGCCAGATTGGCGGTTTCCCTGCTGGCGGCGGCAATATCCGCCTCGCGCGCCTGGGCAACCAGCTTGAACGTGATCAGCCAGGTTGCCGCGATCAACACCAGCAGCGCCGCTGCAAACACGTAGGCCCGCGCATGCGGCCTGTCAAGCATGCGGCTGAAGCGCGCTGACGGTATCAGGCGCATGGATGAGGCCCTTTGTCATGCAAGCGGTTAAGCATTTGCTCCTCCGGGCGCATCGCCGTTGCCGTCGCACGCGGCAATCTGGCTTGGCGCAGATACCGATACTACTCCAACTGGCAAAAACCGATAGATATCAGGTATTTGTGGAATCCGGGCGGGTTCGCCGGAAATGCCACCCCAAACGCTGTTAAATGACGCTAATGGCTGCTTTGCGCCAGGATCAGGTCCGCCCCCTTCTCCGCGATCATGATGGTCGGCGCGTTGGTGTTGCCCGACACCAGCGTGGGCATCACCGACGCGTCCACCACGCGCAACCCGTGCACGCCGCGCACGCACAACTGTGGGTCCACCACGGCACCGTCGTCATTACCCATGCGGCAGGTACCCACCGGGTGATAGCTGATGCCGCCTTTCATGCGGATGTGATCGAGCAGCGCGTCGTCGCTCACGCAGTCGTCGCCGGGATCGCGTTCGCGCACGATGTAACGGCGCATCGCCGGCTGATTCATGATCTGGCGTGAGGCTTTCAGGCCGGCCAGCAACACGCTGCAATCCTTCTCCGTGGCAAGGTAGTTGGGCTTGATCAGCGGCGCCTGCAGCGGATCGGCATTCTGGATCATCACGGTGCCGCGGCTCTCGGGCCGCAGCAGGCGCACCGCCGAATAAAATCCCGAAAAATCGTGCAGACCATCGCTCAGTTTGTCGAAGCTGAACAGGCCCAGCCCGACCTGGATGTCGGGCGACTGCGCGGCCGCGTCGGCACGCAAAAAGCCCGCTGAATAAGATGCGGCCATGTTGAGCAGGCCCTTGCGCGTGAACAGATGGCGCAACGCCGCGGCCACGCTGCGCGTCTTGCTGTGCACGATGTCATTCAGCGTAATCGGTTCGGTGCATTCGTAGACGAGGCGGCCATTGAAATGATCCTGCAGATTGGCACCCACGCCCGGCATGTCCGCGACCACGGGGATGCCCATGCTTTGCAGCAACGCCGCCGGTCCCAGGCCGGAGAGCTGCAGTAGCTGCGGTGAGTTGAACGCGCCGCTGGCCAGAATCACCTCGCGCGCGGCGCTGGCGGTTTTTTTGACGCCATCCTGCAGATAGTCAATGCCGCTGGCGCGCGTGCCGTCAAACAACACCCGCGTCGCGTGCGCGCGCGTGACCACGGTAAGATTGCCGCGCTTGCGCGCGGGACGCAGGTAGCCCTTGGCCGCGCTGCAGCGCCAGCCGTTGCGCGCGGTCATCTGGATATAGCCGAAGCCTTCCTGCGTGGCACCGTTGAAATCGTCGTTGCGCGCGTAGCCGCAGGCCTGCGCCGCTTCGATGAAGGCATCGCACAGCGGGTGCGGCTCCGCGTGATCCGACACCTGCAGCGGCCCGCCCACGCCGTGGTATTCGCTTTCACCACGCGCCTGATCCTCGGCCTTGCGAAAATACGGCAGCACATCGTCGAAACCCCAGCCGCCATTGCCCTGCGCGCGCCACGCATCGTAGTCCTCGCGCTGGCCGCGGATGTACACCAGCCCGTTGATCGAACTCGACCCGCCCAGCACCTTGCCGCGTGGCTGCGCGATGCGCCGGTTGCCGATTGCGGGTTCGGGCTCGCCCTGGTAGAGCCAGTTCACCTCGGGGTTGGAGAAATGCTTGCCGTAACCCAGTGGAAAGTGAATCCAGAAACTGGTGTCCTCGCCGCCCGCTTCCAGCAGCAGCACGCGATGTTTGCCCGATGCGGTCAGCCGGTTGGCGAGCACGCAGCCGGCGCTGCCGGCGCCGGCGATGATGTAGTCGTAAGTCTGTGCCATTTAGCGTGTCGCGTGATCCAGAAAGCGTTGGATGTGGCGCGCGAGTTCAGTCTCGGCACCGTTGAAATAGTGGTCGGCGCCGGCCACGGATACCTGCCCCGAGCCGCGGATGCGCTTGATCGCCTGCGCGCGCTGCGCGGCATGGGTGAGCACGGCGGGAAAGTCTTTCTCACCGTAAATATCCAGCACCGGGGCCTTGAACGTCTGCGGCCGGTCATAGTCGCCACTGGTGATGCCGACCGAAGCCCACGCGTCGATGGCGCCGGCCCCGCCGCCGGCAAGGAACGCATTCACCATGCGCGACCCCATGCTGTGCGACACGATGGCGATCTTGCGCTGGCCCTTCTCGCGCAAAAATGCCACCGCCGACTGCAGCCGTTCTGCGGCATCGGGAAACAGCGCCGGATACTGCTCGCCTTTCGCATCGGCGGCGAGCACCGGCATTTGCACCGACAGCGTGGCATAGCCGTGCTCGGCCAGCTGGCTGCGCAGCACGTTGATCAGATTCCAGTCCGGATGCACGCCCATGCCGTGCACCACGATCACGCCTGCGCGGGCCTTGGCGTTGGGCGCGTAGAGCGCGAGGAATTTATGGCCGGATTTCTGCGCGAGATACACCGCATCGCCCACCAATATTGCCGGCGTGATCTCATCCGCCCAGCGCTTTTCGCGGGCGTGGTCGGGTGCCTGTGCCAGTGCGCATGTCGCAAAAAAATAATGCAATAAAAACAGATACTTATATAACATTATTCGATTCATCGTGCAGTGAACCGCGGCGCGCGTTTGGCAAGGAATGCGGCCACGCCTTCGCGATAATCGTCAGTATCAAAGCAGGCGAAGCCTTCATCCCACGCTTGCGGCGGCACGTCGGCACGCACCGTGAGGCGCTCGATGAACTGCTTGTGCCAGCGCGCCACCAGCGGCGCACCCGCGGCAATGCGTTGCGCGGTGGCGTAAGCCTCCGTTTCCACCTGATCGTCGGCGACCACGCGATTCACCAGCCGCTTTTGCAGCGCTTCGGCGGCATCGAACACGCGGCCTTCGAGCAGAATTTCCAGCGCCACCGCGCGGCCGACCAGCGCCAGCAGGCCGGCCAGTTCGCCGTAGCCCATGGTGAGTCCCAGTTTGTTGATGGGCACGCCGAAACGGCTGGCCTCGCCGCAGATGCGCAGGTCGCAGCAGGCCGCGATTTCCAGCCCGCCGCCCACGCACGCGCCCTTGATCATCGCCACCGTGGGGTGTTCGCAGCCGGACACTGCCTGCATGGTGTCGTGAATCAGGTTGCCGTAGACCTTCGCCTGTTTTGCATCGGCGCGTTCGCTGGCGAATTCGGCAATGTCGGCGCCCGCGGCGAAGGCCTTGTCGCCGGCGCCGCGCAGCACCACGCAGCGCAGCGTGTCGTCGGCCGACAACGCGCGCATGGCCGTCCCCAGTTGTTGCCACATCGGCTTGCTGAGCGCGTTGAGCCGCTGCGGGTTGTTCAGCACGACGGTGGCGACGCTGCCGTCGCGCGTGACGATGACGGGCGCGTTGCTCACTGGACCTTTACACCCGCGGCGCCGGCCTTTTTCACAAAAAATGCGCGCGCGGCCAGCATATCGTCGAGCGTGCCAAAAGCGTTGGTATAGTGGCCCTTGAAGCCCGCGCCCTCAATCAATTTGAACATTTTGCCGAAGTTCAGATTGCCCTTGCCCGGCACCAGATGTTCCTCGAAGCCGTTACGCCAGCAGTCGGCCAGCCGCACCTCGTGCACGCGTTTGAAGTTGAGCGCCTTCACGAAACCTTCGATGCCCTCGGGCACCAGGTGCGCGTGGTTGGCGGTAAACGACAGCTTGAAGCTGGGCGACTTGATATCCCAGTAGTACTGCCATTCCTCGATCGTGTGCGCGAGGTAATGCACCTCGGCGGTGTCCGGCTCCTTGTTGAGATTTTCCAGCAGAACCAGCGCCTTTTTCTTTTCGGCGTAGGCAACGATGCGCTGCAGGCGCGCCTTGCCCGCCGCCATGCGCATGTCTTTGTCCTTGGTGAAATGGTAGCCCGCGTGCATCTCGGTCCAGCTGGCACCGAGTTTCACCACCAGATCGACATAGCGCTTCAGGTAATCGGTGACCGCGTCCGACACCAGCGGCGAATACTCGGCCACGTTCACCGCCGAACTCGAGTGCAACCCCAGTTCGAGACCGTGTTTGTCGAGCAGCTTGCGCACCGCGGCGCAGCGTTTGCCGTCGAATCTGGTCAGCGCGTTGTCGCCGGTGTCGAGCTGGATGTCGATATGCCTGAGCCCGTTGCCTGCCGCCCACGCGATCGCGTCTTCGAGCTTCAGGCGGCGGCTGATATCGATGCCGATGCGGTCTATGAAAGCCATTCCTGCCTCTTCAATTGCGGGTGGGTGCGCCGCATCATAGCGCAACGCGACGACGCAGCGAAGTGACGCAGCGCTGCGCGATCACGCCCACATTGCGTCGCAAATGGCCAACAATTTGCGGGCGAGGGTATAGTAGCTTTTTTTCGGTGCCCGACGATTCACAGCCTTCAAAGGAGATTTCACCATGCTGACCAGGCAACTCGCCACCTTTGTCATCAACACCCGGGAAGGCGATGTGCCGCCGGATGTTCTGGATGGCGCGCGCAACGCGCTGCTCGATACGCTCGGTTGCGCGATGGCCGGCAGTCTGGACGAATGCTCGGAGATCGCGCAGCGCATGGTGCGCGACACCGGCGCGCGCGCGCAGTCCACCGTGGTCGGCACGCGGCTGTCGACCTCGCCCGCGGAGGCGGCATTTGCCAACGGTCTTGCCGCGCATGCGCTCGACTTTGACGATTCGCTGGTTACCCTGCGCGGGCATCCCACGGCGCCGATGCTGGGTGCCGGCCTCGCGGTGGGCGAGGCGACGGGCGCCAGCGGCAAGGCGGTGCTGGCGGCAATCGCGCTGGGCCTGGAAGCCGGCGGCAAGATCGGTCCGGCGCTGGGCGCGGGACACTACATGAAGGGCTGGCACAGCACCGCCACGGTGGGGGTGTTTTCCTCGACCGTGGTCGCAGCGCGCCTGTGGGGGCTCAGCGTCGAGCAGCTGCAGACCGCGTGGGGCATCGCCGCCTCGGAGGCGTCCGGGCTGATCCGCAATTTCGGCAGTATGACCAAACCATTTCATGCCGGCCACGCTGCGCGCAGCGCGGTAACGGCGGCGTGGCTGGCCAAGAACGGATTCACCGCGGATCAGAATATCTTCGATGGCGAGAACAATTTCTTCAGCACCTACGCCGGGGCGGACGCGGTGCCGCTGGCATCCACTCTCGCCACGCTGGGCGCACCGTGGGAGATGCTGAACCCCGGCATTTACGTCAAGCGCTTCCCGTGCTGCTATTGCAACCATCGGCCGGTGGGCGGCATGTTTGAGCTGATCAAGCAACACCAGATCAAGGCCGAAGAAGTCACCAAGGTGCGCATCGGCTTCCTGCCGGGCGCGGACACGCCGCTGATCCACCGCGACCCGCACACCGGTCTCGAAGGCAAGTTCAGCATGGAATACAATGCGGCCGCCACGTTGCTCGACGGCAAGCTCGTCATGGAGACGTTTACCGATGCCATGGTGCAGCGGCCGCAGATCCGCGCCTTCATGCCCAAGGTGGAGCGGTTTTACATTCCCAGCGACAAATTCTTTTCCGGCACCACCGGCTACAACGACATCGAAATCGAAACCACGCGCGGCACCTTCAAACTGCATATCGACCGCGTGCCGGGTTCGCCGGCGTGGCCGATGACGACCGACGATCGCGCGGAGAAATTCATGGATTGCGCCGGGCGCGTGCTGGGCAGCGCGGACGCGAAAAAATTGTTTGAGCTGGTTGAGCGCTGCGGCGAGTTGAAGCGCATCGCCGAACTCACGCGTGCCACGGTGCCCGACGAAGCAAAGCAGGGCGCGCACGACGCTGCCAGGGCCAGCGCCTGACGGAGCAAAAATTATCGTTTAAAAACAAATAGTTACAGTTATTCACCGAACAGCCCTCATGCAAAGGATTGGAGAACCCGGATGCGCACCAACACCCTCAAGCAAAAACTGAAAGCGGGCAAAGCCACCTTCGGCGCCATGATCACCTTCCCCTCGCCGCCCATCGTGGAGATGCTCGGTTACATGGGATTCGACTGGGTGCTGATCGACAACGAACACGGCTCCATCACTGTCGATACCGCCGAAGAATCGATACGCGCCGCCGAGCTGACCGGTGTCGCACCGATTGTGCGGCCGGTGGCCAATCGTCAGGACGTGATCGCGCCCTTTCTGGATCGTGGCGCGTGGGGCGTGCAGGTGCCGCACGTGAACACGCGCGAGGAGGCGGAAGCGGCCGTGTCCGCCTGCAAGTATTACCCCGAAGGCCAGCGCGGCATTTTCAGCCGCGGGCGGCCCGCGAACTACGGCATGAGCGGCTCCACCGCGGACTACGCCGCATCCGCCAACGCCAACACGCTGGTGTGCCTGATGCTGGAAGAGGTGGAGGCCATCAACAACATCGACGACATCGTCAAGGTCAAGGGCGTCGATGTGCTGTTCATCGGCTCGGGCGATCTGTCGCAGTCGATGGGCCATGTCGGCCAGCAGGCGCACCCCGAAGTGCTGGCCATGATGGAAAAAGGCATCAAGAAAATTCGCGAGGCCGGGATTGTCGCCGGCTGCAGTTGCCCGGACAACCTGGTGCCGAAGTTTCTGTCGCTGGGCGTGCAGTATTTCCACGGCAGCGTGGGCAACTTCGTGCTGACCGGCGGCAACAACTATCTGCAAACCATGCGCAAGGCCGCCGGAGATTAGCGCCATGGCCGACGGCAATGACGCGCTGATCGCGCTGCTGCGCAACATGATCCTGATTCGCGAGTTCGACGAACTGGCGCTCAACCTGCGCGAGGGCGGCAAGATTTACGGCACGGTGCATCCCTACGTCGGGCAGGAAGCCGTCGCCGTGGGCGTGTGCGCCAACCTCACCGACGCCGACCGTGTCACCAGCACCCACCGCGGCCATGGCCATTGCATTGCCAAGGGCGCCGACATCAAGCGCATGATGGCGGAGCTGTTCGGCCGCGTCGACGGCTACTGCAAGGGCAAGGGCGGCTCCATGCACATCGCCGACTTCGCGGTAGGCATGCTCGGCGCCAACGGCATCGTCGGCGGCGGGCTGCCGCTGGCCACCGGTGCCGCGCTCGCCGCGCAACTCGACGGCAAGGGCAACGTCGCGGTGTGCTTCTTCGGCGACGGCGCGGTGTCGGAAGGCGAGTTTCACGAGGCCATGAACATCAGTTCGGTGTGGAAACTGCCGATTGTTTTTGTGTGCGAGAACAACCAGTACGCGGCCAATAACGCGGTCGCGGTGCAGCACCGCAATGTTGATCTGGCGCTGCATGCCGGGAGCTACGGCATGCCCGGCCTCACGGTGGATGGCAACGATGTGCTCGGCGTGCGCGAGGTGTCGCGCACGGCCATCGAGCGCGCGCGCCGCGGCGAAGGGCCGACCCTGCTCGAATGCAAGACCTATCGCTGGTATTTTCACGCCATGCGTGCGGTGCGGCCGCCGGAAACACGGCCGGCAGAGGAGATTGCCGCATGGAAGGCGCGCGACCCGATCGCGCGCATGTCCACGGAACTGATTTCAAGGCGGGTGCTGAGCGAATCGGACTTGGGCGGACTGCAACGGCAGGTGCGGGCGGACCTCGAAGCCGCCGTGGCGTTTGCCGAGGCCAGTCCGTTTCCCGATGCCGGCGATATTCTGGTGGACATGTTCGCGACAGCATAGAAAAGCGAGAGATTGACGATGCGCGAAATCACCTTCGCCCAGGCCCTCGATGAAGCCGTCGCGGAAGAAATGCGCCGCGACGAGCGCGTGATCACGCTGGGCACCGACTTCACCGGCAACCCGCACAAAGAATTCGGCCCTGCGCGTGTGCGCTTCACGCCGATCTCCGAATCGGTGCTGACCGGCATGGGCCTGGGTGCGGCCGGCTGCGGCTACCGCCCGATCGTCAACTGGCGCATGGTCACGTTCTCCTTTGTGGCGATGGACCAGGTGGTCAATCAGGCGAGCAAAATCCGCTACATGTTCGGCGGTCAGGCCGACTTTCCGGTGACCTATCGCTGCTCCACCGGCGGCGGCATGAACCTCGCCGCGCAGCACTCGCAGAGCCCGTATTCGATGTGGATGCATGTGGCCGGACTAAAAATTATTCTGCCGGCGACGCCCGCGGACGCCAAAGGTCTGCTGAAGAGCGCGATCCGCGACAACAATCCGGTGGTGTCCTTTGAATGCAGCCGTCTGAATGCCGTCGCCGGACCGGTGCCGGATGGCGATCACCTGGTGCCGCTGGGCGTGGCCGACGTCAAGCGCAGCGGCTCTGACGTGACCGTGGTGGGTCTGGCCTACTACGTGCAGGAAGCGCTGGCGGTGGCCGCCGAGCTGGCGCAAGAAGGCATCTCGGTCGAAGTCGTCGATCCGCGCACGCTGGTGCCGCTGGATGTGGAAACCATCCGCGCCTCGGTGCGCAAGACCGGGCGCCTGGTCATCGTCGACGAGGCGCCGCCCACCTGTTCCGCCGCCGCCGAAATTGCGGCTGCCGTGGTTGAGGACTCGACGACGTTCCGCGCGCTCAAGTCCGCCGTGCAGCGCGTGTGCGCGGCGCCGGTGCCGGTGCCGTATAGTCCGACGCTGGAAAAGGCGGCGCTGCCGGATCGCGCCGCCATCATTGCGGCGATCCGGTGCACGCTGAAGTAATCCATTGCAGTTGAATCCAGGAGAACCAGAGCATGAGTGACAAAGACATGCATCAAACCGGCATGGATATCCGCAAGTCGATGTTCGGTGCAGAGGTCGTTGACAAGCGCATGAGTTCCGCAGGCGAGTTTGGCGCGCCGCTGCAAAAACTCATCAATCAGTACGCCTACGGCGAAATCTGGGGCCGTGAGGCGCTGCCGCGCAAGACGCGCAGCCTGCTGGTGCTCGCCATGATGTGCGCGGCCAACCGCCCGCACGAGCTGCGCATTCACCTGCGTGGTGCCATTACCAATGGCTGCAGCAAGGATGAAATCCGCGAAGTGCTGTTGCAAGTGGCGATTTACTGCGGCATTCCCGCATCGCTGGATGCGCACAACATCGCGATGGAAATATTCGCGGAGGAAAACCGTTAACCGCAGGCCGCCGCCGCGCGTGCGCAATCGCCTGAGGGCACAGGGAGGAGGGTCGATGTTTTCGAGAATCGGAATTGCAGTGAATGGTTGGGCGGCTGCGGTGTGCGTGTGGAGCGTGGCCGGGTTTGCCCAGGACAAGCCGCCGGGTTACCCGGTGCGCCCCATCCGCATCATCATCGGCGTGGCGCCCGGCGCGGGCGCCGATATGGTGGCGCGCGCCACCGCGCAACTGCTGACCGAGCGCTGGGGACAGAATGCCGTGGTCGACCCGCGTCCCGGTGGCGGTGGCGTACTCGCCACGGAGATGGCCGCCAAGGCATCGCCCGATGGCTACACGCTGTTGCAGTCAGGGGATGGCCTGTTGTTGCAAACCGCGACCAAGCGCGTTGCGTTCGACATCCTCAAGACCTTTGATCCCATTGTCAGCTCGACTCAGCAGCCTTACATTCTGCTGGTCAATCTGGGCGTGCCCGCTAAAACACTCAAGGAACTGGTGGCGCTGTCGGCCGCCAAGCCGTTGACCTATGCGGGCAGCGCCGGCGTGGGCGGTACAGTTCATCTGGGCATGGAGAAGCTGGGCCGGCTGTCGGGCATGAAACTCAAGCACGTGGCCTACAAAGGCAGCGCGCCGTCGCTGCTCGCGCTGATGGCGGGAGAAGTCAACGTGGGCGTGACCAGCGTGATGTCCGCGACAGCCGCGATACGCAGCGGCAAGGTGCGTGGCGTGGCGGCACTGGGTTTGAAGCGCGCATCGTCCCTGCCTGATTTGCCGACGATTGGCGAGCAGGGGATTTCCGACTTCAAGATCACCAACCGCTACAATCTGTGGGTGCGCGCCGGCACACCGCGTCCGATAGTGCTGGCGATCAATCGTGTGGTCAGTGAAGGCATGCACTCGCCGCAAATGATCAAGCGGCTTACCGGCGAAGGCAGTGAGCCCGCCGATGTCCAGACGCCCGAAGCACTCAAGACGGAATTGGCCCGCTACTACATCGACCTTCAACGCCAGGTGCAGGAACTGGGCCTGAAGTTCTGACACCTTGCGCACATTGGCGGACGCCGCAAGCGCGCAGCTTGAACCACGGTTCAGCGCAGCGCCCAGCGTGCGGTTCTTGCGCGGATGCCAGTGTTCAATTCCAGGAAACCATAAATGTATTTAAAATCAATTAGTTACGTTATTCCGATGGTTATCGCCTGCGGGTGGGCGCCATTGTCCGCGACGGCGCAAGGTTATCCCGCGCGTGCGTTGCGCCTGATCGTGCCTTCCGCGCCCGGCGGCGGCACCGACATCGTCGGCCGCGCGTTGGCCGCGAAGTTGAGCGCAAACATCGGCCAGCAGGTGGTGGTCGACAACCGCGCCGGCGCGGGCACCACCATCGGCATCGACCTCGCGGCAAAAAGCGCGGCGGACGGTTATACCGTGCTGGTGAGTCCGTCCACGCTGGCGATCAATGTGTGGATGTACGCGAAGTTGCCGTACGATGCGCTGCGCGATCTGGCGCCGATTACGCAGATCGCCACCATCCCCAACGTGCTGGTGGTGCATCCGTCGCTGCCCGCGCGCAACGTGCCCGAACTGATCGCGCTTGCCAGAAAACAACCGGGCGCAATCAACGTGGGCTCGGCGGGTGTGGGTACCAGCCCGCATTTGTCGCTTGAATTGTTCAAACATCTCGCCAAGGTGGATATGGCGCATATCGCCTATAAGGGGTCGGGCAGTGCTACCGTCGCGCATCTTTCCGGTGAAATCTCTGCGCAATTTCCGTCGCTTGCCACCGCGATGAGTTACATCAAATCCGGACGGCTGCGCGCGCTGGGCGTCACCACCGCCAAACGTTCGCCGTTCCTGAAAGAGGTGCCCGCGATCGGCGAATTCGTGCCCGGCTACGAAGCGACCCAGTGGTTCGGTTTTCTCGCGCCGGCGGCCGTCCCGCAGCCGGTGCTGGAGCGGTTGCAGCGCGAGGTTGTGCGCGCCCTCAAGTCTCCCGATCTTGAAAAAGTCATGGCCGGCGAAGGCGCCGAAGTTGTTGCCAGCACCTCCGCGCAATTCGGCGCCTACATGCGCTCGGAAACCGAAAAGTGGGGCCGCGTGATCAAGGCGGCCGGGATCAAGCCGCAGTAG
>CADECM010000027.1:0-2210 GCA_902825845.1 uncultured beta proteobacterium
GGCGATGAAGGCGCTCTGCGCCGCGGCCTGCGCCGGGGTGAAGTCGGGCAGCATTTCGCCGCCGGAGACAAACACGTAGGGCAGGCCTTCGTCGCCGTGCGCATCGATGAAGACATCGACGCCGGTCTGCCGTATGCGTTCGCGCACGAGGAACACTTCGGGGCTGGTTTCCAGGCTCGGCTTCGCCCATTCGCGGTTGAGGTTGGCGCCGGCGGCGTTGGTGCGCAGGTTGCCGCGCACGCTGCCGTCCGGGTTCATGTTAGGCACGAGGTGCACCACCGCCGCGTCGAGCAGGCGGCGTGACACGGGGTCGGCGCGATCGAGCAGGCGCTCGATCATGCCTTCGACGAACCACTCGGCCATGCTTTCGCCGGGGTGCTGGCGGGCGATGATCCAGATCGTTTTCTTGCCGGCAGCCGCAGTGCCGAGGGTGACGAGATCAAGGTCGCGCCCCTCGACCGTGGCGCCCAGGCGCTCGACGCGTGCCAGCGGCGAATCTCCGATGCGGCCGATCAGCGCCTGATGGCGCTCCAGCGAATAGGGCTCGAAGTAGGCATACCACACGGCGTCGCGCTCGGGCGTGTGCTCGACGGTCATCACGCCGTCCGCGTAACGCGTGGGCACGCGGAACCAGTGCGTGCGGTCGTAGGAGGCCACCGCGCGATAATCGGCCCAGCCTTTGGGATAAGTGCAGGCGCCGGCGTTTTCGAAGCGCAGCGTGCAGGCCAGCCCGCGCGCACCGGACAGACGAAAGTGAAACCACTGGCTGAAGTCGGCGTGCGAATCCTTGCGGATGTTGAGCTTGATCGCCGCGGTGGTGTCGGTGGCCGCGATGTCGAGGACGTCGATGGCGCCGGAATCGAACTGGCTGGAGATGGTGGGGGTCATGGGTGTTGCGGAATTGGATTGTTATCGTTTGATTGTGGCAAAGTTCGGTAGCGGCTGTGTGGACGCCTATGCGGCGAGGATGACATGCAAGCGCGGCGGCTGCGACTATCGTTACACTGGATTGTCCGGAGCGCGACAGCCTGCGACACGTCCGGCCGAAGCGGTTACCATGGCGTGAAGGGATTATCGCTGAAAAGGCCAATTGCGCAGTATATCATAACTTATTGATTTTATTGATTATTTTAATAGGCCATGGCACAGGACACAATCTTCAAACGTCAGCAGTTGGGCATCGCCGTCATCGGCGCCGGCCGCATCGGCACCATGCGCGCGCGGCTTGCGGCACAGCACCCGGCGGTGAATTTCATCGCGGTGTCCGATCTCAAGCGCGATGCGGCGCAGGCGCTCGCCGACAAGACCGGCGCCGGGTTCGTCACCGACAACAACCGCGAGGCGATCGCGCATCCGTCGGTGAACACCGTCATCGTCTCCACCAGCGAGCACGAACACACCGAAGCCATTCTGATGGCGCTCGAACTCGGCAAAACGGTGCTGGTGGAAAAGCCCATCGCGCTCAAGCTCGAAGACGCCGACGCCATTTTGCGCGCGCTCGAGAAGTCACCGGGCAGCCTGCACGTGGGCTACAGCCGCCGCTTCAAGCGGCGCTACCTGCTGGCCAAGGAGCAGATGGTGCAGGGGCGGCTGGGGCGGGTCACCGGCATTTCGCTGCGCATCTACAACTCGCGCGCGCAGGTGTTCGCACAACTGCAGCGCGACCCGCATGCCACGCCGGTGGTGGATTCGCTCACGTATTTCATCGACTTCATCAACTGGTGGCTGCCGGGCAACCCGGTGCGCGAAGTGCTGGCGCGCGGGCAAAAGGGCGTGATCCGCGAAGCCGGCTACGACTGCGACGATGTCACCCACGCCATGATGACGCTGGACGACGGCGCGCTGGTGAGCTGCAACGTGAGCTCGGCGCTGCCGGCGCACTATCCGTCGCTCGGCTACTGCGCGCGCATCGAAATCATCGGCACCGAAGGCGTGCTGCTGATCGACGACGATCACATGGAACAACTGCTTTACACTGAGAAAAAGATCCCGCACATCTACCTGCCTGACGTCAGCGTCAACATGGCGTTCCTCGGCAGCAGCGCCCCCGGCGACTGGGCCGGCGGCGAATTCTGGGGCCCGCTGGCAAACGAGACGCGCAACTGGCTCGACCATGTGGCCACCGGCAAACCCTGCGCGCTGACGCGCCCGCAGGAGGCACGTTCCAATCTCGAGGTGACGCTGGCGATCGAGGAGGCGGTGCGCACGGG
>CADECM010000027.1:2310-36433 GCA_902825845.1 uncultured beta proteobacterium
AGACGCTTGTATTCTCTGTAAACCGCGCTAACCCCACAGCCGTTTGCTGACAACGGCGCTAGACCGCCGGCACATTGAGGTTGTCGGAGAGAACCATGTCAAACAAACGCAGAGGGCAACTCACGGTGACCGGAGAATGGGCGAAGCATCTGCGCCCCTTGAAACGCCGTGAATTCTGGAAGCAGGAGCGTCAGGCAGGCAAGGAGGTCGCTCGTGCCGAGTTGCCTATCGCCTCCGAAATGCCTAACGATAGGCCAGCCTTGTTAACGGCCAGCCCACGTAAGTCTCGATAGCCGAAGGGTATTGCACCCTGCCCATGGTTTACGACGGGTCGTCGCGCCATGGGCATCAGACCGGATACCAGCCCTCGTTCACGGGGCATTCCAACCTGAATTGACGCGGCCGGGGCGCCATCTATCGCTAATGGCCTACCCAACAGGATTATTTACGCATCGGCGGGATCCATTGAACATGCAGGCGAGCACATGTGCTCACTTGTTAACGTCTCAACGATCGATCTTAGAGGAGGCAATAGGTCATGAAAACCATCAGCAAAGTCCTCGCCGGCGGAGCGCTTCTGCTTGCGACGCAGGCGGCCACGGCCACATTTATCGGCGACAGCGTCGACGTGTTCGCGAACAACCCCCTCGGTTTGGCAATTTCCGATACGGCGACGGTAGGGGCTGGCGTCGAATTCAACGGAAGCGATCTCCTCTTTCGAGACTTCGCCATTGATCTGGGCGCATCCACGATCGCGTTCACGGTTTCCAAGGCCAGTTCCGGCGGCAACTTCACGGGGGTTCTCAGTTCCCTGCTTATTTCCAACATCGACTATCAAGTGCTCGGCGTAACGCTTAACGCCGCCAGCAGCGCCTGCAGCACGGGCGCCGTCACCACTGCTTTTACCGCCACTTCCATCAACATCGGCGGCTGCAACCTGAATACGCCGGCCACGGCCCTCAGCCAGTCGCTCATCTTCGACGTGGCCTTTGGTGGCAGGAATCAGGCCGTGCCGGAGCCGTCCACGGTCTTGCTGCTGGGTGCAGGGCTGCTCGGGATGGTGGTCAGGCGCAAATCGCCGCCGGCCGCGTAAAGGCCTGCGGATACACGAGGGGCCTTACCGCCCGGTTTGCAGGGAAACGCTGGATCAGGAATTTGCCATTCGTCCCGAGTCCGGCGAGGGACTGAATGCGCGTTTCCCTGGTTGCTACACGTGCCCGAACCGCCAGCGCTCCAGTGTCGTCCATTCGTAGACGCCGGCGCGGTGGAAGGGCTCTCCCGTGCGGAAGGCTTCGGCTTCGGCCTTGCCGGCAACATCCAGCAGCAGCAGGCTGCCTGTGGTGTTGGTGCCCTGGTCGTCCAGCAGCGGTCCGCGGGCGACGATGATGGCGCTGTGCTGGTTCAGATAGTCGAGGTGCGCCTGGCGCAGTTGCGCACGGCGCGCGGCGCTGTCGGGCTTGTCGTGGCCGTGCAGGACGAACTGCATGGTGTCCGGCTTGCGCGGGTAATCGCGCTGGCGCACGGTCAGGCCCGGCTTCCAGCGCTCGATGTTGATCGATTCGAAGATGCCGGCTTTGGTGTAGGGATCGGCATTGATGTAGGTCTGCGCCGCCGTGCGATCGGGAAATTCGATCAGGCGCAGGCTGCCAATGGCGTTTTTGTTGTCATCCGTGAACAGCGGCCCCGAGTACCAGGTGACTTCGGGATAGCCATCGAGGAAATTGCGATGCGCGGGCAGTGTCGATTCGCGCAGCGCGTCGGTGGCCGGTTTGGAACGGCATTTGATCAGCCAGTGCATGCGTCAGGCCTCCTGTCGTGTCATGGCCACGGTCTCGTTCGCGTTCGCCTGTCGGCCATGCTATATAAATTATTGATTTTAAACAATTATTTCCGGCGATCGACTCTGCCAACGTTATGCGAAAAATACTCCTGCAGGTAGCGGTCGATGGCGCGGCGGCATTGATCGCTGATGGACAGGATCTTCACGCCGGTGCCGAGTTCGCCACTGTGCCGCACTTCCACGCTGCATTCGATCGACACGCCGGGTGACAACTCGAACTGCAGTCCGTAGATTTCGCCGGCCTCGAACTCCCTGCTGCTCAGCAACTGAAAGCCGTCGTCGCAGATGTCCTGCAGCAGCACTTTGATGGAGTTTGCGCCGTCGATCAGTTCGCCCCGCGGCGTTACCCTGACACGTGGCGCGCGGCGCTTGTCTACTCTGCCAGGGGTTGCAGCCATGATTTCCGTCCCGTGTGTGTGTCGCGGTTGCGTGCGAGCACATCAACCGCCCAGATACTCTATGCCCAAAACATATTCCATCATGCGCCAGCCGGCGCCGGTCTTGGCAAAGCAGGCGCGATACTCGACCGCGCTGCGGATATGTTCTTCCGGCACGTACGCATCGCGTCCGGCGTGGCGGATTTTCACCCAGCGCTGTTGCAGTTGCGCTTGCGTGTCCGCGACTTCCCAGTCACGCACCGCGACGATATCGTAGCTGAGGCTGCCCAGCGTGCCGGCACCATGCGAGGGTCCATCCTTGACCAGCGCCTCCCTTACCGTGATCGCGCCGCTGTCGTAGGGGTCCACGTCATCCAGCGGCCACTTGATCGGCACATACGGCGCGCACAGCAGGCGTTCGCCTTTTTTCGGCTGATACCAGACGCTGCCCATTTGCAGCACCATCGGCAATTCGCGCATCAGGCGTTCGTCCTTGCCCTCGAGATCCCAGATCTTGCGGAATACCGCGATCCCCCGCGGCGCCTCCAGCGGATTGAGAATGTTGGCATCGAGAATGCTGACCAGGGCCTTGCGGTCACCGCGTTGCAGCGCCTGCAGCAGCCAGGCACGAAACTGCACCCACGATGCGTCCGCGGCACCTTCGTCCGCCGGCAGCAGTTTGCGCGGCGCCGCGGGCTGTGCGGCGGTTGACTGTGCCAGTACGGGCGAAGACATCATCAGCGCCAGAACGGCGGCCAGCAAGGCGCTGGCGAATCGGGCGGGCTGACGCGGCGTCATGGCGTTATAAGCAGGGTTGGCGGCATTTCCCGCAGGGCAAAAAAGCAAGGCGAGTATGGTAAGCGTTGTGCGCCGCAGGCACAACGCCCGTGCTGCGCGCTATAATTCACGCTACCGCAGTGTCAATGTGATTGGCACGTCATCGACTCTACCGAGGGAATTATGGCGCGTATCGAAGTGAAATCGGAAATTACCGGCACCGTGTGGCAGCTCAAATCCAAACCCGGCGACACGGTTGAGTCGGGCGACACGCTGGTGGTCATCGAGTCGATGAAAATGGAAATACCGGTGATTACCGAGGACGGCGGCGTAGTCAAAGAGATTCTGGTGAAGGAAAAAGACGCGGTAGCCGAAGGACAGGTGGTCGCCATACTCGAAGGGTAGCTGCGTCGCCGGACGTTGATGCGGGCTTTCAGGGGGACTTGATATGAAGCTTGGAAACATGCAACGGGCAGGCCTGCTCATAACGTTATCTGCAACAGCTGCCGGCTTTGCGTTGGCCCCGGTGGCGGCAACGGCACAACCGTTTCCTTCGCGGCCGGTGCGCATGATCGTGCCGAATCTGGCAGGCAGCGCAACCGACGTCGTTGCGCGCATGGTCGCGCAGCGCTTCACCGAGATGTGGGGCCAACAGGTGGTGGTCGACAACCGCGCCGGTGCCAGTGGCGTGATCGGCACCGAACTCACCGCACGCGCGCCGGCCGATGGCTACACCATTCTCATGGGCACCTCGGCGGCACTGGTGATTGTGCCGATAATCAACAAAGTCCCCTATGAAACACTGCGCGATTTGACGCCGGTTTCGCTGGTGGTGGTGAGTCCGCAGATGCTGGTGAGCCACCCCTCGGTGGCGGCGACAAACGTCAATGAGCTGGTGGCGCTGGCGCGCGCCAATCCCGGCAAGCTCAATTGCGGCTCGCCCGGCACCGGCACCTCCAATCACCTCGGCTGCGAGTTGCTGAAGGTGATGACCAAGACTGACATTCTGCATGTGCCGTACAAAGGCGCTTCCGCGGCCATCAGCGATCTGGTCGGCGGCCAGTTGCACTTCCTGTTCAACAGCATGCCCGCGGTGTGGCCGCTCGCCAAGGCCGGCAAACTGCGCGCGCTGGCACACGGCGGCACCAAGCGCTCGCCCGCCGCGCCCGAGGTGCCGACGGTGGCGGAATCAATCCCCGGTTTTCAATGTGCCACCTGGTATGCGCTGATCGCGCCCGGCAGCATGCCCAAGCCGATTCTTGCCAAGCTCAATGGCGACATGGTCAAGATGATCAACGAACCGGCGTTCTCCAAGCGCATTATTGATCAGGGGCAGGAACCGAAAGCCACCACCTCGGCCGAACTCGGCGCCTTCATCCGCGAGGAATCCACGCGCTGGTCGGGTGTGCTCAAGGCCGCGGGGATCAAGGCCTCGAAATAATTCGCAGCGGGATGCACTGCCTTTAACGCGGCAACACCGCCTGCCCCAGCGCCACCGCCGTCACACTGTTCTGCGGCGAGCCGTCGATCAGCCGGTCGGAATACGTCAGATACACCAGCACATTGCGCTTGCGGTCGACCATGCGCACCACGCGCAGCCGTTTGAACAGCACCGACATGCGCTCGCTGAACAGTTCTTCCTGCGGCGGCAGCGATTTGCCGGTAAACGCGATGGGGCCGACCTGGCGGCACGCGATCGACGCCTCTGCCTTGTCCTCCGCCAGGCCCACCGCGCCGCGGATGCCGCCGGTCTTGGCGCGCGATACGTAGCACGTCACGCCGCTGACTTTGGGGTCATCGTAGGCTTCGACCACCACCTTGTGATTGGCGCCAATCAGCACAAAAGCAGTCGATACCTCGCCCACTTCCTCCGCGCGCACGCACGCGGCCAGTGTCAGGACCAGCAAAAAGACATAACGTTTTTTCATGACGGACTTTCAGCGTGATTAAAAAGGCGCACCGGGATCAAAAGTATCCCTGAACGCTTCGCCAGCGGTCAATGGCGGTTGTGCCGGCAGGGCGGCGCGGCGGATAATGCAAGGCATCTCAACCCTGTCCTGTGGAGAAAACCTCATGATGCCTGCTGAATACGATATCACCGGAAAAGTGGTTTTCATCTCGGGCGCCGGCCGCGGCATCGGCAAGGGCATCGCACAGGTGCTCGCGGAATGCGGCGCGGATATCGCGCTCAATGCGCTGACCCCGAAATACGTCAACGGCACCGCCGCCGAGATCGCCAAAGCCTCGGGCAGAAAAGTCGTACCGGTGATCGCCGACGTCACGCGGCCGGCCGACGCGCAGCGCGCCATCGATTCGGTAATCGCCACTTTCGGCCGCATCGACGTGCTGGTGAACGCGCTCGGTGACTCGATCCGCAAGCCGCTGGTGACGTTGCCGGGCAATGCGGACAACACCGGCGTATCCGACGATGAACTCAAATTCATCATGGACATCAACCTCACTGAAGCGCTGCTGTGCACGCGCGCGGTGGGCCCGCACATGCTGGCGCGCGGCTCGGGCAAGGTGATCAACATCGCCTCGTGGACCGCGCATCAGGGCGGGCGCGATCTGGTGCTCTACACCACGGCCAAAACCGCGCTCGCCGGCTTCACCCGCGCGCAGGCGCTGGAGTGGGCACCCTACGGCGTGCGCGTGAACTGCATTGCGCCGGGCATCTTCCCGGATGTGGTGACCTCGGGCGAAGAGCGCGTCAAACAAACCACCGAGCGCGCCAAGCAAGCCGTGCCGCTCAAGCGGCCGGGACAATTGCGTGAAGTGGGCTTGCTGGCGTTGTATCTCGCCTCGGATGCCTCGGACTATATGACCGGACAGACGATATTGCTGGATGGGGGGATGGGGTTGTAGCGGACGGGGCGACGTACGCTGAGGCCGATTTCTTCCCGCGATTTCCGACGACAATTGGTCCTTTCGGACGAACGGCCCACGGGCTGGCAGGCGGGCAGCACCCCGCTACGTCCCGCGTGGCAATACACCTGTGCCGGCAGGAGTGACAATCTGAGGAACGCCGCATGACCGAACCCACCATCACCTGCCCCAGTTGCAGGGTCGAAATCAAACTCACCGAATCGCTGGCCGCGCCGTTGTTGGCGGCTACGCGGCAGGATTTCGAGAAACGCCTCGCGCTAAAGGATGCCGACATTGGCAAGCGTGAAGCGACGCTGCGCGAGCACGAGGCCTCGTTGGCCAAAGCCAGGGAAGCCATCGACGATCAGGTGGCGGAGAAGCTAAAGCAGGAGCGCGCGCGCATCGTTGCCGAGGAAGCCAGGAAGGCGAAACAGCTGGCCGCCAGCGACATGGAACAAAAACTGAATGAAATCAATGCATTAAACGAAGTCCTCAAGCAGCGCGACGCGAAACTCGCCGAGGCGCAAAAAGCGCAAGCCGATCTTATCCGCAAACAACGCGAGCTGGATGACGCCAAACGCGAGGTGGAACTCACCGTGGAAAAGCGCGTTCAGGACGGCCTCGCGACCACGCGCGAACAGGCACGCAAGGAAGCCGAAGAACAGCAAAAGCTCAAGGTCGCGGAAAAAGAACAAACCATCCTCGCCATGCAAAAGCAGATCGAGGACCTCAAGCGCCGCGCCGAACAGGGCTCGCAACAACTGCAGGGCGAAGTGCAGGAACTGGAACTGGAAAGCCTCCTACGCAGTAAATTTCCGTTTGACAGAATCGAACCGGTGCCCAAAGGCGAATTCGGCGGCGACGCGCTGCAGCGTGTCGTCGGCGCCAGCGGGCAGACCTGCGGCACCATCCTGTGGGAATCCAAGCGCACCAGGAACTGGAGCGACGGCTGGCTGGTCAAGTTGCGCGAAGACCAGCGCACGGCCAAGGCGGAGATTGCGGTCATGGTCAGTCAGGCGTTGCCGAAGGGTGTGGAATCCTTCGATGTCGTCGACGGCGTGTGGATCACCAACCCGCGCGCCGCTTTACCCGTGGCCACTGTGCTGCGCCACAGCCTGCTGGAAGTCAGCGCCGCACGGCAGGTGTCCGAAGGCCAGCAAACCAAAACCGAGCTGGTCTATCAATACCTCACCGGCCCGCGCTTTCGCCAGCGCGTCGAGGCCATCGTCGAAGCGTTTTCGTCGATGCAGGACGACCTCGCCGCCGAGAAAAAAGCCATCCAACGCCAGTGGGCCAAGCGCGAAGTTCAGCTCAACAATGTGTTGCAGTCCACCGCGGGCATGTACGGCGATTTGCAGGGGATTGCCGGCAAGTCGCTGCAGGAGATTGCGGGGCTGGAACTGCCGGCGCTGGATGCGCCGTCAGTTTAGAAAGCACGGCTCTCGCCAGCCGCCATCGATGTCGATGGGCGGGGGTCGGCCGTAGCGCCAAAATCCCTGGCAATTCATCGCGGTCAATTGACGCCAACAAGCAGTATGGCCGATACTGACCCTATCGCTTCCAGCATAGGCCTGCCACGCACAATGACGCGACGTTCCGTTCTGAATTGCACCGTTTTATCGGTCATCGCGGTCACCGCCGCGTTAGTGTGCGCAGCCGCCACAGCGCAGTCGTTCCCCAACCGCCCAATCCGCATTGTCGTGCCGTACCCGCCGGGCGGCAGCAATGACATCATGGGCCGTCTGGTCGCGCAGAAATTCACCGACGCCTTTGGCGTGCAGGTGGTCATCGACAACCGGGGCGGCGGTAACGGCATCATTGGCACCGAGATCATCCAGCGTGCGCCGCCTGATGGGCATTCGATGCTGATCACGTCGACCAATTCGCATCTCGTCACGTCGCTACTCAGCAAGACGGCGTTTCATCCGATTGACGACTTCACGCCGCTTGGCACGATCGATGCGAGCGACAATCTGATGGTGATACATCCGGGTTTGCCTGCGACTTCGCTGCAGGCATTCATTGCCCTGGCGAAGGCCAGGCCCGGGGAGCTCAACTACGCGACCTCGACCACCTCGGGGCTGGTCACCACCGCGATGTTCGCACAGCGAGTGGACATCAAGATGCAGCATGTGCCATACAAGGGCGCTGGTCCGGCGCTCAACGATTTGTTGGGTGGGCACGTGCAGTTGTTCTTCAGCACACCGAGCAGCATGGTGGGCCATGTGCGCAACGGCAAGCTGAGAGCCATCGGGATCACCTCGAAGCAGCGGCTGCCCGCGCTACCTAACGTGGCTACGTTTGCCGAGCAGGGCATTACTGACTTCGATGTGAAGTCCCTGCGCGGCATGCTCGCGCCCAAGGGCACACCGAAGCCGATCATCGATCGCTGGTCTTCCGAGTCGCAAAAGATTCTCAGAATGCCCGACATCGTGGAGAAGATGGCGTCGCAAGGCATGGGGCCTTACTTCATGACGCCGCACGCGTTCCACGCGCATATGCGCAGTGAGTTTGCCAAATACGCGAAGGTGATCAAGCTCGCGGATATCAAGGGCGAGCGCTGAGGCACTCTCGCGTTACTCGCGAGGTCTGGCGAGCGTGCGTTCCGGCGGTGCACCCGATTCCGCAGGACCTAATTTTATTGTTTAATAACAATGGGTTACGTAAATTCTGCCGAACGGTGAAAGCCGCGCTGCAAGAGAATTTCCGAGTGCCCTCGCTACCTGAAACAAAGTGTTAGCCCGCCGGCGACAGCACATGCACCACGCGCCCCGCAAGCATGTCCTTTACCTTCGCGCCATAGGCAGCCATATGCGGCGCGGCGGCATGTGCCTTGAGCGCGGCCACGTCGCGCCACTTTTCGATCACGACGAAGGTATCGGCACCGACTTTGGCCTGAAAACTGCCAAGGCCTTCCGCATCGATGGCGGGACCGTATTCGATACAGCCGTCCTCCGCGCGCACGGCGGGCACGTTGGCACGAAACGCTTCCAGCACTTGTTCGCGCATGCCGGGTTTGGCGGTGATCATGGCTACGACGTGGATCATGGGATGTCTCCTTTGGAAGTCACACCCTGATTTTACACAGGGACAAAGCGGCTGTCCGATAACGCGGGAGTGGTGCCGGGAGCCGGAATCGAACCGGCACGCTGTCGCCAGCGCGGGATTTTGAGTCCCGTGCGTCTACCAATTCCGCCATCCCGGCAAGGATGTCTGGGGATACATCGGGGAGGCGGATTATGCCGCAACCACCGCCATGCGACAACCTGCCACGTATAATCCGCGCGATGCTTTTGGACGACTTCGCTTTCGAATTGCCGGCGCGCCTGATCGCGCAATTGCCGGCGCCAGAACGCGCCGCGAGCCGGATGCTGTACCTGGATGGCGCAACCGGCGCGCTCAACGATACCGCATTCAGCCGCTTGCCGGACTATGTCGCCCCGGGCGATGTGCTGGTGTTCAACGACACGCGTGTGATCAAAGCGCGGCTCACCGGCGCCAAGGACAGTGGTGGCAAGATAGAGGTATTGGTCGAGCGCGTGCTGGCGCCCGACCGTGTGCTGGCACAGGTGCGCGCAAGCAAGTCGCCGCGCGCGGGTAGCCGCCTGCGGCTGGGCGCTGGCGCGGCGGCCACAGTGGTCGGCCGGCAAGGCGAGTTTTTCGAGTTGTTGTTTGAGTCGTGTGCGGACATCTTCGCCCTGCTCGAACGCCACGGCAGTGTACCGCTGCCGCCCTACATCACGCATGCCGCCGATGCCGCGGACGAGGCGCGCTATCAAACGGTGTATGCGCGCGCGCCCGGCGCGGTGGCTGCGCCCACCGCAGGCCTGCACTTTGACGAGGCGATGCTGGAAACGTTGAAACGCAAAGGCGCCGGCCTGGCGCAGGTTACGCTGCACGTGGGCGCGGGCACGTTTCAGCCGGTGCGCGTATCCGATCTGCGTGAACATCAGATGCACAGCGAATGGTATGACGTGCCGCAGGCAACCGTGGATGCGATCAGCACGGCGCGTGCGCGCGGATCGCGCGTGATGGCCGTGGGCACCACCAGCCTGCGCGCGCTGGAGTCGGCCGCGGCCGGCGGCACGTTGACGGCGGGCACCGGCGACACGCGCTTGTTTATCACGCCCGGCTACACGTTCCGGGCGGTCGACCGCCTGCTCACCAATTTTCACCTTCCGAAATCAACGCTGCTGATGCTGGTATCCGCGTTCGCGGGCATGGATAATGTGCGCCGCGCGTACCGGCACGCGATCGACCAACAGTATCGTTTTTTCAGCTACGGCGATGCCATGCTGATTGAAAGAACACCGCAGTGAGCAAGCAAACTCCCACAACCCGCGACGCCTACCGGCATTTCGTTACTGTCACCACGCGCTGGATGGATAACGATGTCTATCGCCACGTGAACAACGTGGTGTACTACTCGTTCTTTGACACGGCGGTGAATGAATACATGATGCGCCAGGGCGTGCTTGATCTGGAGAGCTCGCCAGTGGTGTGCCTGGTAGTGGATACCGGCTGCCAGTTTTTCAGCCCGATCGCGTTTCCCGATGCCGTGCATTGCGGCCTGCGCGTAGCCCATCTGGGCAACAGCAGCGTGCGCTACGAAATCGGCATTTTCCGCAACGACGACGCATTGGCCGCCGCACAAGGGCATTTTGTGCACGTGGCCTGCGACCGCGCCACTCTGCGTCCCGTGGCCATGCCCGCGGATCTGCGGCGCGCGCTGGGAGCGCTGCAATAGCCATGCAGTTCAGCGTCACCCATGGCGACGCCGCCGCGCGCTGCGGCGTGCTGCGCACCGCGCACGGCGATATCGACACGCCGGCTTTTATGCCAGTGGGCACCTATGGCACGGTGAAGGCAATGAACCCGCAGGAACTGCGCGAACTCGGCGCGCAGATCGTGCTCGGCAATACTTTCCATTTGTGGCTGCGGCCGGGGCTGGGGGTGATCGGTGCACACGGCGGGCTGCACCGCTTTATGGGCTGGGATGGGCCGATTCTCACCGATTCCGGCGGCTTTCAGGTGTTCAGCCTTGGCGCGCTGCGCAAAATCAGCGAGCAAGGCGTGACGTTTCAGTCGCCGGTGAACGGTGACGCATGCTTTTTGTCGCCTGAGGAGTCGATGCGCATTCAGCGCGTGCTGAATTCCGACATTGTGATGGTATTCGACGAGTGCACGCCGTACCCGGCGACAGTAGATCAGGCGCGCGAGTCGATGCAATTGTCGCTGCGCTGGGCGGCACGCTCCAAGGCGGCGCACGAAGGCAACAGCAACGCGCTGTTCGGCATCGTGCAGGGCGGCGTTTACGAGGCGCTGCGCGAGCAATCACTGGCAGGACTGACCGGTATCGGCTTTGACGGCTACGCCATCGGCGGCCTGTCGGTGGGCGAAACCAAGGAAGAAATGCTGCGCATCCTGCGCCATACCGCGCCGCGCCTGCCGGCGGATAAACCGCGCTATCTGATGGGGGTGGGCACGCCTTCGGATATCGTGAGCGCGGTGCTGGCGGGTGTCGATATGTTCGATTGCGTTTTGCCCACACGCAATGCACGCAATGGCTGGCTCTACACCAGCACGGGTGTGGTGAAACTGCGCAATGCACGCTACCGGGACGATCTGGCGCCGCTGGACGCGCAATGCGACTGCTACACCTGCAGAAATTTCACCCGCGCCTATCTGCACCATTTGCAGAAAGTCAATGAAATCCTCGGCGCCCGCCTCAATACCCTGCACAATCTGCATTTTTATCAGCGGCTGATGCAGCGCTTGCGCGCGGCGATCCGCGCTGGATTGCTGGCTTCCGAGGCGGCGCCATGGCTCTCCAACGTCAGGCATGGCGGGCCGAAAGGTGAAGAAATGGGTTAAAATTCAAAAGTTTCGCGCGCCCGGCTGAAATCTTCGGCCAACGTGGCGATTTGATTGAATTTGCCTTTCCGGAGAGCGTATCCCCATGTTTATCAGTCAGGCTTGGGCCCAGGCGGGCCAGCCGCAAGGTGGCGGTATCGAAAGCATGCTGCTCATCGTGGTGATGTTCGGCGTACTGTATTTCCTGATGATCCGGCCACAAATGAAGCGCGCCAAGGAACACAAGGCGATGATCGAGGCGCTGCAAAAAGGCGACGAAGTGGTCAGTGGCGGCGGCATCCTCGGCCGCGTCAGCAAACTGAATGAAAACTACGTCACGCTGGAGGTGGCGAACGGCGTTGAAATGACGCTGCAACGCTCGGCGGTCCAGGTCGTACTGCCCAAGGGCACGATCAAGAACATTTCGTGAGGGGCGAGGCGTAACAGCCCGCGGACTTGACGCCTCACGTCTCACGCATTTACGCCTCACGGAACATGAATCGCTACCCTCTCTGGAAATACCTGCTGATCGCCGTCGTGCTGGTGATCGGGTTCGTTTATACGGTGCCGAATTTTTACGGCGAGTCGCCCGCGGTGCAGGTGTCATCGATTCAGCCCACGCTGAAAGTCGATTCCGCCCTGCTAAGCCGCGTGGAGGAAGCGCTCACCAAAGGCGGCTTCAAACCGGAGGGCCTGGTGATGGACCCCACCGGCGTCAAGGCACGCTTCGGTGATACCGACTCGCAGTTGAAAGCCAAGGATCTGCTGCAATCTCAGTTGGGCGGGGATTACGTAGTGGCGCTCAACCTGCTGTCACGCAGCCCGGAATGGCTGTCGTCCATCGGCGCCCTGCCCATGTATCTAGGATTGGACTTGCGCGGCGGCGTGCACTTTCTGCTGCAAGTGGATATGAAGGCGGCACTCAACAAGAAGATCGACACCACGGTGGCGGACATTCGTGGCGCGCTGCGTGAAAAGCGCATTCAGTATTCCGGCGTTGCGCGCGAAAAAGACGATATCGTCGTGCGGTTTCGCGACAAGGAAACGCTGGCACGCGGGTTGACGGAGATCGGCAAAGCGCAGCCCGATCTGCAGCTCAACACACAGCAGGACAGCACCGATTTCAAGTTGGTCGGCAAGCTCAAGGCCGAAGCGGTAACGCGCACGCAGGAGTTTGCGATTCAGCAGAACATCACCACGCTGCGTAAACGCGTCAATGAACTGGGTGTGGCGGAGCCGATCATCCAGCAGCAGGGCCTGGACCGCGTGGTGGTGCAGCTGCCGGGCGTGCAGGACACGTCGCGCGCCAAGGACATTCTGGGACGCACTGCGACACTGGAAATTCGCATGGTCGAAGCCCACGCCGGCGATTCCAGCGGCCGCGACTACGATCCGCAAAAAATCCAGCAGGCGGTCAGCGGGCAGGTGCCGTTCGGCATGGAGTTGCATTACTCCGCGCGCGACGGCAGGAAGGAGCCTCTGCTGCTGAGTAAACAGGTGGTGATCACCGGCGAACGGCTCACCGACGCGGCGCCGGGGTTTGATTCCGTCAGCCGTACGCCAATCGTGAGTGTATCTGTTGACGGACAGGGCGCGCGCGTGATCCAGCGAGTCACGCGCGAAGGCGTCAAACGCCGCATGGCGATCCTGCTGATCGACCGCGGCAAACCCGAGGTGCTGACCGCGCCGGTAATCCAGTCCGAACTCGGCGCGAATTTCCAGATCACCGGCTTCAGAACCACCACGGAAACCAAGGATCTGTCGCTGCTGCTGCGCGCGGGGGCGCTGGCGGCTCCGATGGAGATTGTCGAGGAACGCACGGTGGGGCCTTCGCTGGGCGCGGAGAATATCCGTATCGGCTTTCAATCGATGTGGTACGGGTTCGCGGCAATAGCGGTTTTCATGGGCCTCTATTACATGCTGTTCGGTGCGATATCGATCATCGCTCTTTCATGTAACTTATTGTTTTTAATAGCTTTATTGTCAATGCTCCAAGCGACCCTGACGCTGCCGGGTATTGCCGCGATCGCGCTCACGCTGGGCATGGCAATTGATGCCAATGTGCTGATCAACGAACGTGTGCGGGAAGAATTGCGCGGCGGCAATACGCCGCAGGCGGCGATTTATTCGGGGTATGACCGCGCCTGGGGCACCATTCTTGACTCCAACGTCACCACACTGATCGCCGGAATCGCGCTGTTCGCGTTCGGTTCCGGGCCGGTGAAGGGCTTCGCGGTGGTGCACTGCCTGGGCATCCTGACCTCCATGTTCAGCGCCGTGATGCTGTCACGCGCGCTGGTCAATCTGTGGTACGGCTCGCGCCGCAAGCTGGACAGCGTGTCCATCGGTCAGGTGTGGCGGCCCGACGACGACGATACGGACAAGAAGTAAGCACGGCCGACGATGCGCATCACGGCCACCGACCCTAACACTTCCCGGAACTAGCAATGGAATTCTTCAGAATCAGGCGCGACATTCCCTTCATGCGCTACGCGCTGATGTTCAACGCCATTTCGATGATCACGTTTGTGATCGCGGTTGTTTCGCTGGCAACCAAAGGGCTGCATCTGGGGGTGGATTTCACCGGCGGCACGGTGATGGAAGTCAGTTACAGCCAGCCGGCCGATTTGAATAAAATTCGCGATTCAATGGCCAAACTGGGCTTCGCCGAAGCCAGCGTGCAGAATTTCGGTACCACGCGTGATGTGTTGATCCGGCTGCCCGTGAAGCAGGGTGTCACCAGCGCAAGGCTTTCCGAGAACGTGTTGGCCGAACTTAAGGCCATCGATGGCAGTGTGGTTTTGAAACGCACTGAATTCGTCGGGCCGCAGGTGGGCAAGGAGCTTTTCGACAGCGGCGCGCTAGCCTTGTTATTCGTGTCGATCGGCATCGTACTCTATCTGTGGCTGCGCTTTGAATGGAAATTCGGGGTGTCCGCGATTATCGCCAACCTGCACGACGTGGTGATTATTCTGGGCTTTTTCTCGATTTTTCAGTGGGAGTTTTCGCTCCCGGTGCTGGCGGCGGTGCTGGCCATCCTCGGGTACTCGGTCAACGAATCGGTGGTGGTGATGGACCGGATTCGCGAAAATTTCCGTAACCGCCGCTTCCGTACCATGCCGGTGCCGCAGATTATTGACAACGCAATCACCGCCACCATGTCGCGCACCATCATCACCCACTTCAGCACGCAGTTGATGGTGTGCTCGATGCTGATTTTCGGCGGAGAGACGCTGCATTATTTCGCGCTGGCGCTGACCATCGGCATCTGTTTCGGCATCTATTCTTCAGTGTTCGTCGGCAGCCCCCTGTTGATGTGGATGGGCCTGCGTCGCGAAGACCTCGCGCAAGTGGAGCGCAAACCCGCCGACGCAACGGTCTGACACAGGCGCATCAGTACGTTTGAGCGCGTACGGTTGCGCGCCGGCCGCCAGGATCCCGACCATCCGTGTTGTCGCCTTGGCCGCACATGCCAGCATGGTGCGCACGTTACCCTGCAAAGCTTCGTTCATTTGCCAGGCGAACGTGAACTAGTTACCTGTTCATCAGGCCGCGTCCCGTGAATACTGCCGCCTGGAAACAACGGACAGTGATGCCATGCAGATCATTGACGCGATGCGCAGCTCGAATTCGGCGAATGAAATCTGTTTGCTGGTGACAAATTACGTTGAGTCTTTGCAGTTCTATGCGGCAGCGGAGCACCTGCCTGCGGGCATCGTCACCCTTCCGGTATGCGGGCTGAACGATGTCGAACAACGGTACGGCCGATTATGCCGTGCAAAGCTGAGCGATCGCGCGCATCCGAACGACGACGCCCATGGCGGCGAGATTGTGAGTGAAACGGAAGAAGTGCTCTTCGAAGCGATGTGCTGCCTGCGTGCACTCGAGACCACGGCGGGCACTCTGGTGCTGCCACCACTGACCACAAAGTCTTTCCGTCACGCCTGATCTTTGTCTCTGGGCCAAAAGTTTGTCGGCGTTTGTAGCGGCTGACAGATTGACCCGATTCACGCGGCGATCTTGCAATACCCGATTTTCAATGCCACGGCAGTCGATCCACAACGCGAACGCAAGGCCATGAATCCATTGCGGAACTCTGGCGCATGTGTGGCAGGTCCTGCTGTACTTTGTTATACTTCGCGCCCTTGTTCAGTTGCACAATCTGTTCCAATCGGGGACGTAGCTCAGCTGGGAGAGCGTCGCGTTCGCAATGCGAAGGTCGGGAGTTCGATCCTCCTCGTCTCCACCAATAAAATCATAGGGTTAGCAGAAAATCTCTGCTCGCTGTGGTTGTGCCCTCAAGCCTCTGGCGGGCTTGGCTTTTTGCGATTGACAGCGCCGCGCTCGGGAATGGCTGCGCTATAGTTGGTGCGTGCGATTGCTGTCCCTTTTGCGACGGCGCGGAGAAACAGGACCATGACCATCAGCGACTGGAGCAAGGTAACCCGGCCGATCCCGGTTCCCAACGAGTGGACCAAACCGTTCTGGGATGCCGCAAAGAAGAATGCGCTGGAACTGCAGCGTTGCCAGCAATGCCGGCATTTTCAGCATCCGCCTTACGCCACCTGCGTCAACTGCATGAGCGTTGATCTGAAGTTTGAGCCAGTCAGCGGCAAGGGTACGATCTACGCCTATACCATCATGTATCACACCGGCGACAAGCGTTTCGTTGCCGCTGTGCCCTACGCCAGCATTATCGTTGAACTCGACGAAGCGCCAGGTGCGCTGATGGCCGGCAATCTTCTGGAAGTGCCCTACACGGAAGCCAAGGTGGGGCGCCGCGTTGAGGTGGTATTTCAACCCCTAAACGATGACTTCACGCTGCCGCAGTTCCGGCTGGCACGCGACTAAGGAGCAACGCTCATGTGGGATAACCGGTGCAAGATCGCCATCAGCGGCGTGGGCTTTTCCAAGGCTACGCGCACTGCGGAAACCCCGCTCGCCGCGCACGCGCTGCAGGCAGTCAAGGCCGCTGTCGAGGATTCAGGCTTGAAGATGTCGGACATCGACGGGCTCGCGACCTATCCGGAACTACCTGCGACGGGGCATGCGGAGGTCGATGGTATTTCCATCGTCTCCGTCAACTGCATGATGGCGATGCTGAAGCTGCCGAATCTCACCTGGCATATTCAGACCGGCTCCGTGAACATCGGTGGTGCGGTACAGCAGGCGGTCAATGCGCTGCTGGCCGGCGTGTGCAAATATGCGGTGGTGTGGCGCGCCATGCACAATCCCAAGGGTACATACCAGAATCTGCCTGGGGCGTATGCCGCCGGCGCAACACAATTTACCGGACCGTATGGTTTCGGCGGCCCCGGTCAGGGTATGGCTGTTGCCTATACGCGGTGGCTGGAAACACACAACAAGAAGCGCGAAATGATGGCAACGCTGGCGGTTACGCAGCGCAAGCACACACAGCACAATCCACATGCTTATTTTTACGGCACGCCACTTACCCGCGAGGACTACCTTAATTCGCGCATGGTGGCGTACCCGTTTTGCCTGTATGACTGTGATATACCTGTGCAGGGCGCGTGCGCCATTGTGCTTACGGCCGCGGACCGCGCACGTGACCTTAAACCGACACCAGCCTATCTTGCGGGATATGGCCAGCGGCTGCACTTTGAGGTGGCAGGCCGCATCGGCAGTTTGAGCAGCTACATGGCGGGCGGCAGCAGCTCCGCCAAGCTCACCTGGGAGCGCTCGGGTTTTTCACCGAAGGATGTCGATGTGGCGCAAATTTATGACGGATTTTCAGCATCGGTGATTTACGGTCTGGAATCTTACGGCTTTTGCAAAGAGGGCGAAGCGCTCGATTTCATACAGGATGGACGCATTGAACTCGATGGTGAACTGCCGCTCAATACTTTTGGCGGCAGCCTGGGCACCGGACGCATTCACGGCTTGTGGCACATCATTGAGGGCGCGCTGCAGGCCTCCGGACGCGCGGGCTCGCGTCAGGTCAAGGATGTCAACGTGTCTTTCGTCGGCGCAAGCGCGCCGATTGTTCAGGGCACCACGTTTATTTTTGTCAAAGAGCCTTACTGAGCGCAGCGTTGCCTGTCACCGGATGAACTGCTCGACAAACCCCGCGCCTAATCCTACCGCGGTATAGTGCGAACGCGCCTTATCAATGCGCGTAAACACATCGTCATACCCGGTTGACCCGCCCTGCGGATCCACGTACATCAGACAGCCCGTCACCTGAAACAGCGTGACCATCTCGGTGCACCCCTCGGGGACCACCAATGTGTGCGTCTCCCCTGGCGGCTCGAAAATGTAGCTCCCTTCTTCCGCCACCCACTCGTGTTCCAGATAGTGCCAGCGGCCCTTGAATACCCAAGCGTGAACCCCGCCTGAATGACGATGCCGGGCGATCATGCCTGCCTTGGTAACGCGCATGACATGTGTGTACTGTCCCTGCGTGACATTGAATTGCAGCGGCCGCACCGCGACATGCTCGGCCAACGGCACCCAAACACGCGGGTCCACCCGCCCCATGGCGTCATGGATGACCATGTCGGGCCGCATGTCATGCGGCTGCGGTTTCTGATACGGTACGCGCTGCAGATCAGTTTCTGCTGGCGCATGGGGCTTGTTCATGATGCGTTCCTGGAGCCTGGTCGATGCACAATGGGATTGATCCTAAAGCGTAGTGGACTGATGTGCAATGCATCCATTGCAGCCTGTTGGACGAGCCTGGCTGACCATTTTATGGCAGTCGTCATATCCCACCTCAAAAACCAACGTCGTTATATCCGCGCCGAGTCCGCGCCCGTGTGGACTGGCATCAACGGGGTTGCGGGCTGGTACAACAAGACATCTCGGACCGGGTCGTGCTGGAATTCGTCCGTT
Organism: uncultured beta proteobacterium; assembly: GCA_902825845.1. Taxonomy (GTDB): domain Bacteria; phylum Pseudomonadota; class Gammaproteobacteria; order Burkholderiales; family SG8-41; genus UBA5216. The sequence goes on from CADECM010000027.1 coordinate 20,878, forward strand.
GCGGTCTACTACGTTAATCGCATTGGATGTAGTATGCTCTACATTAGAGGGCTGGTTACTTTATTGTAGGCGTCATGGCGATGGAAAATGTAGTGGCCAGCGGGCGCTTTCGATCCAAAATGACCGTGCGGAACGCACCTCCGGACGAAGTGCTCAACCTGGGATTCGTGGAGAAGGGCAATGAAAGTCGTATTGTTTTGTGGTGGACTGGGCACTCGGCTGCGTGAGCACTCTGACACCATACCCAAACCCCTCGTTAACATCGGTTACCGTCCGATTCTTTGGCACTTGATGCGCTATTACGCGCACTTCGGCCACAAGGATTTTATTCTGGCGCTGGGGTATCGCGGAGACATGATCCGTGACTACTTTCTGAATTACCGGGATGCAATGACTAATGATTTCGTGCTTTCCGGAGGTGGCAAGAAAATTGATTTGATGTCCAGTGATTTCGATGACTGGCGAATTACGTTCGTTGACACGGGCGTGCACTCCAATCTTGGCCAGCGGTTGCTGCGCGTGCGCAAATATCTTGAGAGCGAAGAGGAGTTTCTCGCCAACTACTCCGACGGATTAAGCGACCTTCCGCTTGATGAACACATAGCAGAGTTTCGCCGCCGGAAGGCGGTTGCAAGCTTCGTGTCTGTTCAGACCTCGCAGTCCTTTCACGCCGTTGAGTCCGATGAGGATGGCTTTGTTACCAGTATCGGCCAGATGTCGAAATCGGAGTTTCTGATCAATGGCGGGTTTTTTTGCCTGAGACGCGAAATCTTTGATCACATTGAAGACGGCGACGAATTAGTTGAGAAGCCGTTTCAACGCCTGGTAGCCCGGCGCCAGCTTTCAGCATATCGGTATCGAGGCTTCTGGCAGGCCATGGACACCTTCAAGGACAAGATAACTTTCGATCGGATGGAATCGCATGGCGACTGCCCATGGATGGTATGGCGGTCGCCTGCTGGCAAGTGAGGATTTGCAATAAATTTGATAATTCTGCTTGTGTGCTGTGCCGGCGCGTTTCCGGGTTTCGATGTCTGGCTCTTTGGCAACAGGAGAGCGTTTGCAATACTGAATCGCTAGTTTCGCCGCGCTGACTGCCACAGCACGTCCCGACAGGGCTGTATACCCGCGATATGAGCTAAAACTTCACTGCGAGAAAATCGACTTGAGCTCGTAATTCCAGGATTTCGAACCCTCCTTCAAGGTTTGTGGGCGCAACAAACTGCGCAGCGTAGTCCGGCAAAGTGCAACGCCCTGTCTTCCCGGGAAGACATCAGAAATCAAGTATGCACAACTGCTGTAATGTGGGTTAAATCCCATGGTGTTGTCGCGATTTCCATCCATCGGCAACCAATCGTATCAAAGGCAGAGATTGCCTCGGAGAAGCTTGGTTCACGCCGTTTGCCTGCGCCAGATTGTGACAAAATGACGTTGCAAAGATTTGGCGGTACGATAGAGTTCTATATGGTGGATGGTTAGCGTTGGGGACGCGGTGCTGCTCCCAATTTGCAATTGGACATGACGTTGCTTTAGATACTTCGGCACTGTTTTGTTAAGCCGAAGGTAAAGGCTCAGACATCGTTTGTGAAATATTTTACGCGAGGTTCGAATGCAGCAGACTATTGTCGGGAACAACAAGCACGGCGACTCAGAAGAGCCGTCAAAAGCGGGCAGCTGTTCGTGTCGCTTTTGCGGCGCAACGTTGCAACACACGTTTGTGGATCTCGGCATGTCTCCACTGTGTGAGTCGTTTGTTAGTGCCGATCAGCTTGCCCAGATGGAGGCTTTTTATCCACTCTACGTGTACGTTTGCGATCAATGTTTCCTGGTCCAACTGCAGGAATTTGTGAGTCCCGGTGAGATTTTTACCGAGTACGCCTATTTTTCGTCGTATTCAACCAGTTGGGTTGAGCATGCGCGTCGCTATACGGAAATGATGATTTCCCGGTTCGATCTGGGTACGGCCAGCAAAGTCATGGAGATCGCCAGCAACGATGGTTACCTCCTGCAGCACTTTGTGGCCCAGAAAATCCCGGTGCTCGGTATCGAGCCGGCAGCCAATGTTGCGAAGGTTGCCATTGAAAAAGGCGTGCCCTCTACGGTGCGGTTCTTTGGGCGCCAAAGCGCTGCAGAAATCGCGGCTGACCACGGGAAACCTGACGTTCTGCTAGGTAACAACGTGCTTGCGCACGTGCCGGACATTAATGATTTCGTGGGTGGAATGAAAATTCTTCTGGGCCCCAACGGCGTAATTACCATGGAGTTCCCGCACCTGCTGCGCCTCATGGCGGAAAATCAGTTTGATACGATATACCACGAACATTTTAGCTACCTGTCTTTTGTCACTGTCGAGAGAATTTTTGCGCACCACGGGCTTACACTCTTCGATGTCGAAGAAATACCGACGCACGGCGGATCTTTGCGTATCTATGGCCGTCACGACACCAATGCCGCGCTGGAGATTACAGACCGCGTTCGCGAATTGCGCCAACGCGAGATCGACAAAGGATTTCTTACTTTGGCGTGTTATCGCGGCTTCGACGAGCAGGTTAAGGAGACGAAACGGAAGTTGCTGACATTTTTGATCGAGGTCAAGCGTCAAGGCAAATCAGTGGTTGCGTACGGGGCACCAGGCAAAGGCAATACGCTATTGAATTATTGCGGCATTCGCACCGACTTTCTGGATTTTGCGGTGGATGCCAACCCCTACAAGCACGGCAAGTACACACCGGGCACCCGGATACCTATTTTGCCTCCAGCCAAGATCAAGGAAGCACGGCCCGATTATGTGCTTATTCTGCCATGGAACCTCAAGGACGAGATATCTCGTCAGGCGGCTTACATCAGCGAATGGGGAGGTAAATTTGTCGTTCCTATTCCGGAAGTTCGGGTAATTTAGCGGGCGCCGCGAAGTTCGCGCTTGGTTTTGCCACGGGTGGTGGCGCTGACATGACTTAAAGGGAAATAGACGCATGAAAGTTCTCGTCACAGGTACCGAGGGATACATCGGTTCTCGGCTCGCGCCGTGGTTGATCGCACATGGCCATGAGGTTACAGGTATCGATGCGGGATTTTATCGGGATGGCACTTTGTATCTGGATCCGCTCGGATTGCCGCAACTACCTCGTACCATTGTCAAAGACTTGCGAACACTGACCCGCGCCGATTTCGAGGGCTATGACGCGGTTGTTCACCTGGCGGAACTGTCCAACGATCCGCTTGGCCAAAACAATCCGGAGATTACCTTTGAGATCAATCACAAAGGTTCCGTACAGATCGCAGAGGCAGCACGTGCGGCAGGCGTCAAGCGATTCGTCTATGCCTCGTCATGCAGCGTATACGGTGTCGGCGCTTCCGATTACGTTAACGAGGAGTCTCCCGTCAATCCACAGACGGCATATGCAAAGTGCAAGACGCTTGTTGAGCGGGATGTCAAGCCCATGGCCGGCGGGGGATTTAGTGCGGTATTTCTTCGTAACGCCACCGCCTACGGCGCCTCGCCGAGGATGCGATTTGACATCGTGCTGAACGATTTGTGTGCGCTTGCATGGACGAAGAAGAAAATTGCGATGATCAGCGATGGTAGCCCATGGCGACCGATTGTACATGTTGAAGATATTTGTCAGGCTGTTAGTTGCGCTCTCGTGGCGCCTGAAGAAGATATCTGCGGGCAAATTTTCAATGTTGGCGCAACTGAAGAGAACTACCGGGTGCGGGAAATTGCAGAGATTATCGGCTCGGTTTTCCCCGGCTGCGAAGTGACCATGGGACCGCCTGGCGGAGATAACCGCAGTTATCGCGTGTCATTTGACAAGATCGCAACCAAACTGCCTGGCTATAAAGCCCGCTGGACTGCAAAAATGGGAGCGGAGGAACTTCGACAATTATTCGAGCGCATAGAAATGTCGCCCGAAACATACGAATTCCGGGCTTTCACACGGATAAAGCAGCTAAAGTATTTGCAGCGAACCGGGCAGTTGGATCAGAATTTATTTTGGAGTGCCCGCTAAGCTGCGCTGGTAACGACCATGATGGCCTAACATGGCGAGCCGTCGAGTAGGGTCGGATCGGGACAATCGATCTCGAAGACTCTTGCGAACAATTATTTCTATGTTGCTTGTCCCGTGGCCCTCGAAACGGAAGAGCAATACCGCTTTGTCTTTCCGTCTTGGCAACGCGAAACATGCAGCCTGTGCACAGGGCACGATATCGATGATCGCCGTGCCGGTTGCAAGCAGTCGTCGACCGGCAGGATTAAAGGGATCACCGTTGTCCTTACATCATCGTGGAGTGTCTACACATGTTCGGTCTCCCCAAAATAGTTTATGTTGACGTTACAACCTAAAGTCGAACATGGTGTGCCGCTGCGGTTACTCTGCATCGGCGCACACAGTGATGATATCGAGATTGGATGCGGCGCCGCAATCATGGCTTGGCTAGATACGTTGCCGGCGGTTGAAGTAACGTGGGTGGTGCTAAACGGTGTTGCCGAACGTAAACAGGAGGCGCGGCGAAGTGCGGACGCGTTGTTGCGGCGTGCCAAGCGGGCTCGACTTGTTTTTGGCACCTTTCGAGACGGTTTCCTCCCGGCACAGTATCTTAAAGCCAAAACATTTTTCGAGAAATTGAAACAAGGCCATTCGCCGGACATCGTGCTGACCCACTTCCTGAACGATCGCCACCAGGATCATCGGATTACGGCCGAGTTGACGTGGAACACTTGGCGCAACCATCTTGTGTTTGAATACGAGATCCCAAAATACGAAGGTGATCTTGCACAACCGAACGCCTACATTCCGGTATCCGAAGCCATTGCGCACCGTAAAGTGGCACATCTGGAACGGTACTTTTCGACGCAACGAACGAAGGGGTGGTTTGCGGCCGACAATTTCCTGGCGCTCATGCGGGTCCGGGGACTCGAGTGCCGGTCACCGAGTGGTTACGCAGAGGCGTTTCATGCCCGAAAATTCATACTTTAGCCGCCCTTCAGACGCCATCGATCGGGTTAGTGCATTACCGTGACCAAGCCGCCCCTGATCAGCGTCGGTATTCCCGCCTACAATTCGGCAGCCCACATCGGCTTTACAATTGAAGGATTGTTGGCGCAGAGCTTTGCCGATTTCGAGATTATTGTCAGTGACAATGCATCGGACGATGGTACTCGCGATATTGTTGAAAAATACATGCGCCGCGACGCACGCGTTCGCTATGAGCGGCATCCGGTGAATATCGGCGCAAATCCCAACTACAGTCATTTGGTACATATCGCGCGGGGCGGGTATTTCAAATGGTCCTCATCCAGTGACTGGTGCGCGCCTGCTTTTCTTGAGTGCTGTCTGGATGATTTGTCAGCACACGAAGATGCCGTTCTGGCTGTACCACGCACAAGTCTTTTTCAGGATCATCCCGACGTCGCCGAGGAGTGCTTGGATGATTTCGCGATTCTTGATGAGTCGCCGGCTGCTCGCTTCAGGCATTTGTACTCGGCTCTAACGCTGAACAATGCCATGAACGGCTTGATCCGCATGTCGGCGCTGCGGCGTACCCGGCTGATTGACTCTTACATGGGCGCTGATATCGTATTGATGGGCCATCTCGCACTCATGGGCAAGTTTCGGCTTATCGATCAGCGTTTGTTTTACCGAAGAATGGATCGCGCAACGGCTACAGCGCTCCAGGATGACGCGGGTAAATGGGCGCATCATTATCCGCAGCGAAAGGTCGGCGTCTTGTTCCAGGGCAGTAAGCGGCAATTGGGGCGGCTATGGGGTGTGCTGACCGCACCCATGTCATTGGGTGACCGGTTGCGTACACTCATGTTCGCCTTGAAGATGATGTATTGGGATCGCAAATTTGTATGGGACGATTTGCATGGCGTGTGGCAGTATTTCCGGCGTGGGGCATGGCCCGGTTGAACATTTGGTGCGAATGCGGGCGTGGACTCGCCATTTGCGTAACAGCAGATCCGGAGTGACGAAATGAAGGCGCTGATAATTGATGAGCACATCGCTGCCGCGGCCGCCGCGGAAGGTGTCGCCATGCACGCGCTGCTGCGAGAGCTTTATCCGCTCACACGAAGCATAACCGGGGCTGGATTGCGTGCAACGGTGATGCGGTTAGGCGCAGAAGTACCGCTCGATGTGACGGAAGTGCCTTCTGGCACGAAAGTCTTCGACTGGACAGTTCCAGATGAATGGTCGATCGACGAAGCGTTTATCGAGCACGAAAGTGGGCGCCGTTTCGCAGAGTTTCGGAAATTGAATTTGCACGTTGTCGGCTACAGCACGCCAATGGATACAACGATGACGCTGGATGCACTGCGTCCCCATTTGCATTCATTGCCCGACCAGCCCGACTTTGTTCCTTTCGTTAACTCCTACTACAAGCCAGACTGGGGATTCTGCCTGACGCATCGCGAGTTGCAGTCATTGCCTCTGGGGAAATACCGTGTCGTCATTCGTTCGCGAATTTTCCCCGGCAGCTTGACACTTGCCGAGCATGTGCACCACGGATCCAGCACGGAAGAGATTCTGATCTTCGCGCACGACTGTCATCCATCACTGGCTAACGATAACCTGTCGGGCCTCGTCGTGGCGACAAGACTGGCCGCATTTCTTTCACGGCGGGAAACGCGCTATACCTATCGTTTTTTGTTTGCGCCGGCCACTATCGGCTCAATTACCTGGCTGGCGACGAACGAGTTGACGCTCCCGAAGATTCGCCACGGCCTGGTGCTTTCTCTGCTTGGTGATGGCGGCGCCTTGCACTATAAGAAGTCGCGCGGCGGCAATCACGCAATTGATCGTGCTGCGTGGCATGTCTTGCGTAAAGAGTTTCCGGCTTCGCGCCTTTTGGACTTCTCGCCTTGGGGCTATGACGAGCGGCAGTTTTGCTCGCCCGGAATCAATTTGCCAATGGGTCGTTTGACGCGCACGCCCAACGGCGAGTTCATCGAGTACCATACGTCTGGAGATAATGTCGACTTCGTGTTGCCGCAGACGCTCGGGCAATCCTGGCTGGCCTGTCTCAAAATATTTGAAGCCCTTGAAGCGGACACAAGTTACGTCAATCTCAGTCCAAAGGGGGAACCCCAGCTCGGCCGCCGCGGCCTGTATCGATCAACGGGTGGCTACTACACAGATGTACCCGATCGGCAGATGGCGCTTTTCTGGATGCTCAATCAGTCCGATGGCTGCACGACATTGCTCGATATCGCGGAGAAAAGCGGACTCAGCGCCGGTATTCTGGCGCGTGCTGCGATTGATCTGCAAGCGTCGGGATTGTTGCAAGTGGCAACGGTCGAGAAAGCCCATCGCCCATAACCGCTAAAAACAGGCCTGGTATACGGCCTGATGTTGCAACCAGCTCAAGGCAATGGTCGATTGGGCGCGGAGTTTTTCCTGGTGACGGGCTTTTGCAATCACCTGAAGACTGAACATCGAATCGAAGCTATTTGGGTTGCCGTTGGCGCAATGATTCATTGCGCCAACGCAACCCAAAACAACAGCGACGTCCGCTGATTCAGCATTCTAAAATCAGCAACAAGGAGTTCTATGGCAATGAACGCCAACGCGATGTCGATTCCCGCCAAACTCGGATTGCGCGCGGGAGACTGGGTTATCGTCCGCTCCAGGGAGGAGATCCTTTCTACACTGGATGAACGGGCTTGCCTTGACAACCTACCGCTACAACCTGAAATGCTGGCGTTCTGCGGTCGGCGCATGCAGGTCGCCAAAGTCGCGCACAAAACCTGCGACAACATCAAGAAGACGGGCGGGCGCAGCATGGACAACGCCGTGCATCTGGAGGGAGGGCGCTGCGATGGCGCCAGTCATGGCGGATGCCAGGCCGACTGCGTGTTTTTCTGGAAGGAGTCATGGCTGCGGCGGCCAGATGATCTCCCTGCGGATGTCGGCGGCAGCGGTTCCTGCACGGAATCAACCGTAATGAACACAGTACGGGTTCCCGCGGACGAAAACAGCAATGATCCGGTCTGGGTGTGCCAGCTCACGAAGCTGTACGACGCCACGAAATTGCTGCACTGGTGGGATGCACGCCAGTACCTGCGCGACGTTACCAGTGGAAATCACAAAGCGGGATACATAGCCAAACTGCTCGTTTTCTCCTGGTATCGCAATCTCGTTAACCTGGGTTACGGCTATCGATATCTCACTGGATTATTCAACTGGTTTCAGAAATTGCGCGGCGGCAAACCATATCCCGTGGGCGCAGGCAGCATTCCTGACGGCAAGTCGACGCCTACCGAGATTCTTGATCTGCAACCTGGCGAATGGATCGAAGTCAAGTCGCAGGATGAGATTCTCGCGACAATTACACGCAGTGGCTTCAATCGCGGCATGCGCTACGATATGGAGATGGCGAAGTACAGTGGCGAGCGCTACCAGGTGCAGATGCGCGTTGACCGTCTGATCAATGAGGTCACCGGGAAAATGATGACTATGAAAAGTCCTTGTATTCAACTCGATAAAGTCTACTGTCGCGCTGAATGCACGTCACATCGGATCGGCTGCCCGAGAGCCTCCAATACCTATTGGCGCGAAATATGGCTGCGGCGAATCAGTACGGCTGAGCCAACTCGGCCGCCATCGCACTGAGTGTTGCTGCTCGAAGAGAATTTTCAAGCAAAATCAGATATTTACCCGGGGCGCTCGCTTTAGAACCAGAACAATGCGAAGTAATGATTTTTTCCTCCAACCATTGGAGGCGTGCGCCGCAGTCTGCGTAATTGCGTTGCGGGTAGGGCCAGAAGTGGCGAGGAGAAATGGCATGATCAAGCAATTTCACTGGACGGGCTGGATAATCCTGGCGCTGTTCCTTGAAGGATGCTATGTCCAGCCTGCGCCGCCGACAGCACCCGTGATTTCGCTTGCGGTCGCTCCAGGGAACGTTGAATCGGGCCAATCTGCCAGCATAAAATGGACAGCAACGGGTGCGGCGTCCTGCGTTGCCGCCGGCGCATGGTCGGGATCGCAAAATCCCGAAGGCACGGCGAGGACGCCGCCGCTACACCTCGCGACCAATATCATATCGCTTCGCTGTGAAGGTCCCGGCGGTGTCAGCCGTAGCGCCAAAGTCGTAAAGGTGGATGGCGGCATGCAACGGGGTCTGGACTTTCCTGGTGTGGTGGCCGCGGGGGGCACGATACGTTTTCGATTCACCGACCCCCTCGACATTTACCCCGCAACGTATATTTGGCGCGTCAAATTGCGCTCACAACCGCACTATTACACGGCCTTTTTCTGGGGCAATGACGGCGAGTTTCAGTGGGACAGCACCGGCTATCTGAAATGGAAGAAGCCAACATCAAACACTTATTATGGCGCGCACCCGTATCCCTCCCCCTCGCCCAATTATGTACGCAGGTTCAAAGGCGTGGTAGGACCGCGCTTTTGGGAAATCGCGGTCGACGGTCTTGATATTCTGAGCAAGACCGAGGTCGAATACGATCGCTGGCACACGCAGGCACTGCGGGTGTGGGCCGATCGCGCTGGCAAACACCACGAGTTTTACTGGGATTTGCCCGATACGACGCGCTTGGTCAAATACACCGTCAACAGCGATTACGGCAATAAATCACCACCCAAGCCCGCGCTGACTTGGGGAGACGCACCTTGGGCACCCGGGGAAGAAGTCATGTATGGGGTGATTCGAGGCATCCAGATCTATGCAATATCGTTGCCGCTCGACGCCGTAGTCTCCGAGTCTTCGATGCCGCTGGCGACGCCAGAAGGCCGGGCCGCTGTTTGGTATATCAATCTTGACCCCACGCCGACAGACCTGACGGATCATTCCGGCAATGGCAAGAACCCGACATGGGTGGGACCCCTGCGACCTGCACTTTGGGAGGTGCAGAAATGAGCCCCGTCGGGCGCGACCCGATTACCGCTACGCATCGGGGCGCTTCGATATCGGGAAGGCACTTGCAGGCCGCGTATTGTGCCACCTTGAGATACCGCTTGGCTGCTCAAGCGTTCCGGGGTGGCGTACAGGTCGTCGAGTGATCAGACTTACACCGTGCACGATGCTACAGCGTTGAGCTGCGTCCCGGGTCCATCTCCGGCTTCAATGCGGCTTGCGCCATGTTGATCGCGGTGTAGTAACTGCAGGTAAGTACCAGATCGACCACGCCACGTGTGCCCAGCAGCTTCTCAGCAGCTGCAAACGTATCGTCGGCCAACTGCTTGTCGCGCAACAGTTGATGCACAAACCGCGCGATCAGTTGTTCGTCCGCGGTCAGCGAATTCAGCGGTTTGCCAGTGCGAATCGCTTCGATCGATGCAGCGCTGACGCCCACCTTGGCGGCCAGCGCGGCGTGCGCGGTCCACTCGATGTCGCTGTTCCATTCGCGCGCGACGACGATGATCGCGAACTCTTTCAGGTTTTCCGGTATGGCGCTTCTGAAGCGCAGTTCCGCGCCCATTGAGGTGAGATAGCCAGCGGCCTGGGGACTGTTCAGCAACGCGCGGAACTGCAGCCCTACCTTGTCCGCGTTGCGGTCGCGGCGTATGCGATCGTATATTTCTTGTCCTTCTGCATCCAGTTCCGGGCGATCTACATAGGGTACGCGTGCCATGGGCCTCTCCTCTAAAGTGTCGGCCATTATAGGGTGGCCTGCGCGCTCCGGGGCGTGTGGCGCGGCGCCATCAGTCGACACGATGGCAAATTGCGCGGCTGCCGGGAAGAAATTCATACCAAACAAAGACTTGGGTCGCAGGCTGACTGGCGCACTGGTGCAGCGCATCAGGGCCGCATGCCGCGCGGCGGGAGACTCGCCGGGCGATTTTGTGCGAGACCCTTTTTGCGCTGGCTGAATGGGGCCAGCTCTTTTAAACTGCCGTCACCACCGGCCCGCAGGGTGTCAGTTGTGTAAGGGCGAGGCCTCAACTTCCCATGGAGAGTTCTCATGAAAGTGAAAGCGGCGAACGGACTGGCACGTATTCTGAAGGCGGAGGGTGTGCCCTGGGTGAGTTGTTTCCCCACCAATCACGTGAACAACGCGCTTGGTGAGGAAGGGGTGCCAATTCTGATGATGGGCGAAGAGCGATTCGCAGTGGCGGTGGCAGACGCCTATTCGCGCGCTTCCTGCGGCAAGAAGATCGGTGTGTGTACGGTGATGGCCAACCTCAATGCCGCCGGTATTCAAATGGCTTACGGCGCCATTGCGCAGGCATGGGAGGATTCGTCGCCGCTACTGGTAATCACCGAAGGCGTGAGCGTCGGCGCCAGCCGCCACACCCACTACAACATGGCCGACGCATTGCGGCCCATTTGTAAATGGGTTGGGACCATCGACAAGGCGGAGCTGGTGCCCGATTACATGCGCCGCGCGTTTACGCATTTGCGGTCCGGACGCCCGGGACCGGTGCTGATCATCCTGCCGCGCGACTTGGGCGAATACGACGACGAGCAGTTTCCCTACACGCCGGTAAAAGGCTGGCGCAGCGCGCCGGATCCGGATGATGTGTCGGCCGCGGTTAAGGCTTTGCTGTCGGCCAAGGATCCCTTGATCTACGCTGGCGAAGGGGTTTACTACGGCAACGCCACCGCCGAGCTGCTGCAATTTGCCGAGCTGGCGCAAGTGCCGGTGCTCACCACGTTGAAGGGCAAAGGCGCCTTTCCGGAAAATCATCCGTTGTCGGTGGGCGTGCGCGGCTCACACGCGGCACATTTTCTGAATAACTGCGACGTACTGTTCTCGATTGGTTCAAGCTTGTTTCCGAATCGCTTCAGCCACGCCGTGCCGGATGCCACGAAAAAGACCATCGTTCAATGCACGGTGGATATGCTCGATATCAATCGCAGTTTCAACACCAGCCACGCCGTGATCGGTGACGCCCAGTTGACGCTGCGCGCGCTGATTGGCGAATACACCAAACAGGCGGGCGGTGCGCGCAAGAACCCGGCAGTGGTGGAACAGGTGCGTGCACAGAAGCAGGCGTTTCTGGCGAAATTCAAGCCCTTTATGGAATCCAGCGATAAACCGATCAACCCCTATCGCGTGATCGGCGACTTGATGAAGGTGCTGGATCCCAGAAAGTCCTTTGTCACAGCGGATTCGGGTAACACACGTGATCAGTTGAGCACGGTCTACGAAGCGCAGATTCCACGCGGCCATCTCGGTTGGGGCAACGTATCGACACTGGGCTTCAGCCTCGCGGGCGCGCTGGGCGCGAAGCTGGCGTTTCCGGACCGGCAGTGTGTCGCCATCACGGGCGACGCCGGCATGTGCTACATGGTGGGCGATTTCGAGGCCACCGCCCGCCATAAACTGGGGATTACGGTGATCCACATCAATAACGGGGGCTTCTCAGGCTACGGTCCCGGTTTCTGGGGCAAGGGACACGATCCTTATACGTGGAAGGTGTCTGATTCTGAAACCATCTGCACCGCAAATATGGCAAAGGCGCTTGGCATGCATGCCGAGCGCGTCACCGAGCCCGTGGAGATCGTTCCCGCACTCAAGCGCGCACTCGACGCCAATGGCAAAGGCCAGCCTGCATTGCTGGAATTCATCTGCACCCATCATCCGGTTCACGGTGGTTGGGTGGGGAGAGAATAGTCGTTTAAAAACAAATACTTATAATTGACCACGCAAAAGACCGGGTTTCCAGACGGCGTGGCGCAAGCTGATCGGCACAGTGCAATTAAACGTCATCTCAAGGAGATCAACATGGCACGCGAAGGCTTTCTGATTCTGGACAGTGATCTGCATATGATGGAACCCGGCGATCTTTGGGAGAACTATCTCGAAGGGCCGCACAAAGCAAATCCGCCGCGTTTTTTCGGCGCACAACAACAGAAACTGGATAAAAGCGCGGCGGACAAGGGCGACGCCGATCGAATCCGCGGCATGGAAGTGCAGGGTTTGGCGATTCCGTCGTTCGCCAAGTCGCAGGGCGCCACCGCTTCCAGCCGCGAACTGCGGCGTAGAAGCCGCGCCAGGCACCCGCACTTCAATGTAGCGCGGTCGCGTGGCTTCGATGCACCGTCTACCCTGACGGCAATGGATATTGAAGGAATCGATGTCGCAGTGATGTACGGCACGCGCGGGCGGCAGATTCTGTGTCACGACAACCTGTCGCCCGATTACGCCGCGGCCCTGGCGCGGGCCTACAACAACTGGGCCTACGATTATTGCAAGACCGATCCACAGCGCTTGAAGTTCGCGGCGCAGATCGCGATGCACGATGTCGGTTTGGCGGTCGAGGAAACGCGGCGCTGCGTGAAGGAGTTGGGTGCAGTAGCGGTGATCGGAACGCCAAACCCTGTCAACGGTCAGCACCTGCACGACGACGCCTGCGAGCCGTTATGGAACGCGCTCGAAGAATTAAACGTGCCAATAGGTTTCCATCCCACCGGCAACAGCTCCCTCAAGGATGACGCTGGACAACGCTATGTGGGCCACGCGAACTTTCACCCCATCGCTCATGCCATTCGTAATCCGGTCGAGCTGATGGGCGCTGTCGCCAGCATGACCACCGGCGGCATTCTCGAGAAGCATCCCAAGCTGCGTTGCGCCTTCCTCGAAGGAACTGCGGGCTGGCTGCATTGGTGGCTGTGGCGTCTGGATGACCACTGGGAAAAATTCGGGCCCGGCTGCGAGCGCCAGCTGAGCATGCTGCCCGGCGAATACTTCAAACGCAGTTGCTACATCGCGCTCGACGTTGACGAAGAACCGGCAGTGGACGTGGTCAACAAAATGGGTGCGGAGTATTTTGTGGTGTCGAGCGACTACCCGCATTCCGACGGCGCGTTCCCGGAAGCCGTGCAGCAATTCCTCGGGTTGCCGTTTAGTGCCGACCAGCGGCGCAAAATACTTTGGGATAATTGTGCGCGGCTCTACGGCATCCCCACGCCTGCCGCCGCGCTGACGCGTGAGCTGGCAAAACTGGCGCCTACGGGATAGTCTGACGATAATTTGCCTGACGGCGTACCTGCCAAAACGGCTGCCTGTGCAGCCGTTTTGCGTGTTACGCTTGTGCCACTTTGAGCGGAGAAAACAACATGAGCTATGAACACATCCTGGTAGATCACGAAGACGGTGTCGCCATCATCACCTTGAACCGGCCCGAGAAACTGAATGCGATGAACCGCAAGCTGGGCATTGAACTGCACGATGCCGTGAAAAAAGCGGAAGCCGACGACAGCATCGGGTGCCTGGTCATCACCGGTGCCGGCGAACGCGCGTTCACCGCCGGCGGCGATATCCACGAACAACTCGAGAACGATGCCAAATTCACCGACCAGCAGCTCGATGAAATGCGCGACAACAAGAATCGCTATGAAATTTCTGCGTGCGCAAAGCCAATCATCGGCATGGTGAATGGCCTCGCCTACGGCGGTGGCGCAGTGCTGGTATCTTCGCTCGATATGCGCGTGGGTTGCGAGGGATCAAAGTTTCGCTTTCTCGCAGCCGCTTACGGCCGCATCAACAGTACATGGACCTTGCCAAACCAGGTGGGCTGGCCGATGGCCAAAGAGCTGTTGTTCACCGCACGCATCGTGGGCGCGGAGGAAGCCTATCGCATCGGCTTGTTAAATCACCTGGTACCGCGGGCGCAACTGCGCGCAAAAACGATGGAAATCGCCAAGATGATCGCCAGCAATCATCACGGCGCGGTACAAGGCGTGAAGGCGCTGATGCTCAAGCAGATGGCGATGAACCTCGAAGCCCAGTTCGAAGCCGAACACGAGTACACCACGAACGTACTGCGTGGCGCCAAGGCCAAGGATGCGTTTCCCGAATTCATCGCGCGCAAGGGCCTCGCCAGCTAAATGGCCGACCTCTTGAACCAACTTACGGAAATCGTTGACATCATGCACAGACTGACTCGCGGCAAACATCTGTTGTTCAGAAGTTCCTTCGCAGCGTTACTTGTGGCAGGCGCCTCGCAGGTCATGGCACAGGACGCGGCCCTCACCGCCGCGGCCAAGGAGCCCGGCGCAAAAGTCACCGGCAGCGGTCTGGTGATACGCATGCTTAAGGAAGGCGCCGGCGCGCAGCCCACTGCGGCCTCTACGGTCAAAGTGCACTACAAGGGCACGTTTCCCAATGGCAAGGAGTTCGATAGCTCTTACAAACGCGGCGAGCCTATCGAATTTCCCCTTAACCGCGTCATAAAGTGCTGGACCGAAGGCGTGGGGCTAATGAAAACCGGCGGTTCAGCCAAGCTCACCTGCCCTTCAACCATTGCCTACGGCGAGCGTGGCGCCGGTGGCGTTATTCCACCGAATTCGACACTGGTGTTTGAAGTGGAACTTCTGGGCGTGCGCTGAACAAATAAGTTATTTAAAATCAATAGGTTATGATTTTCAGCGTGCGCCCAGCGGAGTCGGCTGCGTAGGCCTGAACCAGGCAATACTTGAGCCGGTTTCGTCGTGGCACGCACGCCACAGGTGCACACGTGGTGCTTTTTGCGATGCTATCGGTAATCGATTGGCCACCGCAGGTAACGGTGGAATCCGCTAACCCTTGCGCGTATATTATTGCGACTGTCTTGCCGGGGCGCCTGGTTGGTGTCGGCGCCGATACGGG
>CADECM010000027.1:36533-57895 GCA_902825845.1 uncultured beta proteobacterium
ACGGGCCTGACATGCGTTACCGCGCCTGCGCGTTTGCTCCCGGTTCAGGGGATCCAGCGGCTGGCAAATTTCCACGTTATTCAGAAGGAGAAAGCGCCATGAAAATCAAATACGGATTGATCAGTTGCGATTCACACGCGCAACTCGACAGGGACAACTGGACCAAACGCATGTCGAAGGCGAAATGGGGTGATGCCATTCCGCAGCTGCGCGAGACGACCGACAAATCGCACATGATCCGCGCTTCCGACAAGCCGGTGGAACGCTGGTTCGTCAACGGCAAAGTGGTGGGCGAGCGCGGCACGGTGAACTGCCCCACAGCGATGGCTGACCCGATGCGACGCACATTTCCGCAGCGCTGGGAAGAAGTACCGAGGAATGTCTACGACCCGCTGGAACGCCTCAAAGCAATGGACCACGATGGCGTCGATGGCGAAATCCTGTTTCCCAACGACCCTATCCAGAGCGGCACCATGTTGCAGGGGGACGCCGAGTTCGAGCTGGAATGCGTGCGGGCCTACAACGACGGCCTCGCTGAATGGGGGCAGGTGAGTGATCGTTTGGTGCCGCTGGCGTTGATTCCTTACTTGAACGGCATTGAGGCGGCAGCCGCCGAGGTTGAGCGCGCGGTCAAAATAGGCCATCGCGGTGTTGTCATGCTGGCCGAACCGAGTATGACTCGCGCGGGATTCAAGCATTTTAACGATCCGTGGTGGGATCCGTTGTGGGCGAAGTGCCAGGAACTCAATGCGCCGATTCATTGGCACGCCGGCGCTGGCTTGCGTTTTACCATGCCGCGTTGGCGTGGATACACCCCGAACCAGGGTCAAGCCTATGGCCCGTCGGGTGGGTTCTCCGTCCAGGCGCAATTCATCCCCAATCTGATCTTTTCAGGTGTGCTCGACCGTTTTCCCAAACTGAAATGGGTTTGCGCCGAGACCGGTGTGGGCTGGGTGAACTACGTGCTTGAGGGCTGTGACCACGAGTGGGAACGCCGCCATTTGTGGACCCAAGGCATTCCCACGCGGCCGAGTGAACTGTTCAAGCGCCAGATTTACGTCGACTTCTGGTACGAACGGGCTGGTATCGAACTGCGGCACTTGGTTGGCATCGATAACATCATGTGGGAATCGGATTTCCCGCACTCCACATCCACCTTTCCCGAGTCGCAGCAGTTTGTTGAACGAACGCTGAAAGGTGTGCCCAAGGCCGAGCGCGACCAGATGTTGTACGGCAACGCCGTGCGAATCTACAACCTGTCCTCTTGATCCCGGCGTTCCCAGTAACTCACCGGCACCCGTGGTCACGGGTGCCGGCTGCCTTTCCGCGTTAAACGTCGAGGTTGCGTACGCCCAGCGCGTTGGTCTCTATGAAATTACGGCGGGGTTCCACCGCGTCTCCCATCAGGGTGCTGAAGATTTCGTCGGCACCAATCGCATCTTCGATTTGCGCGCGCAGCAGGCGGCGAACGTTCGGATCCATGGTGGTTTCCCACAATTGCTCGGGATTCATCTCGCCGAGGCCTTTGTAGCGTTGCACACTAACCCCTCGTTGCGCTTCGTTCAGCACCCAATCTATGGCTTCGCGAAATTCACTCACCGGATGACGGTGATCCCCGAATTTCACATACGCGCCTTCGCCAAGCAGACCCTGCAGTACCTGGGCTGTCTTCTTGATCTGGGCGTAGTCTCCACTCTGGGCAAAATCCGCGTCTATGCGCGACCGGCGCTCCACACCATGCTGAATCTTGCTGATCAGGATGATGAATTGCTCGGTTTTTTCATCGTACAGCGGCTCTATCCTGATGCTGTTCGTCTTGAGCAAAGCGGTTATCGCTTCGGCGCTGGATCGCGCAGCGGCTTCATTTGACAAATCGATGTCGACGGGTTCTTTCAGCAACAGGTGCAGCACGGCATCGTCGGCGAGATGACTGGCCCGGTCGATTACAGCTTCGGCCAACAGGTAATCCTTCGCCACCGCTTCCAGCGCATCCTTTTCCAGCGGCTGGGCAGTTGCCGAGGGAAACAACTGCGCGCCAGCCAGCGCCAGTTTCAGAAGATATTCCTTGTGTTCGTGTTCATCCTTCAGGTAGCGCTCGGTCCGGCCATGCTTGACCTTGAACAGCGGCGGCTGCGCAATGTAGATATGACCGCGTTCGACCAGCTCAGGCATTTGCCGATAAAAGAACGTCAGTAACAGCGTGCGTATATGGGCACCATCGACATCCGCGTCGGTCATGATAATGATGCGGTGATAACGCAACTTGTCTGCTGAGTACTCGTCCTTGCCGATGCCGGTCCCGAGAACGCTGATCAGCGTGGTAATTTCGGTGGACGACAGCAGTTTGTCAAATCGCGCTTTTTCGACGTTCAGTATTTTCCCGCGCAGTGGCAGTATTGCCTGAAACTTGCGATCTCGGCCCTGCTTGGCCGAACCACCCGCGGAATCCCCCTCGACCAGGTAGAGTTCACACAAGGCCGGGTCACGTTCCTGACAATCCGCCAGCTTGCCGGACAGACCGAACGAGTCCAGCACCCCCTTTCGGCGCGTGAGTTCACGTGCCTTTCGTGCGGCCTCGCGCGCGCGCGCCGCGTCAACGATCTTGCTGCAGATCACTTTGGCATCTGCTGGTTTTTCCAGCAAAAATTCCATGAGTTTGGCCGCAACGACTTCCTCCACCGCTGGCCTTACCTCGGAGGACACCAGCTTTTCCTTGGTTTGCGATGAAAATTTCGGTTCCGGAACCTTGACCGACAGCACGCAGGTCAGGCCTTCTTTCATGTCATCGCCGGTTGTTTCCACCTTTGCCTTTTTTGCAAGTTCCGTGTTGACGATATAGTTGTTGAGCGTGCGTGTCATCGCCGCGCGCAAACCCGTCAGATGCGTACCGCCATCGCGCTGCGGTATATTGTTGGTGAAGCACTGCATCGACTCCTGATACGAATCATTCCACTGCATGGCGACCTCGACAATGATGCCGTCTTTTTCCCCGGTGGCGTGGAAAATACTTTGATGCAGAACGCTCTTGCTTCGGTTCATGTATTCGACAAAGCCCTTGATGCCGCCGCTAAAGGCAAAATTTTCCTCTTTGCCTGTGCGCTGATCGAGCATGACGATTTTCACACCATGGTTCAAGAATGACAGCTCTCGCAGCCGGCGCGCCAGGATGTCATGATGAAACTCTATTTTTCCAAACACCTCGGTGCTGGCCATGAAATGCACTTCGGTGCCGCGACGCTCGCTCTTGCCGGTGATTTTCAGCGGTGCTACAGCCACGCCGTCGCGAAATTCCATCTGGTGCGCGTTGCCATCGCGGCGTATCGTCAGCCGCAGCCATTCCGAAAGGGCATTGACGACGGATACACCCACTCCGTGCAGACCGCCTGAAATCTTGTAGGAATTGCTGTCGAATTTACCGCCGGCGTGTAGTTCGGTCATCACCACTTCGGCGGTCGAGCGTTTGAGTTCGTCCTCGGGATGTATATCCGTTGGTATGCCTCGCCCGTTGTCGGTCACGCTCACCGATTGGTCGGTGTGAATGGTTATGGTGATTTCGTTGCAATAGCCAGCCAGCGCCTCATCAATGGCATTGTCGACCACTTCAAACACCATATGATGCAGGCCGGATCCGTCACTGGTATCGCCGATATACATGCCGGGCCGCTTGCGTACGGCCTCCAGCCCCTTGAGCATTTTGATACTGGACGAATCGTATTCGCTGGCGTTTCTTAGGTCTTTACTGTCCTGATTTTCTGCCATTTTGTTCTTATGTACCTTTAACCGCTGTGAGCTTTGTTAGATGCGCATGGGCATGACGACGTAGCGAAAATCATCCCGTCCCGGCAGTGTTATCAACATGCTGCTATTGGCCTCGCCAAAGGAGCACTCCACATTTTCGCTGTGCACATTGTTCAGCACGTCCAGCAGGTAGGTGATGTTAAATCCTACATCGAGTGCGTCGCCGTTGTAGGTCACGTCCATTTCTTCCTGCGCTTCTTCCTGTTCGGTATTGGTGCACGAGATGCGCAGGCTGCCAGCGGTCAACAACCAGCGTACACCGCGAAATTTTTCGTTCGACAGAATGGCGGCGCGTTGCAACGAGTGCAGCAAATCCTGCCGGCCCAGGAGGATGGTCTTGGTGTAATTAACCGGTATCACACGGGTGAAATCGGGAAACTTGCCGTCGATGATTTTGGTGACCAGTTCGCTTTTGCCGTAGCGGAAGCGTACCTGTGTCGCGTAGATTTCAACGTCGACGTCCGTATTGCCGGAAGTGAGCTGTCGCGATAACTCGAGTACCGCCTTGCGTGGGAGAATAACTTCGCGTTTTTCGTGAGGGGTCGTCAGGGGTCCTTCAGCGTAGCTTAGCCGATGTCCATCGGTGGCAACGACTTTGATCCTCGGGCCGTCCAGCACCAGTAGCAGTCCATTCAGGTAATAGCGGATGTCCTGTTGGGCCATCGCGTATTGCACGAGAAAAAGCATGTCCTGCAGCAATTTCTGAGGAACGGAGAATTTGCCTTGCAATTCTCCGGCGTCCGCCATTTTCGGAAAATCATCAGCGGGCATGGTTTGCAGGTTGAAGCGGCTTTTGCCGGCACGCAGTTGCACTTTGTTGGATTGAACATCCAAAGTGGTTTCAACGCCTTCTGGGAGAGAGCGCAGGATGTCCTGGAGCTTGCGTGCGGAGACCGTAAGGCTGTGCGCATCGGTTCCGGTATTTCCCGCGTCGCACGCGGTCGTAATCTGGATTTCAAGATCGGTGGCAACCAGATTGAGTTGAGCGGCATTGCGCTCTATCAGGACATTCGAGAGGATGGGCAGCGTATGGCGTTTTTCCACGATGCCGGTAACCGCCTGCAGGGGTGTCAGAAGAGCATCTCTATCGAGTTGCAGTAGTTTCATGGATATAAATCTATAGTAGGACTAATAGAGGGATGATTTTGTTGTGGATAACCTAAAAACTGCTGGTTAAAGAGCTGGTTAGCCGTGCTTTTGGGTTGGGGATAACACGGTGTGTAGCGGTGCGTGAATTGTCTATGCTTTTAGCGGGTTTTGCCAAAGGCAGCGTTATTAACAGGTGATCCACAGGGTGCTAACAACGCAAAACCTTTAGCAATGAGGTCATGTCACGACCAATGTCACCGTTGGTGGTTCGCAGGTCGGTAATTTTGCGGCACGCGTGGAGCACCGTGGTGTGGTCTCGGCCGCCGAAGGCGTCGCCAATGTCGGGCAGGCTCATTTGTGTAAGTTCTTTGGCGAGCGCCATGGCGACCTGGCGTGGCCGTGCGACGTTGCGACTGCGTTTTTTGGAATACATCTCCGAAACTTTAATCTTGTAGTAGTCCGCAACGGTCTTTTGGATGTTTTCTATGGAGAGCTGGCGGTTTTTTACCGCGAGCAGGTCGCGCAATGCATCGCGGCAGACATCCACTGTTATCGCCTCGTGCGTGAAATTGGCGTAGGCGATGACGCGTTTAAGTCCTCCTTCCAGTTCACGCACGTTGGACTGTATGTGTTGGGCGAGGAAAAAGGCGACATCGTCGTGCAGCGCGAAGCCTTCCTGGTCTGCCTTCTTGATGAGAATGGCGGCGCGCATTTCCAGTTCCGGAGGCTCAACTGCGACGGTCAGTCCCCATCCAAAGCGGGAAATAAGTCGATTTTCTATACCGGTGATTTCTTTCGGGTAGGTATCGCAGGTGATGACGACCTGTTTATGCGATTCGAGTAGTGCATTGAAGGCGTAGAAAAATTCATCTTGCGTGCGATTCTTGCCGCCGATGAACTGGATGTCGTCGATCAGCAACATGTCGAGGGAATGATAGTAGCGCTTGAAGTCGTCGAATGCCTTGTGTTGGTAGGCGCGAACGACGTCTGAAACGTAAGCTTCCGCGTGGATGTAGCGTACCTTGCCTTGCGGGTGATGTTCGCGGAAATAGTTGCCGATGGCGTGGGCCAGATGGGTTTTGCCCAAGCCGACGCCACCGTAAATAAAGAGGGGGTTGTAGGCGGTGCCGGATTTTTCGGCGACCTGCCGCGCTGCGGCGCGCGCCAGTTCATTGGCTTTCCCGGTGACGAAGGTATCGAAGGTGAACGAGGGAATCAACCGTGTCAGGTCGCGGGGAAGCGTGGCGACCCTGCCAGCGGCCATGGCCGGAGGCTGAGTGCGGGGTGTCAGGGCTTCAAGAGATTGAGGCAGGGGCTGTCGGTTGATTGTGGAGGTGCTTTCTTTTTCTGCAAGGTGCAATTCGATCTGGATGGCATGACCGAGATTTTCGACAGCGAGATCCTGGATACGGCTGAGGAATTTGTCGCGCACCCACTGCAGGACGAAGCGGTTCGGCGCAGTGATGGTAAGTGAATTGCCACTGCTTTCGTGCACACCAAGCGGCTTAATCCAGGTGATGAACTGCTGATTGGGCAACTCTTTTTCGAACTGAAGCAAACAGGTGGGCCAAAAATTGTTCATGGTTTACGGGTTTGCAAGTGCGGAGGAGAGGATGTGCGGCCGGGTAGCAGCAGGCCTGGCGAATGGGGAGGGGTTGAGGTGGAACCCATCCGCGAAAATGCGCGCGGAAGAGTGCGATTTTACGTGGATTGAGAGGAGTTATCCACAGGCAATGTAGTGTCATGTTTGTATTGGGCTAATCAGGAAAGGGCTGGTTTTCCGCTATAACGCAGCATCGCCAACGATTGACAACGCACCCCTAAACGCGATGTAATGCGCGGTTTTCTTCGGGCCTATGTAGTTTCTACTTTTTAATCCTTTGGCCCTTGTTCAGGACGAAACCTTATGAAAAGAACTTATCAGCCTTCCAAGGTAAAGCGTGCGCGGACGCACGGTTTCCGGGCACGAATGAAAACGCGGGGCGGGCGGGCGGTTATACGCGCGCGTCGGGCAAAAGGGCGTGCCGTCCTGTCTGCTTGACGCAGGCGCGAGAAGCATAATAAATAAGTAATTGATTTAAAACATATTTTAAAATTTTGGTCAGACCGCCGCATTCCCGGAAATTGACGCGCGGCATGGAGTTCCAGTCTGCTCTGACCGCACCATGCCGTGTTGCCGGCACGCATTTTCTGGTCAGGGCGCGAAGCAACGGCTTACCCGGTGCACGGCTGGGGCTGATCGCAGGTCGCAAAGCCGCGCGTCGCGCAGTGGACAGAAACCGGGCAAAGCGGTTGGCTCGTGCGGTGTTCTGTTCCATGCGCGCCGGGTTGCCGGCAGTGGATTTCGTATTGCAACTTAAGAATGATCTTCGCCGGTCCGGCAACCTGGAGGTTCGCGAGGAGTTGTGTGGGCTGCTAAAAAAGGCAGCCGACCGCTTCGGCGCGGCCGTGGCTGCGTAGCATAAAGGGCATAGCTCAATCGATGGATACGCAGCGTCTAATACTGTTCTTCGTTTTTGTATTCTCCACGTTTATGCTGGTCGAGGGCTGGCAGCGTGATCAACGCGCGCAGGCGCCGTCGGCGCAGTCGACGAAGAAGGCTGGAACCGAGGTTGGCAGTAGTAAGGAGGGGGGCGGTGGCGCGATTACCAAGGCCCCTGCCAAGGATGTGCCTGTAGTCCCCGAACGAGCGGTAAATCTTCCGGTCGCGCCGGTGGCACCGGTGGTAGCGGCGCCCGTAGGCGGTGGGGGCGATATCGTCAGAGTGGAGACCGACGTCTTGTTGGCGCAGCTGAACACCATAGGCGGCGACTTGGTACGGCTGGAGTTAAAGCAGCACAAGGGAACGCTCGACAAGAGCAAGAACTTTGTGTTGTTCCAAAATGGACCGGAACACAAATATATCGCGCAGTCGGGTCTGACTGGACAGGAGGGGTTGCCGAATCACCATACGCGATATTCCGTATCGAGCCGGGACTTCAAATTGGCCGATGGGTCCAAGGTGGTGGAAGTGCGGCTGGAGGCGCCGGAGGCCAACGGCATTAAGGTGGCCCAGGTATACAGATTCACCCGCGGCAGTTATGTGATCGACGTGTCTTATGAAATTACCAACGGCACGGCGAAGCCGTTTTTGCCTTATGGTTATTTTCAGTTGGTGCGCGACCGCAAGCCGCCGGATGGCGATTCTGCGATGCTGCCGACGTATACGGGGCTTGCAGTCTATACCAAGGGTGAAAAGTTTCAGAAGGTCGCGTTTGACGACGTGGACAAGGGAAAAGCGCCCTACAGCAAAGACACGCAGGACGAGGGCTGGGTGGCGGTGATCCAACACTATTTCTTGAGTGCATTCCTGCCCATCGGCACGACACCTCGAGTGATGTCCACGGTCAAGCTGGACGGCGGGCTTTACGGCGCACGGGTGGTGGTTACCGGTACGGCGATCGCGGCGGGGCAGCAGGGCACTATTCGCACACCACTATATGCCGGGCCGCAGGATACTAAGACGCTGGAGGATCTGGCTCCCGGGTTGGATCTGGTGGTTGATTTTGGAATTCTGACGGTGATCGCCAAACCGTTGTTCAAGTTGTTAACCTGGATTCATGGTTTGGTGGGGAATTGGGGCATAGCGATTATTTTGCTGACGGTATTGATCAAAGCCTTGTTTTATCCGTTGCAGGCCGCGAGCTACAAGGCGATGGCGAAGATGAAGGTGATAGCGCCGAAGATGCAGCAGCTCAAGGAGCGCTATGGCGACGATCGTCAGCGGATGCAGAAGGCCATGATGGAGCTGTATCAGAAGGAGAAGGTCAACCCGATGGCAGGCTGTCTGCCAATAATTGTGCAAATGCCTGTTTTTATTGCACTTTACTGGGTTATCCTGGCGTCGGTAGAGCTCCGGCATGCACCGTTCTATGGCTGGATTCAGGATTTATCGTCGGTGGATCCGTGGTATATCCTGCCGGTGTTAATGGGCGCGTCGATGATTATTCAGACCAGGCTTAATCCAGAGCCACCGGACCCGATACAGGCCAAGGTGATGAAGATAATGCCTATCGCGTTCAGCGTGTTCTTCTTTTTCTTTCCTGCCGGACTGGTGCTGTACTGGCTGGTCAACAATATCCTGTCGATTGCGCAGCAGTGGCAAATCAATGGGGCGATTGAGCGCGCAGGGCAGAAAGCTCGCGTCAAGGCTTGACCGGCATCCCGGCACGTTTCACGTGAAACATAGGCTGCCAACGTTGTGGCCGAACAAGAAGCCATAGTCGCAATAGCTACCGCTCCCGGCCGGGGCGCTATTGGCGTGCTGCGTGTCTCCGGCACAAATCTTGGAGAGTTAATCGTGAGCGTCTGCGGGCAAGCGCTGCAGCCGCGAGTTGCTACGCTAACCCCGTTTCTGGCCGCTGATGGCGTGGTTATCGACAGCGGGATCGCGCTGTATTTTCCGGCACCCCGTTCCTACACTGGCGAAGACGTGCTGGAGTTGCAGGGTCACGGCGGTGCTGTGGTGCAGCAGCAGTTGCTCAAACGTTGTCTGACACTGGGCGTACGCCCGGCCGAACCCGGGGAATTCAGCAAACGCGCTTTCCTCAACGGCAAGCTGGATCTGGCACAGGCCGAAGGCGTGGCTGATCTGATTGATGCGGCGACCGAGGAAGCGGCGCGTTGCGCGAGGCGCACGCTAAGCGGGGAATTTTCCGCTGTCATTGGTGCTACCGCCGACCGCTTGCTGGAATTGCGCGCGCTTACCGAGGCCACACTGGACTTTCCCGAGGAGGAGATCGATAGCGCTACCCGCGAAGATCAAACACATCGTCTGGCACAGATCCGCGCCGGCCTGGACGATTTGCTGAAGGCATCGAACCAGGGCAGCCTGTTGCGGGAGGGTGCCAGAGTGGTGTTGGCGGGGCAGCCAAACGTGGGTAAGTCCAGCCTGCTAAACCGCCTGGCCGGCGACGACGTGGTGATTGTCACGGAAATTCCGGGAACCACCCGGGACGCGATCCGACAAACGATCAACTTGCGGGGGATTCCGCTGCACATCATAGATACGGCGGGATTGCGGGAGACCACAGACAACGTTGAATTGCTGGGAATCTCACGCGCCTGGGCCGCCATTGAACAGGCGGATCTGGCGGTCTTGGTCATCGATTCGACGCAGGGTGAGACGGCCGAGGACGAAGCCATACGCCATAAACTACCCAATGGACTACGTTATTTGAAGGTGTATAACAAATGCGATCTCGCCCAACTACCCGCCGGCATAAAAATGGACGGCGAGGCGTGTGCGGTGGTGCTGTCGGCCAAAACGGGCGCGGGGATGGAGGAGCTCCAGTCGGCACTGGCGGCGGCGATCGGATGGCAAGGCGCTGAGGGAATCTTTATGGCCAGCGCCCGCCATTTAGAGGCATTACGTGCGGCCCGGTCAATACTGGAACGGGCGTCAACCCGGCTGGAACAACAGGAACTCTTCGCCGAAGAATTGCGAAAGGCGCACCAGGCGCTCATGTCGATTACCGGCACCGTCACTGCCGACGATCTGCTGGGCGAAATCTTCTCCCGCTTCTGCATCGGCAAGTAATCGACTTCGGGTTTCACGTGAAACCTTTGCTATCGAAGTAGGGCCGAGTTGGCTATAATGCGAGACCTGACGTTTCACGTATAAATTATGCAAGTTATTGATTTATATGATATAATAGTTGTTGGTGGCGGGCATGCCGGGAGCGAGGCAGCGCTCGCTGCCGCGCGCATGGGTTGCCGTACGCTGTTGCTGACGCACAGCATCGAGACCCTGGGCCAGATGTCGTGCAATCCGTCCATCGGCGGTATCGGCAAAGGCCATCTCGTCAAGGAAATCGATGCGCTGGGCGGCGCCATGGCCGCGGCGACCGATGAAGCGGGTATCCAGTTTCGCATCTTGAATGCCCGTAAAGGCCCTGCGGTGCGCGCCACGCGCGCGCAGGCGGATCGCGTGCTTTACCGCCAGGCGTTGCGCGCACGGCTGGAGAATCAGCCCAACCTGCGAATTTTCCAGCAGGCAGTAGACGATCTGCTGCTCGAGGCTGACCAGGTAACCGGCGTCATTACCCAGATTGGCGTGCGCTTTCACGCGCGCTGTGTGGTGCTGACAGCCGGCACCTTTCTCGCGGGCCGTGTCCACGTCGGCCTGCAGAATTACCAAGCCGGCCGTGCGGGCGATCCGCCGGCACTGACGCTGGCGCAACGTTTGCGCGAATTGAATCTGGGCGTGGGGCGGCTGAAAACCGGCACGCCGCCGCGCATTGACGGCCGCAGCATCAATTTTTCGCTCATGACCGAACAACCGGGTGACGATCCGCTGCCGGTATTTTCCTTCCTCGGCACGCGTGAACAACACCCGCCGCAAATGCCGTGCTGGATCACCCACACGCATGAAGGCACCCACGACATCGTCCGCGCGGGCCTGGACCGCTCCCCCTTGTTCACCGGCGTGATCGAAGGCATTGGCCCGCGCTATTGTCCGTCCATCGAAGACAAGATCACGCGTTTTGCCGGCAAGAGCGGCCACCAGATCTTCCTCGAACCCGAGGGCCTGACGGTACACGAGTATTACCCTAATGGCATATCCACCAGCCTGCCGTACGACGTGCAATATGCACTGGTACGCACGATCCGCGGTCTGGAAAACGCGCACATCACGCGCCCCGGTTATGCCATCGAATACGATTACTTCGATCCGCGCGGGCTGAAAAGCTCGCTCGAAACCAGGTCGGTCAAGGGACTGTTTTTCGCCGGCCAGATCAACGGCACTACCGGTTATGAGGAAGCGGCCGCGCAGGGCCTGCTCGCGGGTGTGAATGCCGCGTTGCGGGTACAGGAGAAAGAAGCGTGGTGTCCGCAGCGCAATGAAGCGTACCTCGGCGTGCTGGTCGACGATCTGATCACCCGCGGCGTGTCGGAACCCTATCGCATGTTCACCAGCCGCGCGGAATACCGGCTGTCACTGCGCGAAGACAACGCCGACCTGCGGCTGACCGAAATCGGCCGCACGCTGGGCACCGTTGATGATGTCCGCTGGGACGCCTTTGCACGCAAACGCGATGCCATTGCGCGCGAGCAGGAACGGTTGAAGTCCACCTGGGTGAATCCGCGACTGATTGAAACCGCAGACGCCGAACGCGTGCTGGGCCAGGCCCTGGAGCGCGAGTACCCGCTGCTCGACCTGCTGCGCCGCCCGGATGTGAGCTACGCCTCGCTGATGAGTCTGCCGCACGCCGGTCCCGGCGTTGGCGACGCTCAAGTCAGCGAGCAGGTTGAAATCCAGGCCAAGTACCATGGTTACATCGCGCGCCAGCAGGAAGAAATTTCACGCGGCGCGCAACAGGAGTCGACGCGACTGCCGGCGGACCTCGATTACGCCAAGATCACCGGCCTGTCGATCGAGGCGCGGCAAAAGCTCGCCAAACACCAGCCCGAAACGTTGGGTCAGGCCGCGCGCATTTCCGGGATTACGCCCGCCGCGATCTCGGTGCTGATGGTCTACGCCAAACGCGGCTTCGCCGGCCAGCGCAAAAGCGCATGAACGAGCCCGCCACGCTATTGGCGGAAGGTCTCGCGCGCCTGAATCTGGCCCTGCCTGCGGCTGTCCAGCAACGGCTGCTGGACTACATCACGCTGGTGCGGAAGTGGAACAAGGTCTACAACCTCACCGCCGTGCGCGACAGTGACAAGATGCTCACCCACCACTTGCTCGACAGCCTCGCCGTGGCGCCGCACGTAGCAGCTGCCAGCACCCTGCTTGATGTCGGCAGCGGCGCGGGTTTGCCCGGGATCCCGCTCGCCCTGGCGCTGCCCGCGGCGCAAGTCACTTTGCTCGACAGCAATCACAAGAAATGCGCCTTTCTTAACCAGGCCGTGATCGAACTGACCCTCGGCAATGTCCGTGTAATCTGCGAGCGCGTCGAAAAACTTCAATTAAATCAAAAATTTAACGTGGTTATATCCCGCGCCTTTAGCGGTCTGCCGGAGTTTGCCGAACAGGCCGGGCATCTGGTCGCTCCTGCTGGCGTTCTGCTTGCCATGAAAGGGGTGCACCCGAGCGAGGAAATCGCGGGGCTCAAAGGTAATTTCAAACTGAGCGGCATCACCCCGCTGCAGATACCCGGCCTCGCCGCCGAGCGGCATCTGGTGTTTTTGAAAGCGGCCTGAACGCCATGGCACGCATACTCGCCATCACCAACCAAAAAGGCGGCGTTGGCAAAACCACCACTGGCGTCAATCTTGCGGCCAGCCTTGCGGCGACCCGACAACGTGTTCTGCTGATCGATCTCGATCCGCAGGGCAACGCCACCATGGGCAGCGGTATCGACAAGCGCACCCTGACGGCGACGGTGTATCAGGTGCTGCTGGGGGAAAAATCATTGGTGCAAGTACTCGTGCACGCGACCACCGGCGCCTATGACGTGATTCCGGCGAATCGGGAACTTGCCGGCGCCGAAGTGGAAATGGTCGACATGGAACAGCGCGAGACGCGTCTCAAAGGCGCGCTGGCCCCGCTCATGCAGGATTACGACTACGTGCTGATCGATTGTCCACCCGCGCTGAATCTACTTACGGTGAACGGCCTGACCGCGGCGCACGCGGTGATGATTCCCATGCAGTGCGAGTACTACGCGCTGGAAGGTTTGTCGGATCTGGTGCAGACGGTGAAACGCGTGCGCGCGCACCTGAATCCCACGCTCGAAATAGAAGGCTTGCTGCGCACCATGTACGATCCGCGCAATTCGCTCGCACAACAGGTGTCGCAGCAATTGCTGCAGCATTTTGGCGACAAGGTGTATCGCACGGTGATACCGCGCAATATCCGTCTCGCCGAAGCGCCCAGCCACGGGTTGCCGGTGATGCACTTTGACCGCGCCTCCAAAGGGGCGCAAGCCTATATCGCACTGGCCGGCGAAATGCTTAATCGCAACAGCGCGCCCGCGCACCCGACGGCGGCGGCATAAGCATGGCCAGACTCAAAGGACTCGGGCGCGGACTGGATGCCTTGCTCGGCGGCAATGAACCGGCGGCTACGCCGCCCGCGGCAGCGGCCGCCGACGCGCAGCGCGAATTAGCCATCGATCAGCTGCAACCCGGCAAATATCAGCCGCGCACGCACATGCATCAGGAGGCGCTGAAAGAACTCGCTGAATCCATCAAGACCCAAGGCGTGATTCAGCCGATTCTGGTGCGGCCGCTCGACGGCGGCAAACATGAAATCATTGCCGGGGAACGCCGCTGGCGCGCCGCGCGCATGGCGGGCCTGCAGTTGGTGCCGGTGGTGGTGCGCGACATCCCCGACAGCCAGGCGCTGGCGGTGGCGCTGATCGAAAATATTCAGCGCGAAGACTTGAACCCGCTGGAAGAAGCACAGGGTATCCAGCGGCTCACCAACGAATTTGGTCTCACGCACCAGAACGCCGCGGATGCG
Source organism: uncultured beta proteobacterium (assembly GCA_902825845.1). Taxonomy (GTDB): domain Bacteria; phylum Pseudomonadota; class Gammaproteobacteria; order Burkholderiales; family SG8-41; genus UBA5216. Next base: position 50,869 of record CADECM010000027.1, read on the forward strand.
CTCGGCCGCTCGCGCACCGCGGTAACCAATCTGCTGCGTTTGCTGGAACTGGCACCGCCGGTGCGGGAACTATTGTCGCAGGGCAGACTGGATATGGGCCACGCGCGCGCCCTGCTGGCCCTGCCCGCCCTGCGCCAGGTTGAACTTGCCAACGAAATTGCCGCCAAGGGCCTGTCTGTGCGCGAGGTGGAAAAGCGCGTAGGCGAGTTGGTGGCACGTCCCACCGCGCGAATCCCGCGCACCGTCGACCGCGACGTCGCGCGCCTTACCGAAGATCTCGCGCAAAAACTGGGTACGGCGGTGCAGATCAAGCAAAAAGGCAAGGGGCGCGGTACGTTGATCGTGGAATACCGCAGTCTCGATCAATTGGATGGATTGATCGAGAAGATGCGGCGCTGAGAACCTCGCACAAACCGCGCGATAAGTAGATTCATTAATATTAACTATTTGATTTTAAATAGTTTTTATAAATCTCCGCTATCCCGCAAAGACCTCGGAAAGCCGGATTCTCTCAAACATCAAAACGATGACGCGACGAAGTCGTCACCGTCGAACATGTGCGCGAGTTGATGGAGCGCGAAGGTACATAACGATGGCTGCTCCCGCCGCAGCGGGCGAACCCCATGCGCGCTACCTCGCGCGCCACGCGCAACGTGCAACCGGGCGCCGTCTGTTGCTGGATGTAAATGTATGGGTTGCCCGGTTTGACGATGCGCACGTCGCCTCCCTGCAGGCCAATGCGCTGATCGAAATCCCGGGCGTCACCATCGCGACATGCCCGTTGGTGGAAAACGGCGTGATTCGTGTGCTGAACCTGCCCCGCTACGCACGAAGCGGCGCGCTCGGCTTGTAACGCGTTCGCAGGCAGCTGATCCACGCCTGCGCGACCCTCGATCATGCGTTCCGGCCGGACGATGCCACATTGCGCGACGATGCCACTGTCGATATCAACCGCGTGCACGGCCACAATCCAATCGCTGATCTGTATTTGCTCGCGCTGGCGGTAAAACATGGCGGTACCCTGATAACCTTCGATCAAAGCATACGACTTGACGCCGTGCGCGGCGCCGTTGCCGAACATTTGTTCGTTCTGTAGCAAACACACGCTCGTTACCCTATCCCCACCCCATCCCGATATTGCGCCGCATCAAAATTTGACCGAACCAGACAAACGCACGTACAATCAACGAGTTTGCTCATAGTGCATTCCAGATATTGAACTACACATTTGCGACGCATTGAGAGCAAGCCGATACGCACCGTGTTGCGCTGGCAGGTTTACGCAACCGCTGTATTGGCGCTGGGCGCCGGCCTTTGGGCTGGCTTGCACGGCGCGGTCTCGGCGGTGCTGGGTGGCGTCGTCAACCAGATAGCGGACCTGGCTTACGCTCTGCTGGTTTCGGGCGGCGGCATTAGAACAGCAGGGAATACCCTGCGTACGCTTTTCCGGGCGGAAGGGGTTCGCGTCCTTCTGATCGTGATGTTGTTGGGAGGGGTGCTGACGTCTTACAAGGACGTGGTGCATCCGGCATTATTTTTGTCGTTCGTCGTCTCGGTCATTGTGTTCCGGATGGCGATCCTGGTTAAAGAATAGTTTAGAACAGCATACCGAGACCGCACCATGGCCGCCGCAGGGCAGGAACTCAACCCCACCAGCTATATCAGCCATCACCTCACCAATCGCACGGTGTCGCTGGGTGAAGGCCCGTTCTGGACGCTGCATCTGGACACTTGGCTGACAGCTGTTTTTCTGGCGGTGGTCGGCTTCGGATTCCTGTGGTGGATTGTGCGCGGCGCAACCGCCGGCGTGCCCAACAAGCGTCAGGCGTTTGTAGAGATGCTTTTCGATTTTGTCGATGATCAGGTCAAAGGCATTTTCCACGGCAACCGCGCCTTCGTCGCGCCCCTGGCGCTGACCGTATTCGTGTGGGTGCTGTTGATGAACGCCATGGATTTTATCCCGGTCGATCTGGCGGCCTTGGTCAGCAGCCACGTCTTGCAGCAGCACGAATGGAAGCCGGTGCCGACTTCCGATGTGAATACCACCTTCGCGCTGGCGCTGTCGGTGTGGGGGCTGATGATTTTCTACAACCTCAAAGTCAAAGGCATCGGCGGCTGGACGCACGAATTGTTCTGCACGCCTTTTGGCGCCTGGTTTTTCCCGCTGAACTTCCTGTTCAATTTGGTCGAGTACATCTCCAAACCGCTGTCGCACTCGCTGCGGCTATACGGCAACATTTATGCGGGCGAAATCATTTTCATGCTGTTGTGGATGTGGGCGGCGACCGGTCTGGTCGGCTCCCTGTTTGGCGGCGTGCTCGCGCTGGGCTGGGCGATTTTCCACATCCTGATCGTCGCCCTGCAGGCCTACATTTTCATGATGCTCACCATCGTCTACATGTCGATGGCGCACGAATCCCACTAACTTTTTGTTTTAATTGAGTTTTTAATAAAGGAGAGGTTGATGGACAAGATGCAATTGATCGCGATGGTTCAGGCGTATACCGGTATCGGTATCGGTCTGATGATCGGTTTGGGTGCCGCGGGCGCCTGTATCGGCGTGGGCATTATGTGCAGCCGCTTTCTGGAAGGCGCCGCACGTCAGCCTGAATTGATGCCGCAATTGCAAGCCAAGGTGTTCCTGCTGCTGGGCCTGATCGACGCGTCGTTCATTATCGGCGTGGGTCTCGCGCTGTGGTTCGCCACCGGCAACCCGCTGCTCGCGAGCCTGAGATAATTTTTGCGCCGCCCACGTCACATTCGTAATCACTGTTCCCGCAGGGGAAGCCCATGAACCTAAACGTCACGATGCTCGCGCAGGCGGTCACGTTCTTTGTCTTTATTTTTTTCTGCAAGAAATTCGTGTGGCCGCCCCTGATGAGAGCCATTGAAACACGCCAAAAGCAGATCGCTGATGGCCTGACGGCTGCGGAAGAAGGCAAGAAGTCCCTCGAAAACGCGTCCCGGCAGGCCGACGAAGCCATCGCGCAGGCGCGCGGGCGTGCATCCGAAATTGTCGCGCAGGCCGAAAAACGCGTCAGCCAGATGATCGAAGAAGCCAAAACGGCCGCGAGGGCTGAGGGTGACCGCGAACTGGCTGCCGCCAAGTCCGAGATCGAGCAGGAAGTCTCCCGCGCCAAAGAAACCCTGCGCACGCAGGTGGCCACGCTGGCGGTCGCGGGCGCCGAAAAAATCCTCATGCGCGAAGTAGACGCCAAGGCGCACGCCGACATTTTGTCTGATGTGCAGAAACAACTTTAATACGGCAACAGTAACGCGAATTAATCATGGCTGAACCCGTAACTGTCGCCCGCCCCTACGCCGAAGCCGTGTTCAAGCTTGCGAGCGAAGGCAATGCACTTGCCGCCTGGTCCGACGCGTTGGCCAATCTCGACGGCGTGGTTGCCGATACGCGGGTGCAGGCTTGCATCAGCGATCCCAACGTCAGCGCGCAGCAGCTCGAGGGGCTGGTGCTGGGTGTGGTCGGCGACAAGCTCTCGGGCGAGGCGCGCAACTTCGTGCAAGTGCTGGTGCAGAATAACCGTCTCGACCTGATGCCGTTGATCCGCTCGCACTTCGAGGCGCTCAAACGCGACCAGGAAGGCGTGCTTGAAGCCAAAATCATTTCTGCGCTCCCGATAAATGACGCACAGGTCAAACAACTCGTCGCGCAGCTTGAAGCCAAATACCGGCGCAAAGTCACCGCGCAAGTCGAAACCGACGCGTCGCTGATCGGCGGCGTCAAGATTGTCGTCGGCGACAAAGTCATCGATGCCACAGTGCGCGGCAAGCTCGATGCGATGGCCGCAGCCCTTGTCAACTGAGTGGCCAACCAAGTAACCCATTAAGCAGTACCACGGAGCTTTCACATGCAACTCAATCCTTCCGAAATCAGCGAACTCATCAAGAGCCGCATCCAGAACCTTGCGGGCACCACCGAAGCGCGCACCCAAGGGACAGTGATCTCGGTGACCGACGGTATCTGCCGCATTCACGGTCTGGCGGACGTGATGCAGGGCGAGATGCTGGAGTTTCCCAAGAATACCTTCGGCCTCGCGTTGAACCTTGAACGCGACTCGGTGGGCGCGGTTATTCTGGGTGAGTACGAGCACATTTCCGAAGGTGACACCGTCAAGACCACGGGCCGCATTCTTGAAGTGCCGGTGGGCCCGGAACTGATCGGCCGCGTGGTGAATTCGCTGGGTCAGCCCATCGACGGCAAGGGTCCGGTCAACGCCAAGATGACCGACGTTATCGAGAAGGTGGCGCCGGGCGTGATCGCGCGTCAATCCGTGTCGCAGCCGGTGCAAACCGGGTTGAAATCCATCGACGCCATGGTGCCGGTCGGCCGCGGCCAGCGCGAGCTGATCATCGGCGACCGCCAGACCGGCAAGACCGCGGTGGCGATCGACACCATCATCAATCAAAAGGGCAAGGACCTGATCTGCATTTATGTTGCGATCGGTCAGAAAGCCTCGTCGATCAAAAACGTGATTCGCAAGCTTGAAGAGCACGGCGCGATGGACTACACCATCGTCGTCGCCGCCACCGCTTCCGAATCCGCGGCGATGCAGTTCATCGCGCCCTACTCCGGCTGCACCATGGGCGAATACTTCCGCGACCGCGGCCAGGACGCGCTGATCATTTATGATGACCTGACCAAGCAGGCGTGGGCCTATCGTCAGGTGTCGCTGCTGCTGCGCCGTCCGCCGGGCCGCGAAGCGTATCCCGGCGACGTGTTTTATCTGCACTCGCGCCTGCTCGAGCGTGCTGCGCGTGTGAACCCTGATTACGTCGAGGCCTTCACCAAAGGCGCGGTCAAAGGCAAGACCGGTTCGCTCACCGCGCTGCCGGTGATTGAAACCCAGGCTGGCGACGTGACCGCCTTCGTGCCGACCAACGTGATTTCGATTACCGACGGCCAGATCTTTCTGGAAACCGACTTGTTCAACGCCGGCATCCGTCCCGCCATCAACGCCGGTATTTCGGTGTCGCGCGTGGGCGGTGCGGCGCAAACCAAGATCGTCAAAAAACTCGGCGGTGGCGTCCGTCTGGCGCTGGCACAATATCGCGAGCTGGCGGCGTTTGCGCAGTTCGCGTCCGACCTCGACGAAACCACGCGCAAGCAGCTGGAGCGTGGCCGCATGGTGACTGAACTGATGAAGCAGCCGCAGTACGAGCCGCTGCAAGTGTGGGAAATGTCGCTGACGCTGTTCGCGGTGAGCGGCGGCTTCTATGACGACATCGACGTGAAAAAAGCGCTGAGCGCTGAAAAGTCGATGCGCGATTACGTCAAGAGCAAGTATGGCGATCTGATCAACCGCATCGAAGACAGCAAGGACCTGAGCAAGGACGACGAGGCCAAACTCACCGAGGCGATCAAGGACTGGAAAGCCAACGGCACGTTCTAGCCCAAATTAAATACTGTTTAAAAACAAATACTTACGTAAACTAACTTCCCATGCCAGGCTCCAAGGAAATCCGCACCAAGATCAAGAGCGTGCAAAACACGCGCAAGATCACCAAGGCGATGGAAATGGTCGCGGCCTCCAAGATGCGCCGGGCGCAGGACCGCATGCGTACCGCGCGTCCGTATGCGGAAAAAATCCGCAACGTCGCCGCGCACATCAGCCAGGCAAACCCGGAATACCGTCATCCGTTTCTGGTGGAGCGCGATTCGGTCAAACGCATCGGCATCATCGTCATCACCACGGACAAAGGCTTGTGCGGCGGTCTGAACACCAACATCCTGCGCCTTGCCTTGAACAAGATGAAGGAATGGGAAGCCGAAGGCGAAGAAGTCGAAGTGTGTGCCATCGGCAACAAGGGCCTGGGCTTCATGCAGCGCCTGGGCGCGAATATCGTGTCGAACGTGATCGGCCTTGGTGACCGGCCGCAGATGGAAAAAATGATCGGCGCGGTCAAGATCATGCTCGACGGGTACACCGAGGACCGCTTCGACCGCGTGATGATATTCAATACCCGCTTCATCAACACCATGAAGCAGGAACCGACCATGGAACAGTTGCTGCCGTTGTCGGGCGAGTCGCTCGGCGCGCCGGAAGGCAACTGGGACTACATCTACGAACCGGACGCCAAGGCAGTGCTGGAGCAGGTGCTCACACGCTACATCGAAGCGCTGATCTATCAGGCAGTGGCGGAGAACATGGCATCGGAGCAGTCGGCGCGCATGGTGGCGATGAAAGCCGCTTCGGATAACGCCGCAACCGTGATTGACGAGCTGACGCTGATCTACAACAAGACGCGGCAGGCCGGCATCACCAAGGAATTGTCTGAAATCGTCGCCGGTGCGGCGGCGGTTTGATTTAGAGCCTTTCCCTCACCCTCGGTCCTTCTCCCTCCGGGAGAAGGGTTGGGATGAGGGAAAGAAGCACCGAAGTCGCTAAGGATTGTTATTTTTTGAGTCAGGAACCAACAATGGCACAAGGCAAAATCGTTCAATGTATCGGCGCGGTGATCGACGTGGAATTTCCACGCGACCAGATGCCGCATGTATATGACGCGCTGAAAATGGATGGCAGCGAGCTGACGCTCGAAGTGCAGCAGCAGTTGGGCGACGGCATCGTGCGCACCATCGCACTGGGCTCGTCGGACGGTCTGCGCCGCGGCATGATGGTTAGCAACAGCGGCGGCCCGATCATGGTGCCCGTCGGCCCTGGCACCTTGGGACGCATCATGGATGTGCTGGGACGCCCGATCGATGAAGTCGGTCCGGTCCAATCCGACAAAACCATGTCGATCCATCGCAAGGCGCCGTCGTTCGAAGAGCTGTCGCCTTCGACCGATCTGCTGGAGACGGGCATCAAGGTTATCGATCTGGTGTGTCCATTCGCGAAGGGCGGTAAAGTCGGCCTGTTCGGCGGCGCCGGCGTGGGCAAGACCGTGAACATGATGGAACTGATCAACAATATCGCCAAGGCGCACTCCGGCCTGTCGGTGTTCGCCGGGGTGGGTGAGCGCACGCGCGAGGGCAACGACTTCTATCACGAAATGATGGAAGCCGGCG